>NZ_JBQFOA010000005.1:0-241714 GCF_056532975.1 Ruegeria sp. H6
CGCCCGCCAGCACCCGAAACCATCATCCCAATGGATAACAAGCCGACGATGCACTAACAATCAGGTTGGACCAGTCAGATGAGGCTGCTCATAGCTATCTCTGGACATAGATGGGCGAACCTGAATTGTCATATTGTAAGTAGAGGATAATAATTTCCACGGAGTTTGAGAAACTATGCATCCAAACCTAAATGGAATTTCAAATGGTTTCTCTCAACAAAGAAACAAAAAACTATATTCTTCATTCTTGGTTCTGAGACCTCTTTTCAGTTGTACCACTAGATTTCTACCTCAGTTGATCAACGAAATCGTCAATCTCTATCAAGTCCAACGCCGCGCTTTTGTAAGCATCGAATTTTTCGAATTCCTCACCTCCCAAGAAGTAGTGAATCCGAAGGAACAATAAGTCGGCAACGGTGGCCTTAGTATAGTTTACGTTTGTATTCAGAACACTGGGAGTAACTCCATCAAATGGCTTCAATCCAGCAGCCAGGAGAAGCTGTTTTGTGAAGCAAGTGTTGATGTCTTTTGGGGTCAGGTACGCGTAAGCTTTACGGAGTGAGCCTTTTTCGTATGAAAAAAATCTGCAACTCGTATCTAAAAAAAGGCCACCAGCGCCATCTTTCGTTTGTTGTCTGTTGTTTGAATTGAGCGTCGAATAGTATTCGATACCCTCGCCGTCTTTCAATCGCTGTGCTTCTGAAAACAGAAAATCACTCTCCCCAAAAACCACAATTAGGTTGGCCCCATTCAATTCTGAGGTGGCATCCAGGGAAATTTGAGCTTGTTCAAAGACCTCGTAGATATCCGAGCTAGCGGAAAATATGAATCTCAATATTTCATTGTTGTTTTGCCTACTAACTCCATAGCTAATCCTCCAACCCTTCCACAAAAAGGGATCGGGCTTACAATCATGACACCCCAACGAAGCTTTAGCGAAATCCTCCGCCAAGACTTCTTTTTTTAATAACACCGAATAGTCAATAGGGTCGTTTGGATGGCTCCTAAATCCGCGTAGTAGTTTACCCTGCTCATTTAACTCAAAGAGATTCCCCTTGAACTCCTCTACCCTTTCCTTTGAAAGAAATCTTATTTCGAAATTCGGGTGCTCCAGCGTACCTGCGGAGAGTGGTGAAACAGCCAAAACAAGCACCAATTTTGGAATAACCTTTGACCACCAAGTCATGTGGAAATTTATGAAACTAGTTCTTCCATGTAAGAAAATAAAACGGATAAAATTCACTATTTGCACAATAAATTCCCCTTGAAAGAATATCCGCCTTGCAAACATAGGCAGAGCCCTTGCACGAGAAATAGAAAGGCTCTTCAAGCGGGTAAATGTGCCTACATCCCTCACGACAGAGTGCTCTTTGCTGGTATCAAAGCCCAGTTGGCGCCTTTTCTAACAGGTGCAACGTCGGCCCCTAATCGAGAATTTCTATCATTACTATGCCCAAACAAATCGTCAAACATGTCTCGCGTTGAAAACCTTAGATTGCATATGCGTATCACTCAACAGCCATAGGCTGCATGAACAGCACAGCATGTCAACAAAAACATCATTAATATTTCGAGCGGCTTTCAAACAAGCAGTCGCCCTTCGAAATTATTTGTAGAAAAGAGCTGTTGGGCATTGGTGACCTCATAGAAACCCAGCTAAGCTACTCAAAAGTTATGGAGACTTGGCGAATGTATTCGGTTCAGTGTCTTGGAATTGGGCGTGGTGCTACGAATTTTGCCTCGGGCGAGGCAAGTTCCGCATACGTAGTTAAGAAGAACAACAAGCCACTCCTATTGCTCGATATGGGTGCTGGTGTCGGGCGTTCTGCGGTGGGTTTCCTGGGAAAAGAAATCCCTCATTCGATCTACATCTCGCATAACCATAGCGATCATACAGGGGACTTGCCTGTGTTTCTTGCAACTCAGCGCGGCGCACGTGTTCGCCTTTTGGGACATAGGTCCGTTCTTTCGATTGTTCGAAAACATAGGCTGCATGAACTGCCGAGTGTGAATGTCGACCCGGATGAAGACATCGATTGGATTGTGGGCGACACGGAAACGCCCATCGAATACGGAGATCTAAAGTTTTACCTGTTTAAGTCAGAACATGCTTATGAATGTTACGGCTTCGTTCTTTACGTCAATGGCAACCCGATATTGGGTTGGACTGCCGATAGCAGGTTCAACAAAGATGTTTATGATGCGGTTTCAAGCGCACCGATAGCCATTGTGCACGGTCGTGATAGACCGAGCGGAGACCATGCCGCATTGGACGAAATTGATGAATTTGCAAAAAGTGCTCCCGAAACACAGTTCTTTGTCTCGCACTACGGCAGCACAGATTTCCAGTTCACCTCTAGGAATGTAATCCTTTTGACCGTTGGGCAGGAAGTTTCGCTTTGAACCCTCAAGCCCATTCGCGCTGAACATTATAGAGCTTGAGTTTACCTTGTAGGTTTTTGTGAAGAACGATTGTCACTGTATGGCTGCCACCAGCGCGACGAAAAAACTCGGACACTACCGCGACAATAATATCGAGTAAATTCTCCTCCTCGAGGGCAATGCGGCCGTGTTGATCTCCAATCAACGGAACCACAAGGTTCTGTGCCTCTTCCATGGCGGTAATCTGCTCGAGCGCTTTGCTTAACGAAGAGACGAGCATTGGTAAATTTGTTGAGGTCTTACCCGTTTTTTCGTTTTCTTCAGTGATCGCAAGCAGATGAAAAAAGCCACTTTGGCCCGCCACAGCTGAAGAGCGTGGAATCGATGCAACTGTTCCGATCGGGTAAGCCGCCGTCTCTTCAGTTAGATTACCGCCGCTGATGCTCTCATACTTGGACAGCGCTGATGCTAGTGCGTCACAAAAATCCGAGGCATTCGAAAATAACTCAATCACTTGTCCATGAACGCTTCTTGGATTGACCTGCCCTTTGTGAGAACCTTTCAGCCTATGCCTGAAGTAAGGGCTCACTGGGACAACAATTGAACCTTTTTGTTTAAAAATATCACCAAAGACAATTGCAACATCGATCTTGGTCCCTCTAACTCGAAACTCGACATGTGATGTAGCCGAATACAATCGAAAGATTGCCCAAACTAAGGCAATGATCACTACCGACTCGTAGAAGTAGTAGGGGTAGTCCCTCAAATGTCCCTGGAACATAGGGGTTGCAACTAGGATCGTCACAAAAACAGCGCAAACCCCCAGTGCAGCTATGAACTGCCCCCAAAAGAATGTCTGGTGTTTACGAAAGTTCTTAAGCATATCAGCACTCAGTCAATAAATCGCTCTTCTGCAATTCGGAGGGCGTTACGCAGTTTTGCAAGACTTTCATTTAAAGACAACGAGCGTGCCCATTCCCGTTCGAAGATTGCAAGCATGTCACGGGAAAACTCTGTGTTAACTTCAAAAACATGCGCGTCAAACTCAGATGTCGTTGCTTGTGATGCATATGCTACGGCAACATCCGTTGTGAGGTTAGAGTTTAGTCGGATTAATGAGGCATAGCTCATAAGACTGCGTGACTCTGAAGTGCCCGGAATAAACCGAACTTCAATGTCCTGATGCTCAATGTCGTGAAGGTCCATACAAAGACGATACCGCGCGAGCGACACACGGTCCTTTTCCGTGCTCAACTTTTTGACTGCTGCAAGTGTATCTTCTTCAAAGCATAGAATGCGTGCTTCTGCGCCATTGTCCATTCTGTGGCGAAAAGTTGCGGCCCGCATCTTCATCTGGTCAATCACGTCATCTTTCCACTTTGCCCAATCCCCGATTCCTTCCTTGCCTTTGAATTTTTCCAAGGTTTCTGGAGATTTTTTGTCTAAAAAATCTGGTGTCGCCAAGGCATTGGTCAGAGTGGGTGTTAGAAATCTGAAACCCGTCGATCTTGCTTCAAATGCGTTTTGCATTTCAAGATATTCTGGCCGTCGCTTAACGAGGAAGAATGAGCGGTTCACAGATTCAGGTGCAATGGTCAGAGATGCGTGTCCGTCACTCTCTGGGATTTGGCTTAGAAACTGCCATAGTTCACGGTATTCATCCCCGTCGGGTGGGTTCTTGTCCAGCTCAAAGGAAAACACAGATAACCGAGACTTCCTGGACAGATCATCCAGTTCCGGAATCTTTTTCACTTCATTTTTAGGCAGCACAGCAAAGTGCGGTTGGCACTCACTGCCCAATTCTTCTCCAAGTTCCAAGATCATCTTTCGATAACTCGGGGCATCAAACGAATACCCTAAAAAGAGAATTGAGCACTGACTCATCAGTGTCTTGATGGCCGCCCTCAGAGCACGTCCAAGCTCCGTTTCCTTGTCGTAGAGACCTATTTTCTGTGCCTGACCTAGAACTATTGTAGACGGAGCCGAAAGATCACCATTCAGCTTGAACACGAAAGGGGATTCACCTGGGGCAGAGAGTTCGTCGGCCACCAACGCCTCCAAAGTCTCATGATCGCGATATGTCAAAACCTTTGGCCTGGGCCTTACAATATCATCCAACACCCAGTCGTAGTTCGTGGTCAGATATATTGGGAATTGCATCAGATTGAGCATCAAATGGTGCTGTGAAGTCTTAGGCCTCTCGATGGAAAGCCGTTTCCACATCATTTGACTAAACTGGCTTGTAGGTATGCTCGCTCGCACACTTGCCGCGGCAGCTAAGAAATCATTGGCGTCCAACGCGTCGTTCACACTCGCAGCCTGCGCGGCGTCGATCAAACCTGCTGTTAGAGCTTCCTCGCAAAGGTATTCGATTATACCGCGATATCCCGGCAACCGCCCAGCACTGCCTTGGCCCAAAATTGCACTCGACAACCCTGCACCAACCCAAGGAACCAATTTGCCTTTAGAGTATGCAGAACGAAGTAAACGTGTCGGTATCGCAGGTAGAATATCAGCACTCATAAAACTAGATCGTTTCCAGATTGAACAAAAACAGACACGCGAAACAGCCATCAAAGGAAGGCATACTGCGACCTTTCAATTCAATTTTCAACAAAGACTGTCGGTAAGTGACTAATTTCCCCCTCAATGCCGTAGTCGCCACTTAGTGCCAATGCTTCGGTTATATGATAAAATGAGCAAAACTCGTGCTACCTAGGTGCTGCCCAACATTATATGGAAAGGCAATCACCGAGCTGATTACCTTACTAACTATCTATTTTAAATGATTTTACTGGTCGGAGTGAGAGGATTCGAACCTCCGACCCCTGCCTCCCGAAGGATCAGGCCGGAGCCTAACCCCCTGTATTTATTATGATGCGTTGTCATTTGACTGCTCCTTTGTTAACGTTTGTGATGGTCTATTTCCGGAAATGATCCGGATGTCAGATGGCATCCGCCGCCCCGCGCTGATGGTCTGGGTGGTGGTGCCCGTAGTTCTTTTCGAGCGTTTCGAGGGTCATCCCCAGAAAGCCGCAGGCGTCCCACTTTGGCGCACCCTTCTGCATGAGCCAGGTTGCGCAAGTGTGCCTCAGAGTGTGCGGCACGACTTTCCGGTCTCCCTGACCTTCGAGGCCAGCCGCTACAACGGCGGATCGAAACGCACGCTTGATATTCTGCAGGGACTTGCCGCGATGGGTGACAACGAATTCGTCTTCCGGAAATCGCTTCCGCCTGCGCAACAAGTGTTTCTTCAGGCGCGCGGGCAACCTTGAGCTCGGGCGCTCTTTCTTGGTCCGTCGACGCCCGACCGGATTCCAGTAGATGATGTTGCTGTTGAAATCGATATCGGACCAACGCAAGGACAGGATCGCTTCCTTCCGCTGGCCCGTCAGTAAACCGATACGGAGAAACAGGGTCAGGTGTTCGGTTTTTGACTCCGTCGGCACACCATCTTCCAAAGGGGTATCGAAGCTTCGCGAGGCTTTTATAAGTTTTATCGCTTCATCGCACGTCAGGAACCGGATTCGACCTTCGGGCTTCGGTGGAAGTCGAACGGCTATCCTGCGCGTGATCAGCTGATCTTCTTCGGCGCGCCTGATAGCGGTCGACAACAGGCTGAGTTCTCGTCTGAGCGTGCCGTCCTTGAGACCCTTTTCACCCCGGCCCTTTCGTCGCTTCTGGCAATACTCCTTGATGAGCGCATCATTGATGTCACCAACGGCGTAGCCGTCGAAAAATCGGATGATCGGCTTGGCCGCATTGGCCAAGCGCTCCGGATCGGAGACGTAATCAAGCCGTTTTGCCAGGTAGTGCGAAATTGCGTCGGCCACATAGAATTCGTAAGGCTCGACTGCTCGATCTGGCCTAAAGCGCCTTAGCTTCCACTCTGCGAAGTAGAGTTCAGCCTGGTCGCGATCCCCAGTGCCAGTCGAGTGCTCGCGGCTGCGTCCCCCCTCGGTCCAGTAGATGTACCAGTTGCCCTCGGACGGACGCTTGCGGTCGCGCTCGAGGCGCGGCGGGGATGGCTTTCTGGGCATGTTTTCACCGTGAAATTGTCGACGTACCGCTCCCACGCGCCGGAAGGGATTTTCGGATTTCTACGCCCAGGGGCCGTATAGATGTGGTCCAGCATGTCTTCGCGGATCAGGTAGCGAATATTGGACACAGGAATGCCAACGCGCTCGGCCAGTTCTTTCGGGGTTTCCAAGAGCTTTTCCACGCTTCACCTCCTCAAACTCTTTGCTCACAAATCGAGGCAGTTAATTTCATTTTGCGTTCAGAATGAAACAAACATACGCTGATCTTACGTGAATCGAGCGTGTTGACACGATTTATGGTCATATGTGATTCATATAACCAGTATCGTGGTCAATGCAACCATTAAGAAGGTTTTCTATGACAGTTCCCGGTTTGGGACATCGCCTTGCGGCTGTGCGAAACATGGCAAGCCTCTCCCAAGAGGAGATGGCGCAGCGCCTTGGCGCCAGTCGGAGCGCATACCAGTACTATGAACGCAGCCAGCGGGATTTGACGGCTTCACTACTGTTGAAAGTCTACGAGGAATTCGACGTTGATCCGCTCTGGATGCTCGAAGGCGACTCGGAACATGGCAAGAGCCGAAGGCACGAAGAGATCGCCGCCGCCTATCGTAAGATCGGCATCGCAGTCGAGCGCCGGATCAATGAACGCGGGCTGACTGTGACCCCTGAAAAGAAGTGGGATGCCATCGATTTTCTCTTCGATGAGTTCCTGAACACCGATGCCCTGACGATTGAAGGCGGGGAACCGGACACAACAAGGATCGACAGCGTATTGAGGCTTGTAAGCTGATGTTGAATGAAGAATTTCCCGATGAAGTGCTGAAACTACGCCCGCGAAAGCTGCGGCTTGGTCAGGATACAGAGCGCCTGCTCGAAGGCGTCTGCGGGGCTGAAGAAGTCCCCGATCGCGAAGGTCAGAAGAAACACCTGCGCCCGAAAGCGGATAGTATCAATGCGGTCCGCTGCGCAGCCTGCGGACAGGTTGAGTACATCACACGCGATTATTGCCGTTGTGACCACTACATCGCTGGCCAAGTCATGGACGAATTCCTAGCATGGGAGCGCGATTTGGTCGAGATTCATGCCCGGTTGGCTGCGGAAGCCGAGGAAAAGATGAAACCAGTCAAGTGGTCAGCCTTGGCTGCCATGCCATTCTTGATTTGGCCTCTTCTCCAAACTTTGCTCTACAGTGAGCAAATGCCATTGGCGACGGGGCTTTGGTTCTTCCCGGGCATGGTAATTCTTGGCCTGTGTGCCGTGATCGAAAAGGTTATTACCCGGAAGCGCGATACCAGCGCATATGCGGTCGAAACCGCCACCTTCGAACAATTTCTAACTGAGCGCATTCCCGTTTCGAACAACTAACTTCACATGAGCAAAGCCCCACAGATCGACGAGTTCGTCGCGCACTGGAAATACACCGGTGGGAGCGAACATGCCAGACTCGAAGAATTTTGGTCAGTGCTCACCGAGTCGTCACACTATCATGTTCAGGATTTGACGGGCACGAATGCAGACTTCGGCGGTGCTCTTTTTCCTTCTGACCACAGATTTTATCCTCAGACGCGTATCATTTAGCTGGTACGGGGACTTTAACAGAGCGAGGGCCATAATCGTACACCTGCCGTTCGCTTCAACAGGAGCGAACTGGTAAGATGCGGACAAAACAGTCTTTCGCTGGGACTAAAGCAATGTCCGCTCATAGTTTAGTGATCGTGGTGACAGAGTTTATGATCGGCAAGAGACGCGAGCACATAGCAGTTCTCTGACACTCCTTCGTCATCACAGCCCTTCGAAATCCGAACCAGCTCTTTTTCAAGAGCCCGTAGTCGTTTGATCTTTGCTCTTACTTCGGAAAGTTGTGAGACGGCGATGTCCGTTGCGGCTTGGCATGAACGATCCGGGTGGCCTTGAAGCACAATCAATTCGGAGATCGCTTCAATTGAGAAACCAAGATCGCGTGCATGCTTGATGAAACTGAGACGCTCTAGCCCTGCCACATCGTAGCGCCGTTGGTTGCCTTCGGTGCGTTCTGGTGCGGCAAGCAGGCCCATTTCCTCATAGTAGCGGATAGTCGGAACTTTGACCTTCGTGCGCTTGGAAAGCTCCCCGATAGAAAACATGAAAATACCTCTTGAACCTCTAGTAACTAGAGACACTACACTATGGTCACGACAGATACAAAAAGGGCTTCCCAATGTCAGCATGTTGCGGACACAACGCCAAATTCGACGGCGTATCAGACGACTACAAAAGGAGGCTGTGGATTGTCATTGCTCTGAACGCGGTGATGTTCGTCGTCGAGATGACTGCCGGTCACTATGCAAAGTCTCAGGCACTTCAGGCCGACGCTCTAGACTTCCTTGGGGATGCTTTGACCTACGGTATCTCGCTGGCAGTGATCGGGGCTTCAATCCGTGCACGCACCAATGCCGCTCTGGCGAAAGGGGTGAGCTTGCTGCTGATGGGTCTTTGGGTGTTTGGATCGACCGTGTACCGGGTGTTCTATGTCGGAGTGCCGGAGGCCGAGATCATGGGCATCGTTGGCTTTTTCGCTCTTATGACCAATCTCGCAAGTGTTCTCTTGCTCGTCCGTTACAAGGACGGCGATGCAAATGTGCGCTCTGTCTGGCTATGTTCGCGTAATGACGCCATTGGCAATGTGGCCGTTATGTTTGCAGCTTTAGGCGTCTGGGGCACAGCTAGCGGTTGGCCTGACCTGATTGTTGCGGCGGTCATGGCAACGTTGTTTCTTTCCTCTGCTTTCCAGATCGTGCGCCAAGCGCTCGCCGAGCGTCGGGAAGTTGGCGAACATGAGCATGTTTGACGTGGATTATGACCTTTGATCTCGAATGATACGAAATCGGCTCAATTTAGTTGGAAATACCAAGGACTCTCGCCATGAACCTGAAACGCCGCCAAGTACTGACTTACGCCGCTGGCTTTGCCAGCACAGTACCATTTGCCGCGTTTGCGCAAGACACGCCTTCCGTCCGTGTTCTCAAGGATCCGAACTGCGGCTGTTGCCAGGTTTGGATCGACATCCTGCGGCAGGAAGGCTTTCGCATTACCGAGGAGCGCAGCTTTGGAACACAGCTTGTCCGCCACAAATTGGACAACGGCATTCCCGAAGAAATGATGTCCTGCCACACAGGCGAGATCGATGGCTATATGATCGAGGGGCATGTGCCGGTTGCAGACATTCGTCGTCTGCTGGAGGAGCAACCCAGTGCTGTTGGACTTGCTGTTCCTGGCATGCCCTACGGTTCCCCTGGGATGGGGCCGGAAGATCGTCGTGAGGCCTACGACGTGTTTTTGATCCTCAAGGACGGTAGCACCGAGGTGTTCAAGAGTTACGAAGCGGCCTGAGGCGACGTTCATCGAGCGGAAACAGTAAGGAGGAGAAGATGACGAAGCTTGGATTACGCACTCTTACCTTAAGCGTTCTGTCTATCACCATTGCTACAGTGGGTTGCGCACAACAACAACGAGGAGATTGGTGGGGTCACGGGCCAATGGGATCTAACCACATGAGGTCTGAGCACATGCGTGGTTGGGGGCACGGCAATATGGGGCCTGGCCAGCAGCAGCGCATGCAACGACATTGGACGTATATGAACGAGGACGTGCCCGCAGCCTACCGCGGGGCTCGGAGCACCATTCGTGCAACGCCCGAGAATGTTTCGGAGGGCAAGACGCTATATACGGAAAACTGCGCAAGCTGTCATGGAGCTGAGGGTTTGGGCGATGGTGAAGCCGGACGTTCGCTCGCGCCCTCTCCCGCTCTCCTACGATGGTTCGTTCAGATGCCGATGTCGGGGGACGAGTACCTTCTTTGGGCAATTTCCGAGGGCGGCGAACGCTTCGGAACAGACATGCCAGCCTTCAAGGAAGCGCTGAGCGAAGAAGACCTTTGGAAGATCATCGTTTATATGCGTGCGGGGTTCCCTTGATCTGTCGTCAATCTGTTGGTTTTTGATGAGTGTTTTTGCTGTCGATACTATGACGACAATTCTCAGCAGGCATAAAGCTGACAATGCGCCATTCTAGTAAGCTTCACGGAAGCGGACATATATGTAAGTCGCAGCACGAGCAGGTTAGGGCTCGATTCGGACCTTCGCTGAACTAGGTGCGAAAGACTGCTATGCGGACAAAGTAGGCATTCGAATTTTTACCTGCGCAGACGCAGCATCGGTTTGCATTCGCGGCAGGATTCCCACTGCGTCGCGATCCCATTCACCAAAGCAGCCACTCAATCGGACTAGAACCTTGCAAATCCAGGTTACCTTTTCGCCGCATGGCACTAGGGTTTGAAAAACGTGGACAAAGAGCCGTCATTCGTCTTCGCCGTAAAAAACTGCCTTTGCATTCAATCGTGAACAACTTGCTATAATCTTGGGGTGGCCGCAGAATTTAGGAGGCGTAGAGAAGCTGTGGGGAAAGTGGTGAGCAATGATAGTTAACAACAAATTCTTTATCCGGATGACCTTCGTGATATTTGGATCGATATTTTGGACCTCAGTTCAAGCTCAACAACTGTGGACAGGATCTTTTGTAAGCCGGAGCAAATGTAGTAGCCACATCGGAGTTGTCGGACCCGAGCAACACAGTAGGGTAATCAAAGGTCACAAATGGCCACATCCAAAAGGCAGCGCGATTGAATACATAGATAGAAACGCGCGCGGAATAAACGCAATTGCGGCAGGTCGTGGCGGGAGTCAGGCCATGCGCGAGCGGTTGTTGAACGCTGCGAAGAGTGGGGCATTTACCAAATTGAACTTCGAGGGATCTGGTGGTTCCAGCCCGTCGTTTGTCAGTGCCATTGTTGTAGAATCGACGGCTTACGCAGTAGCCCAGTTGCGCGTTGCGGGCGCAATTTCACCTCAAGAAATTAAGGAGATAAACGCGTGGGTTCAAAAACTCTTGAAGAACTCCACGCAGCGGGCCAACAGCCCTGATCATAAGGCGGCAATCGGAACTGCAAGGCTTATCTGGGGTGCGGCGATTGGGGACAAAAACCAGTTCTCAAAGGGCTACAATCAAATAAAACCTGTTTTGAGAAATCTGCGATCTAGGCCTGACTTTGACACCAAAATCAGAGTGAACAACGAGGTCATGCACCAAATTGTTCACGCAGGCACTGTTTTACATAGAAACGGGATTGATATCTTTTCCAAAAAATGGGGTAAAACTACCCTGCATCAGGCAATTTCATATCACGCTGTGCGGGTCACTCAGATTGGGTCCGGTAAGCTCGAAACAACGACCGGCGCAGACACTCAGGCACGCAGCATTTTCCGGGCGACTGGGTGGGGCACTCACTTGGCCTGGGTTCCACTTTATCTCAGTCATTTTCCGAGTTCGGGCGCTTCGAACGAAGTGCGTGCTTTGAATAAGGCTCTGCGTCGGGTGGATCGAAAGCCATACTACGGAACTCAAATCGGGATCCATTCAGATTGCATCTATGGACGATATTGAGGGATGGAGAAGCGCAGGCTTGGCGAGACGCCGAATGCTTGGTTCGGGCTCGTAGCCATCCATTGTAATGCGCAATAAAACGCCGGTGAACCAAGCGCGAATGTCAAGAGATCGACCCGAAGCCCGCCAGCGCTTCAATCATTACTAGGAGGGGCGTCGAACTCCACTAGATACCCGCGGGCAGTAGAAACCGCCCTTGCATCGTCCCACTTGATCCCCGGCTGATCAGAGAACTGCCGAAATCTTCCAAAGTGCTCAACGCCGTCATAGTTGTCTGGCTGATGACGAAACCAGTTTGTAAAAACAACCGGTTCGCCATTAGACCATGTCCAACCTTCGTCAGGTTCCAGAGACCGGTCACTTTGAACAAACCCTATCCATGGTCCAAAACGCTGCCATCTACTACCTTCGTCTTGCATTCGCCATACATCATCCTGTTGTGCAGCCAGATCCACTAGAAAATCGTTCTCAGCTTGCGATCCAATTGCAGCGAGGTAACCACCCATCGCACGTGCTTCTGCTTCGGCCTCCATCCATTTTATCCCCCAAGCATGCACCAGTGCATAATCGTGACCTTCAAAAGAGGCTCGCTCAAGAACATTTCTCGTCGCGGCAGACCTCGCTGCCCAATTGTCAAGGTCCTGTTGGTTGTAGGCCTCTCCAATGACCGGGGACATAGGAGTAGCCACAGGTTCTGTGGCTGGCCAATTTTTGTATGCGACACTCAGACCTGCCACTACGATAAGCGCCACTATCAGCATTGCCGAAGCCAAGCTCTGGCGGCGAACAATATTAGAGGCACTTAGCAAACTCGAAATCTTGCCGTGTTCTCCGGCAACCTTGTAGGCCGCCACAGGCTTAGGAATGTTCTTTAATCGCTGTTTACCCATTGAGACGAACTCAAGGGTCAATTTTCCATCGATCTGGTCGCGTACCTGACTCGACAGACAAATCCCGCCGGGTTCTGCCAAGGCTTCAAGCCGTGCTGCAACGTTGACACCATCTCCCAGAAGGTCGTCGCCTTGAGCGATCACATCGCCGACATTGATGCCGATCCGAAAAAGAAGAGCCTGGTCTTCCGGTACTCCTTCGTTTTTCGAGCGCAACGCTTCCTGCACCTCGACGGCACTTCGCACGGCTTCCACGGAGCTCTCGAACTCAGCTAAGACACTGTCGCCAGCAGTGTTGGCAATACGGCCACCATGTTTCGCGATAATGGCATCCATCGACCGGCGGTGGTCCGCAAGTCGTAGTAACGTGGCCTCCTCATCCAGTGCTATCAGTCGGCTGAATTCGGCGACATCAGCGGCGAATATTGCCGCGAGTTTACGGCGAATACTGGGGCCATCACCGGATTTTGGTGTATCATTTGCCATTAGACACGTCCTTGACCGAATGAGCCGGATTGCCAATACCGAGGTATGTAGTCCGCACAACCAAAGACAGTCATATTGATACCTTTGAAACCGAGAATAAACCTGCCGCACTAGAAGCAACCTAAGGCCAACAATTGACCCCTGTCAAAACCAGCGACAAAAACTCAAAATCTCGAAAGGTCGAAGAGAAGTGTCTTTCGTAACACTGATCGCGCTGTCAATTGGTCACAAATAGATGGTTAGGGCTCGAAGCGGTCATCTGATAGTTTTGGTTGGGCAATATCGCTCAAAACACGGGCTTAAGTCAGCTTTGCGGGACGAAGCAGACTATCCCATTGCAAAGCTGAATGTCTGCTTTGCGCGATTCAACTAACCAGCGGCTCAAAGTTCCATAGACATCTCATGCCAGGTCATTCCGCCATGGTCTGAGGTCGATGGATGTAGATAGTTATACCCAAATCTCTCATAGAGCGGAACGTGATGTTCTTTGCACATCAGATAGATCGTGGATTTGCCCATCTTTTTCATGCGCCCAATAAATTCGACCATCAATGCGCGTGACAGGCCTTTTCCCTGCTGCGCCGGATCAACGACTACAGACATAATAACGACATTTGGAGCGTCTGGGTCATGTCCCACAAGCTCTTTAAACTCCTCATCAGACATTTTGACATCGTACGCACAGCCGCAATTCATAAAGCCGACGATTTCGCCTTCGATCTCGAGAATGAGAAAACCATCGGGATAGACCTCTATCCTCTTGGAAATCTTTTCGAGGGTTGCCGCTTCGTCGCCTTCATAGGCGGCGGTCTCGATTTCAAAGCATCGAATAGAGTCGGAGGGTCGGGCGTTTCGAAATTCGTTCATGCACTTACACTACGCGCGATGGGTTAAGTTGCAAAGCCGCCGTTGGTTCTCTTCGCAGCATCGGTCGTTCTGGGCTCGAAGCGGTCATCTGATGGTTTTGGTTGGGCAATATCGCTCAAAATTCGGGCTAAAGGTCAGCTGTGCGGACAAAACCGAAATTGCTCGAATGTCCGCTCGTGAGCTTGATAATGCGCCGATTGGATGGCGACTTCGAACTAGCCGCCATCCATCTGTTTCAAAATCGATTAGAAGGAGAGCTGATAGTAGGCTGAGAGCAATACTGCGATGATTACAAGCTCAACGACCAGCGGTGGCAGAACAGCCTTGTCAAATCCGTCCGCCAGAATTCCGACAATACGACCGGCAGCAACAACTGCCATCAGGATCGCAACAGCCACATAGCCCAATGATTGCCCGGTGGTCATACCGATCACCAGCAAAGCCACTGAGGCTAGAAACAGCCCGCCAATCACCGAACGGATCGTGCTGAGTCCGGCGGTGCCGACCGGCTCGATGGCAAAGTTTGCTACCATACGCCGGGGCGCAAACATCGACATGATGCCGAGGCCCGATAGCATGAGGGTTGCGAGGATGACGAAGATGTTCAGTGTGGTTTCCATTTCATTTCTCCTTTGTTTCAGGCGAATTGACGCAACGCCTGGTTTGCGTTGTCTTGAGTGGTGATGTCTGACAGCCCCCCGTCGATGCTGGCTTGATCCACGACTGGCCCGGTGGGGTATCCGGTTTGACTGGCGTAAAAGTGGCCGGTCTTGAATTCCGGGTTCAGCAACCCGTCCAGATACCGTTTTGCTCCGGCCTCAACGCTGTGCATCATGCCGAACAGGGGCATCAGCACTCCGCCCACATGTTTGAAGACAATGCGTTTCATAAGTGGCAGGTCGTCAAAGCCAGCAGTTCCTGCAGTGCCTCCGGGGCTCATGGTGACAAAGCGAATATGGGGATGCTGACGCGCCATCGCCCCCATCCAGAGAGTCGCTGTTAGCTTGGCATAGCCGTAGGTCTGCATCGGGTCACCCTCTGGTCCGAACTTGCTGCCGTCGGCGATCGATTTGAATTCGTCGACGGTTCCATCGGACAGGTCGGGGCGGTGCATACCCATTTTGGGAATACCACGAGCAGCCTCGGACCCAGCGTATAGAATTGTGGATGTCACCAACTGACGCTCAAGCAACGCGTCTACCAACACCACGTGGCCCAGAACGTTTGTTGCGAAGATGTTGGTTACGCCATCGCTGGTGAGGCTGTTTGGGTTCTGCCCGCCCGTTCCACCCGCATTCAGGATTACAGCGTCAATCGGGGTGGAAAGTTCAGCCACAGCGGCGCGAACCGAAGCCGGATCGGTGACATCCATCAGCACGATTTCAAAGATCTTGCGTCCGGTTTCATGTTCCAGCGCCACTTTTGCAGCTTCGGCTTTGGTTGGGTTGCGGCAGGCCAGATAGACCTTGGAAATCCCTTTCTGAAGCGCAAGCTGCCGGGCCGCCTCGCGGCCCAGTCCGGCGTTTGTGCCGGTGATCAATACAGATTGTATCTGGTTCATCGGGTAGGGTCCTTGGGTTTAAGTTCGACAGGCCCAAGGTAGGACGGCCAATAAATGAACTGTAGGTGGGTAGTTGTGGACACCGTGCTTCAATTATGAAACACAGGATTCATGTCGATCAAGGAAAGCCGCTCTCTCAATTGGGACGACCTGAAGTACTTTCTTGCTGTTGCTCGCACCGGAACATTGCGAGGCGGCGCTGATAGCATTCAGGTCAACCACACGACACTGACCCGGCGGCTGTCGGTTATGGAGGACCGTGTCGGAAGCCGCCTTTTTGATCGTTCCAAACAAGGTCTGGTTCTGACACAGCTTGGCGAAGATCTGATGCCGCATGCAGAGCGTGTTGAGGCTGAAATGGCCGCTGCGTCTCGGGTGATTGTTGGCCGGGACGCGCAGCCAGCGGGCACGGTTTATGTTACACTACCCCACGGTCTGGCGATGACTTCACTGATGGATGATTTCACCGCCTTCGCCAATCGCTACCCGGATATTACCCTGAACATGAACTTCACCAATGATATCCGTGATCTGACACGGCGCGAAGCGGATGTCTCGCTGCGGATTGCCAGCGAGGTGACGGATGACGTGGTGGGGCGAAAGCTGGTTCAAATGTCTCAAGCCGCATATTGCAGCAGAGAATACGCCGAAAAGATCCGCGACAACGGCGGGGAAGGGATTCATTTCATCGGCTGGCACGAGCCGGAAGAGGCCACTACGGCCAAATGGATCAAAGACAGTTATTATCCGAAAGCCCAGCTCAAGCATCGTGTTTCAGAACTTGTACCTTTGATCACACTGGCGGCGTCCGGTCTCGGCATGGCTTATCTTGCGTGCAATCTAGGCGATCGCCATCCTGATCTGATCCGCGCGCCCTTCCAAAAGCCGATTCCGTACAGGAGCATCTGGCTTTTGCTGCATCGCGATCTTCGTAACACCGCACGGGTCCGGCTATTTGTTGATTTTCTAGCCGAACAGATAAAATCAAGGCGTAACGAGTTCTGGGTCTCAGGAACAGCGCGCTCAAATACCGGTCATTCGCTGCGTCTCAACAATTGAGCAGGTTGGGCTCGCAACTGACCTTCTCTGCGCACACCATGAATGGCCGTTCCGGCGCTAGCGTACTATATCGCCCCCAGCCTTAAGCGACCCCACAAACTCAATCAATGGCTCAAAATCAAACCCATCAGCAGCCCGTAGCGCCGCGATGTAACGTGTGCGGTGGTCACCGTCCGCAGTCAGTGTCCCACTGCCTGACCAGTCGAGGAATATGTCCGGATCAATCGTGGTTAGGTAGGCATCCGCCATGATCCGAGCCCAGCGTCCGTTACCGTTGGCGAAGGGGTGAACCCATACCAGTTTGTGGTGGAAGCGCGCGGTGGCTTCCAGCGGCTCGTAGGTGCCGTTGTCGCACCAGTATCGGGCGTCGTCGAGGCAGGTGCGCATCTCGGTCGAGATGTGCCAGACCGGCACGCCGATGTTCTTCTCGGTCAAGCGGTAGACGCCTGCCCAATCCCAGACTTGGCCTAACAATCGCTTGTGGACCTCTCGTGCTGCATCGTCGGTCATAACTTCAAATGACTTGGGCCGCCGATCTAGCCAGGTAAGCCCTTCGATAATGTTTTCACCCTCCAGCTCATTCAGCTCGCCGCGCGTGGTGATGTGCTTGGCCTTAAGGCCAAGCAACTCGTCCGGTGTCAGTGGTGTTGCGCCGGTGGGTTCGTGCAGTTCCAAGGTCACTTCCAGAAATCCCGCGGCTTCTCACGTGCGATTTCCTTCGCAAGCTCTTCAATCATCTCTTCCTGGCTGCGCAGGCCTTCGATCTGCTCTTCCAAGGCCATGTGCGCGCGGGTGCGTTGTATGATGCGTTTGGCCTTCTTGCGAGCCTGCGCCATGACGATCTCCTCGACCGCTCCTTTGCGCGGAATGATCGCGTAGACCAGTTTACCGCCCATCGCCTCAGCCATCTTGTCCAGCTGGTTAAGGGAGATTGTTCCAGCTTTTTCCTTTTGGATAGAGCTGTAAACGCTGTTCCTGGATACGCTTAGCCGTTCGGCTAGCGTTGGTGCGCTCATGCCAATGGCTTCCTGGAAGGTTGCGATCCAACCTCCAAGTGGCTTGGCGAAGGCCTGAGCCACTTGACTAGCCTGGTTTATCTTGCCTTCGGCTTGCCGCTGTTTTGCGCTTGATACGGACATCTGCCAACCTATGGTTTTGCATATTTACGTATATTGTAATACTTTAGTATGTCATTCTAACACGATTTGCAATACTGTAATATGCCAAGTAATTTGATTTTGCCATGCCATAGCATTGCAGAATTACCAAAAGTTTTCGTAATCGGAAACACTCAAACTCATTGATGTGCTGGGAAGGCCGAGCAGAAATCACTAAGTTTCCGCGAGGAGAAATTGCTGTCCAACGGCAATTTCCTTCGCATTGATACCCAACTCCTTGATCGGATAGCCTTTATCGCCCCACCAACGAATATTTCGCATGTAGCCATTTCCAGCAACGTCCACAAACAAGCAGCGGATGTTCTGGTAGTCGCCCCAGACACCCGCTACGGCAATAAGCGGAACCCCTTCTGGAAGGCAAGCCACCTTTTCAAAACCGCGATAGTCGATGCCGTATTCGCGGGCTTGATGATAGCTCATGGTGAAGTGGTCGTGTGCAAAACTCATTGGTTTCCCTTCTTCGCTAAAGTTCCAGACCATGGCTGCGGCCTCGTTCGATCTGCAATTCGTTCAGCTCTGCTTCAGCTTCTCTTCGGCGGCCTTCACTAAGCTCAAGCTCTCGTTCAACTTCGTGTCCAGCGCGTTGTAAGTGGCCTCTTCGTTCAGCAAGCCACGCAACGCCCTCATTGACGCGATCTGCGAGCGTATGAGCAACGTCGTGCAGGCCGCGATACCATCCAATTGGGCTTGCAGCCTCTTCGTTGAGCGTGCCTCTAATCCGCTCAATTCTTTGGCTGAGGTTTCGCAGGCCGTCACCAACCGCTCGACGCAGGCGAGCAAGTCGCGTTCCAAGGCTGTCAGGGGCGTTGTCATTCATCTCTCCTCGATCTTGATGCAAATGACCGGCCTCCCAGCCATCGTGCAGGTCTTCAGCTCGGTCTGGTCGGGGTCCAGCGTCAGCCAGGTCTGTTCCCCTTGGTCGATCCGCGTCAGGCCCAGTTCCGCCAGCTCCGAACGTGTCAGCAGAACCATCCAAAACCAGCTCGCGGCCATCATCGAGGCGATCCCCGTCACGATCAGCCCTGAGATCACCCAAGGAGAGATCGTCAGCCAGCGCCTGATCTGCTCGGTCCGTGTCTCGAACAAGCTCCTGCTCTCGTTCAGGAAGTGACGCGTATCGCTCTCGATGGTACGCCGCGCGTCGCTCACAATGGCTGTCAAATCGGTTCTGAAGCTCTCCAGCTGGGATGCCATCGAGGCGGCGTAGTCTTGGCGTATCGTGTCCAGCTCCACGTTCAGTTTCTCGCTCAGCCGCGTCGGCTTGCCAGTCTTCATGAAAAATCTCTCCTTTAAGGCGCCAGCGTTCGCCGGACGCGGGGTCTTGGGCGGTCAGATAGGATTTGCCCGCACGAGGTAGGTCGAAGCCCGCGTCGGTAAGCGCCTCGATCATGCTTGCACGATCCTCGATCAGACCCATGGAAATCTGATCGAGGATCCACGCATGCAGTTCGTCGCGGCCTTGGGCGCGGTTCGGAGCTTCGATGGTGTCACGCACTTCTTGGGTGCGCTCCAGTTCCATTGGATCGGCCCAGCCGTGGCGCTGGTTCATCAGGTCGCGCAGGCTGTCATAGGCGTCCTGGTAGCCCGGTGGCGCGATGTTAAGGCTGCGCCCGGTGGTCAGCTCCAGACGCGGGGTGCAGAAATGCAGCTCGACGCGGTCTTCGTGGCCGTGACGGACCCAGAGCATGTCATACTGCTCGCCGTCCAGCCCGGCGAAGGCTAGTTGCTCAAAGGCGTCCATTACCTCGGCCTGCCGCGCCTCGCTGGGAGCATCCTCGGCGGCAAAGCTGATCACGCCTGCACGATAGGTCCACTGGTGACGGCTCGCATCGATCAGGGCCTCGGTGCGGCTGGGATCGCCACGCAGCACCTCGGGCAAGGGATCGCGCGTCACCGTCAGCGGCTGGCCGTCTGCATCGCGGATCAGGTCACGGTTGCCATCGTAGGCCAGCACGCGCTCAGCCACGAGGTAGCCGACCGGCCCGGCGCCCGCGCCCTTGCCGTTGGGAAAGAACTTGATCAGCACCGCCGCGCCTCGTCGAGGAGCTGGGCAAGCTGGCGTTCGATCACCAACAGGCGGCGAGCAACCGCCAGGCTGTCGAGGTCGGTGCGACCCACCAGCATCGCCCGGTTCAGCCAACGCGCGATCTGGTTGAGGTTGCCGCCGATACGCCCCACGGCCAGCACCAGCGCCGGATCGACGCGCGGCACGGGCTTGCGACGGCGGGCCTCGGTCAGGCCAAGTGCCTCCCGCAGGAGCGTCGCGGCGGGCAGGCCAGCGGCCTCGGCTCTGGCGCGCAGCTCGGCCTTCTCGGTCGCCGTGCAACGGAAGACGAAGGTCTCTGTCAGCGGCTCCTTCGCGCGGGGCTTGCCCGCGCCGGTGGGGTTCGAAGGGGAGGCTTGCCGCCCCTCGCAAGGTCCCATGTCATCCGCGCCAGCGTATGACATGGGTCGCCTTGCTGTTTGCTCAGACCGCATGGCGGTGCTCCGCGTTTTCTGACGTCTCGCGGATCAAATCTCTGAGCAATTGGAGCTGGTCCTGCCACTCAGCGCTGCCCAACGGGGCCGGTGTTCTCGCTGGAAGCCAGAATCCCAGGTGATGTTCATGCGGGGACAGGGGAAGGCTGCGTTCCAGCGTGGTCATACCCTCCCTGGCCAGCCTCTCGTTCCAGTCCCGGACAAAGCAGATGCCCCTCGGGACGAAGACCAGGTGCTGGCCATCCGGGCTCGTTTTGAGCGTGTTCCGCCGGATTGCCCTTCATCGAGCAAATCCGGCGCGGACGCGTGCCCTCGTTCTATTCTAAGTTCTTGTTCTCTGTTCGGGGGGCGATCCTGTCCCCCTTTCCCGGACAGGTCTGTCCCGCTTTGTGGACAGGATTGTCCCCCTTTGGTGCGGCTAAGCGGGACAACCTTGTCCCGCTCCCGGCGGCGATCCGTGGCTCGTTTCAGAGCCGCGTCGGTCGGGCGATAACGGGACGCGTTCCCCTTGTTGGTCCCGCGCTCGATGGTCATGTAACCCGCCGCCTCGACTTTGTTCAGCGCTCGCTTGACCGACTTGGCGTGCTTGCCGATTGCCGCGCCGATGGTCTCGAAAGACGGGCGGCTCTCGCCGGTCTCATGATTGGCATGTGCCAGTGCCAGATAGAGCGCCACGCGCAGGGCGTTGTCGTCCAGTTCGTGGTCGGTGACCATCTCCAGCATGTATTGCAGCTTGATCTTGCAGAAGGGCAGAAGCTCAGACATCGGCCCCTCCCGCGATTGCGATCACGCCCGCGATCTGGTATCCATTCTGTGCAAACTTTTCGATTTGGCCGTTGTCGCGGGTGCCAGCCCAGTCAGCGGCCTTTCGATTTCTGAGGGGGCTGGACTCACCGAAACCCGCCTCAAAAGCCGCATAATCCGGATCAAATCCGGACCGAGCCTTAACAAGGGTAATGACAAAACCGACTAAGTATCTGGATTTATTGGTCGGAGTGAGAGGATTCGAACCTCCGACCCCTGCCTCCCGAAGACAGTGCTCTACCAGGCTGAGCTACACTCCGACCGTGGCGGGTGATCTATACCTGAGGTTTTGGATGTGCAAGGGGGATTTTGACGTGCGCGCCTGAAACCGATGGTCCCGCGGACGCGCGCGGATTTCACGCCTTGGGCAGCGCATCAGTTTTGTAGAGGCGGATTTTGGTGCCGCCATGATCGACCACCGGGCCGGGCGGCTCAAGCGGCAGTCGGGTGGCGCGCGCCAAGCCCGGGACGCTTGTGATGATCCCGACGCGCCAACCCGAAAACCTTGTCATCAGAACCTTGCCAAGACTTCCGTACAAAGATCGCAGACGCTTTTCATCACCGATCCGCGCCCCATAGGGCGGGTTGACGATCACCAGGCCGGGTGGGCCTGCGGGTGGTTTGATCTCGCTCACGGATCGGGTTTGAAACCGGGTCACGGTCTCTAACCCGGCCCGTGTTGCATTCGCCTCGGAGGCTTCGATCGCGCCTGCGTTGCGATCCGATCCCCAAAAGGTGAGGTCCGTTTCGCGCACCGTTTCCGCGCCGCGCATTTCTTGCCACTTGGCGTCGTCAAAACCCGCCAAAGACTCGAAGGCAAAACTGCGGGCGCGGCCGGGGCGCAGACCGGTAGCGATCTCGGCCGCTTCGATCACGAAGGTTCCCGAGCCGCACATCGGATCCAGCACCGGCTCGGACCCGTCATAGCCGCATTCGCGCAGGAACATGGCCGCCATGGTTTCCCGCATCGGCGCTTTGGCCATGGCCTCTTTGTGGCCGCGCTTGTGCAAGGGCTCGCCAGAGCTGTCGATCGAGAAGGTGCAGATGTCTTTTTCGATCCGCAGCAGAACCCGCACAGACGCATCCGCCGAGATCGGCGCACCCAGCGTTTCGGAAATCGCGCGCTCGACCCGCTGTCGCGCGGCACCGGCGTGATAGATGCGGGACTTGCGGCTGGTGGCTTCGACCTTGACGGGGATGCCCCGCCTGAGGACATCGCCCCAGGGAAACTTGTGGGCGCGCTTGTCCAACTGGGCAAGATGCACCGCGGGAAAGCCGCCGATCCGCACAAGCACCTTGTTCGCCCCGCGCAGCATCAAGTTGGCGCGCCAGACCTCGGACCAGTTTCCCCGACAGACCGCACCGCCCGCGACACGATGAGCATCGGCAAAGCCCAGTTCTTGAGCCTCAGCGCAAAGAGGTGCCTCAAGGCCCGGCGTGGCGATCAGAAAGATCTCAAAGGAGGTGTCAGAATTCATCTGTGCTGCTTACACCGGCTGCTCGCCCGGTACGATAGGAAAATGAAGCGTGCATGTCGGATACAATTCGTTCAAATTCGTTTGAAACTGCTGCTTATCTGTCGAATTGAGCGGTAACAGGTTTGCGTTTATGATCATCCCCGCGTAAAGGGGCCGTGATCAGAAGAACGCCCGCGGATTCTATACGGTTCAAACCAGGTGGATAGCCTGTGACTTTGAGGGAATTCGCGTTGTGGACCCCCGCGTGGTCGGGGCAGACACAGCCGGCGCAATAGAGAGGCTTGGAAGAACAAAGCGACATGCAGACTTTCAAACTGAAAAAAGGGCTGGACCTTCCGGTTGAGGGCGCACCCGAACAAAAGATCCAGCCGGGCCCCGAGTTCTCCTCGGTCGCTGTGCTGGGTGGGGACTATATCGGCCTCAAACCCAAGATGCTGGTGCAGGAAGGGGATGAGGTTCAGCGCGGAACACCGCTGCTCTGTCACAAGGACGCACCGAAGGCGATGATGGTCGCCCCGCTGAGCGGCAAGGTCGTCGCGATTAACCGCGGCGCGCGCCGGGTGTTGCAAAGCGTTGTGGTTCAGGTGTCTGACCCGAACGATGCCGGTGTTGACTTTTCCGGCGTCGGAGATGCCGACACGGCCGAAGGCGTGACGGCCAAGCTGTGCGCCGCCGGTCTGTGGACCGCATTCCGCACCCGGCCTTATTCCAAGATGCCTGAACCCGGCACCAAGCCCGCGGCAATATTTGTCACCGCCATGGACAGCGATCCGCTGGCCCCCGATGCGGCCCTGATCATCTCCGATGCGGGTGACGCGTTTGCTGCAGGACTGGCGGCGGTGTCCAACCTGACGGAAGGTACAACTTATCTGTGCCATCAGGACGGCGCGTCGGTGCCGGGCGGTGATGTGCCAGGCGTTGAGGCCGCATCCTTCTCGGGCCCTCACCCCGCTGGTCTGGCTGGAACACATATCCATTTTCTTGAGCCACTGGCGGGCGACAAACAGGTCTGGACCATTGGATATCAAGACGTCATTGCCATCGGGCGCCTGATGCAAACCGGTCACCTGGATGCAAACATCGTTGTGGCCCTGTCCGGCCCCGGGGCGCGTCAACCGCGGCTGATCCGCACTGTGATGGGGGCCTCGATCGAGGACCTGACCCGTGACGAGGTCAATGTCGACGGCACCGCGCGGATTATCTCGGGCTCGATCCTGTCGGGCCGTCACGCCGAGGGTCCGACCGCTTATCTGGGGCGTTTTGCGCGCCAAATCTCGATCATCCGCGAAGATCACGACCAGAACACGCTGGGCTGGATCCTTCCGATGCCATCGAAATACGCCGTACAGCCGGTTCTGGGCTCGGCCTTTGCCAAAAAGCTCTATGCATTCACCTCGAACCTCAACGGTGGCCGCCGCGCCATGGTGCCGACCGGCACCTTCGAAGAGCTGATGCCGCAGGACTATCTGCCCACTCAGCTGCTGCGCGCGTTGCTGGTGATGGACACCGACACGGCGCAGGCACTGGGTGCGCTGGAGTTGGACGAAGAGGATTTGGGCCTTGTGGGCTTTGCCTGTCCGGCGAAATATGAATACGGGCTGGCGCTGCGCGACTGCCTGACCAAGATTGAAAAGGAGGGCTGATCCACATGGGTTTGCGCAGCTTCTTCGATCGGATCGAGCCAAACTTTACCAAGGGCGGCAAGTACGAGAAGTATTTCCCCATCTACGAGATGGTCGAAAGCTTCATCTACACTCCGAAAACCGTCACTACTGCCGCACCGCATGCGCGGTCCTACGTGGATATGAAGCGGATCATGACCTATGTCGTGATCGCGACGATCCCCTGCATTCTGTGGGGGATGTACAATACCGGCTATCAGGCGAACTCAGCCATTGCCACGCTTGGGCCGGATGCGGCGACCGGCTGGCGGATTGCGATTTTGCAGACATTCGGCATTTCGCTGAATCCTGACAGCCTTTTTGCCTGTGTCATGCACGGCCTGATGTACTTTTTGCCGATCTACATCGTCACGCTGGTTGCCGGTGGTATCTTCGAGGTGATCTTTGCCACTGTGCGCGGTCACGAAGTGAACGAAGGTTTCCTCGTAACCTCAATGCTTTATACCCTGATCATGCCAGCTTCGGCACCTCTGTGGCAGGTGGCGCTGGGGATCATCTTTGGCGTCGTGATCGGCAAAGAGGTGTTTGGCGGCACGGGCAAGAACTTTCTCAACCCCGCACTGGTGGGTCGGGCGTTTTTGTATTTCGCCTATCCGGCCAGCATGTCGGGTGACACGGTCTGGACCCCGGTTGACGGCTTTTCGGGTGCTACAGCGTTGTCGGTCTCAGCATCGCAAGGCTATCAGGCACTGGCCACCGACGGCATCACCTGGTGGAATGCCTTCTTCGGCACGATTCAGGGCAGTTTTGGTGAGACCTCGACGCTGGCCTGTATGATCGGCCTGGCGTTCCTGTTGACCACCAAAATCGCCAACTACCGCCTGATCCTCGGCTGTCTGGCCGGGACTATCGGCTTTACCCTGTTGCTGAACCTGATTGGCTCGGACACCAACCCGATGTTTGCCATGCCCTGGTACTGGCACATCGTCATCGGCGGATACGCCTTTGGCCTGGCCTTCATGGTGACCGAGCCGGTTTCGGCCAGCCACACCAATCTGGGCCGCTATATCTACGGCGCGCTGATCGGTGTCATGGTTGTGATGATCCGCGTGATCAATCCGGCTTTCCCCGAAGGCATGATGCTGGCAATCCTGTTCGGGAACGTCTTTGCACCGCTGATCGACTATTTCGTCGTTCAGGCCAACATCAAACGGAGGGCGCGTCGCCATGTCTGATCCGCAACCTCAAGAACCCAAAGGCGCGATTGCCCGGTTCCTGGCTGCCTCGCCAGATACGGTTGGCAAGACGATTTTCGTTGCGGTCGCCGTCTGTCTGGTCGCCTCGATGGTCGTGTCCGCTGCCGCAGTCAGCCTGCGCCCGGTGCAGGATGCCAACCGCCTCAAGGACAAGCAGGTCAACGTTCTGCAAGTTGCTGGCGTCTATGAGCCCGGCATCGACGTGACCGAAGCCTTCGCCGCGTTCGAGCCGCATGTGCTGGAACTGTCGACCGGTGCGTTTGTCGATGATCGCTTCGACCCGACCACGTTTGACGATATCGCCGCCGCCAATGACCCGGAACTCAGCGTCGCGCTGGAGGATGACCCGGCCGGAATTGGACGCAAATCGCTCTACCGTGTTATCTACCTGCTGCGCGATGATGCGGGCGACCTGGACAAGGTGATCCTGCCGCTGCACGGCTATGGCCTCTGGTCGACGCTCTATGGCTTTATCGCGCTGGAAAACAACGGCAACGACATCTACGGCCTGCAATTCTATCAGCACGGTGAAACCCCGGGCTTGGGCGCCGAGGTGGACAACCCCCGTTGGAAAGCCCTGTGGAGCGGCAAGAAGCTGCGTGATGACAATGGTGATCTGCAGATCACGGTCGCCAAATCACAACCCGCCGCAGGCCCCGATTTCTATGTCGATGCGCTGGCGGGGGCGACGCTGACTTCGGTTGGTGTCGACAACCTGGTGAAATTCTGGATGGGCGATGCGGGCTACGCCCCGTTCCTGGCCAAACTGCAAGCAGGAGAGATTTGATGTCCCAGACCAAAAAAGAGATGCTGGTCGACCCGCTTGTCGACAACAACCCGATCACCTTGCAGGTGCTGGGCATCTGTTCGGCACTGGCGGTGACCTCGTCGCTGCAGGTGTCGATGGTAATGGCGCTGGCGGTGATCTTCGTGACCTCGTTCTCGTCCTTCTTCATCTCGTGCCTGCGCAACCAGATCCCCGGCTCGATCCGGATCATCGTGCAGATGGTCATCATCGCCTCGCTGGTGATCCTGGTGGACCAGATCCTCAAAGCCTACGCGTTTGAGATTTCGAAAACGCTGTCCGTGTTCGTGGGCCTGATCATCACCAACTGTATCGTGATGGGTCGGGCCGAGGCGTTTGCCATGAAGAACCCACCCGTTGCGTCCTTCATCGACGGGATGGGCAATGGCATGGGCTATGGTCTGATCCTGCTGCTGGTCGGTTTCATTCGTGAGCTGTTTGGCGCCGGGTCACTGTTTGGCGTCACTATCCTGCAGACGGTCAATAATGGTGGCTGGTACGTGCCCAACGGCATGCTGCTGCTACCGCCCTCGGCGTTTTTCATCATCGGTCTGATCATCTGGGCCTTCCGCACGTGGAAGCCAAATCAAGTCGAGGAACGTGAATACAAAATCCAGCAGGTAGAGGCGCACTGATGGAAGGTCTGATTTCTCTGGCCGTAAAGGCCATCTTTGTCGAAAACCTTGCGCTCAGCTTCTTTCTGGGGATGTGTACCTTCATCGCCGTATCCAAGAAGATTTCGACCGCGCTGGGTTTGGGCATCTCGGTCATGGTGGTGCAGGCCATTACCGTGCCCACCAACAACCTGCTGCTGAACTACCTGCTGAAACCGGGCGCGCTGTCCTGGGCCGGGTTCCCTGATGTGGATCTGACCTTTCTTGGCCTGATTTCCTATATCGGCGTGATCGCGGCGATGGTTCAGATCCTTGAGATGATCCTCGATAAATACTTCCCGCCGCTCTACAACGCGCTGGGGATCTTCCTGCCGCTGATCACGGTGAACTGCGCGATCCTGGGTGGTTCGCTGTTCATGGTAGAACGCGACTATAACTTTGCCGAGGCGGCGACCTATGGTCTGTCTTCGGGCTTTGGTTGGGCGCTGGCGATCACCGCGATGGCAGGTGTTCGGGAAAAGCTGAAATACTCGGACATTCCCGATGGTCTGCAGGGTCTTGGCATCACCTTCATCACCGCAGGACTGATGGCGATGGCCTTCATGTCCTTCTCGGGCGTGAAACTGTAAGGGGCCGGCAATGGAAACTTTTACCTTAGGCGTCGCACTCTTTACCGTGATCGTGATCGCGTTGGTCGCGATCATCATGGCCGCCCGCTCGCGGCTGGTGTCGACGGGCAACGTGAACATCACCATTAACGGCGAAAAGACCGTCTCGGTCCCGGCAGGCGGCAAATTGCTGCAAACGCTGGCGGCAGAAAAGCTGTTCGTACCATCGGCCTGTGGCGGTGGTGGCACCTGCGCACAGTGCCGCGTGCGTGTGCATTCGGGCGGCGGATCGATCCTGCCCACCGAGGAAAGCCACATCACCAAGCGTGAGGCTGCTTGTGGTGACCGCCTGTCCTGTCAGGTGGCCGTGAAGCAGGACATGGATATCGAGGTTCCCGAAGAGGTCTTTGGCGTCAAAAAGTGGGAATGCACGGTCCGCTCGAACGAGAACGTGGCGACCTTCATCAAGGCACTGACGCTGGACCTGCCCGAAGGCGAAGACGTGAACTTCCGCGCTGGTGGTTATATCCAGATTGAAGCCCCTGCCCACCAGTTGAAATACACCGATTTCGACGTTGAGGAGGAATACCGCGAGGACTGGGACCGCTTCAATCTATGGCAATACGATTCTGTCGTGAGCGAGCCGATCGAACGCGCCTATTCGATGGCCAACTATCCGGATGAGAAAGGCATGATCATGCTGAACGTCCGGGTCGCTTCGCCGCCTCCGGGCTCCGAAGGCATTCCTGCGGGTCAGATGTCATCTTACATCTTCAACCTG
Organism: Ruegeria sp. H6; assembly: GCF_056532975.1. Classification (NCBI taxonomy): domain Bacteria; kingdom Pseudomonadati; phylum Pseudomonadota; class Alphaproteobacteria; order Rhodobacterales; family Roseobacteraceae; genus Ruegeria; species Ruegeria sp. H6. The sequence goes on from NZ_JBQFOA010000005.1 coordinate 28,391, forward strand.
AAACCGGGCGACAAAGTCACAATATCCGGTCCGTTTGGCGAGTTTTTTGCCCGTGAGACGGAAAAAGAGATGGTGTTCATCGGCGGTGGTGCAGGTATGGCGCCCATGCGTAGCCACATCTTTGATCAGCTCAAGCGCCTTGAGAACCGCAACCGCAAGATCAGCTTCTGGTATGGTGCGCGGTCCAAGAAAGAGATGTTCTTTGTCGAGGATTTCGACACGCTGGCCGAAGAGTTCGACAATTTCGACTGGCATGTGGCGCTTTCGGATGCGCAGCCCGAGGATGACTGGAAGGGCTATACCGGCTTCATCCACAACGTTCTGTTCGAAGAATACCTCAAGAACCACCCCGCGCCCGAAGATTGCGAATACTATATGTGTGGCCCACCAATCATGAACCAGTCGGTCATCAACATGCTGCTGGATCTGGGCGTGGACCGTGAAGACATCATGCTCGACGATTTCGGCGGGTAAGAGATACAGAAAACCGGCGCCACCTGCGCCGGTTTTTTTATTTTCCGTAGTAGTCGCGATACCACGCAACGAATTGTGCGATACCATCCTTGAGTTCGGTCTGCGGTTTATATCCCGTCAATCGCTGCAGCAGGCTGTTATCAGCCCATGTGGCAGGTACATCACCCATTTGCATCGGCATGTAGTTCCGAACGGCTTTTTGCCCCACAGCTTCTTCGATGGCTTCGATGAAATCCAGCAGCCGGACCTTGTCGCCATTGCCGATATTCACAACACGATACGGCGCCACCGGCGACAGACTGTCGCCCTCTTCGATCTCATCTGCGCTTTCGGGGCGCACGGGCGGCACGTCGATCAGCAACCGGATACCACGCACCAGATCCTCTACATGGGTGAAGTCGCGATACATGTCGCCGTGATTATAAACGTCTATCGGTTTGTCGTTCAGGATCAGATCGACAAACTTGAAATAAGCCAGATCGGGTCGACCCCAGGTGCCGTAGACCGTGAAGAACCGAAACATCGTTGTCGGCAAGTCCCACAGATGCGCATAGGAATGGCCCATCGCCTCGTTGGCCTTTTTCGTCGCCGCGTAGATGGTCAGCTGGTTGTCGGCCTTGTCGACTTCGGTGAACGGCATATCCTCGTTCGCGCCGTAGATGGATGAGGTCGAGGCCATCAGCAGATGTTCCACTTTGTGCTGACGTGCGACTTCCATCACGTTGAATGTGCCCAACACGTTCGACTCGACATAGCTACGCGGGTTCTCAAGGCTATAGCGCACCCCGGCCTGTGCCGCGAGGTGGATGATCACATCGGGATTGAAGTCATCGGCCACCTGAACCAGGCGATCATAATCCTCCAGCATCCCTTCGGTGGCCGCAAAGCCCGGGTTCTGCATAAGCATCTGATGGCGCCTCTGCTTGAGCGTGACATCGTAATAATCGGTCAGCCCGTCATAGCCGTGAACGTGGAACCCTTCGGCCAGCAGCAGTTTTGCCAGATGAAATCCAATAAACCCGGCCGTCCCGGTGATCAAAACTCGTTTCATATGCAACCACCGTTCAATGCCTCAGTGCTTTCAAGGAAACCTTCCGGGCGGGATCGTCAAGCGAATTTTGACCCGGGCAGGTCCGGAAAATTCGCGATTGTCGCGCGATGAAACGCGCGCTAGGGAAGAACCCCATGGTTGTTCGGCTCATCAAGAAGCTCTTTTCGCAAAGGCCCGCGTTTGATCTGTCCACAATCTCTCCGGATGAACGCTTCTATGTCATCGGGGATATTCACGGGCGGTTCGACCTATTGCAGATGCTGCTGCCCGCGCTTGACACAGACCGGACGCTTGTCTTTGTCGGAGACTGCGTTGACCGCGGCCAGGACAGCGCGCAGGTGTTGCACCATTTGCACGCGCTCAGCCAGGAAGCCGACCGACAGGTGATCTGCCTCAAGGGCAATCACGAAGACATGCTGCTGCAATTCCTGGACAACCCGACCCAGATGGCGCGCATGTGGCTGTTCAACGGCGGTGACAGGACATTGGAGTCCTTTGGCGTCGACACCCGCCAATCGGATGTCGTTCAGATGGCGCAGGAATTGCGACAGGCGATGGGCCAGCCATTGCTGGACTGGATTTCAAACCTCCCGTTGATCTGGACCAGCGGAAACGTCACAGCAGTCCACGCAGCCCTCGATCCTGCCAAATCGGTCGCACATCAATCGGACAAGGTTTGCCTTTGGGGGCATCCCCGTTTTCGTGACCGGTTGCGAACGGATGGGCAATGGGTTGCTCATGGGCATACCATTGTCACAGACCCCCGGGCTGCGAACGGGGTTATTTCGGTGGATACCGGGGCCTTCGTCACAGACCACCTGACCGCGGCAGATGTCTCTGACGGACAGGTTCAGTTCATTTCGACCAGTTCAAAGGGTCTTACGCGGCTGTAGCGCTAGCCGACGATCATCTGCTTCATACGCAGCGCTTCGTATTCCAGCTCTTTCAGGCGGAAATGGACCACGTCGCCAATGGTGATCACCCCACGCAACCCGCTGTCATTGACCACGGGCATATGACGAAAGCGGCCTTCGGTCATGGTTTTCAGCACATCGTTCAAGGTATCTTCCGGCGCGCATGTTTTGACGTCTTTTGTCATCAGATCCTCGACCGATTGCGGCAAGGTCTGGCCGGGTGTGTCAGCCATGCGGCGCACAATATCCCGTTCCGAGAGGATGCCCTGTAGCGCCCCATTCTGATCTGTGACAACCACAGCCCCGATACGTTTGTCGCGCAGGATGTCGACCACCGCGTGGATCGTATCATTGGGCCGCACCGCAATAACCGCGTCTCCCTTTCCTTCCAGCAGCTTGGCAACAGTCGTATTGGTCTGGGACAGGTTGGACTCGACCGATTGACTGCGGGTGGTCTTGCCGGCCTTGTCGCCGCGTGTCGGGGGCTGGTAAGAGCTTGGGGCCATGGGCGGTCTCCTCGGTCTTTCGAAATTGGCTGTCCTTCTACCTTATCGCAGAGATTTGGACTGTATAGGGTGCAAATTGAGAATCGGGGCAACTGCGCTGCGGGAAAGGGAAAATCATGTCAGACGGCCAGCTCTATCTGACCCCGCCAGTGGCCGCTTTGATCTTTCTGGGCGTGGTAGTCTGTGGCCACAATTTCCGAAGGGTCTGGAAACAGCAGACACCAGGCTGGCAGAAACGCGCCTGGCTGTTTGGCGTCCCTGCAGCGATCGGCCTTTTGGCGCTGGGTTTTCTGCCGTTGAAAATATGACAGAGGTTTGACTCTGATCTGGGGCGCTGTCATACGCCGGGCACAGATTTTTCAGGAGGTCGCTTTATGCGCCATTTGACAGCACTGGCCCTGACATGCCTTGTTTCCGGCTGCCTGTTCGACAGCGAGCCCGACGTCGTCAGCTTGTCCGGTGAGACGATGGGAACCACGTTCAACATCACGGCCATTGGCGACGATCTGGATGAAAACGCGCTGGCCTCTGCCGTCGAAGCAACCCTGGCGGATGTCAACGCCAAGATGTCAAACTGGGACCCCAATTCCGAGGTCTCGACCTTCTCTGCATCAACGTCGACCGACCCGGTATCCGTTTCGCCCGAATTTGCCACCGTCATCGCCGCTGCAAATGATGTGCATGACAAATCCGGCGGCACGTTCGATGTCACGCTCGGCCCGCTGATCGAGCTGTGGGGCTTTGGCCCGCGCAAACCCGAAGATCCTGTGCCCTCGGATGCGGATATCCAGGCGGCGCTGGATGCGGTCGGGCAGTCCCGCCTGCTGGCGCTGGACACGCAGACCGGCACATTGTCCAAATCTGATCCCGGCGTGGGCATCAACCTGTCGGCCATTGCCAAAGGTTATGGCATTGACGCGGTCGCCGAAACGCTGGCCGGGACAGGGATCGAGAACTACCTGGTCGAGATTGGCGGCGACGTTGTTGCCAAAGGCGAAAACGACAAGGGCGAAAGCTGGCGCATCGGCGTTGAGAAACCCGATGCCGGGTCGCAGGACCTGCAACTGATCGTGCCGCTGGACAATCGGGGCATGGCGACCTCGGGCGACTACAAGAATTTCTTCGAGCAGGATGGCGTGCGCTATTCGCATATCATTGATCCCACGACCGGGCGTCCGATCACGCACCATACCACATCGGTGACGGTTCTGGCGGAAAACGCGATGATGGCGGATGCCTGGGCCACCGCGATGCTGGCCCTGGGTCAGGATGCGGGTATGAAGCTGGCCGAAGAACATAAACTTGCCGTGTTCTTCATCTCACGGGATGTGACAAGCGGCGATGATGCCTATATCACTGTTCAAAGCAGCGCGTTCAAAGACGCCCTTGGCACCAACTGACCGGTAGGACCCATCATGACGACTTTCATTCTGGCATTTGGTCTTCTTCTGATCATCATGGTTGGCATGTCGCTGGGCGTTATGCTGATGGGCAAAACCATCAAGGGCAGCTGCGGTGGTTTGAACGCGATCTCTGGTGCCGACAAATGCGTTGTGTGCCAGAAGGATATCGACCCCGACAGCCCGCTGCGTGATCAGCTTCAATGCAAGCGCGCGAAAAAAATGCTGCAGCGGATGGAAGGCTAGGCTACCACTCTTGGCATGACCAAAGCCAAGAACGTCCTTTTCATCATGTTCGATCAGCTGCGCTGGGATTACCTCAGCTGTTACGGACATCCGCATCTGCATACCCCCAATATCGACCGTCTGGCCGCCAAAGGCATGCGGTTCACCCGGGCCTATATCCAGTCGCCGATCTGCGGCAGCTCTCGCATGTCGACCTATACGGGCCGGTACGTGCATTCGCATGGGGCCTCGTGGAACAACATTCCGCTGAAGGTCGGCGAGATCACTCTGGGCGATCACCTGCGCAAGGCGGGGATGGAGTGCTGGCTAGTCGGCAAAACCCACATGGCCGCCGATGCCGAGGGCATGGCCCGGCTGGGGCTGGAGCCTGACAGCGTGATCGGCGCCCGCGTGGCCGAATGCGGGTTTGACGTGTTCGAACGCGACGATGGGCTACGGGCCGAAGGGCCGGATGGATTCTACGATCCAGGTGGGGCCTTGAAATACAATGAACACCTGAAGGCCAAAGGCTATGACAGCGACAACCCCTGGCATGATTTCGCGAACTCCGGTCTGGATGCGGACGGGAACGTTCTGTCGGGCTGGTTCCTCAAGAACTCTTCCGAGCCCGCAAATATCGCCGAAGAAGACAGCGAGACGCCCTATCTGACCACCCGCGGCATCGAGTTCATGGAAGGCCGCGAAGGCCCGTGGTGCTGCCATCTGAGTTACATCAAGCCGCACTGGCCTTATATCGTACCTGAACCCTATGCCTCAATGTACGGACCTCAGCATGTCCTGCCAGTGGTGCGATCTGACGCCGAACGTCAAAACGCGCACCCGGTGCTCAAGGCGTTCATGGATACCAAGATCGGCGAAACCTTCTCGCGTCAGGATGTGCGCGACGCGGTGATCCCGGCCTATATGGGGCTGATCAAACAGGCCGACGATCAGATGGGGCGGCTGTTTGACTGGATGGAACAGACGGGCCGGATGCAGGATACGATGATCGTACTGACCTCGGATCACGGGGACTTTCTGGGCGATCATTGGATGGGGGAAAAGACGTTCTTCCACGATGCCTCGACCAAAATGCCGCTGATCATATATGACCCCTCGCCCGAGGCAGACGCGACGCGCGGCACCACCTGCGATGCGCTGGTGGAATCCATCGATCTGGCACCGACCTTTGTGAACATAGCAGGAGGTGAACCCGGGGATCATATCCTCGAAGGCCATTCCCTATTGCCAATCCTGCATGGGCAGGCCGACCGAACGCCGCGCGATTTTGCTATCTGCGAATACGACTATTCGGCCTCGCCTATCGCGGCGCGGTTGGGTGTGTCGGTGCGCGAGGCGGTCATGTTCATGGTCGCCACCGAAAAGTGGAAACTGATCCATAGCGAAGGTGGGTTCCGCCCCATCCTGTTCGATCTTGAGAACGATCCGAACGAGTTGGTCGATCTGGGCGACAGCGCCGAACATGCCGAAATCATCGCCCAGATGTACGATCACCTGTTCGCATGGGCCCGCAGACCGTCACAGCGCACCACCCGGTCGTCCGAGCAGTTGTTGAACATGCGCGGCAACAGCGGCGGCACCGGCATCATGATCGGAATCTATGATGAAAACGACGCGCCGCTGGAGCTGACCGTGAAGTACCGCGACCGCAAGGCACGGCCTTTTGCGGACTACAAAACCACGTCGGATTAATTCTTCCTGAACCGCCCCAAAAGGCGGTTCAACCCGAGGCGGCCAAAGGGTAGAAGAAAACCCAAGAGCCGTAACCGGAGAGCTATCATGCCTGCCCCCAAGCCCGTTGTCCTATGTATTCTTGACGGATGGGGCTTGTCCGACGACACATCAGCCAACGCGCCATATTTGGCCGACACGCCGACCTTTGACGCAATCATGTCAAAGGGACCGCATGCGCAGCTGATCACGCATGGGCCGGATGTGGGCCTGCCCAGTGGCCAGATGGGCAATTCCGAGGTCGGGCACACCAATATCGGCGCCGGCCGCGTGGTTGCTATGGATCTGGGTCAGATTGATCTGGCAATCGAGGATGGCTCATTCTTCGACAACGCCGCGCTGCAGGACTTCATCGCCAAGGTGAAAGCCGCAGGCGGCGCCGCGCATCTTATGGGGCTGGTGTCCGACGGCGGAGTACACGGGCATCTCAACCATATCATCGCCGCAGCCAAGGCGGTCACCGATGCGGGTGTTCCGGTGGTGTTGCACGCTGTAACTGACGGGCGTGACGTGGCCCCCAAATCTGCATCCGAGTTCATCGCCGAATTGGAAGATCGCCTGCCCGACGGGGCCAATGTGGTCACCGTTTGCGGGCGATACTATGCCATGGACCGCGACAATCGCTGGGAACGGGTGAGCCTGGCCTTTGCCGCCATGATCCACGGTCAGGGCCGCCACAAACCCTCTGCGTCTGCGGCGGTTGAATATGCCTACGGGCAATCGGAAACCGATGAATTCATCATCCCCACCGTGGTCGGTGACTATGCCGGACTGCGGGATGGCGACGGGTTCTTTTGCCTCAACTTCCGCGCCGACCGGGCCCGTGAAATCCTGCGCGCGATTGGCGAACCCGGATTTGCCGATTTTGACACCGGTCCCCGCCCCACCCTGTCGGCATTGATGGGCATGGTCGAATACTCGGACGGCCACAACGCCTACATGACCACCGTTTTCCCGAAGCGCGACATCGTGAACACGCTGGGCGAATGGGTGGCCAAGCAAGGCCTGCGTCAGTTCCGCTTAGCCGAGACCGAGAAATATCCGCATGTCACCTTCTTCCTCAACGGTGGGAAAGAGGCCCCCGAGCCCGGCGAAGACCGGTTCATGCCGAAATCGCCCAAAGTGGCCACCTATGACATGCAGCCCGAAATGTCGTCAGGCGAAGTAACTGAGAAATTCGTCGAAGCCATCGAGGCCGGGTACGATCTGATCGTCACCAATTATGCCAACCCCGACATGGTGGGCCATTCCGGTGATCTGCAGGCCGCCATCAAAGCGTGCGAAGCGGTGGATCGCGGTCTTACGCAGGTTGTTGCCGCGTTGGAGAAGGCAGGCGGTGCGATGATTGTGACAGCAGATCATGGCAATTGCGAGGTGATGGTGGACCCCGAGACCGGTGGACCGCACACGGCGCACACGCTGAACCCGGTACCGGTTGCACTTGTTGGCGGTCCTGAAGGGGCCAAACTCCGGCAGGGGCGCCTGTCCGATCTGGCACCAACGATTCTGGATCTGATGACCCTGCCCAAGCCGCCGGAAATGACCGGCGAAAGCCTGATTTCATGAAGGCACGCGTGCTCATAGCGGTGGTTTTGTTTTGGGCTGGCCCGGCGCTGGCCCAGAACGCAGCTTCCGATGCCGCGTTGGCTGCCGCAGAACAGCTGGAACGGGCATCGATTGCACTGAACGAGGCGGAAGGTGCGCGCGATCGGGTCAAGGCACTAACGGACACCATTCAGGCCTATGAGGCAGGTCTAAGCGCCATGCGCGACAGCCTGCGCCGGGCCGCGCTGCGCGAGGCGCAACTGACCGCAGAATTGCGCGCGCGCGAAAACGACGTGGCGCAGTTGCTGGGTGTTTTGCAGACCATCGAAACCACGGCACCGCCCGTCTTGATGCTACACCCCTCCGGCCCGCTGGGCGCGGCGCGCACCGGCATGATGCTGTCCGAGGTTACACCCGGCCTGAACGCCCGCGCGCAAGCGCTCGAAAACGACCTGCGAGAAGTTCAAACCCTGCGTCAGCTGCAGCAAAACGCAACGGAAACCCTGACACAGGGCCTGACCGGTGTGCAGGACGCCCGCACACAGCTGAGCACGGCCATCGCGGACCGCACCAACCTGCCCCGCCGATTTGTCGAAGATCCGGTGCGCACGGCGATCCTGATCTCTTCGACAGAAACGTTGGAAGGGTTCGCAAGCGGGCTGTCTGAAATCTCGGAAGGGGAAATCCCAGACATTGACGCCGACATCTCGGATCAAAAGGGTGACATCGCCTTGCCGACCCGCGGGATCGTGCTGCACCGCGCAGGTGAAACCGACGCCGCTGGCGTGACCCGCCCCGGTGTGGTGCTGGGCACGCGGGCACGGGCGCTTGTGGTATCGCCCACCGCCGCGACGATCCGATACCGGGGGCCCCTGCTGGATCTGGGCAATCTGATCATTCTTGAGCCCCAACCCGGTCTTCTGTTCGTGTTCTCGGGTCTGCAGGAAGTTTACGGACAAGCCGGCGAGGTCATCCCCCAGGGCACTCCGGTCGGGTTGATGCCGGGTGAATCGCCCGAAATCGGCGCTATAATGTCAACAAGCGGTGATGGCACTGGAACTGACCGTTCAGAAACGCTCTATATAGAGGTAAGACAAGACAACAGCCCCGTGGATCCGGAATCATGGTTCCGGACTGACAAGGATGGATAAACGAGTATGAAAAAATTTGTTGTGGCCGCATTGGCGGGAACCGTGGCAGGGATCGCTGCAACCACTCAGGTCGCTGGACCTTTGCTTGCGCAAGAGGCGGAAAACAAGGCCAGCGTTTACCAGCAACTGGATCTGTTTGGTGACATTTTCGAACGCATCCGCGCACAATATGTCGAAGAGGTCGAAACCGATGAGCTGATCGAAGCGGCGATTGACGGCATGTTGACCTCGCTTGATCCGCATTCCAGCTATCTGTCGCCCGACGACGCCGAACAGATGCGCGTGCAGACGCGCGGTGAATTTGGCGGGCTGGGAATCGAAGTCACACAGGAAGAAGGCTTCGTCAAAGTCGTCTCACCCATTGACGAAACCCCCGCGGATGAAGCCGGGATCGAGGCGGGGGACTTCATCACCCATGTGGATGGCGAAAGCATTCTGGGTCTGACGCTTGATAGTGCGGTTGAACTGATGCGCGGCCCGGTAGGCTCTGAGATTGTCATTACCGTTGTTCGCGAAGGCGAGCCCGAGCCCTTCGACGTCACGATCATCCGCGACACCATCAAACTGACCGCCGTCCGGGCCCGTACCGAAGGTACCAGCGTCGTGCTGCGTGTGACCACTTTCAACGATCAGACCTTCCCGAACCTCAAAGAGGGGCTGGAAGAGCAGATCGAAGAAGCGGGCGGTATCGACAAGGTGAACGGCGTTGTTCTGGACCTGCGCAACAACCCCGGCGGTCTGCTGACGCAGGCCATCAAGGTGTCGGATGCGTTCCTGGATGAGGGCGAGATTGTCTCGACCCGGGGCCGCGACCCGGCAGACGGAGAGCGGTTCAACGCAACAGCGGGCGATCTGACCCAGGGCAAGCCGATTGTCGTTCTGATCAATGGCGGCTCTGCCTCGGCATCGGAAATCGTGGCCGGTGCGCTGCAGGATCACAACCGCGCCATCATCGTGGGCACCAAGAGCTTTGGCAAAGGCTCGGTCCAGACGGTCATGCCGTTGCGGGGCGATGGCGCGATGCGCCTGACGACCTCGCGGTATTACACGCCGTCGGGACGTTCGATCCAGGCGCTGGGTGTCAGCCCTGATATCATCGTCGAACAGCCGCGCCCTGCGCCTGCGACCGAAGAGGAAGAAGAATCCAACGTCCGCACCCGGTCCGAGGCCAATTTGCGCGGCAGTCTGAACAATGACAGCCTGAGCGATGACGAGATCCGGCAGATCGAGGAAGATCGCGCCAAGGCCGAAGCCACAGCAGAGCTGCGCGAGCAGGACTATCAGTTGGCCTACGCCATCGACATCCTGAAAGGACTGTCAGCGTTCCGCCCGACCGAACCTGTGAAGTCTCAGTAATGTTGCGGGTCGCGCCCGGCGCGGCCCACCTAACTTTCTATCTTGTGCAGTTTGTTTTCGTCCAGCATCAGCGCGAGAACGATACCGATCGCCACTGAGAACATGGCAAACACAAAGGCCATGTTCATCCCGGAATCAAAGGCCGCCGATAGCGCGGCCTTTATCTTTTCCGCCTCTTGCGCGTTGAAATGCTGCATCACGGCTTTGGCCGAGTCGGTGGTCAGCGACCCGCCATTGATCACCTTCTGATCTGCCGTCGTCATGGTGATCCCGTCTGCCGCCAGCTGTTTGCCCAATGACGCCAGACTGGTGACATACATGATGGCCGTGGCACAGGCGACCGCGATAGCGCCATAGCACAGATGCGTCATAAAGCTGAGCCCACCGACCAGCCCGGCGCGTTCGGGTTTGACGGCGCAAACCGCCGCAGTGCCCGACGGGCCAACCGTCAGGGTCGCCCCCAGCCCAATCATCGCCATACCCGGCAAGATCTGGAAATACCCCCACGATGCTGGCAACACCACAACCGTAGCGGCCCCGATAGTGGCCACAGTATAGCCCCAGAACAAAAGTCGTTTGGGGCCAAAGTCGTTATAGAGAGTGCCCGAAACGATAGAGCCAACCGCCAGCAGAACGGTCAGCGGTGCCAGGCCCAGCGCGGATTGAAACACTGACCAGCCCAGAACCTTTTGCATGTATTGTGGAAAATACAAAAGACCCACAAACGCGGCTGAAACGTTGAACATGTTCAAGCCCAGCGTGATCATGAACTCGCGGTTCTGCATCAGTTGCGGCAGCAACAAAGGTTCCTGGACGCGTTTTTCCACCCGTGGAAAGGCCACGAACAACACGGCGCTAACAAAGAACATCAGCAGAAGCGGGACCGAGGTCCATCCCCAATCCGCCCCGACATCCAGCCCGTAAAGCAGCAGCAACACCGCGAAAGACAGGATGCCCATTCCGGCGAAATCGATATGCTCGCCCTTTTTGTGCTCGGTCTCTTTCTCCATCACAAGAACAGCTGTCGCCATCGAGATCGACGAAAAGACAATATTGGCCAGGAAAAACAGCCGCCATTCGCCAAAATTCACCGCAGCACCGCTGATCATCGGGCCAAAGACGTTGCCGGTCGTGACACCGGCCAGGATCATCCCCATCACCATTGCCCGATGTTCGGGCCTGGACACTTTGGTGGCGCCGAAGGCCAGCGTGCAGGGCCAGACGCAACCTGCCCCGATCCCCTGCAGGGCGCGCGCGCCGATCAGATAGTCCAGACCGGGTGAGACGAAACACAGGATCGAGGCGAACAGAAAGATCGCCAACCCGACAATCATGATCTTTCGGTGCCCATACATGTCGCCCAGCCGCCCTCCGGCAACCATTGTCATGGCAAAGAACAGGGCATAGATGTTCAGCACCCACTGCGTGCTGGTGATATCGGCGTCAAAACTGGCTTCGATCGCCGGGACCAGCATCAGCGCGCCGGTAAAGTCGATACCGATACCAAAGCCGGTCACCATCAACGCGATGACCATCACGATGCTTTTGCGTTCCATATCCCCACCTGGTTTGGACCCGTTACCTTATTGAAACACGGAAACGGCAGGATCAGGTAGAAAAATCACAGATTTAGGCGCAAAGACGCCGCTGTTGGTGTTACGTGTCCGAGCTCAACGCGCGGCGCACGACTTGTTTCAGCATGTCCAATTCCGCCCGTAGCAGAGCGACTTCGGCCAGAAGTCCCGCAGCCGCAGGGGACCCGGCAATGATGGTGAAATCACCCAGCTTTTGGCGCGTCTGAGTGTCCATGATGAGGATTGTATGCACCCCATCCGACAGCGCAGCCATCGGAACCGGAACGCGCAGAGACCAGCCTTCGGTGGTATGTTCCACAGCAACGTCAGGCAAAGGCTCGGCCAGATACAATGCCTCGACCTGCGGTTCGGCCTGGGCCGAAATCAGACCTTCCCAAAGTCCGTTCTGAAACCGCGTCGGGGTCAGGGTGATCTCTGTCATGGCATATTTCCTTACAGATCGGCGCGGTGGTGACGGCAGAATGTCAGGTCGCGAATGACAACCCGGTTCATGGCGGGGCGATCAAAGATCAAATCCAGCCACAGTTTTTCGATCCGCTTTTCGTTCAGGTTCAGATGCGCCAAATCAAAATCAACGGTCGAGCCGAGGTCAGAACAATCGAACCCGCGCAGAACCTGTTCTGTGTTGGGACCATGCTGGATGTTGAGGCGGGCGATTATACCGGCGGGCTGTTCGCTTTCGATCTGCGCCCCGACCCGGATCAGATGTTGCCGGGTCAGACCCTCGGTGCCCTCGGCGGGCAGTTCGATTGCGACCGACAGAAAGGAACCGGCAAACTCGAAAACCTCAATCGCCAGGCTGAACGGGGCAAGATCCCGGTCGCGCCGGTTGCGCAGTTGCCGCAGCCCGATCTGGGCCAGATCGCAATTGTGAAACAGCGTAACCTGCCGATCCAAACCGGCCTTGCGCGGTGCCGGGGCCAATCCCGGCTGGGCCAAAGGCTCTCGCCAGACATCCGGCCGCCAGCTCCAATCTGTTCCGATGGGTTTGGCAATCTGGGTCGAGCCGACCAAGGGGCGCACAAGGCGACCGTCGGCCTTTTGGATCAGCCGGTCCAGTCGCTGACGCAGCTGCCGCGCATCATCGCGCTGTTTTCGCAATGCAGACAGCGGCGTCGTATCAACCTGCCGCCCCAGTCGCTGCCAGCGCGCCAGGATTTTCTGGTTGATAAAACGGTCCAGCATTCTTCCCATTGCGTCTTGTACCTCAGCTTGCCCCTCTTTAGTCAAAGTCGGCGACCGGCATAACCCTTGTTGCACGATTGCTGATGAAATTTCCCTGAATCCGGTAAACCTTTGTTCAGCGGATTGCATTTTCCTTGCCATCAGCCGGGCAATTCTTGCAATAGCGCTGGTCGGGGCTTAACTTCGACGCTCTGACAGAGCAGAGATTTCGCCAAACCTGAAATACAATTTATTGGGGCAATATCTGGGTATGGAACGCACCCTGTTTTCCTTTATTTGGAAGTACTCGCGCAAACAGCAGATGGTCCTGCTGGTTCTGACGGTATTGTCCTTTCCCTTCCTCTACGCGTCGCTTGAGCTGCCCAAACAGATCATCAACGACGCCATCGGTGCACCCACAAGCACGGTGACCTTCTTCGGGATAACCGTGACGCAGATTCAGTATCTACTGATCCTGTGCTTCGCCTTTCTGGCCACAGTGATCGCCAGCGGCCTGATGAAGATGAAAATCAACACGATGAAGGGCATTCTTGCCGAGCGGATGCTGCGCCGGTTGCGGTTCACCCTGATCAGCCGGTCTATGCGGTTTCCCCGATCCTACTTCGCGGCCACCAGCCAGGGTGAGCTGGTATCGATGATCACGTCCGAGGCCGAACCGATGGGCGGTTTGATGGGCGATGCCATCGCCCAGCCCGTGTTCCAGTTTGGCCAGATGATGACCATCGTGACGTTCCTGTTCATGCAAAGCGTCTGGTTCGGGCTGGCCAGCATCGCATTGATCCCACTGCAGGCCTGGATCATCCCCAAGCTGCAACGCCAAATCAACCTGCTGAACAAAGACCGCATTCAAGAGGTTCGGGCGCTCAGCTCGGAAATCGGGGAAAGCGCCGCGGGGATCAGCGACCTGCGCACCAATGGCGGCTGGCGCTATCGGCTGGCGCAGTTCAGCCATCGTTTGGGAACCTTGTTCGAGATCCGGTTCAAGATCTACAACAAGAAATTCTTCATGAAATTCCTCAACAACCTGATCACCCAGATCACGCCGTTCCTGTTCTATTCGGTCGGCGGGTATCTGGCGATCACCGGTGAGGTCACCGTCGGAGCCCTCGTCGCGGCGTTGGGGGCTTACAAAGATCTCAGCGGGCCGTGGAAGGACCTGTTGACCTATTACAACCAGGTGCAGGACATGTCGCTGCGGTGGGAAATCGTGACCGAGCGTTTCGCGCCGTCGAATATGATCCCCGAAGCCCTTTTCGACGGTGAACCCGAAAGCATCCCGCGCCTGAACGGGGATATCCAGCTTCAGAACGTCACCGTGCGTGACGATGACGGCAAAACGATCCTTGAGGATATCGACCTGACCATCCCGCAAGGCGCCCGCGTGGCGATCAAGTCCACCCATGCCTCGGAACGCAGCGCGCTGGCTCAGGTCCTGACACGTGAGCTTTTGCCTGCCCAGGGCGATGTAATTCTGGCGGGGCATAACCTTAACGACCTGCATCAAAAGGTCATCGCCGCGCGGATCGGTTATGCCTATTCGCGGCCCTACCTGTTCGATGGTACGCTGGGGGACAACCTGCTGATGCCGCTGCGCACGCACCCGCAGCACGAAACCGACGCGATCAAGCTGCCGTCGCGCCGTCAGATCGAAGCCGTGCGCGCGGGCAACCCGCCCGATTCCCTCAGCGATGAATGGGTTGACCCCGGTTTGGCCGGTCTGGACGATATCGAAGACATCCGCGACTGGTGGTTCAAACTGGTCGAAGCGATGGGCATTGATGAGTTCATGTTCCGCCGTACCCTGCGATCGCAATTCGACCCCGGACTGCATCCGAATCTGGCGCAGGAGGTGGTCAACCTTCGCGACACCATTGCCACGCGCCTCGGGGAAAAAGATCTGGATCAGTACGTCTACCGCTTCGATCCGGGCCAATTCAATCCGGCGGTTCCGCTGGGTGGCAACCTTCTGTTCTCGGCCCCTTCGCGGGACATTTCGCCAGACCTTCTGGCCGGTGACGGTCGTTTCCTTTCGATGCTCAGAACGCATGCGCTGGATGATGACGCAATGAACATCTCACAGGCGGTTCTGGAAACACTGAACCAAACCTTTGGTCGGGATGGCGCGGATCACCCGCTGTTTCTGCGGCTGGGCATGTCCAAGGATATGTATCACCGCCTGCTCGACATCGAAGAGCGCAGGCAAAGCAAAGGGGACGCCGACCTGAGCGACCGGGAACGTTCACTGTTGTTGACCGTGCCCTTCATGCTGACGGCCGAACAGATCGGACCCAGCTTTCCGGATGAGTACAAGGACAAGATCCTGTCCATCCGTCAAAACCAGGCCGAACAACTGCGCAAGGCCATGAACGGGATGTTTGTACCGGTCACGCCGGATGTCTATTTGCCGCGCCTGACGGTCATGGAAAATGCACTCTATGGCCGGGTGTCCATTCTGGCGGGTGCAAAAGCCGAAGAGATCGAAGATCTTGTTGCCGAGGTCCTGAACGAGGCCGGGTTGCGCCGTCAACTGGCCGCGATCATCTATGACCTGCCCTCGGGCCTGGGCGGGAACAACTTGCCGACGGTGTTCCAGGAACGCGTTGCCTTCTCGCGGGCCGGGATCAAACGGCCTGACATCCTGATCCTCGACAAGGCACTGGCCAGCCACGATTCCGAAAGCCGGCTGCGCACACGGCTGAAGCTGCGCGAATTGCTACCGGAATCGATCATGATCTTCATGGAAGATCACTTTGCGCATCCCGAAGCCTATGACCTGTTTGTCGAGATCAAAGATGGCCGGATTGACGGTGTCTCCCGCACGCATGTCGACGCCGAGGATGCCGCACCGGATGACCTGAGCCGCAAGCTCAAGATCATCTCCTCGACCGAGCTGTTTTCGCGTCTGGATGGCCGCAACCAGCGCCTCCTGGCTTTTTCCGCCCAATGGTACGAAGCCGCAGCCGATCAGGTGATCTTTGCCCGCGGGCAGGCACCGGATGCGGCGTATCTGTGCATTAGCGGTCAGGCCAAACTCAACTGGCAGGACGACAATGGTGAGGTCAACACGATCTCTATCATCGAACCCGGCCGGCTGATCGGCGATCTGGCCATTATCACCAAGGAATCCAGGCAGTTGGACCTGGTCGCCGACACGGACTGCGCCTTCCTGCGGATCGGCGCCGAGGAACTGCGCGCCGTGATCGAAAGCGACGCGGGCGTTGCCGTCCAACTGCTGGAAACCGTTGCGGGTTATCTGACTGCGTTGTCCGTGCGACTGCAAAGCTCGAACAAAGCCATTCGTGATCCGTCCATCGAAGAAGAGGTGCGGCGTGACACAGCCGGATGATCGGTGGGACCAGGTTTATGCCGCCCATCAGATGCTGTTGGCAGAAGCCCGGAAAAAACCCGAATTCTGGCGGTTGCTGGTGGGGTTTGGCACGATAATCGTGCTGGTACTGGCAGCAAATGCAGTGATGTTTGCATTGGTGTCCGGACTATCCTCGCCGCAAGATGCAATTGAGATGCTGTCCGGGTCTGATCCCTTGTCTCTGTTTGTCATCTTAGGCAGCTTTGCCTTCATCACCGCAGGCATCGCGATTGCAGCGCGGCTGTTTCAACACAGATCTCTGTGGTCGATCATCGGACAGAGATCGCTTGCCCTTGCGCAGTTCTGGCGTGTCCTGTTCGCGCTTTTCGCGCTAGGTATCCTGCTGTTGATCCTGCCGCCTTACAGCTTCGGCAATCCGTTGATGCGCAATCTCGCGTTTTCGACGTGGATACTATTGCTGCCGCTGTCGGCACTGGCTGTTCTGATTCAAACCAGTGCCGAAGAGATTCTGTTTCGCGGATACCTGCAACAAGGTCTTGCCGCCCGTTTCCGTTCGCCGGTTGTCTGGATGGGGTTGCCAGCGATCCTGTTCGCTCTGGGCCATTATGCCCCCGGAACAGCGGGGGACAACGCCTTGGTGATCACGGTTTGGGCCTGCGTATTTGGCCTGATTACTGCCGACCTGACGGCACGATCCGGAACCTTGGGCCCCGCTATCGCGTTGCATTTCTTCAACAATGCGTCCGCGCTGCTGGTCATTTCGTTGCCCGACAACCTGGGTGGGTTGGCACTGTACCACCTGCCTTACAACATGGACGATACAGGTGTTGTCCGCCAATGGCTTTACGTTGACTTCGCGTTGATGATCGTCGGCTGGTTGACAGCGCGGCTTGTACTCAGGCGTTGATTGCAATTCCTGTCGTAGCGTCTTATTTGACGACAACGCCGAATTACAAGGTTCCGACATGAACTGGATCACAAACTACGTCCGCCCCCGGATCAACTCGATCTTCTCGCGCCGCGAAGTGCCTGAAAACCTGTGGCACAAGTGCGGTGAATGCGGAACAATGCTGTTTCATCGCGAACTGGCCGAGAACCAGAATGTCTGCACCCAATGCGACCACCACATGGCGATCACGCCGCGGGACCGGTTCACTCACCTGTTCGATGGCGGCATCTTTACCGAGATCGACGTCCCGGCGCCTCAGGATGATCCGCTGCATTTCCGCGATCAAAAGAAATATCCCGACCGAATGAAAGCGGCCCAGAAAAAGACCGGCGAGAAAGAAGCCATGCTGGTTGTCTCGGGCGAGATCGGACGCACACCCATCATTGCCGCGGCTCAGGACTTTTCCTTCATGGGCGGCTCGATGGGGATGTATGTCGGCAACGCGATCATCGCCGCCGCGCAAGAGGCCGTGAAGCTCAAGCGCCCTCTGATCCTGTTTTCCGCAGCGGGTGGCGCACGGATGCAGGAAGGCATCCTGAGCCTGATGCAGATGCCGCGCACGACCGTGGCGGTCGAGATGCTGAAAGAGGCGAACCTGCCCTATATCGTTGTCCTGACCCACCCAACAACGGGTGGTGTGACCGCGTCTTATGCGATGCTGGGCGACGTTCATATCTCGGAACCCAACGCGCTGATCTGTTTTGCCGGTCCGCGCGTGATTGAACAAACGATCCGCGAAAAGCTGCCCGAAGGGTTTCAGCGTGCCGAGTATCTGCTGGATCACGGAATGCTGGACCGCGTCACCAAACGCACCGAAATGCGCGAAGAGCTGATCACGATCACCCGGATGCTGATGAACCAGCCGCCAGCGATCAAGGGTGATCTGCCTGCGCCAACGCCCGAAGACACCACCGAGGAGTCTGAGCCCGACGCCAAGGCCGAGGAATGAGCACGCAGAACTCTGACGTCATCCTTGACCGGATGATGGCGCTGCATCCTAAGATCATCGACCTGACCCTGGATCGCGTCTGGCGTCTGCTGGGTGCGTTGGACAATCCCCAACTGAGCCTGCCCCCGGTCATTCACATCGCCGGCACAAACGGCAAAGGATCGACACAGGCGATGATCCGCGCGGGGCTTGAAGGGGCGGGGAAACGCGTCCACGCCTATACCTCGCCGCATCTGGCCCGGTTTCACGAACGTATCCGCCTCGCGGGCGCGCTGATCTCGGAGCCCGACCTGACGGCGGTGCTGGATGAGTGCTACGCCGCGAATGACGGTGAAAACATCACCTATTTCGAAATCACCACCTGCGCTGCCTTGCTGGCTTTTGCGCGCACTCAGGCGGATTTCACCCTGCTTGAAGTCGGTCTGGGTGGCCGGTTGGACGCCACCAATGTGATCGAGCAACCGGCTGTCACCGTGATCACGCCTGTATCGATCGACCACGAACAGTTTCTGGGCAACACCCTGGGCAAGATTGCGGCCGAAAAGGCCGGTATCATCAAACCCGGTATACCCTGCATCGTTGGCCCGCAACAGGACGAAGCGTTGGAGGTGATTGAATACACCGCCGCCCGCCTTGGCGCGCCGCTTTTCGTTCATGGCCAACACTGGCATGTGCACCAAGAAAACGGCCGCCTGATCTATCAGGATGAGGTCGGGCTGCGCGATCTGCCGCTGCCCAACCTGCTGGGCGCGCACCAGATCCAGAACGCGGGCGCAGCCCTAGCGGTCCTACGTCATCTTGAGATGGGTGACGATGCCTATGAGGCCGCTGTCAGCAAGGCAGAATGGCCCGCCCGAATGCAGCGCCTAAAGACCGGCCCCTTGATCGAACAGGCCCCACAGGCGGAGCTGTGGCTGGATGGCGGTCACAACGCCGCCGCCGGAGAAGCCCTGCGGGATGTGCTCGCCACCCTGCCTGAACGTCCGACACACGCGATCTGCGGCATGTTGAACACCAAGGATGTGACAGGGTACCTCGCGCCGCTGGCCGAACAGGTCCGGACGCTGACCGCCGTTTCTATTCCGGGCGAGGCAAACACGCTGAGCGCCGACGACACCGCGGAGGCCGCGGGTCGCGTCGATCTGCCTGCGGAAACCGCAAATTCCGCCTCAGACGCGCTTGGCAAGATCATCGCCAATGATCCGCAGGCGCGGGTTCTGATCTGCGGCTCGCTCTATCTGGCGGGCCATATCTTGCGTGAAAACGGATAGGCTCTAGCGCGATTTCTTTTTGTCTACGGGCTTGCCTGACAGCCAATAGGCAATTCCCAAAGCCAGTGCCATGAAGGCATAGGCAAAGATGTATTCCGCATCCATGCTCTTGTAATCAAAGGTAATGACCTTTCGCGCCACGGCCATGAGGCCGGTCGCGATCACCAGCCGGACATGGATGATGTTCGAGGTCAGATAGAGGGCCGCGTTGGTATAGACCTCCATCGCAATCAAAACCGACAGCACAGCCCCCAGAACCAAAAGCAGATCCTCACCTTCGATCAGGAAAACCGGCTTTTCGAACAGATGGGCGACAAAGGTGTAACCTGCGTCGATAATCGTCCAGGCAATCACGAAAACCATCAGAATGGACAGCACACGCGCCATCTGACGGATCATGATATTCGCTATCCGAATGACCGGGTCTTCGTGATCCGGGTCAAGCTCGACATGAATTTCCTGATCGTCATCTGCCATGTAGTCTGCCCCGCGCCCTTATCCGGTTGAAACGATGTTTCACATTCCATACCGCAGGATTTGGGGCTGCGTCCATGTTTCAATCTGATCCTAAGATCCCCAGCCCTTGGCCTGCATCTCGCGCAGGCGCGAGGCCGTGCGTTCGAACTCGAAGGTGCCTTCGCCCTCGACATAGAGCATTTCTGGCTCAGCCGCGGCAGAGCAGATCAGCCGAACCCGCGCTTCGTACAGGGCATCGATCAGTGTGACAAAGCGCTTGGCTTCATTGAAATTGTTGCGCGACAGGCGCGGGATATCTTCAAGCACCAGAACCTTGACCGCTTCGGCAATCGCCAGGTAATCGCCGGGGCCCAACATCCGTCCGCACAGATCGTAAAAGGATGCCCGCGCGATACCGTTTCTGAACGCCGGCAGAACAACGTCGCGCCCTTTGACCTGCAAGGTCAGCGGGTCCGCCGGACCGCCCGAGAGGTCATCCCAGACCTGTCGGATCTTTGCGCGCGCCTCTGGCCCGATTGGCGTGAAATAGACAGGTGATCCCTCCAGACGGTTCTGGCGATAATCGGTGGGCGAGACCAATTCCCACACCTGCAGCTGCTCTTTGATATGCGCAATGAACGGAAGGAACAGCTGACGGTTCAACCCGTCCTTGTACAACTCGTCCGGGTGCCGGTTCGAAGTGGTGACCACCACGACACCCCCGGCATGCAACAGATCGAACAGGCGACCGACAATCATCGCATCCGTGATATCGGTGATCTGCATTTCATCAAAGGCCAGCAGGCGGACCGCATCGATCACTTTTTGCGCCACGGGGGCCAAGGCGTCTTCGGCGCCTTCCTCTCGGGCCTTGTGCAGACCGGCATGGATTTCCTGCATGAAGGCGTGGAAATGAACGCGCCGCGACGGGATATCCTGCAGGGTTTCCACGAACATATCCATCAGCATGGATTTGCCGCGCCCGACACCGCCCCACAGGTACAGGCCCTGCGGCGGTTCCGGAGCTTTGCGAAAAAAGCCCCGTTTCACCGGTTGCGCCAATGCCGCGCGGATACGTTCGAAATGCGGCAAGACCGCCTCTTGCGCGTCATCCCGGGTCAGCGTGCCCTCCGCAACGCGGGTTTCATAAAGCGAGATCAGATCCGTCATGACCCGAGCCATAGCGCCCGGTCTGGCTCTTGAAAAGCAACGTTTTCCGGAACGCATCAAATTTGGTTAACTCAGGGCGCAAAACTCCTGAATTGACGCCGTGGGCCATGCGGCTAAGCTTTGCCGCTACCAGAACACCGGAACACTCATGCCCCAGTATGACCGCCTGATGAACCCGATCCTGATAGTCGCGTGCATCATCATCACCGTAAGCTTTGCCGTGCGCGCCTCATTTGGTGTGTTCCAGATCCCGATTGCGGATGAGTTCGGGTGGCTGCGCACCGATTTCTCGATGGCGATTGCCATCCAGAACCTGGCCTGGGGCATCGGCCAGCCAATCTTTGGCGCTATCGCCGAAAAGATCGGCGACAGGCGAGCCATAATAATCGGTGCAATAACCTATGCGGCTGGGATGGTGCTGTCGGCGTGGTCGGTCACACCGTTTGAGCATCAGATGTACGCCTGGCTTGTGGGTTTTGGCATTGCGGGCACAGGGTTCGGCGTGGTGCTGGCCGTGGTGGGCCGCGCGTCATCGGATGAAAACCGCTCCATGTCGCTGGCCATGGTCACGGCCGCTGGCAGCTTTGGTCAGGTGCTGGGCGCACCCACGGCGGAATGGCTGCTAAGCTTTCTGCCCTGGCAACAGGTTTTCATAGTCTTTGCCGTCGCGATCCTTGCGCTCATCCTTGCATTGCCCTTCATGCGCTCACCGCAAGCCGCCACCAAAGCCGAACTGCAAGAAAGTATGGGGCAGATTCTGAACCGCGCCTTTCGCGATCCGTCCTACGCGTTGATCTTCATTGGGTTTTTCAGCTGTGGCTACCAACTGGGCTTCGTCACAGCGCATTTCCCCGCCTTCGTGACCGAGCTGTGCGGCCCCATCCAGCCCGGCGGCGTTTTGCATTCGCTGGGGGTCACCACAACCTCGGCGTTGGGGGCCATCTCCATCTCGCTGATCGGCCTGGCCAATATCGGCGGAACCCTGATCGCGGGCTGGGCCGGCAGCCGGTATCCCAAGAAATACCTACTGGCAGGGGTCTATACAGGTCGAACACTGGCTGCAGCCCTGTTCATCCTGTTCCCGATCACACCGATGACGGTGATCGTCTTCTCGCTCGTGATGGGGTCGCTTTGGCTGGCCACTGTTCCGTTGACATCGGGATTGGTCGCACATCTCTACGGTCTGCGCTATATGGGCACGCTTTACGGGATTATCTTCTTCAGCCACCAGTTGGGCAGTTTCCTGGGCATCTGGCTGGGCGGGCGGATGTATGATCAGTTCGGTGACTACACTCTGGTCTGGTGGGTCGGCGTCGGGATCGGAGCGTTCAGCGCCATCGTCCACCTGCCGATCCGCGAAAATCGCACCGCACCAGTCGCCGTCTAGTTTCGCAGCTTAGATCGCGTTTTCTGCGGCCAACAAGCCTTCGGCCACCAGCCGATCCGCCCA
Organism: Ruegeria sp. H6; assembly: GCF_056532975.1. Lineage (NCBI taxonomy): Bacteria > Pseudomonadati > Pseudomonadota > Alphaproteobacteria > Rhodobacterales > Roseobacteraceae > Ruegeria > Ruegeria sp. H6. The sequence goes on from NZ_JBQFOA010000005.1 coordinate 51,118, forward strand.
GTCTTGCGGATCGCGGAAATGATGTGTCTGCCACCCTCGCGCACGCGCGGTTTCGATGTTTTCCAACCGATCATCGGTGAACAGCAGCGCTTCGGGGGGCACGCCGCAATCGGCCTCAACCATCTCATAAATCGGGACATGCGGCTTTACCGTCTTCATCCGGCCCGACACATATTGGCGATCAAACTCGTTCAGGAACGGGTAGACGGTGGTGGCATAGTCAAAGTTCTGTACACCGAAATTGGTCAGCGCGAAAACAGGCACGCCATTGGCTCTCAACGCCCGCAACAATCGCACAGAGTGCGGAATTTCCGGGGCCGCCAACTCGATCCACTTGTCGTGCCACATGCGAATCTCTTCGCGCCATTCAGGGTATTTCTCGGCCCATTCATAGATCGTGTCGGTAAAATGATGCCCCTGATCGACCAGATCGTTCATACCGTGCAAGTCCACTTCGGCGAACATCGCTCGCCGCCTGTCTTCCCCAATCGCCTGATCATAGTAGCGTTCCGGCTGCCATTCGATCAGAACGTTGCCAATGTCGAAAATGACGGCTTTGACGGTCATGTCCGGCCCCTTTCCAGTTTGTCGCGACTGAACCAATCTGCACCGCAAGATGCAAGCACCAACCGCAGCGCGGAACGCGCTGCCTGGCCCAACGGGAAGAGGCGCATCTATGATGCGTCGATGACGGGCGGGAGGGTCAGCCCTTTATGGCCGCTCTGAGTTCCCGCTCCAATGCATCCAGAAACCGGGATCTGTCGGCCTTGCTGAACGGTTTGCCACCGCCACCGGCACCCAAGGGGTTTGCCGCACGCAGGTCAGCCATCAGGTCTCGCATGGCCAGTTGCTGCCCTATATTGGCAGCTGTGAACGCCTCGCCGTTTGGGCGTAGCACCCGCGCGCCGGCCTCAACACATTTCGCCGCAAGCGGGATGTCCGACGTCACGACCACATCGCCCTCTCCGCAGCGTTCGGCGATCCATTTGTCCGCCTCATCCGCGCCTTCCGAGACGACCACGACCTGCACAAGGGGATTGGCCGAGGGTCGAAGCCCACCGTTTGACACCAGTGCCATTGGCACCTTGTGGCGGGTGGCGACCCGTTCGGCCTCGGCTTTCACCGGGCAGGCATCGCCATCGACATAGAGCGTGGTCACTCGGATTTCGCCTTTGTTTTGGCAGACCCGGCTGATTTCTTGCGTACTTTGAATTCTTCCGGAATGGGCATCCGGTTGAACGCGTCGAGCCCTGCGATTTTGTACGCCTCGGCCAGGGTCGGATAGTTGAACGTGTTCTGCACGAAATAATCCACGGTGCCTTTCAGGTTCAGCACCGCCTGCGCGATGTGGATCAGTTCGGTCGCGCCCTCGCCCACGATCTGCACGCCCAGCACCCGTCGGGTTTTGAGCGAGAACAGCATCTTCAGCATCCCATGCTCCAACCCCATGATATGCCCGCGCGAGGTTTCGCGGAATCGTGCGACACCCACCTCATAAGGAATGCCGCGTTCCTGCAACTCTTCCTCGGACATGCCGCAGGTGGACATCTCGGGTACCGAGTAAATGCCATAGGGATACCAAGGGCTTTCCGGCAGGGTCGGTGTCTCAAGCGCATGACAGGCCGCAACGCGTCCCTGCTGCAATGATGTCGACGCCAGCGAGGGATGCCCGATCACGTCACCCGTCGCGTAGATATGCGGGGCCGAGGTCTGATAAGTCTTGCGGTTTACGGTGATGCGGTTGCGGTGATCGGTTTCGATACCCACCGCATCAAGGTTCAAGCTCGCCGTGGCACCCATCCGACCGGCTGCAAACAGCAGCATCTCGGCGCGCACATGACGGCCATTTTCCAGCGTGACCTCGACATGACTACCGGCATCTTCGATCTTTTCAACGGCGGACCCCAGGCGCAGGTCGACGCCATTTTCCCGGATCTGATGAGTGAATTCATGGATCAACCGGCTGTCGATGAAATCCAGAAACGTGTCGCGCGGCTCGATCAATGTCACACGTACATCCAGGGCCGAGAACATGGTAGCATATTCCACGCCGATCACGCCCGCGCCGATCACCACGAGTGAGCGCGGGATTTCGGCCATCTCAAGAAAATCATCGCCATCCACAACAGTCTTGCCATTGAAGGGCACATAGTCCGGCCGATAGGTCCTGGTTCCGGTGGCAATCAGGAATTTGGCTGCCGTCAGACACGTGGTCTCACCTGCATCGGTGGCCACCTCGACCTCGTGTGGGCCCGTGAACCGCGCCAGACCGTTCAGGGTTTCGACGTGGTTGCGGTTGAACTGGTGCTCAAGCACATCGACCTCGTGATCCAGCGTCATGTGCAGACGTGCCTTGAGGTCATCGGCACGGATCTGATCCTTCACCCGGTACGATCGGCCATAGAAACTGCGTTCACGCCAGCCCGACAGGTTCAGAACCGTTTCCCGCAGGGTTTTGGACGGGATCGTCCCGGTGTGAACCGAAACGCCGCCCAGCCGATCCTTGCGGTCGATCACCAGAACCCGGCGTTGCAGCTTGCCTGCCTGGATTGCAGCCGATCGGCCCGAGGGGCCCGAGCCGATGATGATCAGATCATAGTCGTATTCGCTCATGCCTCAGTCTCCGTACAATGCCTCGGCGTGAAAGGTGATGTGGTCTTCCATGAAAGTGGAGACAAAGAAATAGGAATGGTCATACCCGGGCTGCAGCCGGTAGATCGCCTGCTGACGGCGTTCTGCGATGGCTTGCGCCAGGGCCTCGGGGCGCAGCAGGTCGATGAATTGATCGCTGGCGCCTGTGTCGATCAAAATCGGCCCGTCAAACCCCTTTTCCTTCATCAGCAGCGAGGCATCGTGCTTGGCCCATGCCGCCTGATCATCGCCCATATACGCGCCCAATTGCTTGCGACCCCAGTCCGCCCCGGTCGGGTTCGAGATCGGCGCAAAGGCCGACACAGACCGAAACCGCCCCGGCAGGTTCATCGCAAGCGTCAGCGCGCCATGCCCGCCCATCGAGTGGCCAGTGATGGCCTGCCGATTCGCGTCGATAGCAAAGTTTTCGACCAGCAATGCGGGGAGTTCTTCGGCGACATAACCCCACATGTTGAAATGCGGGGCCCAGGGTTCCTGCGTGGCGTTGACATAGAAGCCAGCGCCTTGACCCAGGTCATAATCCTCGTGATCAGCGACACCTTCGCCACGCGGCGAGGTATCGGGGAAGACAATTGCGATGCCCTGCTCGGTCGCCCAGGCCTGCGCACCGGCTTTGGTCATGGCATTCTCGTGCGTGCAGGTCAGCCCCGACAGGTACCACAAGACCGGCACTGGCCCGTCCTTGGCCTCGGCCGGCAGGAACAGGCCAAAGATCATGTCACACTGGCAGGCCGAAGATGCATGGCGATACACGCCCTGCACACCACCAAAACAAGCATTTTCCGAAAGCGTTTCCATCAGGCATCTTCCTTACGTTGGGTTTCAGCCATGGCTAACGACCCGCAGCGCTGGCGTAAAGTGCAGGAGCCTCCGGCGGGAGTATTTTTCGAAAAGGTGAAGGTCACAGCGCGCTGACCCAGGCGATTACGACCGGTACCGTCAGGATGCTGACCATCGTCGATAGCAGGATCGCGGCCGAGGCCCGATGCGGGGCCACGTTGTAATGCGCCGCCAGCATGTAGACGTTTCCGGCGACAGGCAAGGCAGCGGCAGAAATAGCGACGGCAGCCGGGAATGCTGCGATTGGGACCAGCCAGATCAGGGACACAGCAACAAATGCCGGGTGCGCGACCAGTTTGCAGAAACTCAGCCAGGCTGCGATCTGAACGCGTTCAGCGGACTTGCCCGCCAGCGACGCGCCAATAGCAAAAAGCGCGCCAGGTGTAGCAGCCCCACCCAGAATTGAGAGAAAGTCGTTTACCGGCTCGGGGACGGGCGCTTGCAGGGCAGACCACAACAGACCCAATGAGATCGAAACAATCATCGGGTTCTTCAAAAGCCCAAGTCCGATCAGGCGGAAGGTCGAAGCCGTCAATCGGCCATCCCTTCCGCTATTGATCAAAATTACAATCAGCGACGAGAAGATAACCAGATCGGTGGCCAGCACCAGCATAACGGGGCCGATGGCGGCTTCGGTGAACAGGATGGCCAGCATGGGCAGACCCATGAAGCCGACATTACCGATGGCGGCACATTGCGCCTCGACTGCGGCTGTCGGGATATCGAGACGCCGGAAATAGGCGACCGCCGTGGCCATCACATAGACCGCAAGCGTGCCGATCAAATATCCGATCACCAGCCGGATATTGAAGATTTCGGCAAAAGGCAGATTGGCTGCAAACCGAACCAGCTCGGCCGGGAGGGCAAAGTAGAAAACGAATTTGGTCAGATATGATGTCGCATCTTCGGTAAAAAACCGGCTGCGCCCAGCCCAGTAGCCCAGACCGATAATGGCGAAAAAGGGCAATGTACGCAGAAAGATATCGACCATGCGCCAAGTCGTATCACGGTTTTTGTTGCCCGCAAGTCTCGGCGCTGTGTCAACTTCTAAAATCCCAGCGAATGTAGCAATCGCAAGGCAAATGCCGAGAATCCTTGAAAGTGAACCGTTCGGTTTATAGGCTTGGGCCACAGGCACTACCAGGAGATGACATGACCCAAGCCGCAACCATTCTGCGCACTGGCCGGAAATTCGATCAGGTTCTGCAAGGCGCACGAGAGGTGTTCATGGCGGATGGGTTCGAAGGCGCCAGTGTCGATGACATCGCACGGGCCGCCGGAGTGTCGAAAGCTACGCTCTATAGTTATTTCCCCGACAAGCGCCTTTTGTTCATGGAGGTCGCCCAGACCGAGTGCAGCCGAATGGCCGATCATGTCATCTCGATGATTGATGAGACCAAACCTGCGCGCGAGGTTCTGACCATCGCAACCACGCAATTGACAGCTTTTCTGGTATCCGACTTTGCGCAACAGGTCTTTCGCATCTGCGTGGCCGAGCGTGAAAGGTTCCCCGAACTGGGTCACGCCTTTTATCAGGCCGGGCCAAAGAACGGCCAGCAGCACATGGCGGACTATCTGGAAAAAGCCGTCAGCAAGGGTGAGCTGGCCATTGACGACGTACAACTGGCCGCGGCGCAGCTTTCTGAACTGTGCAAGGTCCGCATCTGGAACCGTGCGGCGTTTGGCATTCAGAACACGTTCACGCAAGATGAAATAGACGATGTGGCCCGTCAGGCTGTGGACATGTTTCTGGCCCGATATGGGACATCGCAAAGCCACGCAGCCTCATCCGAGCTTTGACATTTTGCCCAAAAGGCGATGCTATCGGCCAAGCGGTCTAAACTGTCTTGAAGGGTAATTTTCAGTGACCAATCGTAAAGGTATCATTCTTGCCGGCGGATCAGGGACCCGTCTTTTTCCGATTACCGAGGGCGTGTCAAAACAGCTTCTGCCGATTTATGACAAGCCGATGATATATTATCCGCTGAGCGTTCTGATGCTTGGCGGCATTCGCGATATCTGCATCATCACAACGCCGCAGGATCAAGCACAGTTTCAACGCACGCTAGGCGATGGCAGCCAGTGGGGCCTTTCCCTGACCTATCTGGTTCAGCCCAGCCCGGACGGTTTGGCACAGGCCTATATCATTGCCGAAGACTATCTGAATGGATCACCCAGCGCGATGGTGTTGGGAGACAACATCTTTTTCGGGCATGGCCTTCCCGAACTTTTGGATGCCGCGGACCAATCAAGCCAGGCCGCCACCGTTTTTGGCTATCACGTCAAAGACCCACAACGTTATGGGGTTGTGGATTTCGATGAGAAAGATCGCGTCCGTGCGATCATCGAAAAACCGCAGAACCCGCCGTCGAATTACGCTGTCACCGGCCTCTATTATCTGGATGGAACGGCGCCCGAACGGGCCCGGTCCGTCCGGCCTTCGGCCCGGGGTGAGCTTGAGATCACTAGCCTGCTGGAGCTTTACTTGGCCGAGGACCAATTGAACCTGATGCGGATGGGCAGGGGCTATGCATGGCTGGACACGGGCACCCACGGAAGCCTGCTTGATGCGGGCAACTTTGTGCGCACCCTGCAAGACCGACAGGGTCTGCAAACCGGATGCCTGGAAGAGATCGGATTTCAGAACGGCTGGATCTCGCGCGAGGATCTAAATGACCGCGCCCGGGCATTGTCCAAAAACGGGTACGGGGAATATTTGTCGAATCTTACCCGTCAATAAGGCGCAAAATCGGTTCGAATTTCCACGCTGTGTGACACAGATCACTGCTTTGGTCGGCCTGATTCACCACTATTAATCAGGCCAATGCTGCAATTTCGGGCAGCGTTGAACTAGTATTGGAAACAATTCATCGGGCAACTTCAATTTTGTCCAAAATGTGACCAAAAACGTTCGGTCTTGTGGAACTGCTGTTTGTCGTAAGGGTTAAAATAGTGTAAACGTGAATCGAGAAAGAGGGGGGCCGACTTAGTCGGAAGATGGAATCTCTTTCCTGTTGTACCTATGTAAAGATATCGCCATTCAGGCGGTGTTTAGAAGTGAGTTAACGGTTAGGCCAATTGTTGGCTTTGGTTTGAAAGTAAAACAATGACGATTCAAGATACGAGTATCCCCGGTAAGGGAAGTCGGAGCGAAGTCGTTCCCAGAGTAGACAATTTCAAGTCAAAACCCGCCTGGATTTATCCCAAGCTGTTCAAACGTGTGACCGACATCGTTTTTGTCACATTGGCCCTGCCGATCGTGTTGCCCGTAGTGCTGATACTGGCTGCCGTGGTAGCAATGGACGGTTCTAACCCGTTCTATGGCCAGCGGCGGATCGGCAAAGGTGGCCGGGTGTTCACCATGTGGAAATTGCGCACGATGGTGCCCAATGCACACGATTTGCTGCAAGAGCATCTCAACCACAACATGTTGGCGCGACTGGAATGGGAAGCAACCCAGAAACTCAAGGATGATCCGCGTATCACCCCCTTTGGTCATTTTCTGCGCAAGACATCGCTGGATGAACTGCCGCAGCTGTGGAACGTCCTGATCGGAGAGATGAGCCTGGTTGGCCCTCGTCCGATGATGCCGGAACAACGTGACATGTACCCTGGAAACGCATGCTTTTCGCTGCGCCCGGGCATCACGGGATCCTGGCAGGTTTCCGAACGAAATGCCTCGACATTTGCAAGCCGGGCTGACTTTGACAACGCCTATGCCAAAGACCTGACCTTCCGCAACGATCTGGGCATCTTGTTTGCAACCGTTGGTGTCGTCGTAAAGGCCACCGGTTACTGAGCAATTCCTGACATCGGCGCCTTGCGCCGCAAAGGAACGCCATCACCAAATGAAACCGGCCCAGAGAAGCTCTGAGCCGGTTTGTTTTTCCATATGCTCTGCGAATGCAGAGCGTATCTTCAACCTTCTTTGTGGATTTCCACGGAGTGTGGGTACGGGATCGAGATACACTTGGCATCAAAGGCTTCTTTGATCGTTTTGGTTAGCTCGAATTTGACGTCCCAATAATCCGCCGCCGCGCACCACAGGCGTGCTGTCAGATCGACCGAGCTGTCACCCAGGTTTGTGACGCGCACCCAGGGTTCCGGGTCGCCGTGAATACGCGCATCGGCCTTGGCCACGTCCAGGATGACATTCATCGCGTCATCTGCACTGTCGCCATAATCGATGCCAAACACCAGATCGACACGGCGCGTGTCATGCGCGGAAAAGTTGGTGATCACAGACCCCCAAGCCTGACCGTTGGGCACGATGATCTGGACGTTGTCCGGGGTAACCAGCTCGGTCGTGAACAGGTTCAGGTCCTTCACGGTTCCAGCCGTTCCGCCGATATCCACATATTGACCCAGCTTGTAGGGGCGGAACACTACTAGCATCACACCGGCTGCCAAGTCGCTGAGCGTCCCCTGCAAAGCCAGACCGATCGCCAGAGACGCGGCACCCAGGATTGCAACGATGCTGGTCGCCTCGATCCCGAATATGCCCAGAACCGCCACAAAAACGATCGCCAAAAGCACCCATTTGACGAGGCTGGCAACGAAATTTCCCAATGTGGGATCGATATGTGGCGTGGCATTGATGCGGCGTCTGACCAGACCACTGATGGCCCCGGCAACAATCCACCCCAAAACCAGCACGATCAAGGCTTTGATCGCACTCATGATCAGCGGGGCAAATGCACCCACCTGCGTTGCAACTTCGTCCACGGGATTCTCCTTTACAGCAATGATACACCCACGGCCGTGGCGCGGGAATTGACCAAAGTGTGAGGCAAATCCGTGTTTCGGTCTAGGGGATTGATTCGCAGAGGTTTCCCCGCACCTGTTCCCAGGTAAACACCGGCTGACCGATCACGCACAGAATGAGACCTGACATCCGCGGATCAAATCGCCAAATTACACACAGATATCCGAAAACGGAGCTTACGATGCTGGACACGAACTCTTTCCCGATCATGGCCAAGTGGCCGCCACAGTCGCCTGATCTGCTGCAACTGTATTCTTTTCCCACACCAAATGGTGTCAAAGTTTCGATCATGCTGGAAGAAACCGGCCTGCCCTATGAGGCGCACAAAGTCACTCTGGCAGATGCCGATGTCAAAAGCCCCGAATTTCTTACCTTGAACCCGAACAACAAAATTCCCGCGATCATCGATCCGGATGGCCCCGGCGGACAACCGCTCACACTGTTCGAAAGCGGCGCGATCCTTCTTTATCTGGGTGAAAAGACCGGACAGTTCATTGGTCAGTCGCAGGCTGACAAATACCGCATCCTACAATGGGTGATGTTCCAGATGGGAGGCCTTGGACCGATGCTGGGGCAGCTGGGGTTCTTCCACAAATTCGCAGGCCGTGAGATCGAAGACCCCCGTCCGCGCCAGCGCTATGTCGACGAGGCCAAACGCCTGTTGAATGTGATCAACACGCAGCTCGATGGCCAGGATTGGATCGCAGGCGAGTATTCGATTGCCGACATGGCCATCGCACCCTGGCTGAACGCGCTGGATTTTTACGAAACCCGGGACGTTGTCGACTGGCACGAATTCTCGAACCTGGTCGCCTATCTCGACCGGTTCATGGATCGCCCGGCCGTGCAGCGCGGCAAACTCATCCCGCCACGCGACTGACGTACACTCAGCCCGGCAACGCGCTGGTCAGAACATAGCGCAGGATGTCCACAACCTGCGCCGGTTCTTCCGCCACGGCCAGCGCCGCGGCATCAACCTCTTTCAGCGCATGCTGGTGATCGGGGCCGTGCAACACGATGATGGATTTGCCCAAAGCCGCCGCATAACCCGCGTCAAAAGCCGCGTTCCACTGCTTGTATTTGTCGCCAAAGCGCACAACGACAACGTCGGCATCCGAGATGCCTTTCCGCGTTCGGATCGCATTGACCATCGCACCCTTGTGGTCGTGCCAGTATTTGTTCGGCTCGGCGCCCAAAATGGCCACACCACAATCATCGCTGGCGCCGTGATCGGTTACAGGGCTGTCGAATGTCACATTCAATCCTTGCGCGCCCTCGATGATCTGCTCGCGCCAATCCGTGTGAATCTCACCAGACAGATAAACTTTCAGCATGCCTATTGCTCCCATATGTAAAAGGGGCGCACTCGCCCCCTTCATCTTTTCCCAAATACTCCCGCCGGAGGCGGATGCAATCTTAGCCCCGCAGTGTGCCACCCGTGGCCTTGGCGACCTTCTCGACAATCTTGGCGCTGACTGCCTCGATGTCTTTCTCTTTCAGGGTCGCATCTGTGGGCTGCAAACGCACGGTGATGGCCAAAGATTTCTTGCCCTCTCCCACGCTGCCGCCGATGAATTCATCAAAAACACGCACACCTTCGATCAACGCTTTGTCGGCACCAGCTGCCGCGTTCACCAGCGTCAGAGCCTCGACGCTTTCGTCCACGACAAAGGCAAAATCCCGTTCGACCGCCTGCAGATCGCGCAACTCCAGCGCCGAACGGGTCGCGCCCGATTTACGTGGCATCGGAACTTCTTCCGGCCAGATCGTGAATGCCATCGCCGGTCCCTTGATATCCAAGGCCTGCAAGACACGCGGATGCAGCTCCCCAAACACGCCCAGCACCTTTTTGGGGCCCAAACAGATTTTGCCGTGACGGCCCGGATGCCACCAGGCCTCCCCATCGCGCATAATCTGAACCTTGGCAGGCGCGCCGATTGCGGCCAGCACCGCCTCGGCATCGGCCTTCGCATCGAACACGTCTACGGCACGGGACGCACCGTGGACGTCCTTTGGACCGCTCCGACCCACCAGCAGGCCGGTGATTTGAGTTTTCTGATCTCCGGGCTCTCCGTCATGGAACACCGGGCCAACCTCGAACAGGGCGACATCGGCAAATCCGCGCGCCTGATTGCGCGCGGCCGCTTGCAGCAAGCCGGGCAACAGATCGGGGCGCATATGGCTCATCTCGGACGAGATCGGATTTTCCAGTTGGGTCGCCTCATCCCCTCCCCCAAACAGAGCGGCCGAGGCCTGATCGATGAAGGTATAAGATACGCATTCATTGTATCCCAGCGCCGCACAGGTCCGGCGCGCCATCGACTGACGACGCTGCGCCGCGGTCATCACCGGTTTCGGGATACCAACCGTCACGCGTGGCAGAGGCTTACCCTGGAGTTTGGTCAGTGACGCGATCCGAGCCACCTCTTCCACCAGATCAGCCTCGCCCATGATATCGGGGCGCCAGCTGGGGACGTGGGCCATCTCCCCTTCCAGACGGAAACCAAGGCGCGTCAGGGTCTGGCGCTGCTCGCTTTCCGGGATGTCCATTCCAACCAACGACTGAACGCGCTCAGCATCCAGCTTATAGGCCCGCGCATGTTTCGGCGCTTTGCCGGCCTCAACCACAGTCGAGGCTTCGCCGCCGCAAATATCCAGGATCATTTGCGTCGCGTGTTCCAGTCCTTCCAGCGTGTATTCCGGGTCAACGCCCCGCTCGAACCGGTACCGCGCATCCGAGTTGATCTTGAGCGCGCGCCCGGTCAGAGCGATCTGAACATGATCCCAGAACGCGCTTTCGAGAAAGACGTTCACTGTCTCTTCGGTGCAGCCCGTTTCTTCGCCCCCCATGATCCCGGCGATCGACTCAGGGCCATTGTCGTCCGAGATCACCATCATGCCGGGCTGCAGCGTGTATTCTTTTTCGTCCAGCGCCACCAGCTTTTCGCCACCTTCGGCACGATGCACCCGCAGATTGCCCTGCATCTTGTCGGCATCGAACACGTGCAGCGGACGGTTGTGGTCAAAGGTCATGTAGTTGGTGATATCCACGAGGGCCGAGATCGGGCGCAGGCCGATGGCCTTCAATTGATCCTGCAACCATTGCGGACTGGGGCCATTCTTGACGCCCCGGATCAAACGCCCGGTAAAATGCGGCGCACCGTCCAGCGTGTCTTCGTCAATCGTCACCTTGATCGGGCTGTCGAAATCACCCGGCACAGGCACATAGTCCCGAACCTTCAGCTTGCCCAAGCCCCGCGCCGCCAGATCGCGCGCGATACCCGCCACGCCCAGCGCATCGGGGCGGTTTGGCGTGATGGCTATCTCGATCATCGGATCAACCTTCGAGGGGTCATTCTCTGCCAGCCAGTCCACGAACTGATCGCCCACAGCACCTGAAGGCAGTTCGATAATGCCGTCATGCTCGTCCGACAGCTCAAGCTCGCGCTCGGACGCCATCATGCCAAAGCTTTCGACACCCCGGATCTTGCCCACATTAATGGTGATATCCAGGCCGGGAATGTACATGCCCGGCTTGCAGACCACGACGGTGATGCCTTCGCGCGCGTTCGGTGCGCCGCAGATGATCTGCAAGTCGCCCTCATCGGTTTCCACCGTGCAAACCCGCAGCTTGTCGGCGTCAGGATGCTTTTCCGCGTGTTTCACATGGCCCAGCGTAAAGCCCGCCAACCGGTCCGCAGGGTTTACGATCTCTTCGACCTCAAGCCCAAGATCGGTCAGCGCCTCGGCGATCTCATCAACCGACGCATCCGTATCGAGGTGGTCTTTCAGCCAGGACAGAGTGAATTTCATTGCTCGGGGCCTTTTTTGGCAAATATCCGTTGGGCACAGGCAATGGCAAAGATTGCGCCAAGGTGCAAGCGCCGCGCGTCACGGATAGGTGGGGGTGCGGCCCAAAAGCTCGTCCAACTGCCGCCCGATCCATCCATGGGGGATGAAATGCCCACCCGGATGGGTGTCCAGCACCACCTGCCCCTGCGCGCAATCGGTCCATTCCACGCGGCTGAGGGTCAGGAACGGCTCAACGCTCCACTCCCCGCGCGGGGTCGCGCCGTTGCAGCGGTACTTCTGACGCCACAGCGACACCGGATACGTAGTGTCGCCGCCGGGACCAAAGGGAAAGTCCATCACCGTATCGTCCAGCCCATGCACATGGCGCACCTCGCGTGGGGCCTCGGGGCAGTCCTCGGTCTGGCGAATGCTGCCCGCGACGGCCAGCAACGCGGCGACATCATTGCCCGACTGGCAGACATAGCGCCACGCCATCGCACCGCCGAAGGAATAGCCCGAGACATAAATGCGTTCCGAGTCAACCGGATAGCGCTTGGCCACGTCTTCCAGCACCGTATCGGCAAAGGGCACGTCCCGCGTATCCGCGCGCCAAAAATCCCAACTTTTGCCCAACCCGTTTGGCGCCACCAGCAGCACTCCGCGCAGCTTGGTCGCCCCGGCAATACGCGGATGGTTCACCACCACAGTCCCCTGCCGCGCCCAGCCGTGGAAATGCAGCAGCACCGGCAGAGGCGTTTCGCCATCCCAGCCCTCGGGCTCCAACACATGGTACGAGCGGTCGCCGACCTCACAGGCCGTATCGCCATGGCAGTCGGATTTCCAAGGCCCCATGGCCAAGGCCGGGGTTGCAGTCAGCAGCAAAAGAAGCAGTCGATATATCATGCGCCCGACCGTAGCGAGACTTTCCGCGCTGTCACATAACATATCAGTGTAGGATGGGGTTCCACGCCACCTTTCTTCACCACACAAACGTAGGCCGGGCTTCAGCCCGGCAACCGAGGCATGGTGGGGTGAAACCCCACCCTACATCAGATCAATGCGCAAAGCCGCGCTATCGGCCTTTGCTCCGCACATTCTATTTCCGGAAATCTTTTAACAACCTTTTGGTTCTTTGCACCTGTTCCATTTGATTTTGGCGAAGTGCTGTTTGCTTCACCCATACTCTTCCAGCAATGCACACAAAGTGGAACGCAGGAAGAAACACAAATGCAACAAAGACAAGAACAACCAATTCAGAACCTGTAGACGCGGCCAGAAAAAAACCCGCAACAGACCCAAGGAAAATCCCAAAGATTTGCCATAGTCGAACGTTTTTGCAGCGCGTTTCACACCACTCAACATATTGATTCAAGTTGGCGATCACACCGAACACCTACCGGCTCAAACCACCATGCAGGTTCGGCATATCCAGCGCCGCAAACCCGTAGTGCCGCAGCCAGCGCAGGTCGGAATCAAAGAACGCCCGCAAATCCGGGATGCCGTATTTCAACATCGCCAGACGGTCGATGCCGATCCCGAACGCAAAGCCCTGATAGACCTCTGGATCAATACCACCAGCGGCGATCACCTTGGGGTGGACCATGCCGGACCCCAGAATCTCCATCCAGTCGTCGCCCTCGCCGATCTTCAGCTGACCGTTGTCCCAGGAACAGCGGATATCGACCTCGGCGGACGGTTCAGTGAAGGGGAAGTGCGAGGCGCGGAAGCGCAGTTCGACGTCGTCGACCTCGAAAAACGCCTTCACGAATTCTTCCAGAACCCATTTCAGGTTCGCCATCGAGATGTTCTTGTCGATGGCCAGCCCCTCGACCTGATGGAACATCGGCGTGTGGGTCTGGTCATAATCGGCACGGTACACACCGCCCGGACAGATCACGCGGATCGGAGCGCCCTGTTTCTCCATCGACCGGATTTGCACCGGAGAGGTATGGGTCCGCAGCACATGGGGCGGACGGTTATCGCCCTCGGCGCGGTGCATGTAGAACGTATCCATCTCTGCCCGCGCGGGGTGGTGGCCGGGGATGTTCAGGGCGTCAAAGTTATACCAGTCGGTCTCGACCCGCGGCCCTTCGGCCACGGAAAAGCCCAGTTCGGCAAAGATCGCCGTCAATTCCTCAGTCGCCTGGCTGACGGGGTGGATCGAGCCTTGGCGGCGCGGGCGGGTCGGCAAGGTAACATCCAGCCATTCGGTGCGCAGACGCTCATCCAGCGCGGCATTGGCCAGCGCGGATTTCTTGGCGGCCAGCGCCACGTTGATCTCGTCCTTCAGGGCATTCAGCGCAGGGCCAGCGACCTGGCGTTCCTCGGGCGTCATCTTGCCCAGCTCGCGCATCTTCAGCGCGACCTCGCCTTTTTTGCCCACAGCCGCAACACGGATCGCCTCAAGCGCGTTCTCGTCACCGGCCTCGGCGATTTGGCCCAGATATTTTGCCTTAAGATCGTCCATGACGCCCTCTGAATTTGGTCGCCAACCTGCTATCGGCCCCGCCCCGCGAATGCAAGCGGGACGGCTGCGATCAATAGCTGTATTCGGGGAAAACCCGCGTCAGGTCACCATTCCAGTCGCCATTGTAGTGTTCCAGCAACTCATCCGCCGGAACCGCGCCCGTTTCGATACTGTCCTTGAGCGCGTTCAGGAAGTGCGTCTCATCCTGTACCAGACCACCTGCGCCCGGACGCGCGCGTGCGGCAAGACCGGCCTCGGCAATGGACACCACCTCGCGCGCCAGATCGTGCATGTTGATGTGACCCACCTGCGCTTGCAGACCATCTTTGGCGGCTTCAACCCGCAGCGCCTCGCGCGTTTCGGCATCCCAGCCTTTGACCAGATCCCATGCCGCATCCAGCGCGGTCTGATCATAGGTCAGGCCCACCCAGAACGCAGGCAGAGCGCACAGACGCCGCCACGGGCCGCCATCGGCGCCGCGCATCTCCATGAACTTCTTGATGCGAGCTTCGGGGAAGGCGGTGGTCAGGTGGTCGGCCCAATCGGACAGGGTGGGCGTTTCACCGGGCAGCGCGGGCAGCTTGCCCTGCAGGAAATCGCGGAAGGACATGCCCAAAGCGTTGATATATTGGCCGTCGCGATAGACGAAATACATCGGCACATCGAGCGCGTATTGCACGTAACGCTCAAAACCAAAGCCGTCTTCGAACACAAAGGGCAGCATGCCCGTTCGCGCGTCGTCCAGATGCCGCCAGATATAGCTGCGCCAGCTTTTCTGGCCATTGGGCTTACCCTCAAAGAACGGAGAGTTCGCGAACAGGGCCGTCGCCACCGGCTGCAAAGCCAGCGCCACGCGCAGTTTCTGCACCATGTCGGCCTCGGACCCGAAGTCGATGTTGACCTGAACGGTACATGTGCGCCGCATCATGGCGCGGCCCATGGTGCCGACTTCTTCCATGTAGTCGTTCATCAGCCGGTAGCGCCCTTTGGGCATCAACGGCATCTCGTCATGGGTCCAGATCGGGGCCGCGCCCAGTCCGATGAAACCCACGCCGATCTCATCGGCGATGTCCTTCACCTCGCGCAGATGGGTGTTCACCTCGTCGCAGGTCTCATGGATCGTCTCAAGCGGAGCGCCCGACAGTTCCAGCGCGCCGCCGGGTTCAAGACTGACATTTGCACCGTCTTTCTCAAGCCCGATCAGGTGACCCGCTTCGCGCACCTCGGCCCAGCCGTGGCGATCGCGCAGGCCTTCGAGCACAGCGACGATCGAGCGTTTGCCTTCAAACGGCAACGGCTTGAGCGTGTCCTTGCAATAGCCGAACTTTTCATGCTCGGTCCCGATACGCCAATCATCCTTGGGCTTGCAGCCCGATTCCAGATACTCGGCAAGTTGTTCGTGGCGTTCGATCGGTCCGCCGCCGGACTGGGGGATGGACATGTGACCCGTGCTCCGATCCTGATGTGTCTCTCGATTGGCCAGTGGTGGTCGCAAATGCGCCCGGTGTCAATGCAGCCTGAGATTGGCAGGCCGCGAGGGGTGACGCTCCCAAATGACAACCGGAAGGACCGCGCCACCGTTTAATTCCGTCAACATTTGCTCGGTTTTCAGGCCGGGCAGGCTGGAGAACACGTCAAACAGCGCCTCGGCCCCTTCTGCGTTCACCGGAATGTGAAGCGTCGGCTGCCCTGGCTGGTCCAACACCCAGTGCGCCGGGTTCGATGTCGGGTCCAGCGCCAGACGTTCGATTTCGCGCGTCGCAACAATTCCACCATCCAACGGCCCCAGATAGGTGATCTGGCCTTCGTCCACGGTCACGACGCCGGGACCACCCGCGCCCAGACGAAACCGGGCGCGCTGAACGCCAACCACCGCCAGGGCCATCGCAATCGCGACCAGCACATATCCCAACCAACCCAGCAATCCGCCCGGCCCGCTGATCCAGCTGAGCCCCAAAAGCAGAACAAAGCCCGCCGCCAGCACCTCGCGCCAGCGCCAAAGCGCCAGTTTGGCTTCGGGTCGAATGAAACTCATGCCGGATCCTCCGGGTTCTTGAACAGTATCAACGAGAACTGACCCGCAGGTCGGAACCCGATTCCGATATAGGCACGCGCTGCCGCATCAGAAGCGGCAAAGAGAACAGATTGTGAAACCCCAGCCGCTTTGGCCTGCATCAGGTGCATGGCAACCGCCAGCCTTCCATAGCCGCGTCCGCGCAATTCCGGCAGAGTATAGACGCCGCCAACCTGCACGATCCCGGGCAGGCGCGCGTTGAAGCCGGTCATGGCCACGGGCTGACCGTTCAGCACCAGCGCCCGGTGCGAGTCGCGCTTGATATAAGCCACAATGTCATCGGCGGCCTGCCCGCGGGCCCGGTCGGGATCAAAATCCATGGCCTCAACCAGATACCGCTGCCGCCACTCTTCAGAGATTTTCCGGTCAAGATCACACAGTGGCACAAGCGTGGCCCCGGTTGTGTCTGTAACAATTAGGTCGTCAAGGTTCAGCTTGAAACCGGGCTCATCACTGTTGAGCGTTGCGGGTCGATCCTCCCACCCGGCCAGATGCATGATGCGGCGGGCTTGCCCGGCCTCGGCCGCGATACCAAACAGCTTGTGCCCGCGGATCAGGTCGATGACGGCGGTCAGCTCGGCATCCATACAATCCGGGCATTGCGGCAAAACCATACCTTCGTTGGTCATGGCGAACACCGCCCGCAGGTCATCGCCCAGGACCCAGACGTTCAGAGATCGGTGATGCGGGCCGTGCAAGCCAAAATCGCGCAGGTTGGCGAGCGGGAACATCGAACTCTGCACGTGCCGGTACAGGAACGCTTCAATCTGCGGTACGTCACTTTCACAGGCGAAACGCCACATCAGACCCAATCCCCAAGCGCCTGCTGCCACAGCGTCATGGCCGCCACCGCAGCTGTGTCGGCCCGCAGAATGCGAGGGCCAAGACTGACCACATGGGCATAGGGCAACGCGCTGAGCCGTGCGCGTTCGCGGTCAGAAAATCCGCCTTCCGGGCCGATCAGAATAGCCCATGGCTGACCTTTTTCAGTCGCGGCAAGGCGCAAGGCCGATCCAACCTCGGCCTCATCACAAAACATCAACTGGCGACCGTCGGGCCAGTCATCCAGTATCCGATCCAACCGTTGAAGATCGGCGACCTCGGGCACATAGGTGCCGCCGCATTGTTCCGCCGCATCTACCGCATGCGCCTGCAGACGGTCCTGCCGGATACGTTCGGAATTGGTGAATTCGGTCTGAACCGGCAGGATACGGGCCGCGCCCATTTCTGTCGCCTTTTCAACGATGAAATCCGTGCGCGCCTTTTTGATCGGCGCAAAAAGCAGCCAAAGATCAGGCGGCAGCTGCAACACTTTGGTCTGCGCGACGCAAGCCAGCGTGCCGCCCCGCTTGGAAGCCGCCACAACCTCGGCTAGCCATTCGCCGTCCTGCCCGTTGAACAGGGCAACATGCCCACCCGTGCTCAGCCGCATGACGCCGAACAGGTAATGGGCCTGATCGCGCGTCAATTCTACCGATTGCCCCGGACCCAAAGGGTGCTCTACATACAGTCTGATCTTTGCACTCATGAGACCTTACATATGCAAGGCAATGCCCCAACACCAGACGGTCAGGTCGCCGATGCGGTCACCGGAAACTGGGTCGACACATACGCCCCGGCCTTTGCCCGCCCTTATCTGAGGCTCAGCCGGGCCGACAGGCCCATCGGAACATGGCTTTTGCTGCTCCCCTGCTGGTGGGGGCTGGCGCTAGCGATCTTCAGCGGGGGCGATCCGCGCTGGGGCGATCTGTGGATTGCCGTCGGCTGCGCCATTGGCGCGTTTCTGATGCGTGGCGCAGGGTGTACGTGGAATGACATCACCGACCGTGACTATGACGGAAAGGTCGAGCGCACGCGATCCCGCCCGATTCCATCTGGCCAGGTCAGCGTGCGTCAGGCTGCGATCTGGATGATCCTGCAATGTCTGCTGGCGCTTGCGATTCTCTTGACATTCAATCGCGCGGCAATCGCGATGGGTGTCCTGTCATTGTTGCCGGTAACCATCTATCCCTATGCCAAGCGCTTTACCTGGTGGCCGCAGGCGTTTCTGGGTTTGGCGTTTAACTGGGGTGCATTGCTGGCCTGGGCCGCGCATAGCGGCACGGTTGGATGGCCCGCAATCACGCTCTACCTGTCGGGCATCGCCTGGACCCTGTTCTATGACACGATCTATGCCCATCAAGACGCCGAGGATGACGAGCTGATCGGCGTCAAATCCACCGCGCGCCTCTTTGGCAAGGACACCGCCCGGTGGCTTAAATACTTCCTTGTGGGCACGGTTGCCCTGATGGGGCTGGCCATCATTGACGCCGGCATACCCAATGCCTCGTTCCTGGCCTTGCCCGTGGCGCTTGTGGGGCCGTGGGCGATGGGGTGGCACATGGCCTGGCAATTGCGCGGGCTAGACACGGAAGATAACGCCAAGCTGTTGCAACTGTTCCGGGCGAACCGGGACACCGGCCTTATTCCGCTCATCTTCCTCTGCGTCGCGCTGCTGCTCTGATTGCACCCGCGCGCGCGGCGCTATATGCATTCGGCTCAACCGCCTGAGGAGACTCGGTTCAACCCATGCGACTGCCTTACTCCATCGCTGTCATCGTGATCTTTGCAGTGTCGATTGCCCTGTCACTGGTCGGGGCCGGATTCGCAGTCACCAAGATCGAGGAAGCCTCGGAAACGGCAGTGCGCCGGGCGCTGAACCTGGCAGGCCATGACTGGGCCGAGGTTCAATCCGACGGATTGCGCGTGGTTCTGACCGGGACAGCCCCGGATGAAGCAACGCGCTTTAACGCCCTGACCGCCGCAGGCACCGAGGTCGACACATCCCGAGTGATCGACGAAATGCAGGTCGCGCCCTCGGAAATCCTGACCGCGCCCAAGTTTTCGGCCGAGATCTTGCGAAACGACAGCGGCATCTCGGTCATCGGGTTGATCCCCAGCAGCGCGGATCGCGACGCCTTGATGGCGCGCCTGCAACGGCTGGACTCGGATTCGCCGGTTTCCGACCTGATGGAAAGCTCGGACTATCCCAAACCGGAAGGATGGGATGAGGCGATGGATTATGCGATTACCGCACTGTCCGACCTGCCCCGCGCCAAGATCTCGGCCAGCCCGGGTTTGGTGCGGATCACTGCCATCGCGGACAGCCAGCAGGAAAAGGACCGGCTGGAACAGAACCTGACGCGTGCAGCCCCACCGAATCTGCGCATCGGATTGGCCATCTCGGCACCGCGCCCGGTGATCACGCCCTTTACCCTACGGTTTTTGATTGAGGACGGCGTTGGCACCTTCGACGCCTGTTCGGCACAGGATGAAGAGGCGCGCGATGCCATCGTCGCCGCCGCGCAAACGGCCGGGCTGACCGGTCCTTACACCTGCACCATCGGCTTAGGCGTGCCCTCGCCGCGATGGGCCGCGGCCGCAGAGGAAAGCATCGCTGCCCTGGCTGAACTGGGGCAAGGCTCTATCACGTTGTCAGACGCGGATATCACGCTGGTCGCCGGACAAGGCACCAACCCGACCCTGTTTGACCGGGTTGTGGGTGAGTTGGAGAACGCCCTGCCCGACGTCTTCGCCCTACACGCTGTGCTGCCGGAACCCGAAGCCGAAGATCCAAGCGGCC
Organism: Ruegeria sp. H6; assembly: GCF_056532975.1. NCBI lineage: Bacteria > Pseudomonadati > Pseudomonadota > Alphaproteobacteria > Rhodobacterales > Roseobacteraceae > Ruegeria > Ruegeria sp. H6. The sequence continues at coordinate 71,330 of NZ_JBQFOA010000005.1, forward strand.
CGATTGAGTTCACTGCAACGCTCAGCCCCGAAGGCCTGGCGCAATTGCGCGGTCGCGTGGGCGATGAAACCCTGCGCGAAATGTCCGACAGCTTTGCCCGCGCCGCCTTTGGCTCGGACCGGGTCTATACGGCCACGCGCATTGCGCCGGACCTGCCCGCGGATTGGCCCATCCGTGTTCTTGCGGGGCTTGAGGCGCTGTCGGTGCTGCACAATGGCGTGCTGACCGTTACGCCCGACACGGTCGAGCTGTCGGGTATAAGCCATGATGAACGGGCCCGCCCGTTTATCGCAGGGCTGCTATCGGAAAAACTGGGCGATGCGCAGGACTTTACCTTGTCGATCACCTATCAGGAGCCACCCGAACCCGAAGACGCCCTGCCCGACCCGGAACAATGCGAAGCACAGATCGCCGAAATTCAGGCCCGCAGCAAAATCGCGTTCGAGCCGGGCTCGGCCACGATTGCGGCGGATTCGCGGGACATAGTGAACCAGATAGCCGATATCTTGCGCGACTGCGGCCCAATCCGCCTTGAGATTCAGGGCCACACCGACAGCCAGGGCCGCGAAGAGATGAACCAACAGCTGAGCCAGGCGCGGGCGCAATCGATTCTGAACGAACTGCGCGGTCGGCGCATTCCGACCTCTAGCTATGCCGCGGTCGGGTACGGAGAAACGCAACCCATCGCCGACAACGATACCGAGGAAGGCCGTGAGGCGAACCGTCGGATCGAGTTTCGCCTGATCAGGCCAGAACCGATTGAGGCCACCGAAACAGCGCTTGAAGCGCTAGAGGCTTCGTCTGAAGGCGAAGAGGCCGAACCAACGGACGAGGCCGCGCCGGACGCGGAAGCAGAGGACCAGTGAGTTGAACAGAACAGAATTCATCATCGCGACAGCCGTCATCCTGTTCGGGGCCTTCTGCATGGGCTGGTTCGCCAACTGGCTGGCCCATCGCCTGTCCCGCGTCCGCCAAAGCGACGTGGCCGATCTGGACCGCATGAGCCAGGAGTTGCACGAAGCCGAGGAAACCCGCGATCAGGCGATCACCTATCTGCAACAGCGCGAAGCGGAACTGACCAACCAACTGACGCAGACCGAGGCTGAACTGAACGCTGCCATGGACGGTTTGCGCGCAGCCCGGCAAGAGGCCGAAGAACTGCGCGGTCGGATCAACAACGCGGACTAAACCCGTTACCAACGGGTCAGCGCGTCTTCGTCTTCATCCTTGGCCGCGACCCATTCCGCACCGGAATGCGTGATCTCTTTTTTCCAAAACGGCGCGCGGGATTTCAGGTAATCCATCAGGTATTCCGCCGCCTCGAACGCATCCTTGCGATGTGGGGCAGCGGTGGCAACCATCATGATCCGGTCCCCCGGCGCAAGACGCCCGTGGCGGTGGATCACCAATACATCACCTAGCGACCAACGTTCCTGCGCCTCTTGCGCGATCTTGGTCAGCGCGCGTTCGGTCATGCCCGGGTAATGCTCGATCTCCATCACGTCCAGATCGCCCGAGGCCAGATCGCGCACGACGCCGGTGAAGGTCACAATCGCCCCATTGGCCTCATCCCCGGCGGCAAAGGCATTGGCCTCGGCCCCCAGATCAAAGGCATCTTCCTGAACGACAATGCGCATCTTAGCCGCCTGTCATGGGCGGGAAAAAGGCCACCTCGCGCACGCCCGTCAGCGGGGCGTCGAAATCCGAAAGCTCTTGATCAAGCGCCACGCGCAGTGCCGACAAATCGGCAAACGCCGCGGCATAGCGATCTTCGCGCGCGCTGAGCTCGGCCACCAGATCATTGACTGTGGCGGCCTGGGTTTCGACCTTTTCTTTCGGCAGGCCGATCCGTTCGCGCACCCAGGCGAAATACAGGACATCCATCGCTCAGCTCTCCTTCAGGTGGGGCATGGCTTTACGTAGGTAGTCGTAGCCCGTGATCAATGTCAGCGTGGCCGCAATCCACAGCAACCACAAGCCAATGTGACCGGCCCAATACATACCCCGCAAATGCCAGAGCAGATGGTTCACATCCTCGACCTCTCCGGTGATGACCTGTTGGACCAAAGCCTCATCCATTCCGAATGTGGACATCACCGCGTAATGTTCGAAAATCCCCTGCGAGAAAAGGACCGCAATCGCAACCATCTGCGCGGTCGTTTTCCACTTGGCCAGCTTGGTAACCTTCAACGTCCCCGCCGTGTCGCCCAGATACTCGCGCAGGCCCGAGACAAAAACCTCACGGAACAGGATAACCGTCGCCGGCAGCACCAGCCAGGGCGTCCAACTGTCCTGTGAGTAACCCACAAGGATCATCAGCGCGATCACCACCATCGCCTTGTCGGCGATCGGGTCCAGCATGGCGCCGATTTTGGTTTCCTGCTTCCAGGCGCGCGCCAGGTAGCCGTCAAACCAATCGGTAATCGCGGCAGAGAGGAACAGGATCAGGGCGAACCAGTCCGCATAGGGCCGGGTGAAATACAGGAACATCACGGCCAGACCGGGGGCGGCCAGCAAGCGCAATACAGTCAGGATATTGGGCAAGTTCCACTTCATTGTCTGGACATTACAGCGACGGTTCCGGACATAAAAGATGGCGCGGCAATTTTCTGGCCCGATCACAGATGCTTGCACCGAGGAACGTCAAAGCGTCGCAAGCAACGGTATCTGTGCGATACCCCCTTGGCGGCCAGGGTCTTTGCGGTCAGATTGCCGCCAGATTTCCAAACCGGCGAAACCATGACAGCCCATATTCAAACCGATCCCCGGTCAAACCTGATCGGCAGTGCCTGGATGATTTCGGCCATGGCGCTGTTCGCGCTTGAAGATGCGCTGTTGAAAGGGGCATCCGCGACCCTGCCGATCTGGCAGATACTGCTGCTGTTTGGCACCGGCGGATCGGTGGTCTTTGCAGCAGTCGCAATGATACGCGGCACGCCCTTGTTCCAACCGGACGTCCTGTCCCGCCCGATGAAAATACGGGTCCTGTTCGAAATCCTCGGGCGGCTGTTCTATGTACTGGCGATCACGCTGACGCCTCTATCCGCAGCCACCGTGATTTTGCAGGCCACCCCGTTGGTCGTTGTGGCCGGTGCGGCGTTGGTATTCGGAGAAACCGTGGGCTGGCGGCGTTGGAGCGCCATTCTGATCGGCCTCATCGGCGTTGTGATCATCATCCAACCGACCGGAGACAACTTCTCGGTCCTCTCACTGCTGGCTGTGTTGGGAATGCTGGGATTCGCTGGCCGCGATCTGGCCAGCCGCGCCGCGCCTGCGACGCTGGGAACCGAAGTGCTGGGATTTTATGGCTTTGTTTGCATCATCGTCGCCGCCCTCGCCTACCGGTTCTGGGAGGGAGTGCCCCTTGCCCCCGTTGATCCCTACGCAGCGCTGCACGTGACAGGGGCGATCCTGATGGGTACCGCCGCCTACGCATCGCTGATGAAAGCCATGCGCACGGGCCAAGTGTCTGCCGTCACGCCGTTTCGGTATTCCCGCCTGCTGTTTGGCATCGGCTTGGGCGTCGTCTTTTTCGGTGAACAGCTTGACCGGACCATGTGGATCGGCAGCGCGCTGATTGTGGCTTCGGGTCTCTATATCCTGTGGCGCGGGCGAAAGGCCTAGCCCTTGTCGTGAAAGAAATCATAAACCTTCTGCGCCAGCCCGGCCGAGATCCCCTCTACCGCTTTCAAATCCGCCAGATTGGCCCGGCTGACTGCTTTGGCTGACCCGAAATGCGCCAGAAGAGCGCGTTTGCGCGCCGCCCCGACGCCTGGGATCTCGTCGAGCGGTGTCGCCCCCACAGCCTTGGCGCGTTTGGCTCGGTGCGTGCCGATGGCGAACCTGTGCGCCTCATCCCGCAGGCGCTGAATGAAATACAGCACCGGGTCATTGCGTTTCAGCGCAAAGGCGCGCTGGCCCATGCGGTGGAACTCTTCCTTGCCGTGGTCGCGATCAACACCTTTGGCGACGCCCACCATGGGAATATCTTCCACACCGTGCTGGGCCATGATCTCGTGCACCGCACTGACCTGCCCCGCACCGCCATCGATCAGCAACAGGTCAGGCCAGAGGCCCTTGTCGCGGTCGGGGTCCTCTTTCTGGAGGCGGGTGAAACGGCGGTTCAGCACCTCTTTCATCATCCCGAAATCGTCGCCGGGCGTCAGGTCGTCGCCGCGAATGTTGAACTTGCGATAGGCGTTTTTCATATACCCTTCGGGGCCCGCCACGATCATGCCACCCACCGCATTGGTGCCCTGGATGTGCGAGTTGTCGTAGACCTCGATCCGCTGGGGCGGGCCATCGAGATCAAATGCCTCGGCCACCCCACGCAACAGCTTGGCCTGTGTTGCGCTTTCCGACATCCGCCGCGCCAGCGACTCGCGGGCATTGCGCAGGGCACCGGCCACAAGCTCTTGCTTTTCGCCACGCTGCGGCACGAGAAGCTCTACCTTGCGGCCCGCCTTTTCGCTCAGCGCCTGTTCCATCAGATCGGCGTTTTCGATCCCATCAGACAGGATCAATTGCCGGGGCGGTTCCTTGTTGTCGTAGAACTGGCCAAGAAACGCCTCCATCACTTCGGCGGGCGACACATCAGGACCGACCCGAGGGTAGAAGTCCTTGTTCCCCCAATTCTGGTTGGCGCGGATAAAGAACACCTGAACACAGGCCTGACCGCTGTCCATATAAAGGCCGATCACATCCGCCTCGGCCACGCCGCGCGGGTTGATACCTTGGGACGTCTGCACTTGCGTCAGCGCCCGGATACGGTCGCGCAGTCCGGCGGCCCGTTCGAACTCCATCGCCTTAGACGCGGCCATCATCTGTTCGGCCAGATCCTCTTGCACCTTGGTCGAGCGGCCCGACAGGAACCGTTCGGCGTCGCGCACGCTTTCGCTGTAGGCCTCTTCGGAAATCAGCCCAACGCAGGGTCCCGAACAGCGCTTGATCTGATAGAGCAGACAGGGTCGCGTCCGGCTGTCGAACATGGAATCCGAGCAGTTGCGCAGCAGGAAAGCCTTTTGCAACTGGTTCAGGGTCCGGTTCACCGCACCCGCACTGGCGAAGGGGCCAAAATAAGCGCCCTTTTCCTTCTTGGCCCCGCGGTGCTTTTTGATCTGCGGAAAGGCATGATCCTTGGCCACCAGAATATTCGGAAAGCTTTTGTCGTCGCGCAGCAGCACGTTGTACTTGGGCTTGAGCTGCTTGATCAGGTTCTGCTCCAGCAGCAGCGCTTCGGTCTCGGTCCGCGTGGTCAGGAACATCATCGACGCGGTCAGGGCGATCATCTTTTCGATCCGGCCGGAATGACCCGGCCTGGTGTAGTTCGAGACCCGCGCCTTGAGATTTCGCGCCTTGCCTACGTAAAGAACACGGCTGTCCGCATCCAGCATTCGGTACACGCCGGGCGAACTGTCCAGCGTTTTGACATATCGCTGAATACACGCGTAACCGGTGTTTTCAGATCGAGGGGCAGATTCGGTGTCCGAGGTCATGAACCAGAGATATGATTCTCTGGCGTCGGCTGCAATCTTGTGCGTCCCAGATCAAGAGGAAACAAATCCACGGAAACTGTGGATAACTATGCAGATAAGTTTTGGGGACTTTGAAATTTCCTTTGAATCCTTGCCCATTCGCTGATTTGCACAAAAAATAGGCAGTTTTTTAAGGTGTTGTTATTATTAAGTAAATTTTTATCACACAACCAAGTGCATGAAAAATAAGACATTTTTGTAACGTATTGGTAACGGAAATGCGAGCGGTGCAAAACTTGCGGCAAAGATACTTATTCTACCCCGATGACATCCGGTGTTTGCCACCCCAAATGCTGGCCCCCGTCAACGCATAGCAATTGGCCTGTCACCGCATGCGCGTCCAGAAAATACCCCAGCGCGGCAGTGATATCAGACGGGTTTGCACCGCGTTCCAGAACCGTGTTTTCGCGCTGCGCCTTGAAGTGACTCTCGCTTTGGCGATGCCCCTGCAGGGTTGGGCCCGGTCCGATTGCGTTGACGCGAATGGCTGGGGTCAAAGCCTGCGCCGCTGTCCGGGTCAGCGCCCACAATCCCATCTTTGCAATCGTGTAGGTCATGAATTCGGGTGTCAGTTTTCGCACCCGCATGTCGACCATGTTGACGATCAGGCCTGTTGCGACCGGTTCGCCCTGTGCGTCGGTTTCAGGTTCCAAACCCTGCGCCGCCATGGCTTGCGTCAGCACGAACGGGGCACGCAAATTGCTGTCGAAATGGCGATCCCAACTTTGCCGTGTGGCCGTCTGGATGTTGTCGTATTCGAAAATGGAAGCGTTGTTCACAAGACAGGTGATCGGCCCGCCCAATGCCTCGGCCGCGCGGGGCAACAGGGTGTTGACCTGGCTTTCATCCAACAAGTCCGCCTGCAAAATGGCCGCTGCGCGGCCCTTTGCCTGAACCTCGGCCGCGGTCCGCTGCGCCGGTTCTTCGGATGTTGCATAGTGAATGGCCACGTCCATGCCGCGCTGCGCCAGATACAAGGCCATTTCCCGACCCAGCCGGATTCCTGCACCAGTGACCAGAGCTCGGGCCATGTGGCTTTTCCTTTCGAGAGATTATGTCAGCAGGCTTATGATATATACGCCATAAAGCACGGTCAGGATCATCCCCCAAACCCGCGTGATATCCTTTTTGAAGAACACAAACGGGATCAGCAAAAGCGACGCGCCCAGCATGACCCACAGATCGAAGCGCAGGAACTCGGGATCCACCGGAATGCGTCCGAACAGGGTGGCGATGCCGACAATGGCCAGCAGGTTGAACATGTTCGACCCGATCACATTGCCCAGCGCCACATCCGCCTGCCGACGCAGGGCGGCCATCACGGTCGTGGCCAGCTCGGGTAGCGATGTTCCGACTGCAATCAGCGTCAGGCCGATCACCGTTTCGCTGACGCCATAGGTGATGGCAATTTCGGTGGCGTTTTCCACCAGCAGATGCGCCCCCATCGGCAGACCGATCAGACCCAGGATCAGATAACCGGACACTTTCCAATAGGGCATATCGGGATCGGCCTCTTCCAGACCCTCCAGATCATCGTCGACGCAGGCTTCGCCACAGGCTTTGCGATGGGCTTTGGCCTCGCGAAAAGCGTTCCAAAGCATCAAGGCCAACCCGGTCAAAAGGATTGCACCGCTCAGCAGGGTAAAGACACCGCAGAAAGCCAAAGCGATGAACAATACCGAGGCCAGTAACATGAAAACATAGTTCTTGCGGCTGTCACATTCACTTGTATGCAGCGTTGCCAGAAGGGCAGGCAGGCCCAGAACCAGCAGGATGTTGGCCGTGTTTGATCCAACAACATTGCCCAGCGCGATGCCTGGTGCATGTTCCTTGACCGCACTGATCGCAATCAGCAATTCCGGCGCCGAGGTCCCAAAGGCCACAATCGTCAGGCTGACAATCAGCGCCGGCACGCCCAACCGCAGGCTGAGGTTCACCGCCCCGCGCACAAGCGCATCGCCGGCCAGCAACAGGATCACCAATCCCAGGGCGGAAAGCAGCCACGCCGTCATCCGCGGCCCCCCTTTTCACACGGGCACGGGCCCTTGCCAATTCGAAACCGCCCGCATTGTGCGCATTTGGCCGCGCTCAGCCTGCGCTGGCCCGGAAAGCGCAGCTTGCCGAACATGGCAAGCACGCACATACCGATCAGGAATAGGGTGACGGCCTTGATGATCACGTCACAACCCGAAACGCGCAAAGGCTGCACGCTCCTCCACTCCGGCGATTGCGTCTTCAGCCAAAGTGGCGCCAAAGCGGGACCAGATTGGTTTCTTCAGGCCATAGCGGCGGAACTTGACCTTGTCGCCAAAGCGTTCCTGCATCTTGGGCTTCAGATGGCCAATCCCGTCGATCAGCCCCAATTCCTGTGCGCGCCGCGCCAGCCAGACCTCGCCGGTGAACAGGTCCGCCTTGCTATCCAGCTTGCCTTCTCGACGCGCCTTTACATGGGTAATGAAATTCTCATGGATGTCTTCCAACAGCCCTTTCAGGCGCGCGACGTCCTCTTTCTTTTCCGGCGCAAACGGATCGAGCATCGATTTGGATTGACCCGCCGTGTGCACACGCCGCTCGAACCCTTGGCGTGCCAGAAAGACATGCGCTCCAAACCCTGCAGAGATCACACCGATCGACCCCAGGACCGAACTGTCATCGGCCCATATCTCATCCGCGGCCGCCGCCAGCCAATAGCCGCCCGATGCGGCGACGTCTTCGACAAATGCATAGACGGGGACATCCAGCTCTTGCGCCAGTCGCCTGATCCGCGCCCCGATCAATGAGCTTTGCACGGGCGAGCCGCCGGGAGAGTTGACCTCTAGCGCGACAGCCGCCGGTTTTCCTTTGCGAAATGCCCGTTCGATCACAGGCGCCAGCGAGGTATCATTCAACGATCCGCGCCCGGCCATTCCAATGGCACCGGACAGGCGAATGACGGCAACAACGGGTGGTTTGTTGACAAACGGCAGGCTGAACTTCATGGGTGCCGATGTAGAGTGCGCCCAACCCTTAAACAAGGGAACCTTCGGGCCATAAACGTGACGTGAACCAAAATAACACCCCCGGTCGGCAAAAATGCAACGCCTCAACTGCGGATGCGCCAGCCAGTTTTGAAGATCCAGCCAATGATCCCAAGGCATATTCCGGTGAAGGCAACGATGGCCAAAAGGCTTAACCCGATGGGCACATCCGCCAATCCATAGAACGACCAGCGAAACCCTGAAATCAGATATACTACCGGGTTAAACAGCGTGATCGTCTGCCACACCGGCGGCAACATCGAGATCGAATAGAAGGTTCCGCCCAGAAAGATCAAAGGCGTCACCACCAGCTGAGGCACCAGCGACATCTGTTCGAAATTGCTGGCCCAAATACCGATTATGAAGCCCAGCAAAGAAAAGCTGAGGCAGGACAGGATCAGAAAGGCCGCCATGGCGATCGGATGCTCGATCCGGATATCGACAAAGAAGGTTGCCGTGATCAGGATGACGACCCCCACGAACAGGGATTTCGTGGCCGCGGCCCCGACATATCCGATCACAATTTCGATGAAATTGACCGGGGCGGACAAAAGCTCGTAAATCGTGCCCAGAAACTTGGGGAAATATATCCCGAACGATGCGTTCGAAATGGCCAGCATCACCACCGACAACATGATCAGGCCGGGCACGATGAAGGCCCCGTAAGACACGCCCTCGACCTCTTGAATGCGGCTGCCGATGGCGGTGCCGAACACCACAAAGTAAAGCGAAGTCGACAGCACGGGCGAGATGAAACTCTGCGCCAGGGTGCGAAAGAACCGGGCCATTTCGAAACGGTAGATTGCTGCAATCGCGGACCAGTTCATGCGGGCTCTCCCGACACCAGATTGACAAAAATCTCTTCAAGGCTCGATTGCCGGGTCTGAACGTCCCGCAGCACCAGCCCGGCCTGCGCCACGTCGTTGAGCAAAGTGGTGATTCCCGTGCGTTCCGCATTGGTGTCATAGGTATAGATCAGCGCATCCCCGGCACCGTTCAACGCAAGCCCGTGTTCCGACAGGCTGTCAGGTATGGATGAGATCGCTTCGGCCAACGACACCTCAATCTGTTTCTTGCCCATCTGCGCCATCAACGTGTCCTTGTCCTGCACCAGCAGCAATTCACCCTTGTCGATGACGCCGACACGGTCGGCTATGGCCTCGGCCTCTTCGATGTAATGGGTGGTCAGAATGATCGTGACACCGGCCTGCTTCAGCTCGGCCACAATCTCCCACATGTCTTTGCGCAGTTCGACATCCACGCCCGCCGTAGGCTCATCCAGAAACAGAACCCGAGGCTCATGGGCCAAGGCCTTGGCGATCAGAACGCGCCGCTTCATGCCGCCCGAAAGCTCTTTGATCGCGCTGGCGCGTTTTTCCCATAAGGACAGCTTGCGCAGAATTTCTTCGATATACGCCTTGTCGGGGCCAAATCCAAAAAGGCCGCGTGAAAACCGCACCGTGTTCCAGACCTTCTCAAAAGGCTCCAGCGCGATTTCCTGCGGCACCAAACCGATCAGCTTGCGCGCGGCTCGAAAGTCGTCCTGAATGTCGTGCCCGCCTACAGTGACGGAACCAGAGGTTGGCGTAACGATGCCGCAAACCGTGGAGATCAGTGTGGTCTTTCCCGCACCGTTCGGGCCGAGCAGAGCCAGAATCTCACCTTCTTCAATGTCCAAAGACACGCCTTTCAGCGCCTCGAACCCGCCCGCGTAACTTTTCCGCAGGTCTTTTATCGACAAAATCGGTGTCATGACGTCCCTCGTTTCCCGGCAGACATTATCGCGCCGACGGAAAAGCGAACAGTTCAAAATCGCACAGGGCGCTGTGCGCTTGCATTTTACACAAGACACAGAAACCTTGTCGTTTGGGGGGGCTTCAAATGTTGAACGGAATGCGCGTCATTGAAATCGAAGGTCTGGGGCCTGGCCCCTTTGCAGCGATGATGCTGGCTGACCTTGGTGCCGATGTCATCACCATCCATCGCAAGGGCGGCGGTGTCACCCCGGGGATGCCAGAACGATCGCTGCTGGATCGTGGCAAAAGATCCATCGCTCTGGATCTGAAAGATGCCGATGATCTGAGCACCGCACGCGCCCTGATTTCAACCGCGGACGCATTGATCGAAGGGTTCCGACCGGGTGTGATGGAAAAGCTGGGGCTGGGACCCGCGGATTGCCATCAGGAAAACCCCAAACTGGTCTATGGCCGCATGACCGGTTGGGGTCAGACCAGCCCCAATGCCCAACAGGCCGGGCATGACCTGAACTATATCGCGCTGTCCGGTGCGCTCTGGTACGCCTCGACCCCGGGTCAGATTCCGCAAACCCCCGCCACGCTGGTCGGCGATATTGGTGGCGGGGCGATGTATCTGGTTGCGGGTCTTCTGGCCGGACTGATCAACGCGCAAAGAACCGGGCAAGGCACAATCGTGGATGCAGCGATCTATGATGGCTCAGCCCATATGATGAACCTGCTAATGAGCCTTGGGCAAACCGGCAACCTGTCAGAAACGCGTGGTCAAAGCCTGCTTGACGGTCCGCATTGGAGCCGCTGCTACCGCTGCGCCGATGGCGGGTTCCTTTCGGTGCAATGTCTCGAACCCAAATTCTACGCCACGTTCCTGAAACACCTTGGCCTGTCGGACGACCCCGCGTTTCAGCAGCAGTTCGACCGAACCTTGTGGTCTGGCCTGACAGAGCGTCTGTCGCAGATCTTTGCGCAATATCCGCGTGATCACTGGGCGGACGTGTTTGCAGGTTCCGATGCCTGTGTCACCCCCGTCCTCAGCCCGGTCGAGGCCCAGCAGCATCCGATCAACGCATCGCGCGAAACGTGGTACGATGTGGATGGCGTGCGACAAGCCGCACCTGCCCCGCGCTTTTCAACCTTTGCGCAATCACCCGGCCCCAGCCCAGCGCGTGGGGAGCATACCGCAGAAATCCTCGCCGAGATTGCAGCCCGACGATGATCCCCTTGCTCATCCGGCCAAGGGGTTGGCCTCTGCTCAACTTACCGCGCGCGCACCGTATCAATCATAATTTGGACGTTGTCAGGATCCGCATCCGGCGTGATCCCATGTCCAAGGTTAAAGATATGTGGGCCTTTCGAGAACGCACTGACAATGGCGCGTGTCTCGTCAACCAATGCCTGCCCACCAGTCACCATATGCGATGACGCCAGATTGCCCTGCACACAGCCATCCACCTGAACATGAGCGGCCGCCCATTCCGGTGACACCGAGTTGTCCAGCGCGACGCAATCCACCCCTGTCGTTTTGGCAAACCCGACATAGCCCTCGCCCGCTTCGCGTGGGAAGCCGATCACCGGGATACCCGGATGGCGGGCCTTGATTGCCTGCGTGATCACGCGGCACGGCTCTACCGCATATTTCTGGAACGCCTTTCCTTTCAGAGATCCGGCCCAGCTGTCGAAGATTTTGACCACCTCCGCTCCGGCCTCGATCTGGGCCGAGAGATATTCGATGGTTGCCAGCGTGATCCGATCCAAAAGCGCCTCGAACACCTCCACGTTTTCTTGCCGCAGCGCATGCGCGGGGCCCTGATCCGGAGTTCCGCGGCCCGCGATCATATAGGTCGCCACCGTCCACGGGGCGCCGGCAAACCCGATCAGCGTTGTTTCCGCCGGCAAAGCGCGCGACAGGATGCGCACGGTCTCATAGATTGGAGACAGGGTTTCATGAATGTCGTCAACAGGGCCCAGTTTGTCGAAATCCTGTTGCCCCGTGACTGTGGACAGCCTTGGCCCTTCGCCCGTGACAAACCACAGATCCGCCCCCAAAGCCTGAGGCACCAGCAGAATATCCGCAAACAGAATTGCCGCATCGAACCCATAGCGTCGGATCGGCTGCAGCGTGACCTCGGCCGCCAGCTCGGGGTTATAGCACAGCGACAAAAAGTCCCCGGCCTGAGCGCGGGTGGCGCGGTACTCGGGCAAATACCGTCCCGCCTGACGCATCATCCAGATGGGTGGAACGTCCTGTACCTCACCCGCCAGAGCCCGCAGCAACTTTTTCGTTTCGGCCATACCTGTCCCCGATCCTCACACGTCGGGCCACGGGTCGGGCCTCAGTGGCAATTTGTCAAGCACCCGCCCCATTGTCAGGGCAATGTGACGCGACTAAAGCTGTGCGCATGACACTGATCTTGCCCACCCCCACGTCGCCGCTTCGAATTGGAACCCGCGGATCGCCACTGGCTCTTGCGCAGGCGCATGAGACGCGCCAAAGGCTGGCCGACGCGTTCGACCTTGGGCTGGATGCGTTTGAGATTGTGGTGATCAAGACCACCGGGGACAACCGCGCCATGATCGAGGCTGACAGGCCGCTCAAGGAGATTGGCAACAAGGGCCTGTTCACCAAAGAAATCGAAGAAGCGATGTTGCGGAGCGATATCGACATCGCCGTCCATTCAACCAAGGATATGCCGGTGGCGCAGCCGCAGGGTTTGGTTCTGGACACGTTTCTGCCCCGCGAAGATGTCCGCGACGCCTTCATCTCACCCCGGCTGAAATCCATCCACGATTTGCCGGAAGGCGCGGTTGTGGGCACCTCGTCGCTGCGGCGTCGGGCACAGCTGCTCAATCGTCGGCCCGACCTGAATGTCGTTGAGTTTCGCGGAAATGTGCAAACCCGATTGAAGAAACTGGCCGATGGCGTCGCGGATTGCACTTTTCTTGCCATGGCGGGGCTGCGGCGGTTGCAGATGGATGATGTGCCAGCCACGGCCATCTCGCCCCACGACATGCTGCCCGCCATCGCGCAGGGCGCGATCAGCATCGAACGGCGCGCAGAGGACACCCGCGCAGCCGAGATGCTTTCGGAGATTCACTGCCTTGAAACCGCAAGCCGCATTCGCGCAGAACGCAGTCTTTTGGCAGGTTTAGACGGATCATGCGAGACCCCGATTGCCGGATTGGCCGAATTGGAAGGCGGCACCCTGACCCTGCGTGGCGAAGTCCTCAGACCCGATGGATCCGAGGTCATTGCACAGCACATCACAGGCCACGTTGAAGACGGCTCAGCCCTGGGAAAAGGCCTTGCGGAAACACTGTTAAAACAGGCTGGGAAAGGATTTTTTGACTGGCTTAGTTAAAAAAATTATTAAATGTGAACTGCTTCACTGTTATGGCCCGCGAAAGCGGTCATATTGAAGTTGTTCTGGTGAGGATGTTAGATCAGTCTCGAATATATCGAAGTTTTAGCCCGTTTTGTTTTAGATAGTATTCGAGGGGGCGAGACTGATCCACCTTACCGAATGAGCGGGTCGCTGTCATTTTTCGGCAGCGGCCCGCTTCTTTTTTCAGGTATCTCATTCATGATGCGGCCCGTCCGGCCTTTGCCTGATGGCTGAACAGGATTGGATCCGTTTGTCTGTCAGCCCGGAAATCCGCAGCGCGGGCGACAATGGAATGATAAAATCCGGTCAAACCCGGCTCGACCTTCACCGCAAGGACAGCGCAGGTGTCGCAAAGCTCTGAAATGTCCGCTTGCGGTTCACGCGCCCTGATGGCCGCTATCAACGCGGTGTGGGCGTCCTGCAAGGCCAGAAATTGCGCGCTTTGGGCCAGATCCTGATTGCCCACAAGGGTAAATATCCGTTCGGGTTCGCTTTTGCCTTTCAGATCAACAAACCCGGCCTCAAGCGTCGCCAGCTCTGCACCGCCCACGCCACGCACCGAATCGGAAATCAGGATGTCGTAGCTGACATGCCTGCAGGCCTGTTCGATGCGGGCTGCCACATTCACCACATCGCCGATGACAGTATAGTTAAAGCGCCGCCGGGACCCGATATTGCCCACACAGGCGGTCCCGGTTGCACAACCGGTTGCCAAGGCAATCTTGGGTCTGCCCCGCATGATATCAGATGCATTGAACGCCGCCAGCGCCGCGCGCATCTGCAGGGCCGCCCGCGCCGCGCGAACCGGATGATCCTCAACCGGAACGGGGGCATTCCAGAACGCCATGATGGCATCGCCGATGAATTTGTCGATCGTGCCGTGCTCGCTCAGAATCTGATCTCCGATGTCCGAGAAAAGGGCGTTCAGCAGGGCAACCAGATCCGTTGCCGAAACGGTTTCGGACAGTGGCGTGAAATCACGAATATCCGAGAACATGACCGTGATGTCCTGCATTTCGCCACCCAACTGCAATTGGTGACCACTAGCCTCCATCTCATCAAGGATGGCCGGGGCAACATAGTGTGAGAAGGTCTGCCGGATCACCCGTTTCTCGCGTTCGGTCGAAATGAACAGATATCCGGCCAAAAGCCCGAAATTCGCCATCCCACCCAGCAATGGAAAGGTGGCATCAAACAATACCGACTGGTTCTGGAAGGCCATCCAACTCAGCGCCATCACCACGGCAGCGGAAACGCCACCAGCGACAAAAGACGCCACAGCGCCATAGCTGGACATGACAGCAACGACCACGATGCCAAGAATGATAAAGGCCAACAGCTCCAACGCTGCGGTGACATCTGAACGGCGCAACATGTCGCCTAGAATGATCTGTTCGATAATCTGTGCGTGAATGGAAACTCCTGGCACGGATTCGCCCAGCGTTGTCTCGCGCATGTCAAACAACCCGGCGGCCGAGGTACCGACCAGGATGATCCGGCCCTCGATCTGCTGCCGCAGGTCCGGGTTCTCTGTGCTCTGCATGATATCTTCGGCGGACAGATACAGACGCGGATCGTCGCGCCGGTATCGCACCCACACTTCACCGTTCTCGGTGGTCGGGATCACGAAATCTCCGATCCCGACGGCCAGCATGATGCCAGCCTCATCCTGCGACCCTTCCGCAAAGTAGACGGGTTGATCCATCGCCACACGCAACGCCTCGACCCCCAATCCGGGCATCGCACCAGACGGTCCGGACCAGAGGATCGGCACCCGGCGCACAACCCCCAAGCCGCCCGCGGGCGAGATATTGACACCGCCGATACCCGTCGCGTCCTGCCCAAGGGGCGGGGCCAGAGAGGTCCAGTGCGCGACCTCGACCAACCCGCTGGCGGGCGCGTCGCCAATTTCAACCAATCCCGCTTTTGGGGCTACATTCGACCCCCCATCCGACAGCCGTGTTGCCACGCCCAAAACAACCGGAAGCTGGGCTATTTTCGCCCCGAACGTGACATCATTGTCCAGATGAACAGCGTCCTTTTCCACCCGAAGCGTTCCGGCAAGCGCTGGATCCGACAACAGGCGCGCGGGCGAGTATCGATCGGGTTCCGCAAACAGCATGTCGAACGCTATTGCGGCAGCGCCATAGTCATCCAACCGCTGAACCATCTCGACCAGTTGGGTACGCGGCCATGGCCATTGGCCACGGGACGCCAAAGATCGTTCATCAATATCAACCACCCGCACGGGCAGGTCGGGATCGAAAACCCTGGGCGAGGCCCGCTGCAGCGCGTCGAAATAGATCAACCGCGACATTTCCACGGGATAGGGATCGAGAACGCGAACAATGCAGCCAACAAGGATCAGGCCCAGCCCCACCAGACGAAACACCAACCGTCGGGCAAATCTCTCGCTTATCCTGTGTGCCACTTCGGTCCCTCCGGGGCGTGCGTTTCCCCGCCTAAGACGCCTTGCGCATCAATCGGTTCCCGCAAATACGGAAATACCGCCCGCCGAGGCGCTGGCAGAAGTCCCTGATCGCCTGCCGTTCCCTCCCGAAACATCAACCGATACGCTCACGCTGCCCGCCCGGGCCTCAGCCCGAGTGGTACCACCGGCACTTGCCGAGGCGCTGGCCGATGGGCGTTCGGCCCTTTGCGGGCTGGTCGCACGCGATTGTGTTCTGGACGCTGTTCTTGATTTCGCTTTCCGACTTTTTTCGGCTGGCGCTTCCTGCGATCTGACCTCTCGGACATCGCGGCGTTCTGGCGCATCGGATTTGATTGGCGGAATCGCAGCGATTTCACGCGCGCAACCTTCGCCCCCGGCCTGAAACGGAGGCAACAGGTTTTGTTCGGAATGAACAAAAGGAAACCCGGAATTGAGTGCTTTTTGATACTGATCTTGATCCAAAGGCCGTCCGACCTGGCCACCCTGACTGGTGGCAAACAGGCTACATTGACGGTTCGCGATCTTGCACAGGCCGCGCTCACCACACATGCGAACCGCGCCTTCCAGGACAAGCATCGCGCTTTGCTGACCCGGCGCGACCCAGACATCAAAAGTCGTTCCCCTTACGGCCATGGTCGCCGTAGGTGTCTTGACGGAATAGGCCTTTTTTCGGCTGTTGCCCGAGATAAACCGAAAACTGCCGCCCAAAGCCTGCACAGCAAAGTTTTTGGCCCGGCTTTTTCCACGCAACATGGTAACATCCAGGCTCATCCGCGCGTTAGGGCCGACCGCGATTTTGGTTTCATCGACAAATATCAGCTGCACAAGGCCCGACCCATTGGTAGAGATCATATCGCCCGAGGCGACCTCCATCCCAACCGTTACTCTGGTCGTCTTGCCGGATCGGGTGATCTCGGCCCCTTGTTTGACGCCCGCCACTTTTCCAATCACCGCATGTGCCGAACTGGGCAGAACAAGAACACAGCACACAACAACAAAAATCTTCAACCAGGCCAAAACCAAGTCCCTTCCCCCAAAGGTTCCCAGATGGGTGAAACCACCCCGCGCCCGAACTTAATGACCTCGCAAAATCACGTTTATTATGATTATGACAATTCCAAAATATGAATGAATATGCCTCAAAACCTGGGCAGATTGCAAGTTTGCGGACATTTGCGCGCTGTTGCCCCTATACTGCGCACCTGCACACCGCCTGTCTGTGCGGATAAATCAACCCGGATCAAAAAATATCCCAACCCCGGGAAAATCGCCTTGTATCCGGGCGACATGCAAGGATATACCGGCCAGCGGAGACGTGGCCGAGTGGTCGAAGGCGCTCCCCTGCTAAGGGAGTAGGCGGGAAACCGTCTCGAGGGTTCGAATCCCTTCGTCTCCGCCACACATCATTGAATTGATATCTTTCTTTTTTGGCTGATACCGCCAAGAAAACCGGCGGCCCAAATGGCCCTGGCTGCCAGTCGATACATTCGTCGCACCTGTTCCTTCGGCCACAAGCCGCACCACAATGGTCGCCACAGTCTGGGAGACATGCGGATCGGATGATGATGCCGTTAAGGGAATGTCACAGGTTCTCGGGCAGCAGGTCGGACGGGATGGATTGATAACAAACGGGGCGCAGAAAACGCCGGATGGACAACGTGCCAACAGATGTTGCCCCAAAATTGGTCGAGGCCGGATAGGGGCCGCCATGCACCATGCTGTCGCAGACCTCGACACCTGTCGGGAAGCTGTTGGCCAGCAGGCGCCCTGCTTTGCGTTCCAGCAGCGGCAGCAAGGCCTGGGCGGCGGGTTTGTCGCCATCGTCCAAGTGCAGCGTGCAGGTCAGCTGCCCCTCGATGGCGCGGGCGATCTGCTGCATCTGCGCCAAATCGCGCACCCGAACAATGATGCCCGAGGGGCCAAAGACCTCCTCCTGCAAGGTGCGATTGGTCAGCCAGTCCTCACCCGACACGCAGAAGAGATAGGGGGCCGCTTCGCGTGTGTCACAGCTTGTGCCCAGGGTTTGCGAAACACCGGTTCCGGCGGCGACCTTGGCAATACCGTCACGATATGCAGCTGCGATGCCGTCCGTCAGCATGGTCTGGCGACCGACAGCTGATAGGCCCGCTTCGGCGGCGGCTTGAAACGCATCAGCATCGGGACCTTCAATAATCACGACAATGCCCGGATTGGTGCAGAACTGGCCAGCCCCCATGGTCAGCGATCCGCTCCAGCCGGTGCCGATCTCGGCCCCGCGGGTGGCTGCGGCCTGTGGCAAGATGAACATCGGGTTGACCGAGCCCAGCTCACCAAAGAACGGAATGGGCTCGTCACGTTGGGCACACAGATCAAACAGGGCACGACCCGCGCGCAGCGATCCGGTAAACCCGACGGCGCGGATCAGGGGGTGCGTGGCCAGGGCCGTTCCAACCTCGATCCCGTTGCTCTGGATCAGCGAGAAAACACCGGGGTGCATGTTGACGGACTTGATCGCGGCGTCGATGGCCTGCGCGACAATCTCGCCCGTGCCGGGATGCGCCGGATGGCCCTTGGCCACAACCGGGCACCCTGCGGCAAGGGCCGCTGCGGTGTCACCGCCCGCGACCGAGAAGGCCAGGGGAAAGTTGGAAGCGCCGAAGACGGCAACAGGGCCCAGCGGACGCTGTAGCATTTGCAGATCCGGGCGTGGCAAAGGGGCCCGATCCGGCAGTGCCGTGTCGTGCCGGTGGTCCAGGTAATCTCCGGTCTCGATATGGTCCGCAAACAGGCGCAATTGCCCGACGGTACGGCCGCGTTCACCCGTCAGTCGCACCTCGGGCAATCCGGTTTCCTGTGTTCCGATTTCGGTGATTGCGTCCCCTCGGGCGTCGATCTCATCAGCGATCCTGCGCAACAAGGCCGCTCGTTCGGCCCTTGTGGACCAACCGAAATGGCCAAAGGCCTCTTCGGCGGCCTTAACGGCGGTATCAACATGCTCGGGCGTGCCCACCGCAAAGTCGTGGCTTGGGCCATGGGCCGGATCCGAGGCAAAGGTCTGCGCCGCCCCAACCCATTCGCCTGCAATCAAGTGCTTTCCGGTCAACATGTCCTAACCCACCTCAAATCAAGTCGCGATGGGCAAGGTTTCGCATCAGATGGGACGCGGCACAACCGGGATTAGCTTTGCAATCAGGACCGAAATCTAGACCCTGGCTTTTTCGAAGGCCGCCCAAGCCTCTGCGAAAGCCTCAAAGTCAAAGTTCGGATCGCGGGCAGCATCCAGAACGATATGCTCTGTCGACATAAGCTGTTGGATCGCGGCGTCCAGATCGTCGACGGCGTCTGCCGGGATCACCAGCGCGCCGTGGCGATCGGCATGGATCAGATCGCCCGGGTTGACCGTCAGACCAAAGACGGAAACCGGCGTATCAATCTCGCGGACATGAACGAAACCGTGACTCGGGCCGATGGACCCGGCGACAACGGGGAACCCCTCGGGGACATCCCCAAGGTCGCGCATAACCCCGTTGGTCAAAGCGCCCGACATGCCGAACCCTTTGTGAACCGACGTATTGATCTCGCCCCAATAGGCACCGATGCAATCGGGATAATCCAGATCCTCGATCACTGCGACCGAGGGGGCGGGCGCGTCAGCCATGTATTTGTAATACGCCATGCGGCGGGCCTTGATGACATCTGCAGGCTCAGTCGGCGGATGCACTGCTGCGATTTTGGCGGTGCGCGCGTACCCTACAATTGCGGGCTCGTCAGGGGCTGAACACAGCATGGTTCCGCGGGTGAACTGATCAAAGCCGCGTTTGCCTTGAACCACCTCGATCGCGTTGCAAACCGTTGGGGTGTCGACTTTTTGCAGCAAAGCCAAAAGGGAAGGTGTCATGTGTCCTCCAACCAGCGCACAAGCGCTGCTGTTGTTTCAATAGGTTGTTCCAGCGTCGGCAGATGACCTGCGCCTTCGATCACTTCCAGCGTGCTGTTTGGCAAAAGCTCATGCATCAACTGATGACGTTCGACCGGGCAAAGCCCATCGTGCCGCCCGCATAGGACCAGAGACTTGCCCTGATAGCCCGACAGGGTCGCGCATTGATCAGGACGGTCCATCAGCGCCTGCGATTGGCGTAGAAACACCTCGGGGCCCAGATCGGTGGCCATTGCCATGCACAGGTCCAGAATGGCCCCCTGCCGGGGGCCGTCGGCCAAATAATTCGGTTTCATCTCATCCCGCATTACCTGCCACAGGCGGCCTTCACGCACCGCCGCCATCTGAGGGGCGCGACGGGCTTTGACCTCGGGCGCCTCGGCCAGCGGATTGGTATCCAACAGGGCAAGGCGCGCCACGCGATCCGGGGCCTGGCACAGGACCTCCATGGCGACGATGCCGCCCATCGACAGCCCGGCCAGCGCAAACCGTGGCGGCGCGTTGTCCAGCAGATCCGCCGCCATCGCCTGAACGCTGTCATGCTCGGACAGCGGAAAGGTCATGAGGGGCAGCCTGCACGACAAAACCTCGACCTGGGGGCCAAAGAGACGCGCATCGCACATCATGCCAGGCAGAAAGATCAATGGGGTCATCAGGATGCCAGTTTTGCGCCTTCGGACAATGCCCCAAGCTTGGCATAGGCGATCTGAGGATCAACTGCGCCAAACCCTGCAAAGGTGCCAAAGCCGCAATCGCTGCCGGCGATCACGCGATCTGCGCCCACGATCGCGGTAAACCGTTCGATCCGTTGGGCCACCAGCTCGGGATGTTCAACAAAATTGGTGGTCGAGTCGACCACACCGGGCACCAGAACCTTGTCATCCGGAATCTCGGCCTTGCGGTCCCGGAACACAGTCCATTCATGGGCATGGCGGGGGTTTGACGTCTCAAACAGCACATAACGCGATCTGGTCGCCATCAGAGTGCCGAACACCTTGTCCATGGCGATGTCGCAGCAATGAGGGCCCTCATAATTGCCCCAGCAAATATGAACCCGAACCCGGTCCTGCGGGACATTCTGCAACGCGTGGTTCAAAGCCTCGACATGCATGTCGGCGATCTTGACAAACTCTTCATCAGAAAGATCGGTGAACAGCATGTGGCGTGACAGGGCCAGATCGGGGCAATCCAGTTGGATATCCAGACCTGCCGCCACGATGGTTTCGTATTCCTCTTTCATGACATCGGCCAGCGCAGCCAGATAGGCCTCGCGCGTGGGATAGAAATCGTTTTGCAGAAACAGAGAGATCACGCCGGGAGAGGCTGCATTCATAAAACCCTGTTCAACCCCGTGCTGCTCCATCGCGGCCTTGAGGTTGGCAATGTCTTTTTGCAGCTCACCCTGCCCTTTTGAGCGCACCTCGCCAGTGCACATCGGCCGCGCATATTGGGGCGTGCCGCCATCGTCGGCCAGCCTTTGCAGAAAGCTTGGAAACATCTTCAAATCTGCAGGTGCGTTGCGCGGGCTGTCGCCCGAGAATCCGGTATACCGATCCTTTACATAGGTCGCGTATGAGATCTTTGACGTCTCACCGTCGCTGACGATATCAACCCCAGCCTCAACCTGTTTGCGCACCGTCTCGGACACTGCCTCGGTCATGCGGGTGTCAAAGACCTGAGCGTCATAGGGTTGATCGTTTTCGCGCGCGAAGATCAGATCAACAACGTCCTGCGTGCGGGGTAGCGACCCGACATGTGTGGTTTTGATAGACATCAGGTCTTCCTCAGTTCTTTCGTGCCATCAGGACCGTGTGGCTTTGGGTTTCGGGGTCTTCTGCCAGAAACCCGGTCAGTTGCAGCCCGTTCTCTTCAAGACAAACGGCATATCCGGCGGGGGAAAGCGAGGCATGATACACCGGCTCTGCCCCGACAGTTCCACTCACCTCTCCTGCCCGCGGTCCAACGGTCAGCATCAGCATACCACCTTTCCGCAAATGGTGCGCCATGCGGGCAATGCAGCTTTGCTGTTCCTCTGCCCTCAGATGAAAAAAGCTGTTCCACGCGATGATACCATCGAATTGCTGATCAAGCTCAAAGTCGCGCATATCGGCATGTCGCCAATCGCCATCCGGCCAACGGTCGCGAGCGATGGCCAGCATCGCCTGCGAAAAATCGACACCCGTGACGGCAAATCCTTCCGCCATGAACCAACGGGCGATGGGATCGCCCGTGCCGCACCCAAGATCCAAAACATGGTCCCCGGGTTTGAGGCTGGCGGTGAAGCGCGCCAGCCAGCGCGCCTCGAACAGGGCTTTGGACCGGCGCTTGTCGTATTCCGTCGCCTGCCGTTCATAGACACCATGGGTATCGTTGGGATCCGCGTTCATCCTGTCCAGGTCGCTCCTGCCGGGTCATCGGTTGCGGTAATGCGATAGAGACCTGCCTGCCCGGTCATCGACGGTTGGACACTGTAGGACTCGCCAGGCAGTACAACAGCCGTATCGCCATTCGACAGGGTGGTTTCGTACCCGTCGATCGATACCAGCCAATGGCCGCTGGCAGGCATCAGAACCACGGGCTTTTCGGCTTTGAGCGCCTCGGTCACGCTGGACCCGCGTCCAAGGAAATCAACTTCGAACCCGGGTTTGTCCTTGATCAGCCCCTGTTCGCCGATCACTACAGCCGGTTTATTGGCCGAAAGCGCCATCAGGTCCCAATACCGCGCAACGTATTTGCCGACCACATCTTCAACCGGCACTTCGGGATAGTCCTTCAACTGCCCTTCAGTCAGCAAAGGCATCGGGTGCACGTTATGCGGCAGCTCCTGCCCTTTTTTCGAGTCGTAAAGTACGCCATTGTCGCCCAGCATCAGGCCATGCGCCTGCGCGTCTTCGATCACCTGCGGGGCCCAGGTGACGCCACCACCGGCATCGTCACCCCCCAGGATGGACATGATCATCCCATAATCCTGGCCCACATTTTCGAACCCCCGGAAGATGCCGGTCGGGATGTTGAAAATATCGCCTTCTTCGGCAATGAACTCGCCAGCCGTGCCATAGCGGCCCCAGAAAAACCGCCAGCGGCCCTTGGCAACAAAAAACACCTCGGCCGTGGTGTGACTGTGCAGAGAGTTTCGGCATTTCGGCGGCTGACCCGCCGCGCCGATGTTAAAGCCGATCTTGTCGGTGATATGGACATGCTGATCGGGGGATTCCGACACGCCGCCGCCGACGATGGTGAAGTTTTCCTTCTGGTCGCTGCCCGGGGTGTGGGCGTCGATAAACGCGGTTTTGCAGGGCTTCAGCTCGCCATAGCGGACGATGCGTTGTTGGATGGTGCTCATGGTCTTGTCTCCTTGGAATTGGGGGGATTGAAGGGGTCAATCCCTGCCCCCGGAGGCCGGTTGTTCAGTCGCCGCGCCCGCAGCGAGGCGCGATGCGAATGAAACCGTCGCGCCGCCTGACTGGCGTTCAGAGCCAAGACCGTTGTGGTCACTTAACCTTCTCCACCTTGCAACAGGATCTGTTTCCAGACCGAAGTTTCGTCAAACAGCGTGTATTCGCGGCGCAATTGCGGCTGACCGCCGATCAATTCGCCAAACTCACCATGGCTGATGCCCAACACATACACCTGCGCACCTGTCGGTGCACCAAAGACGCCCCAGCCGTCATGCTTGCCCCAAAGGCTCCATCGGATGGCGGCACGAGGCGGCATGTTCGGATCATCGCGACCGATTTGGTGGTCGATTTTGAACTGGGCATTCGGGAAACTGGCCCGCAGCCCCATCCAGAACCGGTCCACCGCATCCCAACCGTGACCTGTGACGCCCCCAACGTATTCAGACTGCACCGCCCGATCATACGCAGCGCCGATCGCGCCCATATCGGCATTCATGATCCGGGTCAGGATATCGGCATAGCGCTGGCCCCATTCATTGTCGTTGCCCGTGCCTGTGTAAGGGCCGGGCTGGTCGTTTTCGGGGGTCAGAGGTTTGATGCAGGCCTTTGCACCACCTTCACGCGCAATCAGGTCCGCGGCGTAGTCTTTGGGGTCCCACCCCATTTGCCGCACGATGGCCCCCTGATCCCGGATCAGCCATTCATCGTTGATCTGATTGTCGATCGCGTGGCAATCGGCCAGAATCCGGTAACGCAGCTTGGTGCCGGTTGGTTTGCCATAAACACCTTCGGCCAGATGTGTCGCGGTTGAAAGGATACGGTGCGAGCTGAGCATCCCGTCTTCCGGCGTGCCCGACCAGATCACATCCTCGCCCAGCAATTGCCGATCCGGGAACTCGGCCAGCGTGGCCATGGTGGCCCCGATGACATTCTGGTTTCCCAGCACAATCGATCCCGGCGACCGCACGACAATATCCTCGCTGTAATAGTCGTGCAGCGTGGCAATGCCCCGGTCTTCCCAAATCTCTTTGGTGATGCCGATGATATAGTCGGGAAAATCCCGGAACTTAGGATCAAAGCCCTTCATGTATTCGTCCTTTGCGGTGTCCAACCCTTTGGCAAACGCGCCGAGGTACGCACGATCAGCGGGCCGTCAATGGCCACCTTACGCGGCCCGGCCGTTTCCGGGGTATCGATATGTTCAAAAAGCGCCGCAACGGTTTCGGCCACCATCATATTGGCCCGTTGCCGGATCGTCGTCAGGTTATAGGCCGGCCATGCGGCGGGCGGGACATCATCATATCCCACGACCGAGATATCTTCGGGGATGCGCAGACCCAGTTCAAACCGGATGACGTCCATGACCGCCAGCGCCATGTGGTCGTTGGCAACAAAAACCGCATCGGGCCGATCATCGGGTGCAACATCGAACATGCGACGGGCGGCGGCACGGGCGTTTTCGGTATGAAACTCTCCGGTATCCATCTTGAAAACTGTCTTTCCGGCCTCACCCAATGCAGCGCGAAATCCCGCCTCGCGGTCGCGCTGTGTCGAGGCCCCTTGCCAGCCCGCGATATAGGCGATCTTCTCATGCCCACCCGCCACCAGAAATTCAGCGACCTTGCGCCCCCCGGCATAGTTGTCCGAGGTCACGGTGGTGATGCCTTCGATATCCTGGCTGCGGTTGAACAACACGACGGGCACACCGGCCTGCTGGCAGCGCATGGCGATATCCGAGGACATCGGGACCGAGGCCAGAATGACCCCATCCACCTGGTAATCCAGGATCTCGTCCATCACGTCATCGATATTCCCCGCCGAACGCGAAGCCATGAAAATCAGAACATGATAGCCCTGTTCCTGCAGCGCATTCGACAGTTTCTCGAGCGCTTCGGGATAGAAGTAGTTGTCCAGATATCCGACCACCAATCCGATGATACGGCTTTTGCCCGACACCATCGCACGGGCCAGAACATTCGGGCGATAGCCCAGTTCGGCGGCGGCTTTGCGCACTTTCTCTTCGGTTTTCTTGCTGACCGAAGCGCCCGGCGTGAACACGCGGCTGACCGCCGACTGGCTGACCCCGGCCAGTTCTGCAACCTGCAAGGATGTGACCTTTTCAGACATCAGTCCGCCGTCCACCCTCCGTCAATCAGCATCGATGTGCCAGTCACCAGCGCCGAGGCGTCTGACGCGAGATAGCGCACCGCGCCCATGATGTCTTCGACCTCGCCCACACGGTCCAGCTTGATCTTGTCCATGATCCATGCAGCGCGTTCTGGATTGTCGAAGGTGACCTGTGTCAGCGGCGTGCGGATAAAGGTCGGGCAGACCGTATTGATCCGAATGCCCTGCTTGCCCCACTCGATGGCCATGGCTTTGACCATACCTTCAAGCCCGTGCTTGGTGGCGCAATAAACGGCGCGGTCGATACCACCGACATGGCCCATCTGGCTTGAGATATGGATGATCGAGCCTCGCTTGCCCGCCGCCATCAGCGCCTGCGCCGCATAGGCTGACAGAAAATAGGCCGATCGCAGGTTGATGTTCGTGACCGCGTCGAAATCCTCGGGCGTTGTCTCGACAGACGGGCTGTGGCGCGCCAAACCTGCCGAGTTCACCACCACCTCGAAGCAATGGCCGTCGAACAAGGCGCGCGTGGCCTCCAAATCCCCCTGATCCAGCACCCGGGCCTCAGCCGACCAGCCTTGCGCCTGCAACGCGGCAACGGTGTCGTTCAACCGGTCCGCCCCGCGCGCGGCGCACACCACATGCGCACCTGCCTCGGCCAATGCCACGGCACAACCCTGCCCGATGCCCGAGGACGCGCCGGTCACAAGGGCGGATTTGCCAGCCAGAGAAAACGAAGGGGTGCGAGGCAGGTCAGTCATCAACTCAGTCCATCCGGGATATCAATACGGCCCATATTGCGGGCCTTGTTGAATTCCCGCAGACGGGCAAAGACGTCAACACCCAGCTGTCGGTATGCATCCAGTAAATCGACCAGAACCCAGTTCTCGCGAATCCTGCCATTTTCCAAACGCCAGAAATCCAGACTGCGCATGGTGATCTTCTTGCCCGAGGGCGCAATGCCCATCCACCCATCATGGGTCACCGTCTGGATCATGTTGGGCCAACCGGTCACAGCGGCATATTCCCCATCGCCGAAAAAGTGATAGGTGATGTCATCCACATATTGCCCACGATCCGGCATTCCATTCAGAAACGGGATCTGATGCCAGTTGCGGAACCCAGCAATACCTCGGCCAGTGCCGATCCCCGAAGGGCCATACCAATTCATGCGCGGGTGCCAGAACCGCTCCATCTCCATCACCTCAGGCCCACCTTGCGAGGGATGTTTCTTGAGATACTCCAGCATATCGATGATGTGCTGGCAGGTCGCCTTGCCCTTGGCGTCGTCATATGGCCCCGGGACAAATCCATCCTGGGTGGCAGGCCCCGGTACGTGCCATTCGCGGCCAAGGCTGGGCGCCATCGGCCAGGCACCCGCTTGCATCATCACTTCGGGGATATCCCACAGCGCCTGCATCTCAACGATCTTGCCCTCTTCCAACCGAAAGAACTCGTGAAACCGCATGGTGACTTGATGGCCTGTCGGCGGGATATCCAGCCAAGGCCCGGTGAACGTGCCGGTATAATACCCGCCACAGCCGACCCAATCTGCGCCGAACTCATCCGGTCCGGCCATGACGATATAGTCCCGACGTTCCAGATCCGGCCAGGCCGTCAAAAGATCACGGTAGGCGCAGTCAAAAAACGCGTCGCTGCCAATGCTGTCGCCGAACGGATGGCACAAACGAAAAACCGCGTCAGTTGCGGTCACCTCGGCCAGCGCCCCGCGCACGCCAGCCGCTGAGAAATCATACATCGCGGCCCTAAGCGGTGCGATGAGGGATTTATTGCGGGTGTGGACGTCCAACTTCATCTTTTCCCAAATACTCTGGGGGAGGCTGCAAGCCGGGGGCAAAGCCCCCTATTCTGCAGCATCCCGATAAGGCGCAGCCGCGCCATAAGGCACATTGATCCCGCCGTAACGGCGCACACGGACATTGCACTGCTCGGCATGACCCACAAAACCTTCGAGCATACACAAGCGCGAGCCGTATTCGCCGATCAGGGTCGCGGCCTCATCCGTCAGAACTTTCTGATAACTGTGCGTTTTCAGGTATTTGCCAACCCACAGCCCGCCAGTATAGCGACCGGCCTTCTTGGTCGGCAGCGTGTGGTTGGTGCCGATAACCTTGTCGCCGTTCGACACATTGGTGCGCGGCCCAAGAAACAGAGCGCCATAGCAGGTCATGTTCTCAAGGAACCAGTCATCGCGATCAGTCATCACCTGCACATGTTCCGAGGCTATGTCATCGGCCACCTGCAACATCTCATCATATGTGTCGCAGACGATCACCTCGCCATATTCCGCCCACGACACCTTGGCCGTATCCGCGGTGGGCAATATGCCCAGCAAGCGATCGACCTCGGTCAGCGTTTCCTCGGCCAGTTTGCGTGAATTCGTCAGCAGAACGCAGGGGCTGTTATAGCCATGCTCTGCCTGCCCCAGCAGATCGGTCGCGCAGAGTTCGGCATCGGCGGCGGTTTCATCCGCGATCACCATGGTCTCGGTCGGACCTGCAAACAGGTCAATGCCCACACGGCCAAACAGCTGACGCTTGGCTTCGGCAACAAAGGCGTTGCCGGGACCGACCAGCATATGCACGGGATCGATGGTTTCGGTTCCCAACGCCATCGCGCCGATGGCCTGAATGCCACCCATGACGTAAACTTCATGCGCACCGCCCAGATGCATCGCCGCGATCACTGCCGCGTTGGGCTTGCCCTGAAACGGTGGCGTACAGGCGATGATGCGCGGCACACCTGCCACGCTGGCCGTGGCCACCGACATATGGGCCGAGGCGACCATCGGGAATTTTCCACCGGGTACATAGCAGCCAACCGATTGCACGGGGATGTTCTTGTGGCCCAGAATGACGCCCGGCATGGTTTCCACTTCGATATCCAGCATCGAATCCCGCTGCGCCTGGGCAAAATTGCGCACCTGTTCCTGTGCGAACTTGATGTCATCCAGTTCCCGATCGGTCAGCTGGCCGATCAGGTCTTCGATCTCTTGCTGGCTCAGGCGGAAAGAGGCCGGCGAATAGGCGTCGAACTTTTCGCTCAACTCACGAACGGCGGCGTCCCCGCGCGTTTCGATGTCTTTCAACGTCGCTTCAACGACAGCGCGTGTTTTGGCGTCATCTTCAGCCCGGTCAGCATCAGACTTACCGCGTTTAAGATACTCGATTGCCATTTTTTAATCCTCAGTTTTCGGGCCGGGGCGGAGATTTCTCACCCCGGTCAAATGCTTCCCAGCCTTCTCCCTGGAACAGGTCGACGCCCAATTGCGCCGCGACATGCGCGAAATCCACATTCACCCAATTGTCGACGATCTTGCCGTCAACGACTTTCCAGAAATCCATGTACCGGATCTCGACCCGCTTGCCGGTGGGCGCGATGCCCAGAAACTCACCCGAGTGGGTGGCTTCCTGTCGGCCAAAAGCCGCGGCCCATTCCCCCATGTAAAGACGCGCTTCGTCGATGCAGGTCTTGTCGGAAAACGCCGCCTGAAAGGGGCGCTGCCAATTGTCCTGAAACTCTTTCAGGCCGGTTTTGGTGCCACATCCCTGATTGCCCATCCAGCGAAAGCTTTGCGAGAAGAACTCGCCAATGTCGTCAATCCGGTGGTCATTCAGGCCGTCGACCATGGTCTCGATCACACGGCGGGTGTCTTCGGTTTTGCTGAGGTCCGTGTCGCGGGTCAGAACCGCTTGTTCCGGGCGGGAACCTTTCATGTCTGTATCCTTTCAGGGCGCAAGAGAGTGAGATTGGGGGAAGCGCCCCCCAAGCTCAGAAAATCCCTCGGCATCCTGTTCAGCGCCGGGTGGCGTGACATGGCGTTATGGCGGGCGTGATTGCTCATCAGCCTTTGACCGCCCCGGCAGTCAATCCGCTGACAATCTGGCGCTGGAAGATCATGACCAGGAAGAACAGCGGTGCAATGATCGACACCGCCGCCGCCACCGCAACCACCTGATCGGTTGTCGTGGTTTCACGGTTGAACATGCCTGCGATGGCCGGAACCATGGTCTGGTTCGTGGCATCCAGCAGCAATGAGGTCACGAGAAAGTCGTTATAGGCCAGCAGGAAGCTGAACAGCCCCGTGGTGATCACACCCGGCCACATCACCGGCATGATAACCCGGCGGAAGGCCTGGAAATGGTTGCAACCATCCACCCGCGCGGCCTCATCCAGTTCGGCGGGAATGTTCTGAAAGAAGGACCGCAGCATCCAGATCGTGAACGGCTGGTTGATGGCTACCAGAACCGCGATCACTGCGAAGGGTTTGCCATACAGCGTTGGTGCGTTCTCGCCCAGGATCGGGGCAAGCCATTCGGCCGAGTTGATAAAGACCGGCAAGTAGCCTGCCACCAGAACCGAATGCGGCAGCGCGCGGAAAATCAGAGCGATGATCAGGATCCAGAAAGCCAGCGTCGACCCCGAGCGGGCCAGCCCATAGCCCGCCAGCGTTCCCACGGTCAGCGAGACCGTCACAACCCCGGTGGTCACAATCAGCGAATTCTTGAAGTTGTTCGAAAAGCCCCGGTCGACCCAGACCGTCTTATAGTGCTCGGTCGTCAACCCGATGACGTCACGACCCAGGGGGCCAAAGAGCGGGTTCAGGATGTTCAGAACCGCCGGCAGGATGACCACAAAGACCAAGAGCACGACAACCAAAAGGACCAGCACGCCAACCAGCCATCCGAACCATTCCTGCCCCGGACGCGTATAGGATTTGACCATCGGCGGCAGCTTTTTGGTTGTCAGCCGAAACAGAACCCAGATTGTTGCGATGGCCAGAATAACGTCCAGGATCGAAATCCCGTGTCCTGTGGCCAGCGTTGCGGGTCCAAAGATCACATTCAAGGCGTTGCTGTCATAGGCATCAACCGGTGACTTCACGCTCATGACCGCGATCCATACGATCGGGAAGGCCGCGATCAGGCACCAGATCGCCATGAATATGTTCGAGGTCAGCCGCAGGCTGAACGGTTGGCGAAGCGCGCGCGAGGACATATCAGTGACCTCCTTTGTGATCGCGCCATGTCCGGCGCAGCGGAAGGATGAGAAGGATGACGATACCGATCATCGTCAGCATGGCGCTGGCCGAGGCCCGGCTGATTGACCGGTTGCCCGCCTGATCAGGGACCAGGAAGTCAAAGGTCAGCCACTGCAACGAGATGACATAGCCCTGGCTTGAGAAACCGACGATCTCTTCGAACACGCGATAGCTGTCCATCAGATGGATCATCGAAATGAAGATGATCAGCGGCATGAGATGCGGAATGACGATGTATTTCATGCGCTGCCAACGGGTCGCCCCATCGATCACGGCGCTTTCCAGACTGTCCTGATTGACGGTCTGCAGACCGGCATAAAAGACGATGGCGGCAAACGGGGCCACGTGCCAGACACGGTAGAACATCATCAGGACCTCAATCGTCCAGGCCTGCGCAAACAGGGCGATATCCCGGTTCAGCCACCATTCCAGCAATGCCGTCATGATGCCATCGCCCCGGAACAGCCAGTTGATCGACAAGGCTCCGATGACCGGTGTGATGATAAAGGGCAGCAACGAGATGAATATGACCGGCCCTCGGATCGAGTTGGCGGCATTGTTGATCAGCACCGCAATGCCAAGCCCGCAGACAATCACAAGCGGTAGTGTGATCAGGGTAAAGGTCAGCGTAAACCGCAACGCCTTCCAGAAGTTGATCGTAGACAAAACGCTCCAGTTTCCTTCGGTCACCGCGCGCCAGGCCCGTTCCGGTTCCAGCACGTTGCGATAGCTTTGCAAGCCGACATATTCGGTCCGGGTTACAATCTCGCCATGTTCATCCAGCACTGGCTGTGTCACCTCTTCGGTCACACAGGTCTGTGTCAGAAACCCGGGTGTGCAGGTCTCTTTCTCCACCGTCTCATAGACTGGCTGGGTCAGATAAAAGCTCTGCTTGAACACGCTGACCAGCGGGAACGCAATAAAGAGAAGCATCATAAAGACAGAGGGGCCTACAAAGGCGGCAAATGTCCTGAAATTCATGGCTCTGCCTTTCTCATGGTTCTCGGAAAAATGCGGGAGGGGCCGTGCCCTCCCGCAGGAAGATCAGTTGCTGATCAGGCCAGCTTCTTTCGCGGCGGTGATGTAGTCCGCCTCGATATCAGCCAGCGTGGTTTGCGCATCTTTCGCACCGGTCATGAAATCGGCCAGACCGTTGCCCAGAGAGGTGTGCATGATGCCCATCGGGCCCGAGGCCGGATAGGCTTTGGCACCGTTTTGCGCGGATGCCGCCGCACCAGCTGCCAGGTCGCCCGGTGTATAGGCTGTGCTGAGCCAGACAGCGGTGTCGTTATTTGCGCCAACCATATCGCCGTCGATACCTTCCATCGCAACCTGGAAGGCAGCCGCTGCATCTTCGTCGCTGATGTTGGTTGCAAGAACGATACCGTCCCACCAGATGGTGGTGGCAGGTACGGCAGATCCCATCGGCGCTGCCGCCATGGTCACTTTGCCCACAACCTGGCTTTCGGCCTCGTCATTCATCGCCGCGGCGCGACTGGCCCACAGGTTCGCCATCGCGATCTTGCCCTGCTGGAACTGTTGCTGAACGTAGGTGGAATCCGAGACCAGATATTCAGGGTCCATGTACTCGGTCATCGCTTTCAGCGTTTCCAAGGCTTTCACGCCCTGTTCATTGTTGATTGCGGGCATGTTGCCGTCACCGAAGAACGCACCGCCCTCGCCCAGGTACATGTTGACGAACTCCTGACCAAGGTTCCAACCGGTCTTGAAGGTTCCACCGATCGGATAATCCATGACGCCCGCGTCTTTGATCTTGGCGGCTGCAGCCAGAACGTCGTCATAGGTCTTGGGTTCTTCGATGCCCAGATCGGCCAGAACGTCGCTGCGATACATCAGATGCTGGGCGTTCACCATGAAGGCAATCGCCATGACCTTGCCATCAACCTTGATCAGCTGGTTCGGCAACAAATCCTGGCCGTATTTCTCGACCAGATCATCCAGCGGACGGATGGTGCCCGCGTTCAGCAGCGGCACCAGAGTGGCGTTCGAAACGCCGCCAATCTGATAGAGCGACGGGTTCGCGGCAAAGGCCTCGGGCTGCTTTTCGCGGAACTCGTTATCCAGCGAGGGGCTGAAATTGCCGCATTCCGCCATCGCATCGGTGACGGCTTTCCAGGCCTCGAAGCTTGCGGTCAGCGATTTGATTTCGGTTGTGTTTTCATAATCGCAGGCTGCCCATGCACCGCTTGCCGCCAGTGACATGGCCCCTGCCATCAGGATTGCCTTGAGTTTCATATGTGTCTCCCTGTCAGGATCGGTCCGTCGTCGACGTCCGGACCGGTGTTTTGCCCGGTTGGGCCTTTTTTGGGGTTAGTCCCCGATCCGCGCACCGCTTCCAGCTTCGAAGAGATGACAGATTTCTGTTGGCACCGAGAACGAGACCATCTCGCCAATCTCGGCGCGGAATGCTTTGTCCGCTTTGACAGATACCAGCGCGCCGCCGACGCGGACCGAGATCATGGTCGCGTCGCCCAGCAGTTCCAGCGTGTAAATCGGGGCGGTGATCTGCCCCTGCCCTTGGGCGATTGAGGCGTCTTCCGCACGGAAACCCAGCGTCATCGGACCATCAGGCGCACTCACGGGGATTTCCACATGCTCGGTTCGGAACATGCCACCCGAAACCTCACCTTCCATCAGGTTCATTGCCGGTGAACCGATAAAACTGGCGACAAAAGTGTTGGCTGGGCGATCATAAATTTCCGTGGGGCTGCCCACCTGCTGCACCACACCCTGCTTCATGACAACAACGCGATCGGCCAGCGTCATCGCTTCGATCTGGTCATGGGTCACATAGATCGTGGTCACCGCAAGCTCGTGGCTGAGGTTCTTGATCTGCGCCCGGGTCGATACCCGCAGCTTGGCATCGAGGTTCGACAGCGGCTCATCCATCAGGAACACATTCGGTTCGCGCACGATTGCACGCGCCAAAGCCACGCGCTGACGCTGACCACCGGACAATTCGGCGGGTTTGCGATGCAGGAAATCATCCAGCTCAACCATGGCGCTGGCGCGACGTACTTTTTCGTCATGGGTCGCGGGGTCGATCCCGCGCACTTTCAAAGGAAAGCGGATGTTCTCGTAGACGTTCATGTTTGGGTAAAGCGCATAGCTTTGGAACACCATCGCCACGTCACGATCCTTGGGCTCCAGATCGTTTACGACGTTGCCATCCACCAGGATCTCGCCCTCGGTCACATCCTCAAGCCCCGCGATCATCCGCATGGTCGTGGTTTTCCCGCAACCCGACGGGCCCAACAGGACGAGAAACTCACGATCCGCGATGGTCAGGTCAAAGTTATGTACCCCAACAAACGAACCCCAGCGTTTACCGACGTTACGCAATTGAATTTCCGCCATGGTGCCCCCTGCAAGGATTCGCGTTGCATACGTATGCAAAAATGTAAGTCACAAATATCAAATCAGGCAAGACTTTTTTGCATACGTATGCAAAGGTACGTTTGGCAATCGAGTCACGTCGGATGCACCAACCCCGTAACCACCTGTTAATATTGGAAATACTGTGAACTTTCACGCAGAAAAGAACCTTGTCGCCGCGTTTCACTCTGCCCTGGACTCGGCGTCAGATCAGGAAATTTCAGATGTCCTGACCCGCTTTTGCGCGCCCGAAATGCTTTGGCGGGGCTTTCATCCGTTCAATGAAATCAATGGCGCAGAACAGGTTGCCCGGGCATTTTGGCAACCACTGAAAAACAGCCTGACGCGCATTCAGAACCGAGTGGATATCCTGTTTGCCGGGCGGAACTCGATGGATGACAGCGCTGATACCTGGGTGGTTTCGATGGGGCATCTGATGGGGCTATTCGATCGGGCATGGCTGGGCATACGCCCGACCGGAAAGCTGGCGTTTCTGCGCTATTGCGCGTTTTACAGGATTGTCGGTGAACAGATTGTCGAAACTGCGATGTATTTCGATATCCCTCACCTGATGGTGCAGGCGGGGCAAAACCCGTTTCCGCCGCAGACAGCCGAACATCTGGTACAACCCGGGCCGCGGACGCATGATGGCCTTCTGTTTGACGAACAGCCCGTGGAAGAGGGCGAAAAGACGCTGGCCGTGATCAATTCGATGATCGCGGATCTGGGGCAATGGAACAGCGGATTGACCCTTGAGGACGAACTGGCCCGCAGTTGGCATGACGACATGCTGTGGTGGGGGCCCGAAGGGATCGGCGCGACCTACACGATTGATCGCTACGCCAAACAACACGCAGGGCCATTCCGCGCCAGTTTCGCCGAGCGGTCAAAAACCAAACATATCTGCCGCCTGGCCGAGGGGCATTACGGCGGGTTCTTTGGCTGGCCGAACTTCACAGCTGTTCCGTCCGGCGGTTTCATGGGAATGCCGGCCACCGGAAAACCCGCAGAATTTCGGGTGATCGATATCTATCGCCGTGCCGGTGACAAACTGGCCGAAAACTGGATTTTCATCGACCTGCTGCATTTCTGGAAAATGCAAGGGGTCGACATTCTGGCCAGAACCACAGGGATCGAAACCCCATGAGGATCGACGCGCACCACCATCTTTGGGATCTGTCCGCCGTGACCTACCCGTGGCTGATGGAAAAAGGCGTTGCCCGTTTTTTTGGCGACCCGACACCAATCCAGCGCAACTATCTGCTGCCCGAGTTTCGTGCTGAGGCCAGCGCTCTGGGCTTTGGCGCTTCGGTACATATTCAGGTTGGCGCGGCCGATCCGTGGGCTGAGGCGCAATGGGTCCAATCCGTAGCTGACCAGTTCCCGGATTGGCCAGTGCTGCAGGTGGCGTTCTGTGACCTGGCCGCTGACGATCTGGATGCGCAGCTGGACCGACTTCAAACGCTGCCTTCTCTGCGCGGTGTTCGTCAGATCATTGGCCGCGCACCGGGCGAGGATGCAAAGACCGGTACGAATACGTTGCTGCAGGATCCAAAGTTTCTGGAAGGTTTGAAAAAACTAGCGGACCGTGATCTTTCCTTTGATCTGCAATTGCTGCCCGAGCTTATGGCCGAAACCGCAGCCGTGCTTGAACAAGCCCCTGCGACGCAGGTCGCGCTGTGTCATGCAGGGTCGCCGCATGATCGCACTGAGCTCGGGTTGCGAGCTTGGGCCGATGCGCTGGGCGCCTTGTCAGATTTGCCGCAGGTCTATTGCAAGCTCTCGGGCCTTGGGATGTTTGATCATGGCTGGAGCGCTGAGGCCGTTGCGCCAATCGTTTCAACCTGCCTGTCCCGGTTCGGGGCCAGCCGCTGCATGTTCGGATCAAACTTTCCGGTCGACTGCCTGAGTGCCAGTTACCATGACACCGCGTCCAGACATCTTGCGCTGGTCCCTGCGTCAGACCACGACCAGGTGTTTTGCGAAACCGCAAAGCGCTTTTATCGGTTTGAGGCCTAAGCTATCCGACGGTGCATTATTGCACGGTAAAGACCGCGTGGCTTGCGGCCAAAACCACCCGGTCATCGCCCGCCTGAATGCAATCCGCCGGGCTTGTGCCGTCCAGATAAAGGTTGGGTGAGGTCATCCAGAACGCCTGTTGCCACGGGTTCGCACCCGTGGGCAGCACCCGCAAGACTTGCTCCACCAACGCCAGCGGCGTTCCATCCGCACCAAACTGAAAGGCAGGATATGCGTTTGTGCCTTCATACGGCACCGAAAATATCTTGCCGGTCCGCTTCCAAATCTCGCCAATGCGCGAAACCTGCCAGGAGCCCCGCTTCCACTGAGCATGCACCGCTGCGTTGGACAACAAGGGGTGTTCCCTGGCGTAGTCCTCCATTCGGATCTCATCGACTGCGCGACTGTGCCCTTCGAACCTTGCTAGATACATTTGGTTACCTGAATCATTAACTTACAACACGTTAAAGATAGTGGCACATCGGCGTCGTTGCCAAAGTTAAGCAGTTCACATCAGGTCAAATATTTTGTGTGCGCGAAGTTACCGCATGATAACCAATTGAAAAGCATCATTTTTTCTTTCGGCGCTCGTTGCATCAAAGCCACGAAAACGCGCGAGCCACCCGCAACACGCGGGCAGACTCCGTCGATAATGATTGAGATCGGCAAGGATTGATTACACGGCGATCCATCTGATTTCCCACGCAAACACGCGGTTTCGCAGGCAAAAACAGGCCAGCGGGGCTTCACGCCTGGGCGATCATTGTGCCCCAGCTGGAATAGCCGCCTTCCCCTTCACAGATTATCGTCTCCATTCCCGTCGTCGGATCGATACCGAAATGGCAATTGGCAAGGGCCGGGCCGCTTAGAATTCCAAGGTTCAGGGCCACAAGGCTAAAAACGGCGGTCATCTTCATTTTGCTCACTCCTATCTGGTGAGCATCAGGTGGGGACGGCCCATGAACAGTTGACCTTAGGTCAAGTTAAATTTCCTTAACACTTGAGCAAGCTGGAATAGAGGATCTGACCGCTCAATCTGCTCCAACGTCTTGGGGTACAGTGCTCAATGTGTTTGAGATCATGATAAATAGTCTTTAACGATTTGAGATATCATATCACCCAAACATCGCATCGCCCCTCATGTCGCGCCAATCGACCCCAAAAGACCTCAGCCTGAAATGGCTGGAACTGTTTCAGATCTGCGCCCAGAAAGGATCGCTGCAGGCCGCCGCGAAAGAGACGGGGCTGACCATCAGCACCGTTTCGCACCATTTGCGCAACCTGGAAGACCATCTGGGCGTCGAGCTGTTCAACCATGCCCGCAAACCCATGGTCCTGACCCCCAAAGGTCATGTGTTTCTGCGCAATATCGACGAGGCGCTCTATGCCATTCGCAAGGCCAAGGCCGAGGCCTCGGCCGGAAATATCGCGCAGGCCAGTTATCTGCGGATCGGAACGATCGAGGATTTCGACAGCGACATCATCCCCGAGTTAGCGGTTTTTCTGTCCAGACATATGCCCGCGTGTGACTTCATGTATCAGACCGATTCAAGCCACGCGATCATCGAGATGCTGCGGGATCGCCATCTGGATTTGGGGATCACCACGACTCCGGAGGACAGGATGCGCGACCTGCAGGACCGGCCTTTGCTGCGCGACCCGTTTGTAATCGTCCTGCCACGCCTGAGCGAGCAGTCGTTGGCCGAGGTGCTGAACAGTCAAACCAAATTGCCGTTCCTGCGGTTCTCGGCCAATCTGATCATTGCACGTCAGATCGAATCCCAACTGCGCCGGATGGGTATTTCGGCCCCGCATAATTTCGAATGCTCAAACAACCAAACGCTGATGGCCATGGTCGCAGCGGGCGCTGGGTGGACAATCACAACTCCGATCCTGTTCGCACGGGCACGGCGGTTTCAAAGCAAATTGCGGATGCATCCCTTTCCCGGAAAAGGGTTCGCCCGAACGCTGGCGATTGTCTCGACACCCGATTGCTCGCGATCAGTGCTGGATCTGGTGGATAACAAGATCCGCGGGTTGATCCGAAAGACTGCCATCACATCCATCTGCGAGACGGCCCCCTGGCTGGCGGACAGTTTTACGCTGATCGAATAAAGGCTCAGGGATAGAGAATGTTGAACCTGGCGCGGATTTCCCTGTCCTGATCAGGGGTCAGGTAACCAGGGCTGGGCGCATCAAGGATGTCGCGCACCCGGGCGCGGGCGCGATCCCAGGCGGTTTGACCTCCGTTTTCGGCCCAGCTTCGCGGGTCGTCGCGGTCGGCCAGGGACGGATAGAAGTAATCACGCTCCATCGCCTCATAGGTCTGCTGGCCGCCCAAAAAGTGCCCCTCGCCCAGAACCGCATCGCAAATCGCCTGATAGCCTAGGTTTTCATCGCTCACCTCGATCCCACGCAACGCGCGATAGGTGTTGGCGTGCATTTCATCGTCCAGAACGAACCCCTCGAAACTGGCCCCCAGCAGGGATGCGGTCATGCCAGAGCTTTCATAGATCAGGTTGCCGCCGGCCAAGGCGGCAGCCAGCGATGTCAGGCCCTTTTCCGCGCCATATTGCGCGTCGATCGGTTTGGCATCGGTCATCGAGCAGGCCACGCCCGACGGCAAGCCAAGCCAGTTTGACAATTGCGCCGAGGCCGCGTTCAGAACGGCGGTTTCACCGCTGCCCCCGGCAAACGCTCCGGTGCGCAGGTCGATCACCAACGGCCAGTTGGAGAACACCATGGGAAAGCCGGGTTGAATGG
The DNA here is from genome assembly GCF_056532975.1 of Ruegeria sp. H6. Lineage (NCBI taxonomy): Bacteria > Pseudomonadati > Pseudomonadota > Alphaproteobacteria > Rhodobacterales > Roseobacteraceae > Ruegeria > Ruegeria sp. H6. The sequence continues at coordinate 110,154 of NZ_JBQFOA010000005.1, forward strand.
CGTGCACCATCAACAGGCTGGCCAGCGTTTCCGCCATCGATTGCGCCAGAAACCCGGCAAGTGTTGCGGGCGCGGTTGCACCAGCCTGAGCCGCGGTGATGCAGGACATGGGAATGTTGTGCCGAATGCATTCGTAAACCACATCCACCGCATCCTCACCAAACCGCATCGGAGAGATGATGGGACTGATATGGGCCTTCAGAAACGGCCTGCGAGAAAAGGCTCCATCCCCGCCAGCCACAATATCCAGCATCTCGACAATCGGGGCCACATGCTCGGCCAGTGTGAATGAGGTCGCCACGGGTTTTGTCGTGTTGTGGATCAGTGCGAAAACCGTGTTCACATCCAGATCGAAACTGTCCGCCACATCCGTGGCCACGCAACAGCGCGTGAACCAGCTGATATTGGTCAGCTTGTCCTGCAGGTGCGTGAAATCGTGCAGGTCCGCCAGTGTCGACGGCCTGTATAAAGCAGTCTCGGGATCCAGGGTCTGAACCGCCGCCCCACCGGTGCCGAAATACACTTTGTTGCCACCCACATGGATCGAACGGCTTTCGTCACGACCGTGCAGCACAAAGGTTTTGGCCGCCTGATCAATCGCGTCGCGCACCAAAGACGGCGGGAACACGACGCGCCCTGCCCCGTTGTCTTTTGCCCCAGCAGCCAGCAAATCGCGATGCAGCCGATCCGGCACTTCGCCGAGGCCAAGGTGTTCAAGCAGATTAAGCGCGTTGTCGAAAATCTGCGAAAGGTCGCTTTCGCTGAGCGGCTTATAGCTGCCTCCGATCTGACCGGGCGGGCAAGGGTTTTGCGTTGGCGGCGCCGCGCGCTGCGCCAGACGCGCCCGCCGTCCGCCGCGCTTGCCCTGTCCTTCCGTCATTGCACATCCCCGCATTTGGAGCACCTGCCGGATTCAACGACACACATCGGGGGTCCGCAAACTCGACGCAGTAAATATGATAAAGTCGTATATTAGTCGTGATTTTATTTGATTAACGCCGGTAAGCTTGCCCGCCAGACATTCCCGCTCGCAAATCAGCACGTATTGCGTTGGAGGCCATCGTCATGAAATCACGAACCAAAGTTGTTGTCATCGGCGGTGGAATTGCCGGATGTTCTACGCTCTATCACCTGACGCAAGAGGGCTGGTCAGACGTGGTGCTGGTCGAGCGGAACGAGCTGACCAGCGGAACCACATGGCACTCTGCCGCGCAGGTGACGAATTTTGGTATGAACCAGACGATGGTGGGGCTGAAATCGCATTCGATCCGGCTGTATAAAGACCTGGCTGAAAACCCGGATTATCCGATCAACTATCACCACGGGGATGGCGGTATCCGGTTGGCCAATACCGAGCAGCAAATGCAGGGTTATCGCCACTTTGCTTCCATGGCGCGCGGTATGAATGTGCATTTCGAAGTGATCGATGCAGAAGAATGCGCGAAGCGGCACCCGTTGATTTCAACAACAAACCTGCTGGGTGGCTTATGGGACCCGCTGGATGGCGACATCGATCCCGCACAACTGTGCCAGGCGCTGGCCTATCATGCGCGCAAAGCGGGGGCCGAGGTCTATCGCAACACGCCGGTGACGGCCCTGACGCAACACAAGGACGACACCTGGACGGTGCACACTACAGCGGGGGATATCGACTGCGATATAGTGGTGAATGCCTGCGGCTATCGGGTGAACGAGGTTGGCGCGATGATGGGTGTGCATCACCCGGTCGCCTCGATGGAGCATCAGTATTTCCTGACCGAAGACATCCCCGGAATTGCGCAGGCCGGTCATCGTATGCCTCTGCTGCGCTGCCCGATCTCGGATTATTATTGCCGGCAGGAAAAGAACGGGCTTCTGGTCGGGTTCTATGAACAGGACTGCAAGACATGGGGCATGGACGGGATCGACCCGAACTTTGTGAACGCGCTCTGCCCGGACGATCTTGAACGCGTCATGGACGTGCTGGAAGGCGCGTTTGAACGTATGCCGGCGCTGCGCGAGACGGGCATCAGGTCCATCGTCAACGGCCCGATCACCTATACGATTGATGGCGCGCCGCTGGTCGGGCCAATCCCCGGGAAACAGAATGCCTTTTGCATCATCGGCCTGCGCGCGGGGCTTGGCGAAGGCGGCGGTCACGGCTGGCTGCTAGCGCAACAGATCGTTAATGGCGAGGCGCAGTATGACACCTGGTGTCTGGACCCAAGACGCTTTACCGGCCACGCCAATGTGGAGCTGACGGCGCTCAAAGCCATCGAGGATTATCAGAACGAGTTCCGGTTCCACTTTCCTCATGAACACCGCCCTGCCGGTCGCCTGGCCAAGACAACGCCTTTGACGCCCGTCATGGCCGCCGAAGGCGCCGAGTTCACGGTGGTCAATGGGTGGGAGAGGGTCAACTACATCAGACCCGATCCGGATTTTCATCCGTCCCTGAGTTTCAATTTCGACGAGGCCTTTGACATCGTTGCCGCCGAGGTCGCAAACGTGCAAACCAATGTGGGGTTATGCGAGGTCAACGGTTTCAATCGGCTAGAAATCACGGGCGCGGACCGGCACAACTTTCTTGATCGGATGATCTGCGGGCGGGTGCCACGTAAGGCCCAACGCGTTGGCTTGGGGTATCTGCTGAACCATCAGGGCATGGTGAAATGCGAGGCCACGGTCACCAACCTGCCCGCGTCAGATCGCGGGCCGGATCGGGTCTGGTATGGCTCGGCCGCGGCCAGTGAATACCATGACATGGACTGGTTGCGCGCGCATATCCGGCCAGGTGAGGACGTGCAAATTCGCAGCCTGACCAATGACCAGACCATTCTGGTTCTTGCCGGACCCAAATCCCGGGATGTGCTGTCCGCCTGTGCGCGCGGCGACTGGTCTGCTGACGCGTTCCCCTGGCTCAGCGCGCGCGAGTGTTTCATCGGACACGCCCCGGCCACCGTGCTTGGCGTCAGTTTCTCGGGCGAGTTGGCCTATGAAATCCACGTGCCCAACGCCGCGCTTTATGCGGCGTATCTTGCGTTGCGCAAAGCGGGTGAGGCCTATGACCTCAAGCTGTTCGGCAGCCGCGCAGTTGAATCGATGCGGTTGGAGAAAGGCTATCTGCACTGGAAATCCGACCTGATCACCGAGTTTGATCCATTCGAGACCGGGCTGGATCGATTTGTGAAGCTCGACAAGGACAATTTCGTCGGACGCGAGGCCTTGCTGGAACGTCAGGCGTCGACACAGCGTAAGAAGCTGGTAACCCTGCAGATCATGACATCACACGCCCCCGCCCATGCGGGTGCATCATTGATGCACGACGGCAATGTGGTTGGCACCGTCACCTCCGGCGAATGGGGCCACCGCGTGGGTATGAACCTGGCCTACGCGTTTGTCGATCCGGGTCTGAGCGCCCCTGGTGCCGTCATGCAATTGGACCTGTGCGGTGACCTTGTCGAGGCCCGAGTGATCGACCCGTCACCCTATGACCCTGCCTTTACCCGTTGGGCGTGAACCACATACGAGGTTGTCCGGTTTTGCTTGGAGGCACCAGCTCTGTCGTCACGAACCGCATCCTCAAAAAGCGGTGTGCTCACAAGGTCTAGCGACCCCTGGGGAGTTGCACCTTATTGAAGATTTTCACGACGCGAGAGTGTCGCGCTGAGCCGCCATTCGCTTAACGGAATGACTTTGGGTGTGTCTGCGCCCTCTTTCGTTTCAAAAATCACAGCGATGGTCTGCGCTGCGTCTGACCCTTGAGCAGGTCTTTCAATCATCAGACGGGTTATACCGGTGTTGGGGTTCTGGCTCTTGCAATCTGCATTAAATGGCGTGTCACAAGGGTCCGCCGAACGGGTGGAAAACGTCGCCCCGGGCGGTGACAGGATACGCGCATGCAGCTCCTGCCCGCTCTGACGCAAAACAGCGTTTTGCCCGTCCAGATCAATCTTTGCCTCAGTGTGCATCGTCCATGCAATCGGTTCGGTCTGGCCGAAGATTTCATCCTGGATCAGAACCCTGTCCCCTTCGATCAAGGCGATCCCGCGTTTGATCGTTCCGATTGGCTTTGCATAGGGGTTGGAAAGATCGGCGATTGCGAAATAAAGCTCGGGGAACTGCGCGAATTCCTCGATCTGTGCACGTCCGATCGTTTGCTGGTTCCCTGTCCCGAAGGTCAGCGTGTTCTGACCGATCGTTGCCGTGCGATAATAGTCAAACCGCTTCTCCAGAAAATATCCTGGTAGGTCATAGTTCCCGACCCCAAGATCCACCGCCCAGCGCACGCCCTTTGCATCCAGCACAAAGGTCCCGGCATCCAGATTGTTGTGATGACTGCGCAACGGACCGGCTTTGAACCCAACGTAAACGGCGTCCGGGTCCCACCATTCCGAGCGCATCGTCACAAGACCCAGACCACCGAACCATGCCGATCTTGGCAGGCTTCGTTCACCCTGTTCCCGGGTCTGTTGATCCCAGATCAACGCAAGGGCGGGATGGGACGACGGCGGGGCATCAGACAGAAACCGCATGTATTCAGGCCGCTTAAAGTGTGATGCAAACCAGTTGAGCGCGACCAGATCGGTGCTTGTGTCACTGTCGCCGTAGTTGAACAACAAACCCGTCGGCCCTGTCACGTGCACCAGATAATCGCCGAATCCCTCAAGACCATCGGAATTGGACAGCTCGAAATCATGCCCCAGCGCCGAGTTCAGCGCGCTCATGGTTCCGGCTGCATCGCGCGCCGCAAGGGCACCGTACATCGGCCCCTCTGGCCAGGCCCCACCGGGGGAAAAAACGGAAAAACCGTTCCGAAGAGAGATCTGGGCGTCATGGATAATCCGCTTGGACAAGTCGGGCTCGGCTTCGGATACCGCAAGAGCGGCGGCAATCATCCCGCTGTTGCAGATGATGTTCCAGTTGAAGGATGCGACGGGCCAGGTGATGTCGGCCAGTCCCGTTCCATCAGGCAAATCGCTTGGGATCTGAGTCGGATTGATCCAACGCTGGGGTACAACCCAGCCCTTGTCGAAATAGCCCTGATCCAGATCGTAGATCTTGGCGGCCTCGTTCAGCGCATTGTTCACAAGCGCGCTGCGGATCAGCGAATGATCATTATCGCTCAGCCTTTCGCCGATCCAGTTGTAACCAAGCGCGACGGCCAAAGCGACCCTGCTGAGATCCAGAAATTGTTCGGGATACCATGTTTCCAGTTTGGAAAGCTCAACAAGCTCTGTCCGCAACCTTTCGGCAAACTGCTTGTCGCCGGTCAAACGCCATGCCAGGCCCAGAGTCGTCAGATGTTCGACCGGTTTCTGGTTGAACCCCTGAAAAGGCTTTGTCCCATCAGCGCTTTGCGCCCGAGTGACTTCGACAATGGTAGGTTGCTTCAGATACGTTTCCGCGTCATCCAGAAGCACTTTGTAGATCGCCGCCGTTCGGGCATCTGTCTTTCGGGCCGCCTGAATGCGTTGAACGATCTCATCGGTCAGCATGATCGGCGGGGACGCGCGCTCTGCCTGCGCACCAGACGCAAGCACGAACAGCATCAGCCAAACCAGACCGAAGAGGCGCATAGGAGCTTGCTTTACGGCGGCAATCACTACGTCTTTCCGTCCTCTTTCTACTAACGCTACGGGCACCCGCCCACAAAGCCTAGCGCCAGCGGCAAAGAAAGGTAGTTAAAACGCAAGCCGATACAAAAAACACCTGCGCCCCAATGATCAGGCCGCAGGTACCGGAGATCAGGTGTTTATGGAAACCCTTTAGGACACCGCGAACACGTTCGCGCCGAACGCACAAAACAATTCACGACCTAGTCTCGTTCGTGACCTCCCAAGGGAGAAAACAAAGTCGTTTTGCGAGACTCACAAACGTACCTAGTTATCTAATTTGACACCTGAACGGGTCGAACAAGAAAAGGTAACTTTAAGATATTTTTTATGCACTTGCAGGGATGTTAAGTCCAATCATCACCCAACACACGGCTGGCTAAGCAGACTGACATTTCTTAAGTCATTTTCACGAGCATGGTAACAGGCCAGGTCCGCGCGAAGCACTTCCTTTGCAGAGTGTACCTCGCGCAGATTGTTTAGGTTGCGACGTGTGAAACATCCTTGTCCGGAGAGTAAATGTCCAAGATGTTCCAATGCCCGGTCGTTGGTGTCGGGTTGTTGATCATCGGCACATCGAGCACGGTTGGCTTGCCACTGGCGATTGCCGCTTCCAGTGCGGGCAACAGCTCGTCGGCTGCGCTGAGTCTGTGCCCTTCCGCGCCATAGGCTCGTGCTATTTCGGCATAGCCGGGCCCATTTGCGGGTGCGGCGGCTGATCCGGGGAAGGTGGTTCCATAGGTCAGACCATAATGCGCTTTTTGAAGACCGGCGATGGTGCCAAAAGCGTTGTTGTTCATCACCAGCCAGATGATGCCCAGATCAAGCTCGACCGCCGTCGCCAGCATCGACGGGTTTTGACCGAAGCCACCATCGCCGACCAGACTTATCACCACACAATCAGGTGCTGCCAGTTTTGCGCCGATCGCGCCCGGAGGGCCAAAGCCCATCGTCGCGAACCCGCCCGGGGTCAGGATTGAACCGGGCGTCAGGATATCGAACTGTTGCCCGACGCCGTTCTTGTTCCACCCAACGTCCGTGGTGATGATGGCATCCTCGGGCAGTGCTTTGCGGGTATCTGCCAGAATACGCTCGGGCATCATCGGAAAGGCCGACGAGGTCGCCATGACCATGTTGCGCGCTTTGAAGTCCGATCGGAAGTCGGCGATCTTCTGTTCCAGCGCGGGGCGCTTGAAGCCGTCCGGATACATCTCGCGGGCGACCCGGTTGAGGACGCGCAATGCGGCCCTGGCGTCCGCAACGACACCGATCTCGGTGGGATAATTCCGACCGATTTCCTGCGGTTCGATGTCGATATGAATGACCTTTGAACCGGGAATGTTGAACGTATAGCCGGGATACCAGCTGGAGCAATCGGCCTCTTTGAACCGGGTGCCCACGGCAAAGATGTAGTCCGCATTCAGGCAGGACTGGTTGACCAGCTCGGTGCCCCAAAAGCCGGTCATTCCCAGCACAAGTGGATGGTCGTCCCGCAGCGCGCCCTTGCCCATGAGGGAATGCGCGACGGGCAGTCCCATATGTTCAACGAATGCACGCAATTCCTCACTGGCTTGCGCCAGCAGGATACCGCCGCCGACATAAGCAACCGGGTTTTCGGCCTTAGCCAGTGCTTCGACAATCTCTCGCGCTGTCTCGTCGTCAATCGACGGCTTCTTGAGCGCGCGCGTGTTTTCTCGGATACGGTCGAAACTGTCCGAGGGGATCACCTCTGAAAAGATGTCCATGGGGACATTGACCAGTACCGGTCCGGACTGGCCGCTTTCAGCGAGATGAAACGCCTTTTCCAAGATTTCGGCCATCAGGTCCGCCCGATCTACGCGCCATGCACGTTTGACGAAGGGGCGATAGATCTCCCACTGGGCGGCGTCTGCGTGCAGGTTCACCTCCTGATGCGGGTGTTTACCGTAGTAATGCGTAGGAATATCGCCCGCGATCACCACCATCGGGATACAGTCCAGCGCCGCGTTGGCGACCCCGGTGGCGCAATTTGTCAAACCTGGGGAGAGGTGTGATAAGACCACCGAGGCCTTGCCCGTCACGCGGGCATAAGCGTCCGCCGCATGGCTGGCGATTTGTTCGTGCCGCACGGTGACAAAATCGATGGGGCTTTCCGCTAAAGCAGCCAGAACCGCGATGTTCGTGTGACCGCACAGGCCAAATACATGTTTGACCTCACGACGTTCCAGGAAATCAACGATATGTTCGGCGACGGTTTTACCGTCCAGTTTCGCTCCGTCCATCACGCGACCTCCTGTCCGTAGAACTCACCGAACAGGTCCGGTTCCGAGGGGCGATCCTCGGGGGTCGGACGGCTGACCCAGGTGTAGTTCATCATGTGTTTCATGGTGACGTTTTCATTGGTGATGTTGCCGCCCCAGATGCCGCAACCCAGGCTGCTGGTCATAGGCATGCCATTGGTCCAGGCACCCGCATTGGCCTTGGACTGAGGCTGCCGAACCATCATGCGGCTGACCGGAGCCAGACGCGCCAACCGGTCGATGTGATCGTCATTGTGGCTGTAGATCCCGCAGGAATGACCCTTGCCCCCGGTGTTGTAAATCTGGCTGACCGTTTCCAGCGCGTCATCGAACGTGTCGAAGTGATAAAGCGCCATCAGCGTGGTCAGTTTTTCCTTGGAGAACTTGTGCTGCGGGCCGATTTGCCCCTGATTTTCAACCATCAGGAACTTTCGATCTTCTGGGATGCTAAATCCGGCGACCTTGGCCGTTTGCTGAGGTGGGCAGGCGATGGTCGGAAACGTACGGTTTCCCTTTTCATCCCACATGGCCGCTTCGAGCATGGCCTTCTCTTCATCCGAACACAGGTAGCCGCCTTCGGCTTGAAGCGCCTTGACCATATCGTCGTAAACTGAGCGCTGGATGATGATGTTGCCGTCGGCAGAACAACCCGAGCCAAAGTCGGACGTCTTCGAAATGCGAGTGTTCTGCGCGGCGATGTCCAAGTCGGCGGTTTCATCGATGACGATGGACGAGTTACCTGCGCCGACGCCATAGGCCGGGCGCCCAGAACTGTAGGCCGCTTTGACCATCGGCTTGCCGCCCGTTGCCAAAGTCAGGTCGCAGATTTCCATCAGATGTTGCGTCAATGGAATCGAAGGTTTGCGAATGGATTGAAACAGATCCTCGGGGGCACCTGCGGCGCGGCACGCTGCGCGCATGACCTCGACCATTTCATAAGTCGTGTGAGCGGTGCGTGGATGCGGGCTGAAGATCACCGCATTCCGGGCGTTCGCGGCGGACACGCCGGTCACCGGCGGTGTCATTGCCGGGTTGGTCATAGGAATCAGGGATGCGATCACGCCAGCAGGTTTGGCGTATTTCACCAAGCCCTTTTCCTCATCCACCTCGACGATCCCGGTCGATGGCGTGCGCAGGACATCTCGCAGCACCATGTGAATCTTGAAGCGCTTCGCGGGGCGCCCTTCGCGATCTCCGATACCGCTTTCGTCCACGCCTTGCTGGGCCAGCCGGGTGAAGGTTTTCTCGTTCCCAGCATACCATGCAATGGCCTGAGACAGGCGGTCCAGCCTGTCCTGATCCCAATCCTCGATCTCGGCCATGGCAGCGCGGGCGCGTGCCAGCATATCGGCCGCAAGGTGCCGGTCGTTTTCAGTGAGCTCTTTGCCCATGATAATCCTCTTGGTGTTTTGGAATGGCTGCTTCGGGCATGCGGCGCTGTGATCGCGCCTTGCCGAATGTTCGTTTGGCGTGGCTGAGACAGCGACGCGCGTGTTCTTCATATCCCAACTCGGCAACGCGGCTTTGGTTGGGCAGTTCGATGGAATAGTCGACGGGTGGCATCCGTTCGATGATGCCGGTGAAATCGATCCAACCTTCGCCAGGATAGAGCCTTGCATCGCGGGCCAGCTGGATCATGCCCTCGCGCGTATCGGCGATGCCGGGCAGGCAATCCGAGATATGCAGGAAGTGAAACAGGTCAGAGGGGACGTGCAGAAGCTCTCCGAGATCAACGCGGCTGAGGTGCAGATAAAGCGTATCGACCAGAATACCGCCATTCGGTTGATCAGAGGCACGCACGATATCAAGCGCCTCATCCAGAGTGCGCAGGCGGGAGAAACTCGGGAACTCCAGGTCCACCGTCAGCCCGAAGGGTGCGGCCAGTTCGCAAGTCTCGGAATAAACGTCGATCAAAAAGTCACGATCATCGCGAGTGTTGGTCCACGCGCTCATGATCATGCGTTTGGCGCCCAGTTCTCCGCCGATCTCCAACGATCGCTCAAAACTGCGCGGGTCGACATCTTCGGTGATGCGCGCAATCTCGATATCCAGAACCTTCAGACCGGTGGTAGTGAGAGCAGTTTTGGTGGCTTGCACTTGTGCCTTGTCGATCGGGGATTGAGTGAATTCACCGGGCACATGCATCGGAATGAACCGGGGGCTGACCGCATCGTACCCGGCTCGCGCGGCGATATAGACCAGCTCGGGCGGCGTACAGCCAATCAGCGTCAGATGCGCCAAGGAATAGAGAGAGGGGCTTGCGCCAGCCTCTTCGGGTTTCACCATAAACGACAGCTCCATGTGTCTGCGAATCTAAAATTCATCACACGTAGTAAAAAATATCTGATATTTTTAAAAATATCAACTTTTAATGCGAGGCAGGAATTGGAAACGCCCGAGCAATGGCCCGGGCGTAATTTACCTTTGTGTTGGCAGAGTTTTAGATCGTGACCCAGTCACCTCCGGATTGGTGAGAGCGCACAGAGGCATCAATGAATCGAACACCGTCTGCGCCTTGTTCGACACTGGGGTAGGCAAGCCAATCCGCCGGAACAGCAGCGCCATCCCGGCGCGCGGCTACGGCCATGGCAAATTCCGTATAGAGATTGGCCCAGGCTTCGATAATCCCCTCGGGGAAGCCGCGCGCGGTACGGATCAGACGTTCCGCGCCGGGGCCAATGCCATGCCCGTGACCTCGGCTGATGATACGATCCGGCTCACCAAAACGATTGAACTTCAGCTGCTCCGAATTCTCCAAATCCCACTCGAGACCCCCTTCGCTCCCGAACATCCGCAGGCGCAAACCGCCTCGATTTCCGGGGGCAAGGCGTGTCGCCATCAGGGTTCCCGGAACCTCGTTTTGATAGCGGGTGAACATGAATGCTGTGTCTTCCAAAGGCTTTGGCGCGCCGCAAACATGGAACTCGGCCCTCAAGTCAGTCAAGGGCAGGCCCGAGACAAAACTGGCAAGATGCGCGGCATGGGTGCCGATATCGCCGACACAACTGGTCGGACCTGAAATCTTTGGGTCCAGCCGCCATTTGACGTGGGGCGCATCGGCCACATCTTCGGGCGTCATCCAGTCTTGCAAGAACTCGACATGGATCTGGTTGATTTTACCGATGCCGCCTTCCGCCACAATCTGCTTAGCCTGCCGGATAACCGGAAAACACGACATCGCATAGCCGACAGCAAAGACCTGCCCCGTGCGCGCAGCGATCTCTTTAAGCCCCTCGGCTTCAGCGACCTCGTTGGTCAGGGGCTTGTCGCACAGCACGTCAATGCCCGCCTCCAGAAACGCTTTGGCCGCTTCGAAATGAACGTGGTTCGGGGTGGTGATCATCACCGCATCCACCCCATCCTCACGCGCCGCCTCGGCCTGTGCCATCTCGTCGAATGACGCATAGCACCTTTCTGACGGCAAGTACCACTCGGCCCCACGCGCCTTGCTTCGCTCGGCGTCAGAACTGAGCGCGCCTGCGGCGACCTCCCACCGGTCGGTCATTCGCGCGGCCGTTGCTTGCGTGACCGAGATCCGTCCACCACCAACAACGCCCAGCCGCAAACGGCGAGACAGGCGGGGGAAGGGTCCGTAAAAGTTCAGATTTTCGGGCAAAAGTCTCTCAGCCATTTTGAACCTCCGTTTCCGGGACCCGTGCGCCCTCGGGCAGGATTTCAACCGCCAGGAAAATGCTGGGGGTAATCGTCTCGTATTGATGCCAGGGATAGTTGCCCTCGGCGTCATACATCGGCTTGTGCGTCATGCCTGGAGCCATGAATTCTTCGAGGTAAAGGGTTTCAACGTCCCGTTCGCGGCATTGCTGCATTTTGCCAAAGCCTACGATTTGCGTATGCACTTCGCGAAATCCCGGCACCGGGCAAAACGGATGATCCTTGTGCAATCCGACATTCAAAGGGACCGAACCGGAATGGTACATGGTCAGTCCAACGTTACCCACGAAGACCTTCGGCGACATGTAGTGGCTGACACCGCGCAGACGCTCCTCCTGACGAACATCGAAGGCCGACGGCCACGTATCTTTCACCCGCGCGAATAGCGCGCTGTCATCTCCATGGGCGTCGAAACCGTGGACAATGACTGCGCGTTCCACGCTGTTAAGCGTGCTGCCTTGCACGATAACAGACGAAAGCGGTGCAACGGCCTGATCCTCGACCGAAAGGCCCCGCTCCCCAAGGTTCAGAACAATTGCGCGGCCCTCGACAGCTATTCTGTCTTCATCAGTGATATGCTGGACGCGAAAGAATGGCTGAGCAAAGTCGAGTGTCTCAATCGGCATGCGCCAACTCCTTCCTCTCATCGTTCAGGAAATCGACCGGCAAACGCTCTGGAGCCGCGCAACGGCTTTCTATTGTCTGGTAAGCACCAAATTTCGGCGCCCGTTCAATCGCGTCCATGACCTCAAACACATGGTAGGCAAGCGCTCCACTCGCGCGCGGTTGGCGTCCTTCTTGTGCTGCCAGAGCTAGGTCCAATAGGCCGAGGCCACGGCTGTCTTCGTTAAACCCATGATTGTTTTCGACCACCTGCCAGTCCCCACGACCGGTCGGACGAGGTTGATGAGACCAGCGCGAAGTCTCCCGCGTTTTCAGCCAGACATCCCCTTGAAAGATATTGGCACCATGGACCGGATCAGGATCAGGAATGCTGATGGTGCCGTTTTCACCGTAGATCTCGAACCGCGGAGTTTCGCTGTCCCAGACGTCGAAGCTCATGGTCATCGACCCTATAGCTCCGGATGAGAACTGAAGTAGGCTTAGGGAGTGCGTGTCGACCTCGACATCTATCCATTCACCGTTGCGAGGGCCGTTTTCGATCATCCTTTTGTCGAACGTGCGCCGAGCCATTCCGGCGACCCGGTCAACGGGACCAAGGCAGCAGATCATGGCGGTCAGGTAGTACGGCCCAAGGTCCAGCAATGGCCCACCACCCGCCTTGTAGTAAAAATCCGGGTTGGGATGGTGGCGCTCCGTCCCGTGGGTCCCGACATGGGCAAAAACCCCTGTCGGTTTGCCAATGGCACCCTCGTCGATCAAGCGCCGAACGGTCTGCCAGCGACCGCCCAGAAATGTGTCGGGTGCGCAACCGACCAGTAAACCTTTTTCAGAGGCCATGTGCAGGATCGCCTTGCCATCCGTTCGATTCATAACCAGCGGCTTTTCTGAATAGACGTGTTTGCCCGCCTCCAGAGCGCGCAGGCTGATTTCGGCATGCGCCGCCGGAATTGTCAGATTCAGAACGCAGTCAATTGTCGGATCGGCGAACACCTCATCCGGCGTGCAGGCCTTGGCGATGTCATATTGATCCGCCTTGGCGCGGCTTTCCGAAGGATCGAGGCTGGCGCAGGCCACGACCACGACGTTTGAGAATTTGGATAGTGTTTTTAGATAGATATCGCTGATACGACCACAGCCAATAAGGCCGACCCGGAAGGATTTCGATGTCTCACGTGTCATCATTCCTGTCTTCGTAGAGGGGTAAGTAATTCGGGGGCATCGGCCCTTTATTTCGACCGCCCTGCCCCATCTGTTCCCACGCGTGTGCAAGTATTCCAACCGAGCGGGACAGGCAGAACAGCCCGCGCGACAAGGGCGAGGGAAAGCCAAGTTCGCAGAAGATCACTGCTGTCGCGCCGTCGATATTCATGGCAATTGGCCGACCACCTCGTTGACGACCGAGTTCGGCTTGAACCTCTTCTCCGATATCGGCAAACCGGCTAGAAACTGTGCCATCACTCGCGGCGTTGCGAACCATTTGCATCAACCGCGGCGCGCGCGGATCAACAGGCTTGTGAAACCTGTGACCAAAGCCCGATACGATCTTGCCGTAGGTCTCGCGCCAGCTGTCCAAGCCATCCCGAACAGCGTCATTCAGCGACGCCCCCGCATCCATGCGGGCGGCGATATCATAGTACAACTCCGCACACTGCTCTCCTGCCCCACCATGAACGTCGCCCAGCATGTTCACCGCGGTCGCCATCGCATTGTTGAGACCTACCCCGCAGGTGGCGGCCATACGCGCAGCCGCGATCGAGGGGGCCTGCGGGCCGTGGTCCACGCCTGCGACCAAAGCGGCCTCGAACAGGTGCGCCTGCGCGTCGCCGGGCAGATCACCCCGCACCATCAGCCAGATCATCTGAGGGAAAGATACGTTCCCGATCAGGTCCTCGATGGCGTTGCCGCGAAACGCGATTTGTCCGGGTTTCATGTCGATGATCGAGGTACGCCACCATTGGCGAACGGCGCGCTCATCATTTGTCATTTGCGCGGTCATGGCGTTTGCACCTCTTTCACCATATGGGTTTTGCTTTGCGCGGCGAGTCGAATGGGCGCATTACGCGCGCCATACCCGGCATAGCCCATGCGGCGTTCAACAACCTCGAAGAAGAAACCGTTAAAGATGGGGCGGCTGTAGATCTGAAAATACTCGGCACCCGCTGCCCGATCATAGAGGATGTTACCCCGGTGCAGCTGGGCGATCAGTTCGTCGTCCAATCCGAAAGTCGCTTGCAGATCAGCGTAATAATTCTCCGGGATTGTCAAACTGGGAAAACCGGACTTGAGCAACTGGGCTGAGGTTTCAAAAATATCGTCCGACAGGAAAGCGATGTGCTGAACACCGGCGCCAAAGCCATCTTCAAGGAATGACGCTGCCAGAGTTCGGCGCCCAACGGCCCCGTTCAGGTTCAGGCGCACTTCACCTTCGGGGCTTTCGATAGCCTGGCTTTGCACGACACCGGACGGGTCGGCCACGTTCACGATGGGCGACTTCGCCATCTCGAACGTCGAGATGTAATAGAGCAGCCAGCTTTGCATCTCATCGTGACGCATCGTCTGGGCCAGATGGTCGATGCGGCGCAGGCCGGCAGGCTGGGTCGCTTTGGTCTTGGCGACTGGCTCAAACTCGATGTCCCAGACACGATGCAGATCGGATTTCTCATCGATGAAATGAACGACGTTGCCACCAACGCCCCGAATGGCCGGGATATCCAGTTCCCCTGTTCCCACCGGTTGTGAAAAATTCGGCGCGCCCAACGCGGTCGCGCGCTGAACAGTCTGATCCGCATCTTTGACACGCAACCCCATGTCACAGACCGAAGGGCCGTGACCCAGGAATGCCGAATGGGCAAAACCTTCCTTTTCAGTATTCACAACGATGTTTATCGCGCCCTGCCGCCACAGCTCGACGGACTTGGTGACGTGTTTTCGCTCCATTCGAAAACACATTGCTGACAGCATATCTGCCAGCTGCGCGCCGCTTACCTCATCGGCTGTGAATTCGACAAACTCAAAGCCTGACGCATAGACGCGCTCCGGCAGGTCCGGGATGCCAAAATCGGTTCCCGGTTCGGTCCGCGCCACCTCATCCAAAAGGTTCACCAGCGACCTGTAGCTGTCTCGGGCCAGTGTGCGGCCACCGGGTTGAGGAGCTGCTTCGTTGACGCGCGCAATGGACCATGGCCCCTTGTAGCCGGCGCGGGACAACACGCGTACGAAACCAGCAAGATTCAGCGACCCAAGCCCCGGCAGAAGCCCGAAATGCCGTTTGAGCCGACGTATATCCATCTCAAGCCGGGGTGCATCGGACAGTTGCACATGGAACAGCCGATCGCCGGGAATGTCCCGAAGGCGGGCAGGTTTGGATCCGTCAGCAAGCGAGAAGAAGGAATTCAAGGCCAATCCGAAATGAGGGCTGTCGATGGCCTCGACAATGCGCAGCGCCTGTTCGTCCGAATGAATGAGGCCGGACCACGGCAAACCCATATAGGCCAGACGCATCCCCTTCTGTTTGGCGATTTCAGTCGCCTCGCCAAGATCTGCGATTACCTGTTTTTCGGTCGCGGCAGCATCGGCTTCGAAGGCAGACCCTATGAGCAGCAGATCCGTGCCCAACTCGCTCATCAGGTCGAATTTGCGTTTCAGCCGATCAAAGGCACGGTGTCTTGCATCCCCGGTCTGACCTTCGAGATTATGGAACGGTTGCAGCAAGCAGATTTGCAGGCCGAGCTCTAAGGCAATGTCCCTGATTTGCGATGGCGCCCCATCAAATGCGGTCAAATCAGGTTCATGCAGCTCGACCCCGTCAAATCCGGCCCCGGCGATGGCATGCAGTTTCTCTGCCAGATCACCGGGAATGGATGTTGTCGAAACCGACAGGCACATTACCCTTGGTACCCAAACATACGCGGCAACCACAGGACCAGACCAGGCATCAGCATCATGATCACCAAAGCGAAGATGAGAACCGCGAGGAAGGCCCAGATTTCCGAGATGATTTCACGTAGCGGAATGTCTGTCACTGCATTGATCACAAAGAGAAGAATGCCATAGGGCGGCGTGATCAGACCGATCATCGAGTTCACGACGACCAGCACTCCGAAATGCACCAGATCAATCCCAAGCGCTTCGCAGGTTGGAATGAACAGAGGCACGATCACCAGAATGATCGTCGTTGCGTCCAATACGCATCCCAGCGCGAGGATCAGCAGATTAACCAGGATCAGGAAAACAATCGGGCTGACATCCGAACCCTCCAGCAGTGCCGAGATCGACTGCGGGATTTGCTCCTGAATGACGATGAAGTTCAGGATGAACGCGCCACCAATGACAACCCCAACGGCTGCGGACGAGCGCGCGCTGTCAACGAAGACTTGATAAAGGCCACGGAAGGTCAGCGCGCGGTAGAACAATGCTGCCAGCAGCAAGGCATAGAAAGCGGCCACAGCTGCAGCTTCGGTCGGAGTGGTGACACCGCCATATATGCCATAGAGCAGGATTGCGGGCATCAGCAGTGCCGGAAAAGCGTTGGCGGTTTTTGCCGGCAATTCGCGCAGCGGAACAGGTTCTTCCAGTGCAAAGTTCCGCTTTCCAGCCAGATAATAGTTCATCGCCATGAGGACGACGCCCATGATCAGGCCCGGCAGAATACCGGCCAGAAACAGCGACCCGATAGAGGCCTTGGAAACGAGCGCGTACAAAACCATCGGGATCGAGGGCGGAATGATCGGGCCGATCGTCGCCGACGCCGCCGTGATTGCGGCTGCGTAGCCTCGGCTGTAACGACCGTCCTTCGTCATCATTTCAATGATGATCTTGCCGATCCCCGCCGCGTCCGCGACGGCAGAGCCAGACATGCCGGAGAAAATCAGCGACGCCACAACGTTGACGTGCCCGAGGCCGCCCTTAAACCGCCCGACAGCAGCGACGCAGAAGTTCAGCAGCCGGTCGGTGATCGAGCCTGCGTTCATGATATTCGCGGCGACGATGAACAAAGGCACGGCAAGCAGGATCGTGCTTTTGTAAAACCCTTGCAGGATCTTTTCACCCGCCAGAGCAACATCCAGACCGGCAACGCCAAGATAGGCCAGCGACGCAAGAAGGATGGAATAGCCGATAGGTGTCCCGATGCCTGCCAGAAGGAAGAGGGTCAGCAGACAGGTTAGAAGTTCAAAACTCATTTGTCTGCGTCCTCGTCATCTTCACCGTCGACGCGGGGATGATCGTCAACCACGTTGTACCCAACGACCAGTTCCAGCTCGGTTTTAGGCGGGCCATTACGCAGGATGTCGAAGAACAGCCATCCATAGCGCGCAGCGACGACCAGCATGAACACCGCATAGATCGAAAACACCGTGCGCAGTGGGACCTTCTCACCCGAGAACGGGTTGCGCACGGTTGCGGTTTTGCGGATTTTCATCCAGTCGATGTAGTCCCATGTCGGCAGGAAGCTGTAGAGCATGCCCACCACGATTGCCGCGGCTGCGAGCATCGCAAAAACCTGACGGACGCGACGGGGCACAGACAGATAGATGATGTCGAATTTTACGTGATCCCGTTCGCGCACGATGAAGGCGCAGCTGAAAAAGATCACCCAGACCCAGAGGATGCCGATCAGTTCAAGCGTCCATCCTGCAGGGGTAAAGAAATACCGCAAGAGAATTTGCAGAAGGAAGATCAGGAAGATTGCCGCCAGCATCCCGCCGGCAATCGCTTCGGTCAGTCGGGAGAACCCCTTGATAAAGGCTTTCATAGTGGTCCTCCCTCGCTTGAACTACAGGGCTCAGTTGCCCAGAGCGTTGATCTGATCCAGAACGCCGTCCGGCCAGGAACCCGCGAATTCGCTGTCCAGATACATGGACTGTACCTGATCGCGGAATGCTGCGAGATCGGGTTCGTAGATCTCCATGCCCTGTTCTTTCAGGAAGCTGACAAGGTCCTCTTCTTTCTGCAGCTGCTTCTGACGGCCCGATTCCGCTGCTGCATCCGCTGCGGCCTGAACCTTTTCCTGCTGTTCCGGGGTCAGCCCATCCCAGACCTCTTTGCCGATGGCGATATAGTTCAGGTCCACCAGATGCGATGTCAGAACGATCTGGTTGGTCACTTCGTAGAACTTGGCATCTACCACAGTCGGCAGCGGATTGTCCTGACCGTCAACAGCGCCGGTCGACAGGGCCGTGTAGACTTCCGAGAACGCCATCGGTGTCGGTGCTGCACCCAGAGCTTTGCCCAGGAACTGCCAGGCATCGGTGCCCGGCATCCGCAGGTTCACACCTTCCAAATCGGCTGGCGTCGACACCGTCAGTTCATCCTTGGGCTGGCGCAGGTTCACCTGACGGCGGCCCAGATACATGACCGACAGTAGTTTGACGCCCAGTTCTTCTTCGGCCTTTTGCTTGAAGGCATCCATCAAGGGATCATTGAAGACAGCCACCTGATGCGCGGCGTCCTGGTGGACATAGCCTGCGGTAAAGATCGAAAACTCGGGGAAGAACTGTGCCAGTTCCTGCGCCGAGGTGATCGACATCTCCAGGTTGCCGCGGCTGATCGCGTCCAACTCGGTGCCTTGCGCGAAGATGGTGCCGTTATAGCTGGGCTCATAGCTAGCAAAATCGGCAACCATCGGCGCGAAAACTTCGGCCATGGCGACAGAACGCTGATCGGTCTCCGACCCGGACGTCGCGAGGCGCAGTTGCACTTTGTCCTGCGCCAGCACACCGTTTGTTGCGCTGAACAGAACACCGGTTGCGACCAGGGCTGACACAGCAGCCCGGCGTGTAAGTTTGAAAGTCACTTTTTTCCTCCCTGAGACATCACTGATGCTTCTTTTTTTGACGATTCCAAGTTTTGACCTATTTTGGACATTTTGCAAGATTTTTTGCAAAATATCTGATATTTTATGCCATAGTCACTTTTTCTCTTGTCGTCTGTTGAATGCTATTGATCCTGATCGTTCCGCCTGTACTGCAAGAATTCTGAATAGCTTCAATAACTTGAAGCGTTCTGAAACCCTCCCACCCTGACACAATTGGATCCGCTTCATGCCGGGCCACGTCAACAAAATGTCTGAGTTGATTGACCAACGGGTCCGAGGCGCCCTTCTTCAGCGCAGTGGACGAGATCGGAGTCCACCAGTCTCTTTGCTCGTCCCGATAGCTCCAGAGCCGGAGGTCAGGAACCGATAACGACCCATGAGAGCCGCCAATCATGTAGCTACTTTCCGTGGTCGAGGGATAGATTGGATATTCCTGAGAGGTCATTTCCCAACTCCACGGCGCGACGATGCTGTCGGACACGCTGATGGTGCCGATCGCCCCACCTTCAAACGTCAGCAACGCGCCAGCGACATCCTCGTTGTCATAGCCCCGTTGCGACGCAGCCGATTGCGCCTGAACGGTCACGACCTCGCCGGCCAGATACCGCAGAAGATCGACATCATGGACAAGATTGACTGAAATGGGCCCTGCACCAGGTTTCTTTCGCCAGGGCGCGGCGTCGAAATACTCGTCTGGTTTATAGAACCAACAATTGGCATGGATTGCTCGAACATCGCCGATCTGCCCGTCCAAGATGGCTTCTTTGGCCGATTTGATCAGCGGATTGTACCGCCGATGGTGCCCGACCATAAGCGGTACATTTGCCTTCTCTGCAGCTTGTACAAGCTCCAGAGCCGCAGCGGCTTCCACGGCAATCGGCTTTTCCACGAGTATGGGGCAACCGTACCGAATACAGGTAAGCCCCTGCTCGACATGAAGTGTCGTAGGGGTCGCCAGCACAGCACCGTCCGGAGTTTGATTGGCAAACAATTCCTCAAGCGTATGGTAGCACACAACCCCATGTTCGGCGGCATAGGTGCGGCCCTGGTCGCTGGGATCAACAATCGCGACAAGATCCACGTGACGCAACGCTCGGATAGCGTCTGCGTGGCGGCGTCCGACAAGTCCAATGCCGACGATGGCAATGCGAAAGTTCTGAGACACTTTGCTTCCTTCCGGGGGATCCGAAAAGCTCTGGATCCGGTGTTAACGACCGGGCTGCATCGCCCAATTTGAACACGACCGTATTGGGGTTTTCACGATTCCGCAATAATGTATGATATTTTTATTTTTACCATACATCAGTTTGGATTGCTGATAACCTTCGAAAATGCTAGTTGAGTGAGGAAACCAAGAATATCGGGTGAAATGCATGGTCAAGCAGCCGTCTACGATAGGGGCCAGCACCTATCAGCGCATCAAGCGAGATATCATCTTCGGTGAACTGCAGCCCGGCTCGAAGCTAAAGCTGGACGCCTTGAAGGAACGCTATTCGGCAAGCCTTTCGACGCTGCGTGAAACCCTGAACAGGCTCGCCAGCGACGGATTTGTCGAAGCACCCGAGCAGCGGGGGTTCCTCGTCACGCCAGTTTCCCAAGAGGATCTGACCGAGATAGCGGAGCTGCGTGTTCTGCTGGAATGCCACGCGTTGGAATTGTCCATTGCGAATGGCGACACAGACTGGGAAGGCAACCTCGTTGCCGCACATCACAAGCTGCACCTGATGGAGCAGCAGCTTCTCAAAGGCGACGAGTCCGAGAAAGAAACCTGGAAGCGCTATGACTGGGAGTTTCACCAGGCGATGATCGCGGCCTGCAACTCCAAAAACCTTCTTTCTCTGCACTCGATCATCTACGACAAGTACCTGCGGTATCAGATGCTCGTGCTGACCTATCGCGGCGAAGAGGCGGTCAAAGAGCACAAGGGCATGTTCGATGCCGCATTGGCCAGAGACGCCGGCACCGCCAAGAAGCTGTTGGAAGATCACATCCGAAATGGTCTTTCACATACGCTGGAGGCTATGTGATCTTCGCCATCACGGTGACCACCAGAATATTCAACTTGGATCTGCATATCCTATTCTAACCACTCTTGATTTAGATCCCGCGTGGTCTTTTGGAGAAACCAAGTTATACGCAGTTTTCGGTAGTGGCACGGGTTTGAACAGTTCTCTTTTGTTCAACACCCGATCGCCGCTGAAGGCGCATATGCCTCGGCCACAATCAGGTAATCGTTGTCGTTTCAACGAATGTCCACTTCCCGCTCACAACAGAGATTGATGTCCATTAAAACAAGAAACCTTCGAGAAAAGCGCGCACCATTCCTTTTGCATGACTTCACCGGCATTTGATTGTGATGAAACCCGCTACAAACAAAACTGACCACATGCAGACCGTGATCGATTGTGGTCATCGCGAACGATTCTGCTCGATCCTACAAAACCCTCAGAAATCCAAATTCTCCACGCTCAACGCGTTTTGCTGGATGAACTCGCGGCGGGGTTCGACCACGTCTCCCATCAGCTTGGTGAACAGATCATCTGCCTCGACCATATCGTCTACACGCACCTGCAAAAGCGTGCGCGCATCCGGGTCCAGCGTGGTTTCCCACAATTGATCCGGGTTCATCTCACCCAGCCCTTTATAGCGCTGCAAGGACAGGCCTTTTTCGCCTTCTTCCAGAATGGCGCGCAGCAGATCAAGAGGGCCGTGGATGACCTGAGAGCGATCGCGTCGGATCAGCGTAGCGGGCGTGTTGTAAACCTCTTGCAGGCTTTGGGTGAAGCTCCCGGTCTTGCGCGCCTCGCCCGAGCGCAGCATGGGGCCGTCCAGGGTGCGGACCTCTTCGACGCCGCGCAGGATACGGGCCAGACGGATGCCGTGGTCCTGCGTGATCCGGCCCTGCCAGCCGCGTTCATATTCCAACGCGATCAGGTCCAGACGGGCGGCCACCTTGTCGGCAACGCCCTGCAGGTCGGCATCGACCGCACCTGGTACGAATGCCCCGGCAACGGCGGCCTGTTCCAGAATATGGCGCGGGTAGTGCGTCGGAAAGGCGTCCAACACGCGTTTCAGTTGCCGCGCCTCATCCACCACACGGGTCAGATCCTGACCGATGATTTCCTCGCCTGAGCCGAGTTTCAGCACCGCGCCCTCGACCCCCTGATTGATCAGGTAGTCATCCAGCGCGGCTTGATCTTTCAGGTAAACCTCTGATTTACCACGGGAAACCTTATAGAGCGGCGGCTGTGCGATATACAGATACCCACCTTCGATCAATTCCGGCATTTGACGGTAGAAGAAGGTCAGCAGCAGCGTCCGAATATGCGCCCCGTCCACGTCGGCATCGGTCATGATGACGATCTTGTGGTAGCGCAGCTTTTCGATATTGAACTCATCCCGGCCAATGCCGGTGCCCAGCGCCATGACCAGATTGCCGATTTCCTGAGACGACAGCATCCGGTCAAACCGCGCGCGTTCGACGTTCAGGATTTTCCCGCGCAAGGGCAGAACGGCCTGAGTCAACCGGTCCCGGCCCGTCTGGGCGGACCCACCGGCCGAGTCCCCCTCGACTAGGAAGACTTCGGTCTTGGAGGGATCTTTTTCGGAACAGTCTTTCAGCTTCCCGGCCAGATAGTTCACATCCATCGCCGTCTTGCGGCGGGTCAGTTCGCGCGCCTTGCGGGCGGCCTCACGGGCCAATGCAGCCTCGATGATCTTGCCGACGATCCCTTTGGCCTCATTGGGGTTTTCCTCGAACCATTCGGCCAGCTTTTCGTTCATCAAACCCTCAACCGCCGGGCGTACTTCGGAACTGACCAGCTTGTCTTTGGTCTGGGATGAGAATTTCGGGTCTGGCACTTTCACCGACAACACACAGGTCAGACCTTCGCGCGCGTCATCGCCGGTAAAGCTGACCTTTTCCTTCTTCGCGATCCCGCTGGATTGCGCATAATTGTTGATCGTCCGGGTCAGGGCACCGCGGAAGCCCGCCACATGGGTGCCGCCATCCCGCTGCGGGATGTTGTTGGTAAAGGGCAGAACCGTCTCGTGGTAGCTGTCATTCCACCACATCGCAATTTCAACGCCAATCTCGTCGCGCTCGCCCTTGATATAGATCGGTTCGGGCATCGCCGGAGTTTTCGACCGGTCGAGGTATTTGACGAATTCCTTGACGCCACCCTCATAGAACAGCTCAGTCTCCAGCCGTTCCGCGGGGCGTTCATCGATCAGGATGATCCGCACGCCCGAGTTCAGGAAGGCCAGTTCGCGCAGACGCTTTTCCAGCGTCTCAAACGAGTATTCCAGATTGGAAAAGGTATTGGTCGAGGCCAGAAACCGCACTTCGGTCCCGGTGCGCTCGCCGCATTCACCGACGACCTTCAGGTGCTCGGCTGTCTCGCCCCCTTCAAAACGCGCGACGTGCTCCTTGCCCGCGCGCCAGATGCGCAGCTCCAGCCAATCGGACAGGGCGTTCACCACTGAAACACCCACACCGTGCAGACCACCCGACACTTTGTACGAGTTGCTGTCGAACTTACCGCCCGCGTGCAGTTGGGTCATGATGACCTCAGCCGCCGAGACGCCTTCCTCGGGGTGAATATCCACCGGAATTCCGCGTCCGTTATCGCTGACCGAGACACTGGAATCCGCATGGATTTTAACGGTCACGTGGTCGGCGTGACCGGCCAGAGCCTCATCAATTCCGTTGTCCACGACCTCATACACCATATGGTGCAGACCCGAGCCATCGTCGGTATCACCGATATACATGCCGGGGCGTTTGCGAACAGCCTCCAACCCCTTGAGAACCTTAATGGAATCGGCGCCGTATTCCTGGGGTGCCTGTGCGTCTTCGGACATTCAGTCAGTACCTATATTATTTTGGTATCTTATACGTTTTCTGGTGGGGAATGTCACGCGATCCCCCAACATTTTGTGTTTCGCCGGGGTATTTTTTACGCTCACTTCCAAGCGCCTACAAACGGTCCAGATCCGCCGCAATATCCGCCGCGATGGCCTGCGCATCCACGTCCTTGCGTTCTGCAGACAAGCGCAAGCCAAGAAGGTCGGATTGATAGCGCGTGGCCAGCCGTTTCGGATCGTGATCCGCCCCGATCTCGCCTGCGTCCTGCGCGCGCCGGAACAAATCCGCAAAGCACGCTCGCATCTGGGCAAGATGGGCGCTGGCCGCAGCGGCCAGATCATGATCCTTGGCCTGCAACTCCGCATAGGTCTTGGCCAGCATACAGGCCCGCGTTGGCGCGTCTGCATCTTCGATCACGCGGCGGGGCTGCGCCTGTAACGCCGCTTTCGGGCCCAGTTCATCCACCAGGGCGCGCAATCTGCCCATACCGTCTTGGGTGTACCGCTCCAGTGTCAGCGCATAAAGCGCATCTTTCGACCCGAACGCCGCATAAAAACTGCCGGGCTTCAGTTTTAGTGCGCGCTCAAGATCCTTCAGTGAGGTCCCGGCCCATCCCTGACGCCAGAACAGGTCCCGCGCCTGTGCAATCAAAGTATCACGATCATATGTGGGTTTGCGCGGCATCGGATCACCAATTCTTGAGCGTTTGCTCAAATATATACTTGAGTGATCGCTCAAGAAACCCTAAATAAGGCTCATCGCGCCAGAAACAGGAGTTTTGATATGGCAAACTTCCCCTCTCACGATCTTGAAACCGCCCCCGAAGGGTCCAAACCGCTGCTGGAAAAATCACAAGCCGCGTTTGGCCGCCTGCCCGGTCTGCACAAGGTGATGGCAGAAAGCCCACAGCATCTGGAAGGCTATCAGATTCTGCACGGGCTGTTCCTGCAAACCGATTTCGACAATGATGAGAAAACCGTGGTCTGGCAGACGATCAATGTCGAGAACGAATGCCATTACTGCGTCCCCGCCCATACCGGCATCGCCAAGATGATGAAGGTGTCGGACGACATCACCGAGGCGCTGCGCAACGAAACGCCGCTGCCCAATGCCAAGCTTGAGGCGCTTCGCACCTTCACCCTGCAAGTGATGGAAACCCGCGGCAACCCGACCGAGGCACAGCTGCAAGCCTTCTTTGACGCAGGCTATTCGCACCGTGCGGTGCTGGACGTGGTGCTGGGTCTGGCGCAGAAAACCATGTCGAACTACGTCAATCACATGGCCCAAACGCCCGTTGACGAAGTCATGCGCGGCTTCCTGTGGGAGCGCAAAGTAAACGAAACCGCCTAAGCGGAAACGACCGACCCCTCTAGGCCATCACTCACGATCAACGTCTGGGCCCGGTCGCCCAATTCCGCAAACAGCTCAGGCCCGGTGCCCGTCATCCAGGCCTGAGCGCCCAGCGCGCAGATCTCGTCATACAGTGCCGCGCGCCGCCCCGCATCCAGATGCGCGGCCACCTCATCCAGCAGAACAATCGGGGGCGCACCCACCATCCCGGCCAATGCCCGTGCATTCGACAGGATCAGGGACACCAACAGCGCCTTCTGCTCTCCGGTTGAACAATCCTTGGCAGGCACGCCCTTGGCCGCAAACACCCCGTACAGATCCGACCGATGTGGCCCCACCAGCGTCCGTCCCGCCGCCAGATCGCGAAACCGGCTTTCGTTCAGCGCCTCGCGCAGATCATCCACCGTTTCCGGCATCGCGCCTTCGGTCTGTACCAGTTCCAACTCAGCCGATGGAAAAGCCGTCTCGGCCTGATCCTGCGCCACACGCAGATGATCCAATGCCTTCAATCGCGCCACGTGGATGCGATGACCCATTTCGGCCATCTGCCCCTCCAGAGCAGCGTACCAATGGGCATCGCGCACTTGCTCTTTCAGCAACCGGTTCCGCTCGCGCATCGCCTTTTCATACGTCAGCGACGCCTCAGCATGGGACGGATCAAAACTCAGCGCCATCCGGTCCAGAAACCGCCGCCGCCCCTCGGCCCCTTCAATCCACAACCGGTCCATCGAAGGCACCAGCCAAACCACCCGTGCCAATTTGCCCAATTCGATCTGACTGGCGGATTTCTCATCAATCCGAACCTGCCGCGCCGCGCCGCCCTCGGACCAGGTTTCGATCTCAAAGGCCTGTCCCTGCGCCTGCAAAAGCCCTGACAGCTTCCAGCCCAGGGCCTCGGGTCGACGGGTCATCTCAGCCGCGCTCGCCCGCCGCATCCCGCGCCCCGGCGAAAACAGCGACACCGCCTCAAGGATATTGGTCTTGCCCGCCCCGTTCGGCCCATGAATCGCGACCGGACGCCCATCCAATGACAAGCGTGCCAGCTTATGAGACCGAAAATGAGAGACCGTAAGCTCGGTCAGGGCCAATCCCATGACCCCTCCCTTCATCTTTTCAAAAATACTCCCGTCCCTCTGCCCGGCAGGCGGCTTCGCCGCCGCGAGGGGAGGCATCGCGCGTCAGCGCGATCAGACACGCATCGGCATGACGACATAGACCGCGCTTTGGTCATTGCCTTCGCGCATCAGGGTCGGATCCCCGGCCGAATTGAACATGAACACCGCATTCTCACGATCCACCTGAGACGCAATCTCCAGCAGGTACTTCGCGTTGAACCCGATCTCCAACCGCTCGTCGCCATAGGCCACGGCCAGTTCTTCCTCGGCGGCACCACTGTCAGGCGCATTTACGGACAAAACCAACTTGTCACCGTCCAATTGTAGCTTCACCGCACGCGACCGTTCCGAAGATACCGTCGCCACCCGGTCCACGGCTTGCGCGAATTCAGCCGCATCCACTTCCAGTTTGCGTGTGTTGCCCTGCGGGATCACGCGCGTGTAGTCAGGGAACGTGCCATCGATCACCTTCGATGTCAGCGTGATATCGGGCGTGGCAAAGCGTACTTTGGTTTCACTGACAGAAACCGCAATATCCATGTCGTCATCTTCCAGCAGCTTGCGCAGCTCACCCACGGTTTTGCGAGGAACGATGACCCCCGGCATATCCGCAGCACCTTCCGGCAGGTCCGCATCAATCCGCGCCAGACGGTGGCCGTCGGTTGCAACGCAACGCAGAACCTTACCGCCGTCGGATCCATCCGCCACGTGCATGTAGACGCCGTTCAGATAGTACCGCGTCTCTTCGGTCGAAATGGCAAATTTCGATTTGTCGAACAAACGGCGCAGCAAGGCCGCCGACGCCGTGAAGTTCGAGGCATATTCCGAGGACGCCATGACCGGGAAATCCTCTTTCGGCAGGGTCGCCAGCGAAAAGTTCGACCGCCCCGCCTCAACCGTCAAACGGCCAGCAGCGCTGTCGGCTGTCAGCGTCACCAGCGCCCCGTCGGGCAGCTTGCGCACAATTTCATGCAGGGTCGTCGCCGCCACCGTTGTAGCCCCGGCTTTTTCAACCTGCGCCACTGCCTTGTCGACCACTTCGATATCCAGATCGGTGGCGCGGAACTGAACTTGATCCCCTTCAGCCTCGATCAGCACATTGGCCAGGATCGGAATGGTATTCCGGCGCTCAACAACGGATTGGGCCTGCGAAACGGCCTTGAGAAGGGTGCCGCGTTCGATGCTGATCTTCATACCCTCGGTTCCTTTGACTTGCGTGCCGAAATAGGCGGGACTGGCACGTTAGCGTCTCAGCCCTGAGGCACAAGGAGTTTTTACGGATTTCTGGGTCGGAATGCCCAAGCCGTCAAGGGGTCCGTGGCCCCTTGGGCACAGTTCCTATTCAACCGTGGGCAATACCGCACAAGAAAGCGCCCCGGACGGGAATGCCCAGAGCGCTTGGTGAGTGGTGGGGATATGTCTCAGGCTTCCAGCGCGCGTCGCAGCATTTCCACATCTTCAGCGATCTGACCATCGGTCAGCTTCAGCTCTTCGATGCGTTTCACGCCATGCATGACAGTGGTGTGGTCCCGCCCCCCGAAGCGGCGGCCAATCTCGGGCAGCGACCGGCTGGTCAGCTGCTTGCACAGATACATCGCGATCTGACGCGGACGCGCGTAGGATCGCAGGCGCTTGGGGCCAATGATGTCCGACATGCGGATATTGTAATACTCGGACACTTTGCGCTGAATCTCTTCGACGGTGATCTTGCGCTCGGACATGCGCAGCACGTCGGCCAGGCAATCCTGCGTCAATTCCATATCGATCTCGCGCCCCACCAGAGAGGCAAAGGCAAACAGACGGGTCAACGCGCCCTCGAGCACCCGCACATTGGTCGAGATCCGATGCGCGAGAAATTCCAGCACGCCATCGGTGATGGTCAGATCAGGATAGGTGCTGCTGTATTGTTGCACCTTGTTCTGCAGAATGCCCAGGCGCAGCTCATAGTCGGTGGGGTGCAGATCCACGACCAGACCGCATTGCAGGCGCGATTTGACGCGATCTTCCAGATCTTTGATCTCGCCCGGAGCGCGGTCGGCCGAGATGATGATCTGTTTATTCTGATCCACAAGCGCGTTGAAAGTGTGAAAGAACTCTTCCTGCGTGGAATCCTTGCCCGCGATGAACTGCACGTCATCCACCATTAGCACATCGACCGAGCGGAACAGATGTTTGAAATCCATCATCCGCCGTTCGCGCAACGCCTGCACAAAGCGGTACATGAATTGCTCAGCCGACAGGTAGAGCACGTTCAGCTCAGGGCTTTTGGTTTTCAGCTCCCATGCGATGGCGTGCATCAGATGGGTCTTACCAAGGCCGACACCGCCATAGAGAACCAGCGGGTTGAACGTGACAGGGCCGCCTTCGGACACGCGGCGTGCGGCGGCGTGGGCCAACTCGTTCGGCTTGCCGACCACAAAACTGTCAAAGGTAAATCGCACATCCAGCGGCGCGGCCTGCAACGCCTCAAGCGTATCGGCTGACGCGCCGGTTGCTGGCTTTTGCGGCGTCGACTGAACCTCGGCCACGGGGGCCTGCACGACCTCTGGACCAACCGGTGAATTCGCAGCTGTCTGGAAATTCAGGCGCTGCACGGATTCTCCGGCGGTGTTCAGTTCATACAAAATCAAGTCAGCAAAGTTCTGACTGACATAGTTGCCAACAAAGTTGGTCGGCACCGAAAATACGGCCACACCATCCTGCAGTTCCTGAAACTCAAGCGGCTCAATCCAGGTGGTAAAGTTGTTTCGACCAACAGCTTGCAGCAGCTTATTTCTAAGTTGACCCCATTTTTCTTGTGTCATTCGGCGCCTCACGCATCCCATTCTTTATTGGCCTGTCGGCCTTATTAATATGGACCGGTCTCCCAGCTTTTGACGCGTTCACACACAAGGGTACCGTTGCGCCAGATCCCAGTCTCTGGCGGTTTAGGTACAATGGTCAGCGCAACCTGATTTTTACCGGCCCCACAGCAGGACCTAACCCATAGAACGGGCTGCGCGTCGCATCCAAATTTTCGACAGGGCGAAGATCATCGGCAAACCCGAGACCCACAGCAGATCGTCAACCCGGCAAGGCCGGAGCTTCGAACATTCGTTCCATGATCATTCTGATGCCCGTCAGTCTGACCCTTGGAACAGCCTGTCCCCCCAAGCGAGTGAATCGCTGAATCAGTGGTAGCAAGACGAAGCGGTTCGCGGCAATGAAACTCTGATATTGACTCGCCCTTCGGCGCGAAAGAATCTCTCGGCTTCGTGAAGACGCGGCATTCCGGCAACAATGAAAAAGGCGCCGCACAATGCGACGCCTTTTTCATTGATCTTTTCGGCAGAGCCTGAGGCGCTGATCAGCCCAGCGCTTTGACTCGCGAAGACAGGCGCGACATTTTGCGGGCTGCGGTGTTCTTGTGGAAAACACCTTTGGTGACGCCGCGCATCAGTTCGGGCTGTGCGGCACGCAGGGCTGCGGTTGCCGCGTCCTTGTCACCCGAAGCAATCGCTTCTTCGACTTTACGCAGGTAGGTACGGATGCGCGAACGACGCGCTTTGTTGACGGCGAAACGCTTTTCGTTCTGACGAGCGCGTTTTTTGGCCTGGGGCGAATTTGCCATGTGTCTTTGACCTTTGTTCGGTACGGTTGTCTGGTTTTGCACGTCACGGGTAAATCCGCACCGGGTCATCGATCACGAGTGTGAGTCGGGCCAAGCGGGCCGCACGCGCATGTATGACGGCGGTCTTTACGCAAGTTTGCGGGCCTTGCCAAGCGGATTCTTCACCTTGACCCATCACACAAAAAAGGCGGACCGCTGGCCCGCCCTCTTCAACCCGATCTTCGCTGGGTCACTTGTCGCGGAATTGGGCGGCGCGTTTTTCCAGAAAAGCCGCCATGCCTTCCTTTTGATCTTCGGTGGCGAACATCGAATGGAAGACGCGGCGTTCAAACAGCATCCCTTCACTCAACGGCATTTCATAGCTGCGATTCACCGCCTCTTTTGCGGCGATGGCCGTCAGTTGCGATTTCTCGGCGATCTTCTGGGCTGCACCCATCGCCTCTTCCACCAGTTTTTTGGCTGGCACAACACGGCTGACAAGGCCTGCGCGCTCGGCCTCTTCCGCGTCCATGAAACGGCCCGTCAGGTTCATATCCATCGATTTGGACTTGCCCACAAACCGCGTCAGGCGCTGGCTGCCGCCCAATCCTGCGATGACACCCAGATTGATCTCGGGCTGGCCAAATTTGGCCGTGTCTGCCGCGATGATGAAATCACACAGCATTGCCAGTTCGCATCCACCGCCCAGCGCATAGCCTGCAACAGCCGCGATGATCGGCTTGCGGATGGCAGAGACACGATCATTTGCATCGGCAAACAGATTGATGTTGAACACATCGACAAAGCTCATCTCGGACATTTCCTTGATGTCCGCGCCCGCAGCAAAGGCCTTGTCCGAGCCGGTGATGACGATGCAGCGCACCTTGTCATTCTTGTCTGCGTCTTCCAGTGCGTCGCACAATTCACCCAACAACTGCGTGTTCAGTGCGTTCATTGCATCAGGTCTGTCGAGCTTGATTAGGGCGACGTGGTCTTCGATTTCGACGATGATCGTCTCAAAAGCCATGAGGTGAGTGCTTCCGGTTGTTCCGTTCAGGTACGATTCCTTATCACGCGATTTCGCTGGATCAAGCTATCTTTGGCATTGCGCGCAATAGAAGGATGAGCGACCGGACTGAGTGATTCTCTTGATTTCGGACCCGCACCCATCGGTCCGACAGGCCTCCCCTTCGCGTCCGTAGACGTCAAAGCTGTGCTGAAAATATCCCATTTCTCCATCAGCTTGGCGGAAATCCCGCAGCGATGATCCGCCCGCGTCGATGGCGTCCTGCAGGACCTGCCGGATGATCGGCACCAGCGCGGCCACCCGCGCCGCAGAAATTTGACCGGCTTTGCGACGCGGCGACACCTTGCCGCGATAAAGCGCCTCGCAAACATAGATATTTCCCAATCCGGCAACGATTCCCTGATCCAACAGCGCCGATTTCACCGGGGTGTTCTTGCCCCGAAAAGCGTCAATCAGGTGCTGTTCATGGAAATCATTGCCAAGGGGTTCGGGGCCCAGCACCGAAAGCAGCTTGTGCTGCTCGGCCGTGGCGGTGGGCAGCAGGTCCATCGCACCGAACCGGCGCGGATCGTTGAACGTCACCCGCGCGCCATTGGCCATGTGAAACACCACATGATCGTGCTTCTGCGCCGCGGGGTGGTCGTGCACAAATTGCCCCAACGGATCGCCCGAGACCGTCATCCGCCCGGACATGCCCAGATGGATCAACAGGGTCTCGCCACTGCTGAGATCGGCCAGAATGTACTTTGACCGCCGCCGCAACTGCTCCACCCGCTGCCCGGTCAGACGTTCGGCCATACGGTCCGGGAAGGGCCAACGCAGATCGGGGCGGTTCACATCCGCCCGCGCGATCACCACGCCCTCCATCGCGGGGCTCAGCCCACGGCGGACGGTTTCAACCTCAGGGAGCTCCGGCATATCAATGCACCTGCTGAGACTGGCGTGTCATTCGCAACAACAAAGCCAGTTTCGGGTCATGCAGCGCCAGCTTCTCAAGAAACTGCTGGTAGCCTGACATTCTGGCGATCACCCGCAGGCGCTGCCCGTCCCGAAACTGCAAATTCGCACCTCCTGCAATGGTCTTGTTGATTGGGCTGATATCCGTCAGCGCAGACAGGGATGCTGAAACCGGAGCGCGAAACAACGCACGCCTTTCGATCATCTCGCCGTCATACACAATCCGCGTGAATGAAAAAACGATCATCCACAGACTCAGGGCGCTGAAGACACACCCGATACCCACCGAAAACCAGACTTTCAGGCCGGGCGGTTCTTGCGAGGCAACCAAGATTGCGCCACCGCCAAAAAGGATCAGGCAGAACAGTGCAAGCGGGATCACTTTGACCGGACGCATGATCAGAACATCCCTATGGCCGATACCGGTTGGATGCGCCTTCTTCCCCGGCTTTGCTTTGACGTTCCATCCGGCATAGGTCTGACGGTCAGCGCGCTTCACACCATATCGGATGAACCTGTACTTTGCCCAAATCAGGACCAACCCCACCGAAAATATCGTCAGAAACAGCTTCGGGTTTGTTTGCAACGCATTCTGAATACCAAGAAAGCTTTGATAGAGTGACTCAAACATTAGACCGCGATGTTTTGTGCGTTTGTGTATCTGGGTGCGACGCTATATCTGGGGCATAGGTGAATCAAGGTGCCCGATATGTCAGACGAAAAGACCACCCATTTCGGATTCGAAACCGTGCCCGAAACCGAAAAGGCCGGGCGCGTGCAGGGCGTGTTCAACTCGGTCGCCTCGAAATACGACGTGATGAACGATGTCATGTCGATGGGCATCCACCGGGTCTGGAAAGACGCAATGATGGATTGGCTCGCCCCGCGCCCAGGCCAACGCCTGTTGGACGTTGCGGGCGGCACGGGCGATATCTCGTTCCGGTTTCTCAAACGCGCCGGACATGGCCAGGCCACCGTTCTGGACCTCACCGAGCCAATGCTGATCGAAGGCCGCCAGCGTGCAGAGGCGGACCAGATGGCCGACAGCCTGAACTGGGTGGTCGGCGATGCAATGTCTCTGCCGTTCGAGGATAACACGTTCGACGTCTACACCATTTCCTTCGGCATCCGAAACGTGACTCGCCCGCAAGAGGCGCTGAACGAGGCGTTCCGTGTGTTGAAACCCGGTGGCCGCCTTATGGTGCTGGAATTCAGCCAGCTGCCCAATGACGGGCTGCAAAAGCTCTATGATCTCTACAGCTTCAACGTCATCCCGCGCATGGGCAAGCTGATCGCCAACGATTACGACAGCTATCAGTATCTGGTGGAATCGATCCGCAAATTCCCCGATCAGGAAACATTCCTGTCGATGGTTCAGGCGGCGGGTTTCGAAAACGCCAAGTACCGCAACCTGAGCATGGGCATCGCCGCGCTGCATTCCGGCTGGAAAATCTAGATGCGCGGCCCGCACAACATCATTCGCCTGATCCGCACGGGCGCCACATTAGAGCGCACGGGCGCCATGAATGTGGTGCTGGATGCATTCGAGGCGCCACGATCCCTGCGGTTCGTGGCCCACGCGCTTGGCAAACCGTTTCAATGGCTGGGCTATAAGGGCGATCCCGAAATGCCCCCGGCAACCCGCGCCCTGACCGCGCTGGGACCCGCGTACATCAAGTTTGGGCAAGTGCTGTCGACCCGCCCCGATGTGGTCGGTGACGAACTGGCCGAACAACTGCGTGTGCTACAGGATAAGCTGCCCCCGTTTCCCAAAGCCGAAGCCATGGCTGAGGTGGAAAAGGAACTGGGTCAGCCGGTCGCTGAGATCTTCAGCGCATTCAGCGAACCCATTGCTGCGGCCTCAATCGCGCAGGTCCATAAGGCGAAACTGGTCAGCACGGGAGAGGATGTCGCGGTCAAGGTTCTGCGGCCCAACATCGAGCGGGCCTTTCGCAGGGATGTGGACGCGTTTTATTTCGCCGCGCGTATCGTGCAGCTCTGCGCCCCGGGCGCGCGCCGCCTGCGCCCGATGGAGGTGATCGAACATTTCGACGGCGTCGTGCGCGGCGAGTTGGACCTGCGGCTGGAAAGCGCTGCCGCCTCGGAATACGCCGCCAACACAAAGGATGATGGCGGTTTCTGGCTGCCGCCCGTCGTATGGTCCCTGTCCGCGCGCCGTGTGATGACGCTCAGCTGGGCCGATGGGGTTCCACTGGGCGACAATGACGCGCTGGACGCCGCGGGCCATAACCGCCGCGATCTGGCCGAACGGGTGCTGCGCCTGTTCCTGCTGCACGCGCTGCGCGACGGCTATTTCCACGCCGACATGCACCAGGGGAACCTCAAGGTTGCCGCGAATGGCGACATCATCGCCTATGACTACGGCATCATGGGCCATATCGACGAATATACCCGCCGGGTCTACGCCGAGATCCTCTTTGGTTTCATCCGCCGCGACTACAAACGCGTGGCCGAGGTGCATTTCGAAGCAGGCTATGTTCCCGCCGACCGCGATGTGGACGAATTCGCCCGCGCCCTGCGCGCCGTGGGCGAACCGATCTTTGGCATGGACGCCTCTCACATTTCGATGGGTCGCCTGCTGAACTACCTGTTCGAGGTCACCGAACGCTTCGGCATGGAAACCCGGACAGAACTGATCCTGCTGCAACGTACAATGGTTGTCGTCGAAGGCGTCGCTCGCTCACTCGACCCGCATATGAACATCTGGGAAGTCGCGCGCCCCGTGGTCGAGGATTACATCAAGCAATCCATCGGCCCCCGCGCGGCCCTACGGGACTTCGGTAAAACCGCCATGGTCCTGGCCCGCTTCGGCCCACGCCTGCCTGCTTTGGTCGAGAATGCCCTGATCGCACAGACGCAAAAGGACGAACCCCAAAAATCACCACTTTGGTCCGCTGCACTGCCAGCAACCATCGGTGCAGCCGTAGGGGCCGCTCTGGTTCTGCTACTCAACGCGCTCAGCTAAAACCCGGCCCTTCTTTTGTTTGTAAATACCTTCGGGGGCATTCGCGCAAAGCGCGATTGGGGGCAGACAGCCCCCCTTGCTACGCCCCGGTTCAGAGCCGCTCAATGGCCAAAGCGATTCCCTGCCCGCCACCAATACACATGGTCACCAGCCCCTTGGACCCGCCTGTCCGCTCCAACTCGTACAGCGCCTTCAACGTGATGATCGCTCCGGTCGCGCCGACCGGATGACCCAGGGCAATCGCACCACCGTTGGGGTTCACTTTTGCAGCGTCCAGGCCAAGCTCCTGATTGACCGCCAGCGCCTGTGCCGCAAAAGCTTCGTTGCTTTCGATCACATCGAAATCACCCGCTGAAAGACCCGTCTTCCTGAACAGATTCTGTACCGCAGGAACCGGCCCGATTCCCATGACCTCGGGGCGTACCCCGGCATGCGCGTACCCGATCACGCGGGCCTTGGGTTTCAAACCGGCATTTTCCGCCGCGCCAGCCGTGGCCAGAACCATGGCAGCCGCGCCATCGTTGATGCCCGAGGCATTGCCCGCAGTGACCCGGCCCTCTTTCTTGAACACCGGGCGCAGCCCCGCCAGCGCGTCTGCAGTGGTTGCCTTGGGGTGCTCGTCCACCTTGAAATCCACCATGTCCCGTTTGACCTTGACCTGAACCGGCGCAATCTGGCTTTCGAAATAGCCCGCCTCGATCGCTGCCGCGGCGCGCGATTGGCTGGCCAAGGCAAAGGCATCCATCTGCTCACGGCTGATCTGGTGTTCGTCCGCGACATTCTCGGCAGTTACACCCATATGCCCGGTGCCAAACGGGCAGTTCAGCGCCCCCAACATCATGTCCAATGAGGTCACGTCCCCCATTTTCGCACCCCAACGCGCTTGCGGGACAATATAGGGGCTGCGCGACATGCTCTCGGCGCCACCTGCGACCGCAAAATCTGCATCCCCCAGCATCAGGGACTGAACCGCAGACACAATCGCCTGCGCCCCCGATCCGCACAACCGGTTCACATTCATCGCCGGTGTTCCATTGGGGACGCCCGCCTGCATCGCGGCAACACGTGACAGGTACATGTCGCGCGGCTCGGTGTTGATCACATGACCAAACACCACATGCCCGATCTGCGCAGCTTCGACACCGGATCGTTCCAGGGCCGCTTCGGTCGCCACCGTCGCCAAGTCGATCGGCGCGGTCGAGGCCAGCGCACCGCCAAACGTACCGATGGCCGTGCGCGCACCGTCCAGAATTACTATGTCCGTCATGATATCTCCTCCAGATCTCGCGCCCTTTATGCTGCTGCAGCATGATCTTCATATTGGGCGCGCTGTCACGCCCGGAATTGACATTACGTTGCGCAACACGCATGGATTCCGTCATGACGGAAAACCCAGACGATATCCTGACACGCCTGCCCTCTCGCCTGAAAGAGGCGCGACGCGCCAAGGGCCTTTCGCTTGAAGCGGTGGCCAACCTCAGTGGAGTGTCGCGATCCATGGTCAGCCAGATCGAACGGGGCGAGAGCAGCCCGACAATCTCGACCCTGTGGAACCTGACACGCGCCTTGCAGGTGGATTTCGCGGGTCTTCTGGAAGACGCCGACAGTACCGACCGGATCGAAGTTCTGCGCGAGGCCGAAGTGCCCAGTATCGACAATATGGGGCAGAATTGCCGGATTCGCATCCTCTCCCCTCCCGAAGAAGCGGGAGGGCACGAGGTCTATGACATTCGCTTTGAAAACGGCGGAGCACTGAACAGCCAGCCTCATGCGCGGGGCGCACGCGAGCAGCTGACCGTGCTTGAGGGCGCGGTGCGCGTGACCTCGGGCACTGCGGTTTCCGAATTGAGGCAGGGGGATACCGCCCGCTATGCCGCCGATGTACCCCATGCGATCACCACCAACGGGCCTGCGCGGGTCTTTTTGATCGTCAAAAACGCCTGACCTCGGCAACATTCCGTCTTCACGGATATTTTTCCGCAATTCTGCACTTCCCCTATTTGGGAATTGCATCCGTTATGTTAGACGTGCGACTCAGCGTAACGGAGGTCGCCATGGCTGATGCATTCCTGTCCCACATTTCGGATTCTCTTGCCCAGATCGAGGCCGAGGGCCTCTATAAGCGCGAACGCATGATCACCTCGCCTCAGGGCGGTGAGATCACGGTGGGCGACCGACAGGTCATCAACCTGTGCGCCAACAACTACCTGGGTCTGGCCGATCACCCCGCGCTGATCGACGCCGCCAAAGCGGCGATGGAACCGAAAGGGTTCGGCATGGCATCGGTCCGCTTTATCTGCGGCACGCAGGATATTCACCGCGAGTTGGAGCAGCGTCTGGCCAAATTTCTGAACAAGGACGACTCGATTCTGTTTGCCGCCTGTTTCGACGCGAACGGAGGGCTGTTTGAGCCTTTGTTAGGGCCGGATGACGCCATCATTTCTGACAGCCTGAACCATGCCTCGATCATCGACGGCGTGCGGTTGTGCAAGGCCAAGCGCTATCGCTATATGAACAACGACATGAACGACCTCGAAGCCTGGCTGAAACAGGCCCGCGAAGACGGGGCGCGGCATATCATGATCGCCACAGATGGCGTATTCTCGATGGATGGTTATCTGGCCAACCTGCCGAAAATCCGTGAACTGGCCGACAAATATCATGCCATCGTCATGGTGGATGACTGTCACGCCACCGGGTTCATGGGGCCGAACGGGGCGGGTACGCCGGATCATTTCGGCGTCGACGTGGACATTCTGACAGGCACCTTGGGCAAGGCCCTTGGCGGTGCTATCGGCGGCTACATCGCCGGGCCGCAGCCCGTGATCGACCTGCTACGGCAGCGGGCGCGGCCCTATCTGTTCTCGAACTCGCTGCCACCCTCGATTGTCGCCGCCGGATTAGAAGCCATCCGGCTGGTCGAAGAAGGCGACCTGTTGCGCGCGCAACTGTTCGGCAATGCCAAATACTGGCGCGCAGGGCTGGAAAAACTGGGCTTTGACCTTCTGCCCGGTGAACACCCGATCATCCCGGTGATGCTAGGCGAGGCGCAACTGGCGCAAGACATGGCGGCGCGGCTGTTTGATGAGGGCGTCTATGTCTCGGGCTTTTTCTTTCCGGTCGTACCGCGGGGTCAAGCCCGGATCAGAACCCAGATGAATGCGGCCCTGACCCGCGACGAACTGGACCGCGCACTGGCCGCCTTCGGCAAGGTCGGCAAAGAGTTGGGAGTAATCTGATGCGCCCCAACACCATGAAGGCCCTTGAGAAATCCCGACCCGAGGAAGGTCTGTGGATGGTTCAGGCCCCCGTGCCCGAGATCGGCCCGGAAGAGGTTCTGATCCGCATCAACAAAACCGGCATCTGCGGCACGGACATTCACATCTGGAACTGGGATGAATGGGCCGCGCATACCGTGCCGGTTCCTATGATCACCGGCCACGAATTCGCTGGCGAGATCGTGGAACTTGGTCGCAGCGTGACAGGGCTGGAGGTCGGCCAAAGGTGTTCGGGCGAAGGGCATCTGATCACCACCGACAGCCGCCAGAGCCGCGCGGGCAAGTTTCACCTGGACCCCGGAACGCGCGGCATTGGCGTCAATGAACAGGGCGCGTTTGCCCAATACCTGAAACTACCGGCCTTCAACGTGGTCCCCCTGCCCGATGATGTGCCGGACGAGATCGGGGCCATTCTGGACCCGCTGGGCAACGCCGTTCACACGGCGCTGAGCTTCGATCTGCTGGGCGAGGATGTTCTGATCACAGGTGCCGGACCCATTGGCATTATGGCAGCCGCGGTCGCGCGCCATGCGGGGGCGCGGCATGTGGTGATCACGGATATCAACCCCGACCGCCTGAAACTGGCCGAACATGTGGTACCGTCCCTGCGCACGGTGGATGTCAGCAAGCAAGACTTGCAGGATGTCATTGCTGACCTCGGAATGCAGCAAGGGTTCGACGTTGGGCTGGAAATGTCAGGCTCTCAGGCGGCGCTGGATCAGATGGTCGAAGCGCTGGTGATGGGTGGCAAGATTGCCCTGCTTGGCATTCCCCCCGGGAAGTCCCCGGTCGACTGGTCGCGCATCGTGTTCAAGGCCATCACCATCAAAGGCGTCTATGGGCGCGAGATGTTCGAAACCTGGTACAAGATGATCGCCATGTTGCAAAACGGCCTGGATGTGAGCCGCGTCATTACCCACCGGTTCGGCGTCGACGACTTTGCCCAAGGCTTCGCGGCGATGAAATCCGGCCAGTCCGGCAAGGTTGTTCTGGATTGGACGTAACGCTCTGGAAAGCGTCTGGGTTTGCCCCTAAACAGGGGAAAACTCAGGCGTTTGGAGGAGCAAATGAGTGACAAGGACGACCGGTTTCTGGAACGCGGGATCGAGGACACACTGGTCACCGATTTCGCGGAAACCCACCGCAAGAGCTATGGCGATTTTCTACAGCTCAAAACCCTGCTGAACCTGCAAAAGACCTTTCAGGACCCCGCGCAACCCGATGAGATGCTGTTCATCATCATCCATCAGGTCAGCGAGTTGTGGCTGAAACTGATGCATCATCAGCTGGTCGAGGTGCGTCGCTTTCTGCAACAAGACGAATTCGGACCGGCGATGAAGAACCTTGACCGGATCAAGGCCATCCAGCGACAGTTGATAGCAGCGTGGGAAACCCTGCTGACCATGACGCCCGCAGACTACATGACGTTCCGGCAGGCGTTGGGCAGTTCTTCGGGCTTTCAAAGCTATGGCTATCGGCAGATCGAGTTCATCCTGGGCAACAAGGATGCCTCGACCCTGAAAGTGCACGAACACGACCCGGAGGTCATCGAGATGCTGCAGGCGGCGCTGAGCAAGCCATCGCTATACGACGAGGTGCTGCACATGATGGCGCGTCAGGGGTTTGACGTGCCAGCGGACCTGCTGGACCGGGATTATGCTCAGCCCTATTCCGGCGATCCCCGCGTGGTGAAACTATGGGTACAGGTGTTCCGCGACACCGGCAAACACTGGGATCTCTACGCACTGGCCGAAAAGCTGATGGATGTGGAATCCCTGTTTCAGCGCTGGCGCTTTGATCATGTCACCGCGGTCGAGCGGGTGATCGGCAACCAGCCCGGCACAGGTGGCTCCAGCGGCGTGTCCTTCCTGCGCAAGGCCTTGGATCTGAGGTTCTTTCATGATCTCTACGACGTGCGGACCGAATTGATGTATGCCGATCAGGAGTGAGCGATGTTGTACCGGGGTTTCACGCAGGAAGAGCTGGATCAGGAATATGCGCCCTCATCAATGATCGGCGGTGATCTCACACCCTATGTCGAAAGCTGGGCGGCGCTCAGCGCGCAAAACCGAGCGCAGTTGGAGTGTCGGGAGAACCTTTCTTACGGAGATGCTCCGTCGCAGGTTCTGGACTTTTTCCCGGCCAAAGGCACAGGCGCGCCGCTGCATGTGTTCATCCATGGCGGCTATTGGCAGGCGCTCAGCCAGCGCGAGTCTGCTATGATGGCCCCTGCGCTGATCGAGGCCGAGCAATCCTTTGCGACCCTCAACTACACGCTCGCCCCCGACGCCCGGATCGGGGACATGGTCGAGGAATGCCGCAATGCACTGCTGTGGCTGGCGGCAAATGCGTTCAACCTGGGCTTTGATCCGTCGCGCATTACGTTATCGGGCCACAGCGCCGGCGCCCATCTGGCCAGCATGGTCATGGCAACCTCAGCCGATGCCCTGGCCCGTGCAGGCCTTCGTGTGCGCGACGTGATCCTGATCAGCGGGATTTATGATCTGGAGCCGATCAGCCTCACGCCGGTGAATGACCCGCTGCAACTGACCCCGGTTGAGGTGCACGACCTGTCGCCAAACCTGCATCTCCCCCGCCCCGGCCCCCGTTATCGCGTGACCGTGGCCGAACGTGACACACCCGAATTCATCCGCCAAAGCCGAGGCTATGCAGAATTGCTTCGCAAGGCCGGGCATTCGGTGAATTTCGATCTGCAGAAGGGGATGCAGCATTTCGACATTGTTATGCATGCGGGGACGTTTTTGGCGGGATCGAAATAGGCAATTGCATCTACTGCGGCGTCACGAATGTCCGCTATGAGCCCATAGCTACCAAAGTGCTGTTCCGCAGCCAACGTCGGCTCTGAATGCAGAGTTGAGTCGTGGCAAAGATTGGCGGTCCCAGATTTGAGGCCGCCGTTGGCAACTGTTGTTTACGCAGGATTGAACAACCGTTGAGTGAACAATTCGCTCTGTTTGGTATCGCGAAGAAGTTTTGCACCCGCCAGGACCGCCAAGTCAGCAATCGGTTCAACCACGACTACTAGCAGATAGGCCGTACCGAAACTTGCTACTGCGGACATGTTCTCGGCACCAAAGCCCTGACCGTAGAATGCCCAAAACGCCACCCACGCAATAACACCACCTTGATAAGCAAATGACAGCTTAAGGACTTCGCTGTAGCTGCAATCGACGTAGGCTTTCTGCTCTGGGATGATGCGCTTCGCCAATGCATCAATGACGAACAGCGGGAAAAGCAATGTGGTGACGTTGACAAAGAACATCGGCATGTCGCTCGGGGCGAACAAAGCACCCTGAATAAGCAGCCCGCCAGCCAAGCCGACCGCAGCCGGACCAGCTCCTAGTAGAAGGAGAATAGTTGTTCCAAGGATGAAGTGAACCTCCGAAATGCCAACTGCGAAATGCGGAAACAATTCGAAGAAGAGGAACACAGCAGCGACCGCAAGAACGCTGCGCAGTCCGAATGAAATGACTGAATGTGACTTAAGGTCGTGGGCAACGAGTTTCAGTGAGTAGCCGCCTGCGGCAGCCGCCGTGCCATAGGCGAGGACCATTTTCGCGCCATCAACGACGCCGGGTTCAATGTGCATATCAAGTCTCCTTGCCGTCCTTCCTGACGGCATCTGGTGCCGAAATCTCGGCGGTTGCGTTGGCGGCAGGTCTCCTGGCTCGCGGTTCAACGCGCCCCCGGACCTTCCCAACACATGTGTCAGTGGTGCAGTTTCGGGCTTGCTTGCCGCT
Organism: Ruegeria sp. H6; assembly: GCF_056532975.1. Lineage (NCBI taxonomy): Bacteria > Pseudomonadati > Pseudomonadota > Alphaproteobacteria > Rhodobacterales > Roseobacteraceae > Ruegeria > Ruegeria sp. H6. The sequence goes on from NZ_JBQFOA010000005.1 coordinate 152,067, forward strand.
TACAGTTGCAGGGGCAGCCGAGGTTTCTCACCCCGTTCCCTTTTCAGCCGGTCACAATGCGACCGACCACCGCTTTTCAAGCATAGACATCTAGTATGAGAACTGGTCAACCGAATACGACCTTGAATCCAATAAAGCAGACGTTTGCACACGCGCGGCGAATTCACACATTGTCCGCAAAGTTGACCTTCGGTCACTTTCCTCTTGAGGCCGGACAACAATTAAACCAACCGCGTTTGTCATTGGGATCGTGGAACTTCCTGCAGGGCAAAGAAAAACGGCGACCCAAGGGGTCGCCGCTATCTGTTTCACTTCAAACCTGGATCAATCCAGCGTCCGGGTGACCTCTTCGCGTTCGAAGATTTCGATCACGTCGGCGGGGCGGATGTCGTCGTAGTTTTCGAAGGCCATACCGCATTCCTGACCCGACTGAACCTCGGCCACTTCGTCCTTGAAGCGTTTGAGCGTTTTCAGTGTGCCTTCGTGGATCACCACGTTGTCGCGCAGCAGGCGGACGCCAGCGGAGCGACGAGCGACGCCTTCGGTAACCAGACAGCCAGCAACCTTGCCAACGCCGGTGACCTTGAAGACCTCTTTGATCTCGGCGTAACCGATGAACTTTTCGCGGATCTCTGCGCTCAGCAGGCCGGACGCGGCGGCTTTCACGTCGTCCACAAGGTCATAGATCACCGAGTAGTACCGGATCTCCACACCTTTCTGGTTCGCCGTGTTCCGCGCCGATGCGTTGGCACGGACGTTAAAGCCAAAGATCGGTGCACCAGAGGCTTCGGCGAGGCCGACATCCGTTTCGGTAATCGCACCAACGCCCGAGTGCAGCACGCGCACGCGCACCTCGTCGTTGCCGATCTTTTCCATCGCCTGGACGATGGCTTCGGCGGAACCCTGCACGTCTGCTTTCATCAGAATCGGCAACTCGGTGACGTTTTCGTCTTCCTTGGCCTTCTGCATCAGCTGCTCAAGGGTGGTCGCGGCACCGGCGGCGGCGCGTTTGTCCTTGGCGGCTTGCTCACGATAGGCAGCAATCTCACGGGCCTGCGCTTCGGTCTCGGTGACGTTCAGAACGTCGCCCGCTTCGGGCGTGCCGTTGAGACCCAGCACCTCGACCGGAACCGAGGGGCCAGCCTCTTTGACGCGGTCGCCCTTGTCATTGATCAGCGCACGGACCTTACCGTATTGCTCACCCACAACGAAGATATCGCCCTGACGCAGCGTGCCGTTCTGAACCAGAACGGTGGCCACAGGGCCGCGGCCCACATCCAGCTGCGCCTCGATCACGGCACCTTGGGCGGCGCGGTCGGGGTTGGCTTTCAGTTCAAGAATCTCGGCTTGCAACGCGATGGCTTCCAGCAGCTCGTCCAGACCCTGACCGGTGATGGCAGAGACTTCGACGTCCTGAACCTCACCCGACATCTTCTCGACGATCACTTCGTGCTGCAGCAGGTCGGTGCGCACCTTGTCCGGGTTAGCATCGGGCTTGTCGACCTTGTTGATCGCCACAATCATCGGCACGTCGGCGGCCTTGGCGTGGTTGATCGCCTCAATCGTCTGCGGCATCACCGCGTCATCGGCGGCCACAACCAGAACCACGATATCCGTGACCTGAGCCCCGCGCGAGCGCATCGACGTAAACGCCGCGTGGCCCGGAGTATCCAGGAAGGTCAGCGTGGTGCCACCATCGGTTTTGACCTGATAGGCGCCGATATGCTGAGTGATCCCTCCGGCCTCACCGGCCACAACGCGCGCGTCGCGGATGGCATCCAGCAGCGAGGTTTTGCCGTGGTCAACGTGACCCATGATGGTGATGACCGGCGGACGCGGTTTCAGATCGTCTTCGCTGTCTTCGACCTCTTTGATGACGTCTTCAACATCCGAATCGGAGACGCGGGTCACCTTGTGGCCGAATTCCTCGATGATCAGCTCGGCGGTGTCGGCGTCGATGGTCTGGTTTTGCGTGACCATCATGCCCATCTGCATCAGCGATTTTACAACGTCAGCCACACGCTCGGCCATACGGTTGGCCAGTTCCGAGACCATGATCGCCTCGGGCAGCTGAACGTCGCGGATCACCTTTTCCCGCTCGACCGTGCCGCCCATGGCCTTCTGACGCGCACGCTCTTGCTTGCGCTTCATCGCAGCCATTGAGCGTTGGCGGTTGCCTTCGCCACCGGTGGCCTGACCCAGTGTCAGTTTGCCGGAACGGCGATTATCATCCCGACCTTTACCACGGCCACGCTGCTCACGTTCGCGGTCCTGCTTGCGCGGGGCTGCTGCGGGGGCTGGTTTGTTGGCCGGACCGCGGGCAGGTTTGGCCTCTTCCGGGGCCGGAGCGGCAGCAGCACGTTTGGCAGCCTCTTCGGCTTCCTGGCGCTTACGCTCTTCTTCCTCGGCCTTGGCACGTGCTTTTTCTTCGGCTTCGCGCTGTTCGCGTTCCTTGGCTTCTTGTTCGGCACGGCGACGGGCGCGTTCTTCTTCGCGGGCCTTCTCCTGTGCTTCGCGGGCTGCGGCCTCTTCGGCCTCGCGGGCCTTGGCAGCCTGCAGCGCTTTCATCCGGCGCGCCATTTCCGCATCGGAAATCCCGGCGGGACGACGCGAAGGATCGCCTGATGGCGTGGCACCGCCACCCGGTTTGGACGCGCCCGGCTTGGGGACCACCACGCGTTTGCGTTTGGTTTCCACCACGACATTCTTGGTGCGTCCGTGGCTGAAACTCTGTTTCACATTTCCGGGGCGTGCCCCGCCACGAAGACCCAATGTCTTTTTGCCGTCATTATCGCTCATAAAGCTTCTTACCCTTCCGAGCGGCCCCTGCCGCCGTCATCCTTTTCGCGCAAGCCACGCAGGCGCTGCGCTTCCTCTACAACACGTTTGGCGAGTCCGCCAGAGGCCAAGGCCGCATGAATCACGGTTTGGCGCCCAAAAGCCCCTCCTAACTCGTCTGCCGTCAGCCAGCCGATGTATTTTCCGAAGTGCGGCGTGCTGAGTTTCGACTTGCCGCGCCCCGATCCGTCCGAGGCCTGAATCAGTACCTGGGCCTCTTCCCGGTCCAGCCACGTCTTAACCTTTTCGTAACCCGCAACCGCATCACCGGATTTGCGCGCCAGACTGAGCAACTCGATGACCCGGCGGGCGACCTGCTTTTCGACCTCGTCTGTCAGATCCTTGGCCGCAGTCACCTGCGCCTTGAACCCGCGCGAGAACAGCTTTTTCTCCACGGCCTTGTCCAGCGCGGCGCGATCCGCCGCCACATAGACCCCGCGTCCCGGCAGTTTCGCCGCGACATCCGGGTAGACCTGACCATCCGGCCCCGTCACAAAGCGGATCAGCCCGTATTTGGGCTGAACCTCGCCCGTGGCGATGCACTTGCGTTCAGGCCCTTCCAACCGATCCTTATGGACGCCACCGCGACCCATGTCAGCCACCCGAGGCCTGAAATCAGGCCTCGACCTCCTCGTCTGTTGCTTCGCCGTCTTCTTCAGCCTGCTCCAGTTCAGCCGGATCAACCCAACCCAACATGATGCGCGCCGTCATGACCAGATCCTGCGCTTCTTCCAGCGTCACGCCGAAAGGTTCAAGCACACCGTCATCCTTGATGCGCTCGCCGTCGACCGTAGTCCAGCCACCGGCCAGTTCCCAGTCGGCACAGGTAGCGAAGTCTTCCAGTGTCTTCACATCATCCTTGGCCAGCGCCTCCACCATCTGGGGTGTCAGACCTTCGAAGTCAATAAGGCTGTCCTCGGCACCCAGCGCGCGCGCCGCGTCCAGAGCGGCCTTGGCTTGTGCTTCCAGGAATTCCCGCGCGCGGGTCTGCAACTCTTGTGCGGTGCCTTCGTCGACACCATCGATGACCAGCAGTTCTTCGATCTCGACATAGGCCACTTCTTCGAGATTGGTAAAACCTTCCGAGACCAGCAACTGAGCGAAGAATTCATCCAGATCCAGGCTTTCCATGAACAGCTGGGTGCGGGCTTCGAACTCTTTCTGACGGCGCGCCGATTCTTCGGCTTCGGTCATGATATCGATATCCAGGTCCGTCAGCTGGCTGGCCAGACGCACGTTCTGACCACGGCGACCAATGGCCAGGGACAATTGTTCCTCGGGGACCACAACTTCGATTTTACCGGCTTCTTCGTCCAGAACCACCTTCGACACCTCAGCGGGCTGCAGTGCGTTCACCAGGAATGTCGGCTGATCTTCGTTCCACGGGATGATGTCGATCTTTTCACCTTGCAGTTCGTTCACAACGGCCTGCACACGGCTGCCGCGCATACCAACGCAGGCGCCCACAGGATCGATCGAGCCGTCATACGAGATCACGGCAATCTTGGCACGCGAGCCAGGGTCACGGGCCACGGCCTTGACCTCGATAATGCCGTCGTAGATTTCCGGCACTTCCATCTTGAACAGTTCGGCCATGAATTCCGGCGCGGTGCGCGACAGGAAGATCTGGTGGCCACGCACCTCGCGGCGAACCTCTTTGATATAGGCACGCACGCGGTCATTCGGGCGATAGCTTTCGCGACCGATCTTGTCGTTGCGGCGCAGAACGGCCTCGGCGCCACCCAGATCGACGATCACGTTGCCAAACTCTTCGCGTTTGACCGCGCCGTTGATGATGGTGCCCGCGCGATCCTTGAAGTCTTCGTACTGACGATCGCGTTCGGCTTCGCGCACTTTCTGCAAGATCACCTGCTTGGCGGATTGAGCCGCGATCCGGCCCATCTCAACCGGTGGCACCTCTTCGACAAAGACGTCTCCGACCTCGGGGTTTTCCATGTACTGCTTGGCCTGTTCGACGGTGAACTCGGCCTGATAGTTCTCAAGCTCTTCATCCTCAACCACGGTACGGACGCGGGTGAAGGTCGCCTTACCGGTCTTGCGATCGATGCTGACGCGGATGTCCATCTCGGCGCCGTAACGGCTCTTGGCAGCACGGGCGAGCGATTCCTCCATCGCTTCGACAACCAGACCGGGGTCGATCATCTTTTCGCGGGCCACGGCCTCGGCGGTCTGCAGCAGCTCCAGCTGGTTGGCTGAGGTGATTGCCATCAGTTCGTCTCCTCTTCGGACCCTTCGGTCTCAATCTCGTCGAAAGCGTTTTCGTTCAGGGCGCCCGCATCTTTGCGCTGGCGCAGCATTTCCTTGATCAGATCATCGGTCAGGACCAGCTTGGCATCGCTGAGCCAGTCGAATTGCAGACCGATAGTGATCGTCTCATCCCCCTCGGGGATGTTGATCAGAACCTCATCCCCTTCGATCCCAGCCAATTCGCCCTTGAACCGGCGGCGACCGTCGATCAACTCGGCAGTTTCGATCTTGGCCTCATACCCCTCGAACGTCTCGAAATCCTTGAGACGGGTCAGAGGGCGGTCGATGCCGGGGCTGGAAACCTCCAGCGTGTAGGCGTCCAGGATCGGGTCCTCGACATCCAGCGTGGCGCTGACCGCGTTGGAAATCTCGGCGCAGTCATCCACTTCGATGCCGCCATCGGGCTTGTCTGCCATGATCTGCAGCGTGGTCGTCTTGCCGCTCATCAAGCGAATGCGCACAAGCTCATACCCCAGATCCTCGATCACGGGGGTGATGATCTCGGCCAGTCGCCGGTCGATGGCTGCTTTGGCTATCAGGTCGTTTGTCATTCGGGTCTCTACCCTGCTATCGGGCACAAAAAAACGGGCGCGCGGCCCGTCGAATTTTCCGGTGGAGCCTTGGACCAGATGCCCAACGCGCCGCTGTTGAACAGGGATATACGCAGGGTTGTCCGAGTCTGCAACCCCCGACGTTGTCCGACGGGCGTATTAGGCCATCCACCACCGTTCGGCGATACGTCCGTCGTCCAATGGACGGCCCCCGCCGATCTGACGCGGCATCCCCACATGGGCGGCTACGGCCAGCGCCATCGCTGATTCGTCGGGGTGATAACGCAAGCCACGCTGGGAAATCAGCCCATCGCGATCCGGCAGCGCGGCAACGTCCACATACCCGTCCCGCAAGGCCTCGGCACGGACCTGGGCATCGGGGATCACGATAATCTCGAAACTGTCGACCCAACCGGCCTGCCCGTCCTTGTAATGGCCCGCCACGCGACGGCCCAGGAAATGGCGGTCATCCTCGGCCCGTTCGACCCGGTAACATCCCGTCCCGTTCGCCAGATGCAGGGGCGAAACACCCTGACCATCGCGGGTCACGACAAATCGGTTGTCGGCCAACAGAAAGGGCAGCCCCGGATTAGCCTCGGCCAGTTCGAGGCGCACCACAGACGAGCCCACTGCCTCGGCCTGCCCAACCTCGCCCAGAACAGTCAGCACATCTGCCGGATCAAGAGCAGAGCCATGGTGAAAATGCACATCCTCGCGCAGGTCAAACCGCCAGACCCGCGCATCAGCATCAGTGTGCCAGCCGGTGGCCAACTCGCCCCGCAAGGTGCCATCCGGCGCAATCTCGGTCAGCGCGTCGAACACAGCCCCGCGCGCCAACTGTTCCAGACTGTCGTCGCGCGGAACCGCAAGCCGCAACGTGCCACCGGCCTTGGGCGTATCCGCGACAGATGCCCCCGTGGCCGCCAACAACGCAGCGGCAGCACCGGATGCAAACAGGGCGCGGCGGTCAATCCGGGTCATGCCGCCCCCTCGGCCACACGGTCCATGATGCGCACCAACTCGGCGCTGATACCGGGTTCGGACAAGGCATGACCTGCGTGGCGCACCATCTTAAGGTCCACATTCGGCCAGCGTTCGGCCAGCGACCACGCGGCCTGAGGCGGGCAGATCATGTCATAGCGCCCCTGCACGATATGGCCGGGGATATGCGCGATCCTGTCCATCTGATCCAGAATCTGCCCGTCATATTCCAGGAATGCCTTGTTGGTGAAATAGTGGTTTTCCAGCCGCGCGAAAGTGCGTGCATACTCACCGGGGCTTTCGCCCACCGACCCGTTGATGTGGATCGAGGCCAGCGCATTTTCCCAATGCGACCACGCCCGGGCATAGAGAACCTCGGTCGCGCGATCGCCCGAGAACAGGCGCTTATTGTAGGCCTTGATCGTGTCCGAATGCTCGCCATTTGACAAAAGCGAGGTGAACTTGGCCCATTGCTCGGGCCAGAACTTGCCCGCGCCGCCGCCATAGAACCAATCCAGCTCGGACTGAGTGGCCAGAAACACGCCGCGCAGCACAAGGCGGCTGACCCGGTCGGGATGCGTTTGCGCATAGATCAGCGCCAGCGTGGCGCCCCAGCTGCCTCCAAAGGCGATCCATTCGTCAATCTCAAAAAGTTTGCGCAGCCGCTCGATATCGGCCACGAGATGCCATGTCGTGTTCTTGTCGACCGAAGCCGTCGGCCGCGACCGGCCACATCCCCGCTGATCGAACAGAATCACCCGAAACACCTTGGGGTCGAAATACCGCCGCATCGCCGGGCTGCACCCGCCGCCGGGACCGCCATGCAGGATGACCACCGGTATACCGTCAGGTTTGCCGCATTGTTCGGCATAGATACGGTGCCCATCGCCCATATCGACCATGCGCTGATCGAAAGGATCGATCGGCGGGTACAGATATTGAACTGCGCGCTTTTGGTCCGGGTACTTGTCCATTGTGGCCCTATATAGTCCTTAAGACGTAAAAGAGCACACGGAGACAGGAATGCAAGCGCATCCGAACACGGTGGACCCGTCCGAGATCGCAAAATTCGAGGCGATGGCGGCGGAATGGTGGGATCCTCACGGGAAATTCAAACCTTTGCACATGCTGAATCCGTGCCGTCTGGACTATATCACTCAGCAAATTGCCGGTGAGTTCGACCGCGATCTAAAGGCCGCGAATCCCTTCGAGGGCCTGCGCCTGCTGGATATCGGCTGCGGCGGCGGGTTGCTGAGCGAACCGATGGCGCGTCTGGGTGCCACAGTTGTTGGCGCCGACGCCGCCGAGGGCAACCTGCCCGTTGCCCGCATCCACGCGGAACAATCGGGGCTAGAGATCGACTATCGCCACACCACCGCCGAGGACATGGCCGCCGCAGGCGAGCAGTTCGACGTGGTTCTGAACATGGAGGTGGTCGAGCATGTGGCCGACCCCTTGGGTTTCCTGACGGCATCGCAGCAGTTGCTCAAACCGGGCGGGTTGCTGATCTGCTCGACCATCAACCGCAACCCGAAATCCTATGCCATGGCCATTTTCGGGGCCGAGGTCGTGATGCGCTGGCTACCGCGCGGCACGCATGAGTGGAACAAATTCATCACCCCTGATGAGCTATTCGACCTGCTGCGCCAAGCCGGGATGGAGCCGGTCGATCGCAAGGGGTTCGTCTTCAACCCGATCCTGTGGAGCTGGTCGATCTCGGACCGCGACCTGAGCGTGAATTATGTGACGGCGAGTTTGAAGCCTGGGTGAAATAGAGTTGTTATGGTCCGATTTGTGAACTGCACGCTGATGCACGCGGTAGTCTATTGCATGGTATTCATCGCTTTAGTTTTTCTCGTTAGAACTCAAGCAGCGGCGCAAGAACCAGAACTAAAAGGCAACATGGTTTGGTACGAGCACAACAGCGTTCCGTTCTTTGGATACATCACTGACTCCAGTATCACCGAAAAGGCGCTGGAAATCGTAGGCCGTTACTTAGCCGACGAAACGCAGAATGAAGACATAGTTAGAGCAACACTGTTCTCTGTCTTCATTGATACCGAACTAGTTTCGGAGACCAAATTTGTGAAGCCAAATGGTTTATTGCTCCCAATGGAAATGATGGAAACGTTCAGTCAAGCAGAGCTTCTCGATGAGGGATGCAATGTAGGTAGATTTTTTTCTGAAGACGAAACTCAGGAACGTGAGTATTCCGTTTGGCTTATTTTTAGTGGCAAAACTGAGGAGACCGATGAAATTGAATCCTGCCTTCTTTTTGCCGCTGCGGCTTCAGCTGGAATTTGGTTGGGCGAAGTTCCTGTTATGCAGACCAATGATCTGAGGCAATTTCTAGATTCAATGATCTTGGGAGTAAGGTGAATTTAGTTCCCGGCGCAGAAAAGCAGATCATTCCGCCCCTACTCCCCCTCCAACTGCAACCGCAAATCCCTCAGTACGGGCAGCGTGCTGCGGACGCGCTCCAGCCCCAGCTCTTCGACCACGCGGTTGATCAGCGGGGCAATGGACGAAATCGCCTGATCGCGGGCGCGGCGGCCGGCGGGGCTGATGGCGACCATTTTGCGACGGGCGTCGTCCCAGTCGGGGCGGATGTGGATGTATCCGGCCCATTCCAGTTTGGCCAAAGTGTTGGTCATCGCCCCGCGCGTCACGTGGAACGAGCTGGCAAGCTGCGCCGGGCTGCGCTCGCCCCCGCCATAGGCCAGATGGTTCAGCACCGAAAAATGCGAGATTTCCATGCCCTTGGGCAGCACCCTGCTCAGCCGGTTGCGCAACAATTGGTCGGCGGTCAGGATCTCGCTGAACAGCGTGACCGCAAGAGCATTTTTCTCGTCCGTCATGGTCCGGTTCTGGATCAGGGCCCGGTGATAGGCCGCACGTGGGTCAACGAGGGCACCCGGCGGCGCGCCTCGGACACAGAACTATCATCCAAATCGAAAATGTGAATGCCCGGATTGGTGCCTGCGTCGATGACGACCTCTCCCCACGGGGCGACAACCATGCTGTGGCCATGGGTGTGGCGTGTTTTGCCGCGGGTTTTGGTATGCGCGCCGGTTTGCGCCGGAGCCAGCACCCAACAACCGGTTTCGATCGCCCGCGCACGCAACAGCGATTCCCAATGGGCAGCACCTGTGACCGGCGAAAAAGCAGCCGGAACCGTCAGGATCCGCGCGCCCGCCTGCGCCAGGGCGGCATGAAGGTGCGGAAAACGGATGTCATAGCAGATGGTCAGGCCAACCTTGCCAAAATCGGTCTGCGCAATCACAGCCCGGTCGCCGGGTCGGTAGTTATTTGATTCGCGAAAGGTCTCGGTTTCGGTGACCTGCACGTCGAACATATGGATCTTGTCGTAGCGCGCGACGATCTGCCCCTGAGGGTCGATCATGAACGACCGATTGGCAAAACGCCCATCGGCGTCATGGGTTTTGATCCCCAGCGACCCGATCAGCAGCCACACCCCAAGATCAGCGGCCTGCTGCCGCAGACCCGCCAGAGTGATGTCGTCTTCTTCATGCTGCAGAACCTCGCGCTGTCGCGTCGTACTGTTGGACACGCAGTTCGTCACTTCGGGCGTCAGGATGAACTGCGCGCCCTGACCTGCGGCCTCGGCCATCATGGCGCGCACCATGTCCAGGTTTTCAGCCGGTTCGTCCGACGAGGTGATCTGCAGCAGAGCTGTCTTCATCAGGCCGCCAGCAGACGATCCAGCTTGCCCTGACGTTCAAGCTCATAAAGATCATCGCAACCGCCCACATGGGTTGAGCCGATGAAGATCTGCGGCACGGTGCGTTTGCCGCCCGCACGCTTGATCATCTCGGGCTTGCGCTTGGGATGTGTCAGGACGTTAACTTCCGTGAACTCCACGCCTTTTTGTTTCAGCAGGCGCTTGGCCGCGTGACAGAAGCCGCACAACGGTGAGCTATAGATTTCTACCGGTTTCATATTCCGTTCCCTTTCGGATTTCGCGCAATCTTGAGGGAATTAGGCGTCCTTGGCAACGCGTGCCAGTACCAACACGAAAATATGATTTGCCCCGGCCGCCAAACAGGTTTGCGCACAGGCTGATAAGGTCGCGCCCGAGGTCATGACATCGTCCACCAGCAATACGTCGCGACCGGGTATCCGGGCGGACTGTCTGGGATGCGAAGAGATTACGTTCGCCAAAATTTCGGACCGTTCAGCCGCAGTCTTTCCGTCCAGAACCGGGGTCTTTTGGCGGCGCAGCAACAGGTCCGGGCAGACCTCAAACCCTGTTTCCCGCGCCAGATGCCCAGCCAGCAAGGCTGATTGGTTGTAGCGACGTTTGATCAGCCGGGTCCAATGCAGGGGCACCGGTGCGATCAACATATCAGTACGCAGCAGATCCCGGCCCGCACGCGCCATCCATTTTGCAGCCGGTCGCGCCAATTCAGGCCGGTCGCCATGTTTCAACGCCAGAATCAGCGACCGGGCACGACCGTCATACAACAGGGCCGCACGCCCATCGTCCCAAGGCCGAGGCGTTTTCAGGCAATCGTCACAGTCGATCCGGAACCCATCCTGTGCGCCGGGCAGCGGCACACCACAGCTTTCGCAGACTGTGCCGCCTATGAATGGCGTTTCGCGCCAGCATGCACCACAAAGGCCGAAATCGGATTCCGTCAGCGCGCCGCACCCCATGCAACGCGGAGGGTAGAGCAACTCGACAGCGGTTTGAATCCGCTGCCGGATGCGATAGGTGCGGCCTATGAAACTGCCTGCGTCCAATACGCCCTCATTGTTTGACCGGTCCTGTCTGGCCCGCCACCGTGCGCGTGTTCTCAAAGAGGCCCTGTTCCTGCACGAGGCCGCCATCGACGAGGTGCAGGATCGCCTCACTATGGTTAACAGGACCTTTACAGCACCCGCTGTTGTGACCCCTTTCCCCGGCCTCTGGGACAGCGTGCTGCCAGGCGCCCGGATCGTGGCGGATGATGAGGTTCTGGACTTTGAGCATGGCGCGCATGATCTGGTCATTCACGCGATGACCCTGCATTGGGCCAATGACCCGGTGGGCCAGCTGATCCAGTGCAACCGGGCGCTCAGGCCAGATGGTCTGTTGCTGGTTGTCTGTCTGGGCGGCGAAACTCTGCACGAATTGCGCGCCGCTTTGGGACAGGCCGAGATTGAGGTCTCCGGCGGTCTGAGCCCGCGTATCTCGCCCATGGCGGAGCTTCGTGATCTGGGCGGGCTGCTGCAACGTGCCGGGTTTGCCTTGCCCGTGGCAGACAAGGCGACGCTGAAGGCCGAATACCGGGACATCCACCACCTGATGCATGATCTGCGCCATATGGGTGAAACCAATGCGCTGTCGGACCGGTTGAAACGCCCCACCCGCCGGGCTGTGTTCAACCGGGCGCAAGAAATTTACCAGGCGCATTTCGCCACCCCCGCCGGTCGGCTGACCGCAACCTTCGATCTGATCTGCCTGACAGGGTGGTCGCCGGATGAAAGCCAACCCAAACCGCTGCGACCCGGATCTGCCCGGGAACGGCTGGCGGACGCTCTTGGAACGACCGAAGGCAAACTGTCCGATTGACGCGCGGACAATTCCCTTTATCTCAGGCCGGAACACAAAATTCAGGAAGCTTCAAATGTTTGACGCCACTCGCCCCGCGCATGCACCTGCGGATCACCCGAAAGTCAAAATGGGGCGCGTCGGCATTCTGCTGGCCAATCTTGGCACGCCGGATGACTACACCTACTGGCCGATGCGGCGGTATCTGAACGAGTTTCTGTCGGATCAGCGCGTCATCGATTATCCCAAGTGGAAATGGCAACCGATCCTGCAAGGCATCATCCTGACGAAACGACCCTTTAGCTCGGGTGAGGCGTACAAGTCGATCTGGAACCACGACAAGGGCGAAAGCCCGTTGATGACAATCACCAAAGACCAGACCGCAAAGCTGCGCGATGCCATGCAGGCGCGCTTTGGCGATCAGGTTCTGGTCGAGTTCTGCATGCGCTATGGTAATCCGTCCACCAAGTCCAAGGTACGTGAAATGGTGGCCGCGGGCTGTGACCGTATCCTGTTTTTCCCGCTTTACCCGCAATATGCCGGGGCCACGACGGCCACCGCCAACGATCAGTTCTTCCGCGCATTGATGGAAGAAGCCTGGCAACCGGCCAGCCGCACGGTTCCGGCCTATTTCGACGAACCCACCTATATCGACGCGCTGGCCGGATCGGTCGAGACGGCCTATGCAACGATGGAGACAAAGCCGGATATTCTGGTCTGTTCATACCACGGGATGCCAGAGCGGTATCTGATGCAGGGTGATCCCTATCACTGCCAATGCGCAAAAACCTCGCGCCTGTTGAAAGAACGGCTAGGTTGGGCGGATGATCAACTGATCTCAACCTTCCAGTCCCGATTCGGGCCGGAAGAATGGCTGAAGCCTTATACGGTGGATCACGTCGCCGAACTGGCACGGCAGGGCAAAAAGAACATCGCGGTCATTGCCCCTGCGTTCTCCGCCGATTGCATCGAAACGCTGGAAGAGATCAACGAAGAGATCAAAGAAAGCTTTGAAGAGGCCGGCGGCGAAACCTTTACCTATATTCCCTGCCTGAATGATCAGGACGCACATATTGAGGCGCTTGGAAAAGTGATCGAAGACAACCTGCGCGGCTGGCTTGACTGACTACGGGCTCTGAGCCACGCGCAGACGCATAAAAAAGGCGGTGGAATGCTCCACCGCCTTTTCTTTGAAAGTCTCGTCGACTTAGCTTGCTGCAACAGCTGCGGCAACAACAACCAGCAGGATCAGCGGCAGGATGATACCCTGCGACGAACCCTGGGTTTCTTCGACAACAACAGGTGCTTCAACAACCGGCTCTTCCAGGTTGCCCGCATATGCGGTCGAAGCAGCAGCGGTCAGTGCAGCAGCGAGAACGAGTTTCTTCATATTAACCTCCAGAATTTGCACGGTTCCAGATTTCGAAACCGCACATCTAAGACTTACCTCGTGAGTTTTTCTAATCAGCTATGCCCATGGATTGCAATTGTAACTTGCGTCATAAGCGGCTTCGCGCGCCAAAATGTCGTCAAATTAGCAACACTTGCGTGCCGACGTTTGCCATACCAAAGAGCTCGGCGATGTCTTCATTGAACAAACCGATGCAGCCATTGGACGAACGGCGCCCGATTTTACGCGTATCGTGGGTTCCGTGGATACGATAGTATTTCCAACTCAGATATAAAGCGTGTGTTCCCAACGGGTTATCCGGACCCGGCGGAATGTAATCGGGCCATTCCGGGTTGCGCTTTTTCATCGAAGGTGTCGGCGCCCAGCTAGGTCCTTCGACTTTGCGGATCACGCTGGTGCGCCCGCGGCGGGTCAATTCTTCGGTCAGTGGCACCGAAGAAGGGTAGAGTTTGTACACAGATTGGTCATCTGACCAATAATGAAGCGCCCGCGACACGGTATCGACCAGAATGGCGCCGTTATTTGTGTTTGAGAAATAGGGGCGCCAGTCCAGCGCGCGAAATCCCGACACATTGCGGCGCACTTCGGGCTCTGGCTCGGGCGCAGGGCGCAGGGGATCACCAGGAATGTACTGCGCAATCGCAGGGGAGGCGAGGCTGGCAGCAGCACCCGCCATGAACCCGCGGCGGGACGTGTTGGAAAAGAGTTTCTTGACCATGGCAACTGGCCTTTCTTCAGAAAACGCTAAAATCCGGCACATTTTATGGCCAGAATGCTTCAGTCGCAAACCAAACCGGCAGAATCACGCAAGCTTCGGCGATTGTGCATTTGCTACAGGGCCTAAGGCAGGCTATTTCCGTGTTTGACACAATATGCAGGCCCATCATGACGCGTATTCTCTCCTTTCTCATTGTTTGTCTAGTCGCCCTTGCGGCGTGTACCGATTCGCGGACGACCGCGATCGGGGCAGATGGCAGACCTTTGCCAACCGTGTATAAGATTCGCGGCAACCCCGAGAAATTGCAGTTCCGCATGCTGGATTCGGTGAACGCGCTGCGCCAGGCATCCGGGCTGCAACCGGTGCAGTTGAACGCACAACTGAACGCGGCCGCAGCAACGCATTCCAAGGACATGGCCCGGCAAAACCGCCCCTGGCATTTCGGATCAGACGGGTCCTCACCTTTGGATCGCGCCGCACGGGTCGGATATTACGGAACGTTCCTGGGCGAGGCGATTTCGGAAACCTATGAGACCGAAACCGAAACCCTGGCTGCCTGGATGCAGGAACCCGGCCCCCGCGCCGTCATCATGGACCCGCAGGCCACGCAAATGGGCTTTTCCTGGCATCAGGAAAACGGCGGTAAAATCTGGTGGACGTTGGAAATGGGAACGGGCGGCTAAACCCCGCCCGGTATTGGCAAAGGCCCCTGTCGGGCCTTTAAGCCGCCTGCACCGACTGTGCCTCGGTCAGGATCGCATAGAGCTTGACGGGATCGGGATTGGCTCGCAGCTTGGTGCAAACGGTTGTTTCACGCAAAGTGCGCGACACCAAAGCCAATGCTTTGAGGTGTTCAACGCCTGCGTCTTCGGGCGCGAACAGCGAAAACGCCAGATCCACGGGCTGACGATCGACGGATCCGAAATCAATCGGTTTTTCCAGCAGAACAAACACACCTGCAACAGCTTCGATCTCGGGAAGCCGCGCATGCGGCAGTGCAACCCCGTGTCCAACGCCGGTCGGACCCAGGCTTTCCCGGTCCTGCAGGCTGTCGACAATGGCCTGTGCATCCAGACCAAGCGTCACAGCGGCAACGTCACCGATTTCCTGAAACAGACGCTTCTTGCTGGAAGCGGCTGACAGGACACGTACCGCCTCGGGCTTTAGTATGCTCGAAAGCTCCATGATCATGCTCCATGGCACAGCCCCTGCCGAAACAGGGGCGCACCTTGCTATCCTTGCCTGCTACGGATCGATCCAGCCGATGTTACCATCTTCTCGACGATACACGACATTCAACCCGTCCTTGCCTTCGTTTCGGAACACAAGCACCGGGGCACCTGCCAGTTCCATCTGCATGACGGCTTCACCTACACTCAGCGATGGGATCTTGGTTTCCATCTCAGCCACAATCATAGGCTGTAGCGATTCTGGCTCGTCCGCCGTCTCCGATTCGTCAGAGGCGAGGATATAGGAGGACGCGCCAAAGAGTTCAACCGGCTCGGAACGATCCTTGTGATGGTCCTTCAGGCGACGCTTATAACGGCGCAACTGTGTTTCCATCTTGTCACAGCACCCTTCAAACGCGGCATAGATTTCCGTGGCGTGCGCCTTGGCCTGCGCTGTAAGGCCGGTGGATAAATGTACTGTTGTTTCGCATACATATTCATGCGCTGAACGGGAAAAGACGACGTTGGCGTCGGTGGGCCGCTGGGCGTATTTGCCCACAACCTCACCCAGTTCGGTCTGCACATGGGTCTGCAGGGCCGCACCGATGTCGATCTGTTTTCCGCTTATTTGGTAACGCATGTGATCTCCTTCACAATTCACACCCATTGTGACGTTGCGTCGTGCAACGAACTTGTTTTTATCGGGTGGGGGGTATTGGCCTATTCTGCGGTAGCCGTGAAGCAGGCCCTTCGACGAAGGGACATCGCGATCCAGACTGGAACCGAAAAATTGCCATACCCCAATTGAGCCAAGAGGCAGCGGAAGAGTCAATCAAAACAGACGTGTATATACGCGATTTCCCGAAACGCCCGGCGCAAATCCGCGCAAGCTTATGAAATACGGAAGTTTTCGCCCAGGTAAACACGGCGCACGTTTTCATTCTCGACCACTTCGTCCGGGGTACCGGACATCAGAACCTGACCGTCATGCAGGATATAGGCCCGGTCCACAATTTCCAGCGTTTCGCGCACGTTGTGGTCGGTGATCAGCACCCCGATGCCCCGTTTTTTCAAATCCGCGACCAGATGGCGAATATCGCCAACGCTGATCGGGTCGACACCGGCAAAAGGTTCATCGAGCAACAGATATTTCGGATCCGCGGCCAGACAGCGTGCAATTTCGACCCGGCGGCGCTCGCCACCCGACAGGGCCAGCGCGGGGGCACGGCGCAGATGTTCGATCGAGAAGTCCGACAGCAGCTCTTCCAGCCGTTCTTTGCGGCGGTGCGGGTGATCCACCGTGATGTCGAGAACCGCTGAGATATTGTCTTCGACACTCATGCCCCGGAAAATCGACATCTCTTGCGGCAGATACCCAATGCCCATGCGCGCGCGGCGGTACATCGGCAGGGTGGTCACGTTCTGCCCATCCAGCGTGACGGTTCCGGCCTCGGGAAAAACCAACCCTGCGACAGCATAGAACGTTGTCGTCTTGCCTGACCCGTTTGGGCCCAACAGGGCCACAACTTCGGACCGGTCCAACGTCATGGACACATCGCGGATCACGGTCTTTTTCCGGTAAGACTTGCGAAGCTTTTCGATTTTCAGGCCAGAGGATCCGTCAGCCACGGACAGGTGCGGACGGTCCATCAATTTCCACCCGGCTGCAGAATGGTTTTGACGCGACCCGACATGGTGGCCGTTCCCGAGGTCAGGTTTGCCGTCATCTGATCGCCGCTGATGATGCTGGGCCCTTGGGTCAGCAGCACATTGCCCTTCATGTTGATGACGCCTGAATCAATCGTGTATTCGGCCCAATCCCCCTCAGCCGCATCCGGCGGGCTGACGAGGACCACGTTATCCGTGGCCTCCATCCGTTCGATGGCCGAACGTTCCTGATTGTAGATGACCAGTACGCGATCCGCGGTCAGGCGCATCTCGCCCTGGATCACGATCACATTGCCCAGAAATTCGGCCGAACCGTCCTCTTGATTGACGTTCAGCGTTTCAGACGTGACCTCGACAGGAAGGCTGGGATCGGCATTGGCAGAGCCAAAGGCCACCTGTGCCTCTTGCGCGGATGCCGCGATGGACCCAAACATCAAGGCAGTACTTACTAAGGCGACACGCAAATCAAACACAGGTTATCTTTCAACTTTCTGAGGCTCGTATATCAGCTTAACGCCGTCTGTAAAAAGAATATGGACCGGTCCGTCCGTTTTTTCAGTCCCAAACGTCATGCGACCTGCTGTAAATTCGCCGATTGGGCCGGTTCCATCAACCTGACCCGGCGTATTTCCGCGAATTTCATCCAAAGATGTGTTCAACAGGTCCGTGGTGACCTGAATGCCATCAGCGGTGGTGATGACCACATCGCCGACAAAGGTTGCGGTGCCCTTGTCAGGCCGGATCGTGCCTGAATTTGAGATCATCGTGATCTCACCACCATTGCTCAGGCCGAAACGACCCTGAATCTCGGCCGCTGTCGGGTCGGCACCGTCGCGGCCCTGATTGGCCCGGCGTGCCTCGACCCGGACCTCTTCGCCCTTGCGGGTCACACCCTTATAGTCGGGGTTGGTGATCACCTGATCGGACAGACGCTCATCAATCGCCTCGCGCGAGAACGGCACCGAGACATTGGTCTCGATACTGCGGGACAACAGGAAAACGGTCGCCAGAAGGAAGATCGCAGCAAGCGGCAACAGCACTTTGAACAGCTGAACCATGCGGGAATAGCGATCCACCTCGGCCCCCTTTATCCCAATCCGACGCGCAGACAGTCGTGTATGTGCAGAATGCCCTCGGCCCGGCCACTCGAGGCCGGGTCGATGACAAACAAGCAGGTGATCTTGGGCGTCTGCATGGTCATCAACGCAACAGCGCCTTCGGCCAATTCATCCGGGCCGATAGTGCGGGGGTTTTCGGTCATGACCTGATCGACGGTCAAATCCAGCAGACCCTTCATGTGGCGCCGCAAATCCCCGTCGGTGACGATGCCCAGCAGGCGGCCATCTTCGTCGGTGACACCGACCACACCAAAGCCCTTTTGGCTCATGACCAGCAACGCCTCGCTCATAGGGGTGCCGGTCTCAACCACAGGCGTGTCCGTATGCATCAGGTCGCGCACTTTGCTCAGCTGCGCGCCCAGCTTGCCGCCGGGGTGGAAATCGCGAAAATTCTCGGGCCGAAAATCACGGTATTTCATCAGCGCAATCGCCAGCGCGTCGCCCATCGCCAGCGTCAGCGTGGTCGAGATCGAGGGCACCATGCCAAACCCGCAAGCCTCGCCCAGCGCAGGGATCAGCAGATGCACGTCTGCCTGTTTCATAAGCGTGCTTTCGGGTTTGCTGGAGAGCCCGATCAGCGGGATGCCGAACCGGCGGGTAAAGACCAGCAGGTTCGCCAGCTCAGGCGCCTCGCCCGAATTCGAGATGGCCAGAACCACGTCGCCTTTCGACACCATACCCAGATCGCCATGGCTGGCCTCGGCCGGATGCACGAAATAGGCAGGGGTTCCGGTGCTGGCCAGCGTCGCCGCGATCTTGTGACCGATATGGCCCGACTTGCCGATGCCGCTGACAATGATGCGACCCGTGGCATTCAGGATCAGGTCAACGGCTTCGGCAAACTGCGCATCAAGGCCGTCAGCCAACACATCCAGCGCGCGGGCTTCATCGGTGATAACCTGCTTTGCCGTTTTGAGAAATGAGTCCGGATCTGTCATGAGTGTGCAAAAATATCGGTTTCGGGCCAGCCTGCGAGGTCAAGCTTCGCACGCATCGGCAAGAAGTCAAAACAGGCCTGCGCCATTTCACTGCGCCCTTCGCGGGCCAGCCGACCATCCAGCGCCTCGCGCAGCCGGTGCAGGTACAACACATCCGAGGCGGCATAATCCAACTGTGCCTCTGTCAGGTTCTCGGCACCCCAATCGCTCATCTGCTGTTGTTTCGAGATATCGACACCCAGCAACTCCTGGCACAGGTTCTTGAGGCCATGCCGATCCGTATAGGTGCGCACCAGACGGCTGGCGATCTTGGTACAATAGACCGGTGCCGCCAGTGCACCAAATGTGTGATACATCGCGGCAATATCGAACCGGCCAAAGTGAAACAGCTTTAGCACGTCGGGGTTTTCCAGCATCGCACACAGGTTCGGCGCCGCGGTCTGACCCTGTTCAACTTGCACAATGTGGCTGTTTCCGTCGCCGCCCGACATCTGGATCACACACAGGCGGTCGCGATG
Source organism: Ruegeria sp. H6 (assembly GCF_056532975.1). Lineage (NCBI taxonomy): Bacteria > Pseudomonadati > Pseudomonadota > Alphaproteobacteria > Rhodobacterales > Roseobacteraceae > Ruegeria > Ruegeria sp. H6. The sequence goes on from NZ_JBQFOA010000005.1 coordinate 171,799, forward strand.
AGGGTTCAGACCCATGGTCTCGCAATCGATGGCGACGACAGGGCCCAGATCCAACCCGTCCGGCAGATCGCGTTTGTACAGGTGGTTCGCCACTTCGCATTCCTTTGTGCAGTTTCGACCCCGAGATAAGAGGTTTGTCGCACAAACTCAACGCCGTGCAGACATGGCCCGGCAAGGGGTGGCAATTCTTGACACATTCCGAACCGCGCGGATAGGCAGGAAGACGCGTATGTGCTGCGCGATGACCCCAACCGACCGGTCACAAAATCCGGTCCTCAGGCCCTCATATATTTGGCAGAATACCCTATGCTCAGTGTTCTTAAAAACCGAACCTACCGTCATCTCTTTCTGGCACAGATCGTGGCCCTGACCGGTACAGGGCTGGCCACAATCGCGCTGGGACTGCTGGCCTTTGATCTGGCCGGCCAAGCGGCGGGCCTTGTGCTTGGCACCGCGCTGACGATCAAGATGGTGGCCTATGTGACGGTGGCACCGCTTGCGGCTGCCTTTGCTGAACGGGTGGATCGTCGAAAGCTGCTGGTAACGCTGGATCTTGTGCGCGCCGCGGTTGCCCTGTGTCTGCCCTTTGTCACCGAGGTCTGGCAGGTCTATATTCTGATTTTCATTCTGCAATCCGCCTCTGCCGGGTTCACGCCTGCGTTTCAGGCCACCATCCCCGACGTTCTGACCGATGAGGACGACTATACCAACGCCTTGTCGCTGTCCCGTCTGGCCTATGACATGGAAAGCCTGCTCAGCCCGATGCTGGCAGCTTTGCTGTTGCTGGTGGTCAGTTTTGATACACTGTTCATCGGGACCAGCTTTGGATTTGTGGCCTCGGCGCTGTTTGTCGTCTCGGTCCTGCTGCCGTCGCCAAAACCAAGCGAGCCGCGCGGTGTCTATGACCGGACAACGCGCGGCATCCGCATCTATCTGAAAACGCCCCGGCTGCGCGGGCTTCTGGCGCTCAGCTGGGCAGCCGCGTCGCTGAGCGCGATGGTCATCGTCAACACTGTGGTCATCATTCGCAGCGACATGGCGCTGCCCGAAAGCGCGGTGGCGATTGCGCTGGCCGGATTTGGAGGCGGGTCCATGGTTGCCGCTTTTGCTCTGCCACGCATTCTGCAGCAGGTCCCGGACCGCCGGGTCATGATTTCCGGCGCTGTCTTCGCCACGGGTACCATGGGTTTTGCTGCGGTCACCTCGGCCCTGATGCCGTTATCGTTGCCGCTACTGACACTCTTCTGGGGCTGCGTCGGTTTTGGCTATTCGGCAACCTTGACCCCATCGGGGCGGCTGTTGACACGGTCGGCGCATCCCGAGGACCGCCCGGCACTGTTTGCGGCGCAGTTCACCCTGTCGCATGCCTGCTGGCTGGTGCTCTATCCGACGGCAGGGTACCTGATGACCAGCTTTGGGGCCACCACAGCACTGGGCGTCATGGCGGTGTTCGCCATGTTTGGCATCGCCTGGGTGTTTGTCGTATGGCCGCGCTCCGAGAGCCGCGACATTGCCCATGAACACCCCGATCTGCCCCGTGATCACCCACATCTGGTCGGCAAAATCCCCCATGCGCATCCGATCATCATCGACAAATTGCACCCCAGCTACCCGCGCAAGTCTTGAGCCCGGCCCGCAACCCGTCCTAAACCAAGGTAAATAACCGGAGTCCCAATGGATCAGCTGGATCGCCGTATCATTGCGGCATTGCAACATAACGCGCGCGCCTCGACAACACAGATCGCGGCGCAACTGGATGTGGCACGCACCACCGTACACGAGCGGATCAAACGTCTGGAAGAACGCGACGTGATCGCGGGTTATTCGGTCCGCTTGCGTGAAACCGAAGACGCGCCGAAGGTTCAGGTGATCGTCCTGCTGGAAGTGCAGCAAAAGGAAACGACGCGCATCATCAAGCGGCTTGAGGCCTACCCGGAGGTTAAACTGTGCCTGTCAATCAACGGCGATTTCGACCTGTTGCTTTCGGCCGAGGCCCCGCGGATCGAGGACCTCGATATCCTCGTGGATGAGTTGGCCAAGATACCCGGGGTTCTCCGCACCAACACCAGCGTCGTGTTCGGAAGGCGCATCGATCGAAACTGATCGTCGATAACAGAATGTAAACCCAATACCGGCTAGCTTGCCCGCAGAACCACAATTCTCGGGTCGGCAGAATGCCAAACCACTGTATCGTTGTTGCCCTCATCCTTCTGAACCTGTGTGCGGCCCTGCCCGCAGCGGGCTTTACCGGCGCGCCTATGGGTATTTGCGACCGGGCGGCTCGGCAGGCTGCACAACGCGAAGGCGTGCCATTGGATGTCCTGCGGGCGGTAACGCGGGTGGAAACCGGGCGCACGCAGGACGGTCGACTGGAACCCTGGCCCTGGACCATCAACGTTCGTGGCAAAGGCTATTGGTTCGCGTCCGAGGCTGAGGCGAAATCCTATGTTTTCAATATCTTCAAGGCGGGTGAGCGCAGCTTTGACATCGGGTGCTTCCAGATCAATTATCATTGGCATGGGCGGGCCTTTTCGTCGATTGACGAGATGTTCGATCCCGGCGCAAACGCCGCCTATGCCGCCCGGTTTCTGAATCAGCTTCATGCCGAGCTTGGCAATTGGACCGCAGCAGTGGGCGCCTACCATTCCCGCACGCGTGAATTGGCGCAGGCATATACCGGGCGTTATGAAACCGTTCTGGCTCAGCTTGATGGCGGCGCAGGTCCGCCTGCAACAGGGCAACTGATCCCGCTTGGGCCCACGACCTCCGGTTCCGGGACCATGGGCTCTCTGGTGCCGGTTGGTGATGCCACCGTTGCTTTCATTGCATTCAACTAGGACCTTTTACGTGCCACGCATCGACATACGAACCCTGTTCTCTCCGACAGTTCTGCTGGCTCTGGCGCTGATGACGGTCATCGTCATGATGATCCTGCCGATGCCGGCGTGGGTACTGGATGTCGGGCTTGCCACATCCTTTGCACTGGCCATCCTGATCTTCACGCTGACCCTGTTCATCGAACGGCCACTGGATTTTTCTGCGTTTCCGACGATACTGCTGGCCTCACTGATGCTGCGGCTGTCGTTGAATGTTTCGTCAACCAAGCTGATCATCGGGCAGGGGCACACGGGCACCAATGCCGCCGGTGACGTGATCGAGGGTTTTGCCCAATTCGTCATGGGCGGCAGCATCTTTCTTGGCCTTGTGGTGTTCGGCGTTCTGCTGATCGTGAACTTCATGGTCATCACCAAAGGTGCCGCCCGCATGGCCGAGGTTGGCGCGCGGTTCGCGCTGGACGGGATGCCCGGCAAGCAGCTGGCCATCGACAGCGACATGTCCGCAGGCGCCATTGACCACCAACAGGCCAAGGAACGGCGCGAGCGGGAACAGCAGGAAACAACCTTTTTTGGCTCGTTGGACGGCGCGTCCAAATTTGTCAAAGGCGACGCTGTTGCCGGGTTGCTGATCACTTTGCTGAACCTTGTCATGGGGTTGATCATGGGTGTGATCGTGCATGGAATGCCGATCCAATCCGCGTTTGAGACCTATGCGATTCTGACGGTTGGCGATGGGCTGGTTTCGCAAATTCCCGCCGTGATCATTTCGATCGCTTCGGCGTTGTTGCTGGCCCGCGGGGGCACTCAGGGCGCCACAGATAATGCCATCTTCTCGCAACTTGGACGCCACCCTGCCGCTTTGGGGACAGTGGCCATTCTGATGGTGCTTTTTGCACTGGTCCCCGGGCTGCCCTTTTTGCCCTTCATTCTGGGGGCCGGGGTCTTGGGCTACGCTGCCTACCACGTATACCGGCAGCAAAGGGCACAGGCGGAAACCCCGGAAAGCAACACCCAAGAGGACGACATTCCGACGCCACAAGCCATCGGGGACATCCTGGACCTCGACGATGTGCATCTGGAGTTCGCACCCGATCTGGTCAGCATGGTTTTGAACCCCGGCACAGGTCTGGACGCGCGGATTGCAAACATGCGCACTTATGTGGCCTCGACCTTTGGCCTCATCTTACCCGAAATCCGCCTGACCGACCGCGCCGATTTGCCCACCGGGACGTATGTCATCCGGGTTCAGGGCGTCGAACAGGCACGCGGCGTCCTGAATCCTGATCTGGTTCTTGCACTGCTGCAGGACAATCTGGATCTTCTGCCCGAAGGAACAGATGTCACCGAACCCGTCTATGGCGCACCAGCACGCTGGATACTGCCCAAAGATCAAGAGGCCGCCGCCCTCAGCGGGGCCACGATTGTTTCACCGCCCGAAATCCTCGCGACCCATCTGCTTGAGATCATCAAACAGAATTTCTCGCGCCTGTTGACGCTGAAATCCCTGCGCCAGCTGCTGTCCGAGATGACGCGCCTCAGCGATCCGATCCGGGCCGAAGCCAATCGGAAACTGCTGGACGAGCTGATCCCGGACAAGGTGCCGATTGACACGCTGCACGCGGTTCTTCGACTGCTGCTGGACGAAAAAGTATCGATCCGCAACATGGCGCTGATCCTCGAAACCGTAGCCGAAGCCCGCCTCAGCACCACCCAGCCCGAAGGCATTTGCGAACTTGTGCGCCACCGTCTGGGCTTTCAGCTAGTGTCCGAGATGAAGCGCGAAGACGGCACCATCCCCCTGGTCCAGCTTGCCCCTGAATGGGAGGATACCTTCGCCACCTATCAGATGGACACGCAAAACGCCGGTCTCGACGTGGCCCTGCCCCCGGACCTGTTCAACAAACTCGCCGATGGCGTCGCGGATACGGTCGCGCGCTCGACCGACCATGGGGTGTTTCCGGCCGTGGTCACAACCTCGCGCAGGCGCAGATTGCTGCGCACAATCATGCACGCCCGCGGCATTGCCAATCCGGTCTTCTCTTTCGAGGAAATCGGGCTGGAGGCGCGGCCTTCACTGGTTGGAACGGTGCCCGCGTGATCGCATTGTCACCAGGGCTGCTGGATCAGGTCGGGGGCGGGCTGTGGCACATGTTCATCGTGTTTCTGCGCGTAGCTGCTTTGGTTTCGCTCCTGCCAGCCTTTGGTGAGCGCAACATCCCGGTGCGGGTGAAACTGGGCGTGGCGGTGGCCTTTGCGTTGATTGTCGCGCCTGCGGTTTCAACGGGCACGACGTCACCCAGCATTCAAAACATGGTTGCGCTGATCCTGACCGAAACGCTGATTGGCCTGCTCTTTGGCATCGGCTTGCGCCTGTTTGTGCTGGCGATGCAGACGGCGGGCTCTATCGCGGCTCAGGCGACCTCGCTGTCGCAGATTCTGGGCGGGGCGGCGACCGAGCCGGTCCCGGCCATGAGCCATTTTCTGACCCTTGCCGGGCTGGCTCTTGCCGTCCTGATGGGATTGCATATCAGCGTCGCGCAGTTCCTGATCCACACCTATGCCATGATGCCAGTTGGTACGGTCCCTTCGGCACCGCATCTGCCCCAATGGGGCGTCACACAGGTGTCGCGCAGTTTCGGCCTGGCCTTTGCGCTGGCTGCTCCGTTTGTCATCGCCTCGTTGATCTACAACCTCGCGCTGGGCGTGATCAACCGTGCCATGCCGCAGCTGATGGTTGCCTTCGTCGGCGCGCCTGCCATCACCTTTGCCGGCCTGTTTCTGCTGTTTGCAGGATCACCCCTGATCCTGTCGGTCTGGTCTGACGCCCTGTTTTCCTTTTTGCAGAACCCGGTAGGCAATTAGCCATGAGCGGAGCTGACGACGACAGCGACAAGTCATTCGAGCCGACGCCCCAGAAGCTGCAAAAGGCGCGGGATAAGGGCGAGATTGCCAAATCTACTGATCTGTCGGTTGTTGCCGCCTATGCCGGACTGATGATCGCGCTGTTTGCCGCAGGTCCGTACCTGGGCACTCAATTGGGTCAGGTCTTTGCGGTTCTGCTGGACCAACCCGAAGAGCTCGCGCGCCTTGTCATCGATGGCCCTGCGGCCGGGCCTGTCGGTGGCGTGCTTGGGTCCACCTTGCCGCCTTTGGCCATCCTGTTGGCCACGCCAGCGGTGGCCGTTCTGCTCAGCCTGCTGGCGCAAAGGGCGTTGGTATTTACACCCAGCAAGCTGAAACCCAAACTGTCGCGTATTTCCGTCCTGTCGAACGCCAAAAACAAATTCGGACGCGGCGGGCTGTTCGAGTTTGCCAAGAGTTTCGTCAAACTGCTGATCTACGGCATCATCCTGACCCTGTTCCTGAAGTGGAACCTGGACGAGATCCTGTCAGCCAGCGCCGCACCTGCGCAATCATCGATTGTTTTGCTTTCCAATCTGTTGATGCGGTTTTTGTTCATCGTGATCGCAATCGCGCTGGCGATTGGGATCATCGACTACCTCTGGCAACAGGCCGAACATATTCGCAAAAACCGCATGTCCCGCAAGGAAATACAGGACGAAACCAAGGATGCCGAAGGCGACCCGCATGTCAAACAGCAGCGGCGTCAACGCGCGCAGGAAATCGCCTCGCATCAGATGATGGCCGATGTTCCCAAGGCCGATGTGGTGATCGTCAACCCGACCCATTATGCGGTGGCTTTGCAATGGTCCCGGGCGATGGGGTCGGCACCGGTCTGCGTCGCCAAAGGGGTGGATGAGGTGGCTGCCGCCATCCGGGAAAAAGCCGCCGAGGCAGGCGTGCCCTTGCATTCGGACCCTCCAACCGCGCGCGCCCTTCATGCAACCGTTGAGATCGGATCTGAGATCGCGGAAGAGCACTACAGACCCGTGGCGGCCGCGATCTGGTTCGCCGAGGCCATGCGAAAACGCGCGAAAGGGCAGATCAGATGAAACGTGATCGATTAAAGCAGCTTGAGACCCTCACCGAAGCCGTGTTCCGCAAGGAGTTTCAGACCCTCGCGCCCATATTGCAGAAAGAGGCCAACCTGACCGGACAGCTCGCAAAACTGGATGAACAGAACCTCGAAGCTCGTCACGCCGCCCAGGGTATTCGCGGCTATTCCACAACCGGAACGGATGTTTTGTGGCTGAGTTGGTCCTCGGCGACAAGACGGCAACTGAATACAGAGTTGGCTCGGGTACGGTCCCAGAAACTGACCGCGCTTGATCAGGTGCGGCAGGCCTTCGGGCGCCAGCAGGCAGTGGCAGCGTTGCTAGCGCAGAAACCGCGAAAGCGACATTGAAACCGGGCGGGTGCCGGGTTTCAGTATTAGGCTTTCGTTCGGATCAACTGTCCTGACGGTTGACGCTCATGATCAGCACGCGAGAGACATCCTCGCCCAGCTCTTTCTGAGCCACATCCAACAGGGATCTTCTGAGAACCTTCAGATTGCCCGAGGCCGTGAAAGTGCCGTCAAACCCGCCACTATTGGCGTGGTCGAAAAGCACCTGCAGGAACGCATCCCTGAGCTTTGGTTCAACCTCATAGAAAGAATCAGAAAGGCCGGGCTTGGCCTCAAGGCTCAGCGACATGGTGACGAGGGCGGCGATCTCATCATCGGTGACAACAGGAACCACGAACTGTTTGGTCAGCTTCAGATATTCCTGCGCCTTTTCGTCTTTGTCGCCCTTTTTCTTGTCTATCTTCGCCTTGGCCTTGGCCGGTTTTTCAGCTTTGGCTTCTTTTTCGCCCTGCGGCTTGCCTGTCGGCGCCAGGGCAAACCCGGCTCCGACCCCGGCAGCAAGTCCGACGCACAGAAAAACAAGTGGCAAGAGTTTCTTGATCACGTCAGCACCTCAGAACGGTAGGATCGTGTCCAGAACCTGCTGACCATAGCGCGGCTGCTGAACATCTGTGATTTGCCCGCGACCGCCATAAGACACGCGCGCCGAGGCGATCTTGTCATAGGTGATCTCGTTCTGGCGCGAGATATCTTCGGGGCGGACATAGCCCGAAACCAGCAGCTCGCGCAGTTCGAAATTCACGCGCAACTCCTGCGTTCCCGAGATCGACAACACACCGTTGGGCAGGACATCAATAACCGTGGCCGCCACGCGCAAGGTCAGCTTTTCCTTGCGCTTGACCGAGCCCTTGCCCTGGCTGTCCGAGGACGAGTCGATCGAGACCGCCTCATCCAGCGTGGCACCCGTCGGTAGCTGTTCAAGCGCGCGTTGCGGTAGGCCCAAAAGCCCCGGAATTTCAAGATTTTCCGACCCGCTTCGGGATCGCTTGGTGTCGTTGGAAATCTCGGCCTTCTCGTCGATTTCGATCACAACGGTCAGAATATCACCTTTCTTCATCGCCCGTTGATCACCCAGCAGCGAATTCTGACCGCCACTCCAGAGTGACGATTGATCGACTGCGCGTTGCGGCTGCGTATGCAGGGGCAAGCCGGGCCACAGCATCGCAACATGTTCGGGCGACTCGGTGTTGGGTGTCAGGGTGGGCGGTTTGCCAAGATGATCCAGCCGTCCGCAGGCGGACACGAAAAGGACGGACAAAACCAGGGCTTTGAATAGATGGGGCATTACTTAACCTCAATTTGGCCATCAGGGCGGATGGTTCCGGTCACGGTTGTGCGGGACGCCAGGTTCATGACGCGGATACGTTCACCCGCCGCACCCCGGCCCAGCGCCCGACCTTCGGTTGAGATGGACAGCGCGGAATGATCAAAGATCAGCGTGACCAGATCATTGCGACCGACCAGGGCCGGTGGTCCGATGCTGGCCTGCGTGATCGGTCGCCCGGGATAGAGGGCAACGCGGGCTTCCTGCCCGATAATCAGCGCAGGATCCGCCAATGCACCTTCTGCGTCAGTGGCCCGGACCTCTAGATCGCGCGCTTCGATCACCTCTTTGGCACGAATGGTTCGGGTCGGCACAACAATGTCAGCCCAAACTGTGGCGGGAAAAACCAACGATATCAAAAGTGGGATACGCATCACCGCACCTGTGTTGTCGCGCTCATCATCTGATCAACGGCCGAGATCACCTTGGCATTCATCTCGTATCCGCGCTGCGCTTCGATCAGTTCGGTGACCTCGCGCACAGCATCGACCGAGCTGTCCTCAAGATAGCCCTGTCGCAGGGTGCCCAACCCGTCTTCTCCGGGTGCCCCGACAACCGGCGCGCCAGAGGCTTCGGTTTCTTTGAACAGGTTGTTGCCGACGGCCTCTAGCCCCTTTGCATTGGAAAAACTGGCGAGGGTGAATTCACCCAGCAACTGGCCTTCGGGCGCATCGTCAAAATAGGCATAGACTTCGCCATCCGCGTTGATCGAGATGGATCGGGCATCATCTGGAATGGTGATTTCCGGCGCGACGGCAAACCCGTCTGAGGTCACGATCAACCCTTCGGCGGATCGTTTCAGGCTGCCGTCGCGGGTAAAGGCGGACTGACCGTTGGGCAGGGTCACTTCTAGATATCCGCGTCCTTCAATGGCGACATCCAGATCGCTGCCGGTTTCCGATATTGCACCCTGTTGCAGATGCACCGTCACCGCAGCGGGCCTGACACCCAACCCAAGCTGAACGCCCGTCGGCAGAACCGTACCATCCGAGGCATTCACCGATCCCGCGCGGGCCATCTGCTGATAATGCAGATCGGCGAATTCAGCCCGCCGCGCATTGTAGCCCGTGGTATTCATGTTCGCCAGGTTGTTCGAGATCGTCTCGACCCGCAGCTGCTGCGCTGTCATCCCGGTGGCGGCTATTTTGAGTGCTCGCATATCGAATTCTCCTTGTTCAGATCAGCGCATCAGGGCCTTGAGCGCACCACGGACCCGTTCATCCTCGGCCTCCAGAAAGCTCTGGCCCAGCTCATACGCGCGTTGAATTTCAACCATCCGCGTCACCTGCTCGATCGCGTTGACATTCGAACCCTCAAGAAAACGGTGCAGGACGACGGGGTTTTCGACGGGCTGCGCGTCGGCCATGGGTCGAAACCGGGTATTGCCTTCGCGCATCAGATCCTTGGGATTTTCAACCCGGTACACGCCGATCTGACCCAAAAGCTGGCCATCGACGCTCAGCGTGCCGTCGCCGCCCACATCGATGGTTTCCGCATCGGGCGGTACAAAGACGGGCGCACCGTTGCTGTCGAGAACCTGATAACCATCCAGTGTCACCAGATCGCCCTGGGCATTGGGCGAGAAACTACCCGACCGCGTCAGCCGGTTTCCGCCCGGGGTTTCGATCATGAAAAACCCATCGCCCTCAATGGCAAAATCGAACTGCCCGCCGGTTTCGGTCAAAACACCCTGCCCCAGCGCCGTGTTGCGCACTTGCGCCCGGCTCATGGACAGCGACGGATTGCCCGGCGTGTCGCGAATGAATTCGGAAAAGACAAGCCCCTGCTGCCGATACCCGGTCGTGTTTGCGTTGGCGATATTGTTCGCCACCAGCCGCATTTCATTCATCAGGCCGGTTTGGCGGGACAGGGTGACATAGGCGGTATCCATCAGCGACCTCCTGCGATCAAAGGGATGAGTGTTCCGGTGAAAAATGTGACAAGCGTTTGGGTCATGAACCCCATGGAAATCCAGAACACGATGACAATGGCGATCAGCTTGGGCACGAAGGTCAGCGTCATCTCCTGCACCGAGGTCAGGGCCTGAAACAGGCCGACCACCAGGCCCGAGACCAGCGCCACCGCCAGGATCGGGACTGAGGTGATGACCGCAACCCAAAGCGCCTGACGCACGATATCATAGAAGAGACCTTCGCTCAGCATCGCTCAGACCGGCATTCTCAGGATTTCCTGATAGGCCTCGACCACCTTGTTACGCACGATGACAGCGGTTTCGACCGCCAGTTCGGTCTGCGCCAGGGCCTGCACCAAGGCGTGCGGGTCAGCCTGCCCAACCATGGCCGTCTGCGCCATCTGTTCGCTGTGTTTCAGCGTCGCGGCAAAGTCCTGAAAACCTGCGCGCAATCCCGAGGCTGCGCCCTGGTGATCGGGATCAGCCTGCGTGGCGGTGCGGGCGCCGGCATAGTTCTGCGCGGCGGTCAGAGATCGGATATCCATTCTGGTCGTCCTTTATTTGCGAAGTAAATCCATCAGACTCGACGACATCTGCCGGGTCTGGTCGAACATCTTGAGGTTGGCCTCGTAACTGCGTTGCGCCTCGCGGGCGTCCGCGATCTCGATCATCAGATCGACGTTGGAACCGCGATAATGACCGGTGTCATCCGCCATCGGATGGGAGGGGTCGTAAATCCGGCTCAGGTCGCGACGGTCCAGCTTGACCCGCCCGGCCTGCACCATATCGCGGCCATTTTCCTTGATGGTTTCAAAAGGCACTGTCTTGCGTCGATACCCCGGGGTGTCTGCGTTCGAGATATTTTCGGACACATGGCGCAGCCTGCTGGCCTGTGCCCGCAAAGCACTGGCAGACGCGCTAAGGGAATGAGAAAAATCGCTCATCTTCGTCCCCCTTACGCGCGGCCAAGGCTGGTGCGCAGAATGCCGATAGAGGACCGATAGATCGCCAGGGCGCGGTCGTGCTGGCGCTTGACCTCCACCGCTTTGAGCATCTCTTCCTCAAGCGAAACGCCATTGCCATTCGGGTCGCCCGTGGCGTGCGCTTCGAACTCGGGCCAGGGCTGGTCACCCCGGGCAGCGCCATGCAGATGCGACGCCCGCGTGGCGGTCATTTCGGCCTGCGCGCCCGTATTTTCGAATGCTGTTTGAAAGGCCTCGATATCGCGGGGTTTGTATCCCGGCGTATCCGCATTGGCCATGTTGCGCGAGATGACAGCCTGCCTTTGCCCGGCATGGGTTGCCATTGCGTACGCTGTCTTAAAGACGTTCAGATCAGTGAACATCGGGGCTTCTCCCTCGATCAATTTCAATCAAGGCTTAACCCCGATTCCTTTAGAAAGCGTTTTCGAGACACCAGTAGGAGAATCCGCCATGACAGACCTCGACCCTTTATTGCTGAAAGGTGCATTCGACAGGCTTTCGGCCGTGCGCCACATGGGCTTGGTCGCCGGAGTGGCCAACGGTCTGATCAAAATCAGCGGCCTGTGCGGACCGGCGCGAATCGGCGATCAGCTGGTCCTGAAGCGCAAGAACGGCCCTGATTTGGCGGGAGAGGTTCTTCAGGTTGACCGCGATGTCATTCGCATGATTCCGGGCGCCGCCCCGGACGGCGTTAGCATCGGGGATCGCGTTTTCCTGCATCCTGCGCCGGTTTTCGCACCGGGGATGCACTGGCTTGGGCGCGTGGTGGACCCGTTCGGCAAACCGCTGGACGGGAAGCCCCTATTGGACGGACCGCAGACCTGCGACATCATGCAAAACCCGCCCCCCGCGATTGCACGCAAACCCCTGGGCGCGCGGATGGAAACAGGGCTTTCGGTGCTGAACACCATGCTGCCGATCGTACAAGGGCAACGCATCGGCCTGTTTGCCGGATCCGGGGTCGGGAAATCCACATTGCTGGCCAATCTGGCCAAAACCATGCAGGCGGATGCCGTTGTCGTGGCCCTGATTGGCGAACGCGGGCGCGAGGTGAATGAGTTCATCGAAAACACGTTGGGCCCTGACGGGCTGCGCCGCTCGGTCGTTGTCGCGGCCACCTCGGATCAGTCTGCGCTGGCGCGGCGACGCTGTGCCTGGGCCGCCATGACCGTGGCAGAGTTTCTGCGCGATCAGGGGCTGAATGTCCTCTATCTGGCCGACTCGGTCACGCGCTTTGCCGAGGCGCATCGTGAGATTGCGGTTGCCACAGGCGAATCGCCCGCGTTGCGCGGGTATCCCCCATCGGTCACGCCACTGATCGCCAACCTGTGTGAACGCGCGGGCCCCGGAACCGCGGATCAGGGGGACATCACCGCGGTGTTCAGCGTGTTGGTTGCCGGGTCGGATATGGACGAACCCGTGGCCGATATCCTGCGCGGGGTGCTGGATGGGCACATCGTTCTCAGCCGCGAGATTGCCGAGCGCGGGCGCTTTCCGGCGATTGACCTCAGTCGCTCGGTCTCGCGCAGCTTGCCAAATGCCGCGACCGAGGCCGAGAACCTCATGATCGCCGAGGCGCGCAAGCTGGTGGGCAGCTACGAGCAATCCGAAGTCATGATCAAGGCCGGCCTGTACGCGGAAGGGTCCGATCCTGTGCTGGACCAGGCGGTGCGCGTTCACGACGACCTTGATGGATTTTTCGGAAAGGCCGAGCCCGAGGGCATCAAGAACAGCTTTGATCGCTTGTCCCTGATCCTGCGCCGCGCCAGTGCAGGCCTGCCGCGCTAGCCGAAAATCCGTACAGTTTTAGGTGTTAAAGCCCCTTTAAGACCTCGCCTGCTACTCCGTTAGTCGGGTGAACTAAAGGTGGTGGAGATGGGTGCGCAATCCAATGCGGCGCCAATCATCATCAAGAAGAAACGTGTATCTGGTGGCGATGGTCACCACGGCGGCGCGTGGAAAGTGGCGTATGCCGACTTTGTCACGGCCATGATGGCGTTCTTCATGTTGATGTGGCTGCTGAATGCAACGACCGAAAAGCAACGCAAAGGGCTGGCGGATTATTTCTCGCCGACAATACCTGTCAATCCGGTGTCGGGCGGTGGGGATGGGGCGTTTGGCGGCGACAACATGTTTTCGGAAAAAACCATGGTGATGAACGGATCGGGTGCCAGCCGCCGCTCTCCGACCGAAGCCAAGCAGGCGCGCGGCTCGACCGGTGTGGATGCCGATGGTGGCGAAGCGCAGGACTTTTCCACGCTGCAGGCCCATCTTTTGGGCCGGACGGGTGAGAGCATGGTGTCGGAAAAGATGCTCCAGCACATTGTCACGCGGGTCACCGACAAGGGTCTGGTGGTTGAGCTGTTCGATACCGATACACAGCCCTTGTTCGAATCGCAGACCAACAAGCCCACTCCGATGATGCGGGCGCTGGTGCTGCTTGTTGCACGCTCCTCGGATGTTGTGACCAACGCCATCGCAGTCGAAGGTCACGTCGCGGCATCGCCCGTGGTTCTTGCCCGCAACCCAAGCTGGGATTTGTCGACCTCACGCGCGCAAGCTGTGCGTCAGATGCTGCAAAACAAGGGGGTTGAGGCTTTGAGGCTGGACCGCGTGGTTGGTCATGCCGACCGGGAACTGACGGCAGAAAATCCAATGTCCGCACGCAACAATCGCATCGAGATTGTGTTCCTACGCACGCCCTAAATCGAAAAGGATAGGTTGGATTTTACCTGTTAGCGCGCTGTTAAGGCCCGGCGCGTTAGCTGTTGCCTCAACGACTGACGCAACAAAAGGGCGCGCCGATGACCATTTCCTCGTCTCTGAATGCCGGTGTGGCTGCACTGAAGGCGAACGCCAACAGGCTGGCCACCATTTCCGACAATATCGCGAATTCTTCGACATTCGGGTACAAGCGGGTTGAAACCGATTTTCATTCCATGGTCACGTCCGGCCAGGGTGGCAGCTATTCGGCGGGTGGTGTCAGAACCACTAGTCAGCGGCTCATCGATCAGCGCGGCTCGCTGGTGACAACGAACAATTCGACAGATCTGGCCGTGCGTGGGCGGGGCATGTTGCCGGTACGCTCCAGCTCACAAATCGGGTCGACATCGAATGAGATGCTGCTGACCACCACCGGATCGTTCCGCACTAACGATCAGGGCTATCTGGTCACCGAATCCGGTCTTGTTCTGCTGGGGTGGCCCGCCAACGCAGATGGCACGATCCCCAGTGTGCCGCGTGACACACCCGCCGCATTGGAACCGGTCCAGCTCAGCGTGAATAAGCTTTCAGGATCGCCCACAACCGAAATGAACCTGCGCATGAACCTGCCGGCCACCGCCACGGATGCAGGCGCACCGGGCGATTCACAGCCCTTGTCGGTCGAGTATTTCGATAACCTCGGGAAATCCGAAGAAGTGGATATCGAACTGGTCCCGACCGTACCTGCCACTGGCTCAAGCAACGAATGGACTTTGGTCTTGCGGGACTCGGCCTCGGGCGGGGCGGTGATTGGCGAATACACATTGACCTTCACCGACAGCCGGACTGCGGGGGGAACGCTGGCAAGTGTCACCCCGGTTTCAGGCGGGGCTTATGATCCGGTCACGGGGAGTTTTGTGGTCAATGTCGCTGGCGGCCCGCTTGAGGTGAATATCGGGCAGATCGGCGATTCCGACGGCATTACTCAGCTATCTGATACGTTTGCGCCCGTTTCCATCACGCGCGACGGATCGGCGGTTGGTACGATGACCAGCGTTCAGGTCGACGAAAAAGGCTATGTCTACGCCTTTTATGACACCGGCGTCAGCCGCCTGATGTACCAAGTGCCACTGGCTGATGTACCCAATCCAAACGGGCTGACCGCATTGGACAGCCAGACCTATGCGCCATCACGCGAAAGCGGCACGTTTTTCCTGTGGGATGCAGGTGAAGGGCCAACCGGCGACCTGATTTCTTTTGCCCGAGAAGAATCGACAACAGATGTCGCGACCGAGCTCACATCGATGATCCAGACCCAGCGCGCCTATTCCTCAAGCGCCAAGGTGATCCAGACGGTGGACGAGATGTTGCAGGAAACCACCAACATCAAACGCTGACACAACAGCTGAGGACCTGAAAGGAGATCAGCGATGAACATGTCGACAGCCCTGAATAACGCAATCGGGGGTCTGGGTGCGGCCAGCCGCGGGGCGGCAGTGGTATCCAAAAACATAGCCAACGTGCTGACCCCGGGCTATGCCAGACGGTCGCTGGAGCTGACCACAAACGTGATTTCGGGTCATGGCGTGCGCGTTGTTGGTGTCACCCGGCACCAGGACCCGGTTCTGGTTGCCAACCGTCGTGCCACAGATGCGGATTTGGCAGCTGCATCAACGACCTCGCAATTCCACACAAAATTCGAGGCATTGGTGGGGACGGGCGATGATCCAAGCTCGATCGCCGCGCGTCTTTCTCAATTCGAAAGCAGCTTGATCACCGCGGCCAGCCTACCGGATTCTATTGAACGGCTGGATCAGGCCACGCGCGCGGCCAAGGATCTGGCGACGTCGCTGAATACAGCGTCGGAAGGATTGCGGCAGCTTCGGTCCGATTCGGATCGGTCAATCGGCCGGCTGGTGGGCTCGTTGAACCAAACGCTGGCAGATATCGAAGCGGTGAACACCAAGATACCCTCGGTCCAGAATTCCGGCGGCGACATCGGCGCGTTGATGGATCAACGACAAGTGTTGATCGACCAACTCAACCAAATTGTGCCGGTCAACGTCATCGCCCGCGACAACAATCAGGTCTCGATCTATTCGGACGGTGGTCTGATCATGCTCGAAGACACGGCGGCCGAGTTTTCGTTTGACACCACGGGTGATACGAAACCGCATATGACGGTTGCCAACGGGCTGTTGTCTGGTCTGACCATGAACGGCAACCCTGTCCGGGTCAGCGGCGATTTCGCGCAGATACGCGGTGGTGAGCTGGCCGCGCAATTCGAAATTCGCGACGACCTGTCCCTATCTGCGCAGGCAGAGCTGGATACGGTCGCAGCGGACCTGATCGAACGGTTCGAAACGCCGGGATTGGACCCAACGGCCTTGCCCACGGATCCCGGCGTGTTCACCGATGATGGCAATCGCTTTGACCCCACGACCCGCGTCGGGGTTGCGTCTCGGATAGAACTTAATGGCATCGCTGACCCATCAGCGGGGGGCAACAGTTGGACCTTCCGGACCGGTCTGGGCGCTCTGGCATCGGGCGACCCTGGCGACGCAACGCAATTGCAGGCCTTTGGGGCCATTCTGGAACAGGCCCGACCGATCAGCGGCGCAAGCCTGGGCGCGGGCAACATGCGCGCCTCCGAACTGTTTGAGGCGCTCGCGTCGCGTGCCGGTTCAAACGCCCATGTGGCCGAGACAAGACAGGCTTTCGCTGCCAGTTCTCAGATCGAGATGGAGCGCATCCTCGCCGAAGACGGCGTCGACAGCGATGCTGAACTACAGCGCATGATCCAGATCGAACAGGCCTATGCCGCGAATGCTCGGATCATCTCGGTCGTGGACGAACTTATGGACACTTTGCTGAGGCTTTAAGAATGACCTTGAACTCAATCGGCGATCTTGCCCGCGGTCTGACGCTCAGAACCCGCAGCACGGAAATCAAAACCCAGATCGAAGGCCTCTCCTATGAAATGTCGACCGGCAAAGTTCGCGACGTCGCCGATCATTTGCACGGGGACTATTCCCATTTGCTGGGGCTGGAACACAATCTGGAACGTCTGGACGCGTTCAGGACCGCAACGGCAGAGGCAAAACTGTTCGCCGATGCCATGCAGCTGAGTCTAGAGACGTTTTCCGATTCGGTTTCCGATGTGTCCGGATCGCTATTGGCCTTTGGCACAGCCAATCAAACCGTGACCCATGATCAGGCATCGGTGCGCGCCCGGAATGAGCTGGATACAATGGTGTCCGCCCTGAACACCCGAGCGGGGGGGCGCAGCCTGTTTGGTGGCACAGCCACAGATGTCAGCCCGCTGGCTTCGGCGGACACCTTGCTGGGCGCGCTCCGTACCGAAGTGGCGGGTTTGCCAACCATTTCCGATATTCGTCAGGCCGCCGAGGATTGGTTCAATGATCCCGCGGGATTTGATGCGGCGATCTACAATGGCTCTGCCAATGCTCTCGCACCAATGCAAATTTCGGAAAACGAACGCGTCGACATGTCGATCTCGGCAATTGATCCGGCATTGAAGGCCGCGATGCGGGACGTTGCGCTGGCCGCATTGGCATCGGACCCGGCATTGAACATTCCAGAAAATCAACGCAGCGGCCTGTTCAAAGAGCTGGGCGTTGCCCTGGCCAATAGCGACAATGAAACCGTCAAACTGCGGGCCCAAGTCGGAACTGCCGAGGCCCGTATCGCACAGGCCGAGACACGCAATGCAGCCGCACGCACAACATCAGAATACGCCCGCAACACGTTGATTGCCGCCGATCCTTACGAAACTGCCGCGCAGCTGCAGACCGTGCAGTTCCAATTGGAAAGCCTCTACTCGGTAACCGTTCGAAACGCTGGCCTGTCTTTGGTGAACTTCCTGTGATGAAAATTCTGATCTTTGTATTTGCGCTGCTGCCAGGTTTGGCATTCGCCGGGACAATCCGGTTGAAGGACCTCGTGGATTTTGACGGCGTGCGCGGCAATGACCTTGTCGGATACGGTCTTGTTGTTGGCCTGAATGGCACCGGTGACGGCCTGCGCAACTCACCTTTTACTGAAGAGATCATGTCCAACATCCTCGAACGTCTGGGCGTGAACGTTAATGGAGAGGATTTTCGCCCCAAAAACGTCGCTGCCGTTCTGGTCACGGCGGCACTGCCACCCTTTTCAAGGGTCGGCAGTCAGATCGATGTCACCGTGTCTGCGATCGGCGACAGCAAAAGCCTTTTGGGAGGCACTCTGGTGATGACGCCGCTGAACGCGGCTGATGGTCAGATATATGCCGTCGCACAAGGCACGGTGCTGGCAGGCGGCGCTGTGGCCGAGGGCGAGGCAGCAACGGTGGTGCGCGGCGTTCCAACCTCGGGCGTGATCCCCTCGGGCGCGCGAGTGGAGCGAGAGATCGATTTCGACCTGTCCGCCCTGACCCAACTGCGATTGGCCTTACGCGAGCCTGATTTTACAACGGCCGGTCGTATTGAGGTGGCCATAAATACCGAATTCAACCGCGCCGTCGCGATCATGCGCGATTCAGGGACGGTTGAACTCAACATTGCCGCGACTCAAGCTATTTCGACCGCTCACGCCATCGGACGCATTGAAAACATTCTGGTCGAGCCCGAAAGCAAAGCCAGGGTGGTCGTCGATCAACGCTCTGGCACCATCGTCATGGGGCAGGATGTCCGCATTTCGCGCGTCGCCGTTTCGCAGGGCAACCTGACCCTGACGGTTGAAGAAGCGCCGGTAGCCGTTCAACCAAATCCCTTTGCCCGGGGTGAGACGGTCGTCGTTCCCCGCACATTTGCTGGCATCGAGGAAGAGGAAGGGACCGGCCTAGCCGAAATCCCCGAAGCGACCACATTGTCCGAAGTGGTCGCCGGTTTGAACGCGCTGGGCGTTTCACCCCGCGACATGATCGACATCCTGAAGACGATCAAAGCGGCGGGCGCCCTTCATGCGGAGTTTGTGGTCAGGTAAGGGGTCAGGACCAAAAAAGACTGACCCTTAACCGCCTTCTTATTTGGATTTCCAGCTATCCAGCCAACGCCGAAAACGGCCACGGCGCTCTTCGATCGCGTCGCCGGCGGCATAAAACCCGTCCTCGACATTTTCGAGCATCGGGTCAATCCGCTTTTTCCGGAACCTGCGCCACCGGACCCAGATCGCCCAGACGATGGCAAAGAATACCGTCAGGAAAATGATGTTGAACCAGGGGATCAGACGCACATCCGGGCTGTCGACCGCGCGTACCGACACCACGTTGGGGAAGATCGACATCAGCTGATTGCGCCAGCCATAATGGCGCAGCACCACCCATTGAGGATCCGCCTCAGTCGACACGAGGTTGGTCAGCTCTGCCTGAAGGTTCGAACTGTCGAGCTTGAAATAGGGCGGCCAGCCCCAACCGGTGTCTTCGTTGCGATAAACGCGCGGTTTTCCATTTGGGCGGAAGGTTTCGACAAAGCGCACATCGCGGTTGACGGTAAGCGCGCCCTCTTGCCCGGTATCCTGCTGCGCCCAGAAAATCGAGTTCTCACCGAAATCGACCCGCCGAACCTCGGTCTTGACGACCCGAACGACATCCTGTTGCGGCAGGGTGTACTCCAACACCGCGGCCACCAGACCCCAGAACAAAATGATGAACGACCATTTTACATAGACCATCTATCCGGCCCTCATTTGAAATTTGTAATGTAGATCAGCACGGCGATTGCCCCCAGCGGAATGACATAGACGCCCAACAGCAACTTCTTGCGAAACGAACTGTCGTATTGCCGCATCCCGCGCTGTAGAAAAGCGTCTCGATCGCCATTCAGACCTTTCTTTTCCCAATGCGCGATGAGTTTGCGCCGCCGGACCAGACGGGAATAGATCGAAAGCGCAACATAGATCACGGTCAATACGACCAACAGCGGGATCAGAAAACGGATTGCAACGATCATCTAACGCCTCCCGACTGCGCCCCATGGACCGACCCGCGCAACCATTGCGTCGCTGATGCGATCCTCACCACTCATATCCGGTTCCCGCCCAAACAGCGCCGCACGGGCACCGGCCTTGTCCACCTGATACTCGCGCGCAAGGAAGTCGGCAACATAGGCCTTTTTGCTTTCAGGCCAGCGCGCATAGGTGCTGTAGAACAGCTCCTTGTGGCAGATGAACATCTGACGCGGGTCCAGCGGGGCAAGCTCGGCCAGCAGCATGTTGACCAGATCGCGATTGGGCGTATCCGCCGCGCGCAAAGTATAGAAATAGGCCGGGTGATCCGAGGTGATCCGCGGCCAGGACCCGCCATCCGTCGCCCAACGCAGCAATTCGGACAGCCCATGATATGCATCGGACAGCCGGTCGGCGTGGTTTCGCGCCAGCCGCCGCATGTCCCCCCGGTCGAGCCCGGTCAGATCCACCCCCGCATCTGCCGCAGCGGCAACGGTCAGGAAATCCATCTTCTGTTGCAGGATGGCGACCGAGTCCACGCCCCGTGCCTCGACAATGGTTTCAACCAGCCCGTTCAGCCCCAGGAATTTGGCGATGCGATTGCGCTGCTTCAGGTCGAACACATATTCAAAGGGCAGATCCTCGGGCCGGTCCCCAACACAAATCACCGCCGGATGGTCGACATCGGGAAACAGGTACAACCCACCAAAATGCGCCGTCCAGAAATTGCGGTGATCGAAGACGGTATGCTGCAAACGCACCGGGTTGCGCGTCACATCGCCCGTGTCCCGGGCCGTCTCGATCATCTGCGCGATCAGCACGTCATCGAACCAGGCATCCTCTTCGGTTTTGAACCGCTCGACCATACCAGCCAATTGCGTGGCCTTGCGCAGCGTTCCGCCTGCAGTGTCGGCCTCAATCTCGATCTTGCGCAGGTTCAGCAGATCGCGCGGCGTTGTGAGTTTGAAGACCGAATTCACCAGCTCTCCGGCCACCGCATCCGTGGCGGTCAGGGCAAACAACTGCGCCTCATTCATCTCGATGAATTCCCGCAGAATATCGCGCGAGGTCGAGAATTTCACGTTCAGCAGGGGTGCGCGTTTCTGCTCGGTCGTCAGCAGGATGAACTGCCGGTTGACCCCATTGGGATTGAGGTAGAGCGGGTCGTCCAGTTCCTGCCCGATCTCAGGCGAATAGCCCGAGATATCGACATGGAAATCCGCCAATCCCGTGGTTTTGCCCGCCAGATGCTGCAACGCGCGGTTATACCGCTCGACCAAGGCCGGGCTGGAGATGTGGACGAGATTGCCAAACATCAGGCCTTTTTCGATGAGGCGGATCATTTTATAAATCCATGTCCTGAGCCTGTTCTAAGTCGGACTTTAGGCGATCCCACTCAGTCTTTAGTATTGTCTGCGAAATTTTGTCAAACTGCCTCAGTTTGCTGGCTTTCTCCTTCGTTTGACCTTTACGGTTTTTCTCCAAAATTTCGGTAAAGCACTCCTTCAGCTCTTTAGTTTCATCTTCGTTGGGATTTAACATAAGGAAAATTCGACGGAACTTTATTAGCACCTCCCTATGGTTGATCGTTTTGGCATCCGAAAGTGACAGCTCTGCTTGAAGTTCGACGATTTCGTCTCTTAGTTCTTCAATCCACTTAAGTCTAAACTCTGACATCTGCAGGCTGGCCTGAATTCTCCGGCTGTATCTCTCGCGCTCCTCGGCTGATTTGTTCGAAATTCTTGTCGAAAGGATAGCAAGACTGGAAACCAAAAACACTGTACCTAAAGACAAAAGTGTACCGCTGTAAGTAGACACCAGCAATTCGATGCGAGTTAAAATAGACCCTTCAAATGCGGAAAGCGAAAGCAGCAAAACTGGGAGTAGTGCGGCAACCGCCAAGAGAAAGAAAAACGTACCAAGTATCACTTACCCTTTGCCCTCCAGATTCAGCCGTTTGGACTCTTCTAACCGACCTATCTCGCGCACCGCGTTCTCAATAGCGGCCACGCCGCTCTTGTCAGGGTAGAGAAATCCGTTGACGGTCTGGTTGTTCGTTCGCTGCGACACGTTTCTTATCCCCATCTCTTAAACCGACCAACAACCACAACCGCCAACACCAGCAACGGCAACGCAAATGCCCGCGCGGTGATCTGCAGGTTGAACCCGATGTAAGATACCATACTGCCTTCGAACAGGATCAGGGACTCCTCCCAAGAGGTGCCCTCAAACCCGCTGCCTGCGTTCACACCGAACTGGGTGAGAAACAGTACCGCCACCGCGCCCAAAAAGCCGAACACGCCCCAGCGCAGAGGTAGGATCAGGCCCAATACAAGCGCAATGCCAGTAATCGCGTAGACGAGCATTATCCCTTGCCCTCCAGATACCGCCGCTTGGCCTCTTCCATCCGGCCCATCTCGCGGACGGCGTTTTCGATGGCGACCTCGTCGCTCTTGTCGGCATAGCGGAACTCGCTGTCGGCGTAGCGGTTGATCTCTTGCATCACCATTTCCACCGTGATCGGCTGGCGCAGGTCCTCGATCATCGCCTTCTTGGTGTCGTAGTCGCGGAACAGGAACAGGTCGGGGTTCTCCATCCATTCGTCGGGCAGTTCGAAATCCATCGCGCGGACCTTGACCGCGTCGGTGATGTTCTTGATCGCGCGGCCGGTGAAACGCTCATCCGCCTGTTGGATCGCCTTGAGGTAAGTGCCCAGCTTGGCAATCGTATCCATATGGCCGATCTCACCCGAGACCCGGTCATAGACCTGCAACAACGCGTCCTCATGCGGGCGGGCGTGGCTTTCGAAACTGGCCGCGACGGCCTTTTTGATCTCCTGCGCGGCGTAGGCTTCGTGTTCGCCCAGCGGAATGTCGTGGTTGCGGCCCATCAGCAGGTGCAGGATGTCGATATAATCCTCGCGCGTTTGCGGCCCGTCCACAAGGAACCGCGCGCCCGCCCGCTGGCGTAGGGCGTCGTCCACATTCTCGGGGTAGTTCGAGAACATGCCGAAGGTGCAGTTGCCGCGCACAACGGTGTTGGCGCCCGCAAAGCTCTCCATCAGCACAGCTGTTATCTCAAGCTGCCCGGCTGACGACTGCCGGTCGCCACGTTTACCCGCCAGTTGGTCGATATCGTCGATGGTGCCAAAGCCGATGACCGAGGGATCAATGATCGTGTTGATAAAGGCCTTGGCGTTTTGGCCGGACTTGCCCTGATAGCTGTCGATATTGTCGGTGCTCAGGTTCTGATAGCGAAACGGATAGCCCGCGTTCTGGCAATAATCGTTGATCAGCCCGGCCATCATCTGGATCAGGGTCGTCTTGCCGGTCCCCGGTTTACCGTCGCCCATGAAGGTAAAGATAAACCCGCCAAGCTCGGCAAACGGGTTCAGGCGGCGGTCGAAATCGTAGGCCATCACCATCTTGGCCAGCTTCATGGCCTGATACTTGGCGATATGGTTGCCGACCACCTCATTCGGCTTTTTGAACGTCATGGTCAGGGTGGTCGACTTGGCCTTGGAGGTCGGTTCAAACCCCCGGATGGTCAGATCATCGGCCTCAATATGCCAGGCAGCGTTCTGGAACGGGGCCAGATGGCCCGCCGATTGGGCGCGCAGCGCAGCCTTGTCCATCAACTGCTCGGCATAGGCACCGACCGCCGCTATCAAATGCGCATCGTCGGGCGCGTGTTTGGCCAGCGACTGGTCCAACTCCCACAGCGCGCCGTGCAGAGCCAACTGGCCATTGTCGGTCAGAACTTCTTCTATCTCACCGATATCCACGGTGGTTTCACCCAAATGCGAAGACATCAGATAGGCCAGCGCATTGCCAAGCACATGCAAGGTGATCAGCGCCTCCGCCGTCAGCAGGTCAGAGAACTCTGACTTGCGCGCGACGGGCAAATCGCCGGCCAGATTGGCGCGCTTGAGATCTGCCAAAGGGGTCTGTTCCGCATAAGCCTCGGCCACAGCCAACGCAATCGCAATCGCCCGGCGAATGCCTTGCTGCGTGGTCGCCTGAGGCGGAGAGACCAGCGTGTCGCCATCATCCGATGCCTCAATCCGCTCAACCAGATGCACCCCGTCCGCCCGCGCCGTGCGCCGGGTCACCAAACCAGGCGTGGTTGACCGGAACCGCCGCCCGGATGACACACCAGGAGACCGTTCAACCGCAGCCTCAACCGCCTTGGCAATCCGCGGCGCATGTTCAAACCCGTTCAACAAAGCTGTCGCCGCCGGATAATGTTTGCGAATATCCGCCTCGCGCAATTCCATCTGATCTGACGTCAAACTCATCTCAAAAACCGCCCATGCTTCATCTTTTCAAAAATACTCTCGCCGAAGGCGATATTAATAGCGCAACACCTGCCCTGTCTTGCTGACCACGAATTTGCGCACATCACCAAAGCCCGGCGGGTTGCGCTCGGCCAGCACCTGAAACGGGCGCTGCGGCAGGATGATCGAGCGCTGGGTGCGTGTTGCCCCGGTCTGGGCTCCCTGCCCGCCGAACGGGTCCAAGGTGAAAACCTCACGCTCTACGGTCGAGAACCATCCGGCGCGCTCTTCGATTACCTCTTCGCTTTCCAGCTCTTCGGTCGTCCAGGCCAGCGCCCAATCCTGTCCTTCGGGCGACTGCGCATCCTCCAGCACGCGCCGCAACGGCCCGGATTGTTCCGTATAGGCCGAGGAATACATCGGCCCCACATGGATGCGGCGCAAATGCTTGGGGTGCAGGTCGTCGAAATCCTGATCGAAGCCCTTGGCGATGGTCACCAGCTTCAACCCGCCCAAAGACTGCGCCATCAGATGCGCCTGCACCTCGGGCCAGCGACGCTGATCCTTGGGCAGGGCAGTCTTGCCGCTGTCCTCCAACTGCATCAGGTAGATGACCGGCAGGTTGATTTGGCTGTCATAGACCGCCCAATGGATCATGAACCTGCGCCGCTCGCCCTCATTCCCGATCCAATGACATTCGGGATCGTTGCGGGCCCAGAATAGCTGACCCTTCAGCAATTCCTCGTAATAGAGCCTTTGAGACAGTGCAAATTGCAGCTTGGTGGGGATTTCCTGATCCCCGATGATCGTGCGCACCATGTCGGTTTTCAGGTCGTCTTCCGAGGGCATATTCGCCAGATGCACCTGCGCTTGCTGTGCGTCGTTGGCCATCGTCAGCAGCTCGGCCGCCACCGGAAACCCGCTGTCGCGTTTGTCCATGGCAAGGCTGCCAAAGAACCGCCCCGTATCGCGCCCGACCAGCAGGTATTTCATGGATAGCGCGCGGAAGGTGTAGAGCAGCCCCGAGAGGTAGCGCGACACGATCCGCACCTCTTGCTTGCTGATCGCGCCCTCTGCCTCCATCGTCGCGGCCACGCGCAGGAGGTGAACGGTTATCACCTCGAATTTACGAAAATAGCGGCGCGAGGCGAAGGTGTCGGTCAGGCCGACATGGTCTTGGGCGGGGTTAACGTCACTCATTACTGTTCACGTTCGTTTGCAATTGGCGCTTCTGTTTTTTTAACAATACAAGTGACCACAAAACGGTTCCCGCTCCGACCAGCAAACTCGGCGTTCCGAGCAGATACGCCAAGTGATATGACACCCGCGCTAACAACATCCCTATGTTGCCTTGGGCAAATAGAAGACCTGATAGAAAAGCTGCAATGATTGGCCAAATAAGCAAGGCAAAACCAAGCCAAAGAGTTTTCTTGGTTCTGCCTATCTTGTTTTGCTCATCCACCATACAAATTCTTATCATGCTTCTCAACAATCGAGGCGAACCGGCGGGCAAAGCGTTCATCCGCCTTGGCCTTTTTCTCCAGCACGTCGCGGGCAAAGACCATGTGATCCTCATGCGCCTCAAGCATGTCTGCCATCTTCTGGTTGGTCGCAGTACCAATAGCGGCCATGGCGGTTTGCGCCTCTTGGTCCGTCTGCACGCCGATCTCGTTGATGCGGTGGGCCACGTCCTGCTGCTGCGCGGTTTTCAGCGATTTGGTCAGGGCGTCATACAGCACCACGCGCTGTTGCGTGTCTGTTTGCAGCTTGTTGATCAGCACCATCTGCGTCGCCGCCTGGTTCTGCAGTGAATCGACCCAGGTCTTGCCCTTTTCGATATAGCGCTCCAGCGTCTGGCTTTTGGCCAGCTTGACCTGCTCTTCCTGAACCTTGGCGTTGTATTGCTTGTTCAGCTCGGCCAGTTCGGTCTCTAACTGGGTGCGCGCGGCGGCGTCCTGTTCGACGCTGATCTTGTTCTCAAGCGTGATAATCGTCGGGTCCATGCCCTGAATCTCAGCCCGCAATGCCTCGAGCTCGGCCACGGTCGCCTCACGGTCATCCAGCGTGACGGTCAGGTTGTCCTCGACCTTGACGCGTTGTTCTTCCAGAACCGACAGCTGCCCTTCCAGCAGCTTCACGATCACGTCGGATTTGGCGATCAGGTCCTGCAGCTTGTCGTCGATATTGGCGGTGCGCATACGCTCCTGCCGCATGGACTCGGACTTGCCCTTGGCGAAAATGCCAACGAAGGACTCCCACCCGGTTTTTGACCGCATCTCGTCGAAATCCTTGGAAAACGCGTTGGTGACGTCGTCCAGCCCCATGATCAGTTCGGCGATGTTGGCGTTCATCACCTCGGTATGGGCGTGCACGTCCTCCAAAGTGGCGTTTTCGATATCGATATCCGCCTCGGCAGTGCCGATTTTGGCACGCGCAGCCTCAATCCGCGAGGTCAGCCCCTCGATCTGCGATTGGCTTTCACGCACTTTCGCCTGAGTTTCCTGAATCAACGCATCAAACTGCTGGTTCGACATCTGCTATCCCTTTTTTTGTTTATGTACCCAATAGATAGGCAATGTTACGCCTTTTTACATCCCCTTGGGCCTTAAAATCCTGCAAAGATTGGCAAAATCGGGGGCAAAAAGATAGGTGCCGTGCGTGGAAAGATCATTTCGCGTTCCGGTTGCAACGCTTTGGTCACGTTGTCACCAAACTGAATCAAAACCGTCATCTTGGCGTGATGATCCCCGTCCATCCCACTTGCGTCCAAGTGAGAGAGGATACTTACCGATGTCATTGCGCTTTGTCTGCCTGACATCTGCCCTTGCCCTGACCGCCGGTCAGGCAGCGGCAGAGATGAACTTCAACCGAATTGCGTCTTTCCCGGTCGTCAAAAACATGGCCGAAGGGGCCGATACCAACCGCAAAACCTCGCCCGAGATCATCGCGGCAACTGCGGATGGCATGACGCTGGTCTATACCGACAGCCCGATGGGTGTGATCGGCATGGTGGATATCACCGACCCTGCGAATCCGGCCCCTTTGGGCGCGATGGAGGTGGGGGGTGAGCCGACATCCGTGGGCATCGTCGGCGCGACCGCTTTTGTGGGTGTGAACACCTCGGAAAGCTACACCGCGCCGTCGGGCAAGCTGATCTCGGTTGATATCGCGGGCAAGGCCGAGACCGGCGCCTGTGATCTGGGTGGTCAGCCCGACAGTGTCGCAATTGCCCCCGATGGCAGCTTTGTCGCCGTGGCGATTGAAAACGAGCGCGATGAGGACCTGAATGACGGCATCATCCCGCAACTGCCCGCGGGTGAGTTGGCGCTGGTGCCGCTGAGCGACGGAGCGCTGGATTGTGCGGGCAGGAAGATGGCCTCGTTGACCGGTTTGGCAGACGTTGCACCGACTGACCCCGAGCCTGAATTCGTCGACATCAACGACCTTGGCGAAACTGTCGTGACCTTGCAGGAAAACAACCACATCGCAGTTGTCGACAAGGACGGCAACGTCATCAGCCATTTCTCAGCGGGCGCGGTGGATCTGGAAGGCATCGACTCCACGGATGAACGCGGCGCGCTGATCTTTACCGAAAGCCAACCGGGCCGCCTGCGCGAACCGGACGCAGTGAAGTGGATCGACGACACCCACTTCGCCACCGCCAACGAAGGCGATTATCAAGGCGGTTCGCGCGGTTGGACGATCTTTCACAAGGACGGCACCGTTGTTTACGAAAACGGCACTGATTTCGAGAAAGCCATCATCCAGATTGGCCACTACCCCGACAAACGCTCGGACGCCAAAGGGGTTGAGCCGGAAAGCGTGACCGCTGCCACGTTCGGTGGCACGCCGATGATCTTTGTCGGGGCCGAACGCGCCTCGGTCGTTGGGGTCTATGACGCCACCGACCCGGCGAACCCGGTTCTGAAACAGCTGCTGCCCTCGGGTGTTGGCCCAGAAGGATATGTTGCGATCCCCGAACGCAACCTGCTGATTTCGGCCAACGAAAAGGACCTGATCGAAGATGGTGGCCCGCGGGCGCATGTGTCGATCTTTGAGTATCAGGACGCCCCGGCCACCTATCCGCATCTGACTTCGGCAGGTGCTGATGAGCTGATTGGATGGGGTGCCCTGTCCGGGTTGGTCGCTGACTCGGACGGCATGATCTATGCGGTGAATGACAGCTTTTACGGCTTTCAGCCCTCGATCTTCAAGATTGATCCCAGCCAGCAACCCGCCCGCATCGTTGACGTGATCCGCATCCATCGTCAGGACGGCAATCCGGCGCAAAAGCTGGATCTGGAAGGCATCACGCTGGACGGCAAGGGTGGGTTTTACGTCGCTTCCGAGGGTCGCACGGACCGGGTTATCCCGCACGCGATCTATCACGTTGGCGGGGATGGTCTGATCGAGGACCGCAAAGGTGAAATTGGCTTGCCACCAGAACTGATGGCCGTTGAAAAGCGCTTTGGCTTTGAAGGCATTACAAAGGTCGACAATACCTTGTGGATGGCCGTGCAGCGCGAATGGAGCGATGATCCGGCGAACCACGTCAAACTGGTGGCTTACAATCTGGAAAGCGGTGAGTGGGGTGCTGTGCACTATCCCAA
The DNA here is from genome assembly GCF_056532975.1 of Ruegeria sp. H6. NCBI lineage: Bacteria > Pseudomonadati > Pseudomonadota > Alphaproteobacteria > Rhodobacterales > Roseobacteraceae > Ruegeria > Ruegeria sp. H6. The sequence continues at coordinate 200,693 of NZ_JBQFOA010000005.1, forward strand.
AGCGCAGCCTGACACCGGCTGGGTCGGCCTGTCGGAAATCGTGGCCTTCGGCGATCATATCTATGTCATCGAGCGCGACAATCAGCATGACCACCGCGCCGTGACCAAAAAGGTCTATCGCATCCCGCTGTCCGAGATGACCCCGGCCCCCTTGGGCGGCCCGCTGCCCGTCGTCAGCAAGCAAGAGGTTCGCGACCTGCTGCCCGACCTGACCTCGACCGGCGGTTATGTTCTGGACAAGATCGAAGGTCTTGCCATCCTGCCCTCGGGCGAGGCGTTTGTGATGACCGACAATGACGGTGTCGACGATGCCTCGGGCGAGACAATGTTCTGGTCCATCGGTTCGGTCACCGCTGGGAACTAAAACCTGCCCCCAAAAACAAATGGCACCGCGCAATTCCTGCGCGGCGCTATATTTTTGGATTGTGTGCCCTTGTCAGTAGCAGGCCGACTGGCCGGCATACATTCCAAGCCCGGCACCGGCCGCGGTGGCCAGCGTTTTGCCGGTTCCGCCCCCAAAGCGGTTGCCAACAACACCACCAAGGGCAGCACCACCCAAGACACCTGCAGCACAGCGTGCATCGTGTTGAACTTGCGCCTGGGTCGCGGTCGTCGGCGCGCCACATGCGGCCAGAACCAATGTGCCGACAAGCAGGCAAGATACAGTTAACTTCTTCATGTCAGTTTCCTTCCAATCACTCGTACTATTTGCCTTTGGTCCTGAGGCAAGTCGCCCACAGAACCTCGACACGAACCTGCGCGAAACAGCACAGAACAGGCTCTAACCAGGGGAACAACGCCCCGCGTCTGGAGGTACGCGGGGCGCGTAGTGTGCGATAGACCTGAGAGGCAGGGCTATCGCGGTATGATCGACAAGCCTCAGTTCACGGCTTTGGCGTCGACCACGTCCTTTTCGATCGCATTGGCCGAAGAGATCTCGATCCGGCGCGGTTTAAGGGCCTCGGGCACCTCGCGCTTCAGATCGATATTCAGCATGCCGTTTTCGTGGCTGGCGCCGGTGACGCGCACGTGATCAGCCAAGGCAAAGCGGCGCTCGAACGCACGGGTGGCGATGCCACGGTGCAGATAGCTGCGATCCTTGTCCTCGGCGGCCTTTTTACCGGCGACGATCAGGGCATTTTCCTTCACTTCAACCGACAGGTCGGCTTCGGCAAAGCCGGCGACTGCAACAGAGATGCGGTAGGTGTCGGCATCGGTTTTTTCGATGTTGTAGGGCGGGTATGTGGGCTGCGCCACATCGTTTGTCAGAACGCGATCCATCATGTCGGCAATCTGGTCAAAGCCAATAGTGGCGCGGTGAAGCGGTGCAAAGTCAAAGCTACGCATGTGTCGTTATCCTCATTCAGAGCGATTTACGAAATGTGCCCTCCGTTCGGACGGGCGGTGAGTTGCATCGGACCCCGTTCGCGGCGATCCGATACAGTTCACATGGGTAGCGTTTCGATGCAGTTCAAGACCCGTCGACACTGATGAACTTGGCGCCGGATTTCGACTTTTCGGACCCCGGCTGTATGCGGCGGATACTGGCTTTTGGCCCGGTCTTGTCACGACGCAATATGGTTTTGAGTTCAGAGACTATTTCGGGCAATTCCATGCCCCAACCAACCTTGCGGCGCCCATCGAAGCTAACGGCGGAGACCACCGAGAGGATCTGCCATCGCGGCCCTTTCCTGGCCAGAATGGCCGATCCAGAAGACCCAAAGGTCACGTCGCAGTTGAATGCGATCAGGTCCTGGCCGCGTTGCAGGATTTCACAAGACCGCTGACGGGTTATCGCCTCTTCTCGTCCCTGTCCGTAGGACGCTATGCTGATTTCGTTGCCCGAAATACGGCCATCGAAGAACGCGAACGGATTTGCAACCGTATAGGGGATCGGTTCATCCAGACGCATCAGCGCGACATCGACCCGAACGCGCGGGCCGGACACCGGCGCATTGGCGACAAAGTCGGGGTGCGCCGCAATTTGTATGACTTTGCGATCTGCCAAGGATTTCCCGTCGCTCAGACCTGCGCGAAAGGTCAACTCACCCGGCGGGTAAGGCTTGCCGGTGGACTTGTCCAACGCGCAATGCGCCGCGGTCAGAACCAGATCCTGCGCGATCAGGGTTCCTGTGCAAAACCCGCCACCGTCAAAGTCGAGACGGCCAACAGCCTCCCAGCCAATCAGGTCATCGCGATCCGTCAGGCGACGCTTGCCGCTGTTTTGCGCCAAGGTCGAAGTCCCAATAATAGAGACACATATAGCCAGTAACGAAACAAAACGGATCATGGTTTCAAAAACCTCGCACCTACATTTTTGCCCATATTGGCACCCGCACCCGAAGAGACCAATCCGCGCCCTGCGGACAGTTCCGAGCGCAACAATTGCAGTGACTCGTCCAACGTCGTTCCCAGCGCCACACGTTTGCCATCCAGTTCCGCCATGGCGGCGACGACGGAAACGATGCGGGGCCGATCCCCCTCAAGAGAGAAAACCGGCGCACCGGACGAGCCCAAGTTGACGTCACAGGACATGATCAAAATGCCGGATTGGTCGGCAATGACCGAGCAAACCTCTTGCAACGAAGGGGCCTCGGACCGGTCCTGGGCGTAAGACACGACGCCGACAACCTCGTCCAAGCTGGGATGTTGACCGGTTTCAAACGGTATGACCGAGGTGTTGCGGATCGGTTGCCACAGCTCGATCAACCCGATGTCATTGCGCACGCGGTTTTGCGAGTCGTCGCGTTGGAATTTGTACTCTGGATGCGTGACTGTTTGACGTGCGATGCGATAGGCCGACGCGTGACCCAGCCGCCACCCTGCCAGAAACTCGATCCGGGCGGGATCAATCCGCTTGCGGGTCGCTTTGTCAAAAAGGCAATGCGCCGCGGTCAGTACCAGCGTGGGCGAAATCAGCGCGCCAGTGCAAAATCCGGCACCATCTATGTTCAGGCGCCCGACCGCCATCCACTGGCGCCCCGCATCCGTCGTATCCAGGCTTTTCAGCCCGGTGTCCTGCGCCGCTGCAGCAAACGGTAATAAACCCAGAACCAGGGCAATGATCCAACTACGCACGCGGCTCTCCGATGGAAGTATCGAAAGCTGACGTTACGCAGGACCTTGGGCAAAAATAGGGCAAGTTGCGCCGAATTCGGCCCGACGCCGCGGGGCTGAGGAGATTTTACAACAGCATCAACGCAGGATCGGCACCGCCGGATCAGCGCCTCTTTGTAGCGCAGGTGGCACCGGCCCGCCGTTCGCCCAATCAAGCAGTTCGATAGTGTGAACGACCGGAACCTGCGTACCAGACCCGATCTGGATCATGCAGCCGATATTTCCCGCAGCAATGATATCGGGGGTCCGCGCCTCAAGCGTCCGCACCTTGCGATCTTTCAGCTTGGCCGAGATCGCAGGCTGCATCAGGTTATAGGTCCCGGCGCTTCCACAACATAAATGACCGTCAGCAGGCTCTAACACAGTGAACCCTGCTGATTTCAACAGGTCCTTCGGATGGCTTTTGATCTTCTGCCCATGCTGTAGGGAACAGGCGGCGTGATATGCGACGTTCAGGTTTTTTGCGTCGCCTTCGGGCAAATCGAGCCGCACCAAAAGTTCAGAGATATCCATCGCAATCGCCGAAACCCGTGCCGCATCATCGGCCAGGACGTCGTTGCGGAACATGTGGCCATAGTCTTTGACCGTTGTGCCGCACCCTGAGGTGTTAATGACAACGGCATCCAGACCATCGCCATCCATCTCGCGCGTCCAGGCCCTGATATTTGCCGCAGCGGTTGCATGGCTTTCTTCGGTTTTTCCCATGTGGTGGGTCAACGCCCCGCAGCACCCGGCCCCTTCGGCCACGACCACTTCGCACCCAAACCGGGTCAACAGCCGGATTGTGGCGTCGTTGATGTCGGTGTTCAGCGCCTTCTGCGCGCAGCCGGTCATCAACGCAACGCGCATCTTGCGCGAACCCTTCGGGGCAAAGCTTTGCGGATCATCGTTGCGACTTACAGGCGGGATGTGTTTCGGGGCCATGTCCAGCATCGCCCGCAACCGGGCGTCCGGCATCAGAAACCGAAACGGACGCCCCAGCTTCGCCCCGATCAAAGCCCAGCGAAATCGCATCGGATAAGGCAGGATCCGCGCCAATATCCACCGCAGCGCACGGTCCGAGAAGGGGCGCTTGTATTTCGCCTCGATATACTCACGCGCATGATCGACCAGGTGCATGTAATGAACACCGGAAGGGCAAGTGGTCATGCAAGCCAGGCATGAGAGACATCGGTCAATATGCTTGACGGTCTTCTCATCGGGCACACGCTCATTTTCAAGCATGTCCTTGATCAGGTAGATGCGCCCGCGCGGGCTGTCCAACTCATCCCCCAGGACCTGATAGGTGGGGCATGTTGCCGTGCAGAACCCACAATGTACGCAGTTTCTCAGGATTTCATTGGACCTTTTAATGGCCGGGTCCTGCAGCTGCTTTTCGGTGAATGTCGTCTGCATCGCGCTACCCCATCAGTCCCGGATTGAACAACGCCCGAGGATCAAATTTCTGCCGAAGACCCTGTGTCAGAGCCGAAATTGCAGCGTTTTCCGGTTGAAACCGGCCCAGTTTCTTAAACGTCTCTGACCCGGCCCGCACCAGGGTTGCATGCCCTTCTACCCCTGCCAAAGCGGCCCGCAGGTCTGTCCCGTCAGGGACCAAGGCCCAGATCAGCCCGCCACCCCAGTCAAACATCAGGTCCTGCACGCCGATACGTTCTGAAACCGCAAGAGCGTCGCCGGGTTTGACCGAAAGCCGCCAAACATCCCCCTCCCGTTCAGCAAATGCCGATACATCGCGAATGCGCTGCCACAGGTCATCCGAATTCTCGACACCCTCCGCTGCGCCAAACTCCGTCAGTTCGTCCTGCAAGCGCGCCTGCCGATACGCAACCGAATCCGCAAACCCCTCTATCCGCAACCAGACGCACCCGTCCTGCGGATCATAGGCAGCGCCCGAAACCTCGAACGGAGAGTTCAGGGCCTTGGACATTGCGGCAACCGCCTGGCCAAGCCCCGATACGCGCAAGCCCAACGTCGCTTTCGCCTCGGGTTTGGGCAGCACTTTGAACGACACTTCGGTCAATGCACCCAAAGTGCCCCAACTGCCTGCCATCAGTTTGACCAGATCATAACCAGTCACGTTCTTCATGACGCGGCCACCGTTCTTGATGATGCGGCCCTGACCATCGACATACCGCACCCCCAGCAGGAAATCCCGGCACGCCCCGGCCTGAATGCGCCGTGGACCCGAGATATTGGCCGCCACGACGCCCCCAATGGTCGGAACACCCCGGGTTCCCAGCAATACGCGATGATCCATCGGTTCAAAGGGCAATTGTTGCCCCTCGGCGGCCAAAGCGGCCTCGATCTCGGCAACCGGTGTTCCGGCCTTGGCAACCAGGGTCAATGCTCCGGGTTCGTACAAGGTGATGCCGGACAGGCCGGCTGTGCACAATTCCGACGCAGGCCCTGACACGCCGCGCGTCCCACCGCCAACAATGCGCACCGGACTGTCCAGCCCCGCCACCAGATCCGCCAGTTCGGCTTCTGTCTCAGGTCTCATCTGCTTCATCTTTTTCCAAATACTCCGGGGGTAAGGGGGCAGAGCCCCTTTATTGCGCCGCCATCCTGCGCGCCTCGGATACGCCCAAGGGGAACACTTTCGCCGGGTTCAGCAACCAGGCGGGATCGAACACATCCTTGACCGCCATCTGCGCCTCAAGGTCTTCGGGCGCATATTGATGGCTCATCAGATCGCGCTTTTCGATCCCTACGCCATGCTCGCCGGTCAGGCACCCGCCCGCATCGACACATAGTTTCAGGATATCCGCGCCAAAGGCCTCGCATTTCTCAAGGTCGCCGGGTTTGTTGGCATCAAACAGGATCAGAGGATGCATGTTCCCGTCCCCGGCATGGAACACATTGCCCACGGGCAGGCCGTAGTCCTCGCTCATCTCGCCGATACGTCGCAGCACCATCGGCAGGGACGAAACCGGGATCGTGCCGTCCAGACACATATAGTCGTTCATCTGACCCATCGCGCCGAACGCGGATTTGCGGCCCAACCAGATCCGGGCGCTTTCATCCGCCGATTGGCTTTCCCGCAACTCAACCGGGTTGTGACGTTTGGCGATCTCGACGATCTTTGCCAGTTGGCTGTCAATCTCTGCGTCCGAGCCTTCAACCTCGACAATCAACAGGGCTTCGCAATCCGGATATCCGGCATGGGCAAAATTCTCGCACGCTTGAATGCACAACCGATCCATGAACTCGATCGCGACCGGTAAAATACCCGATTTGATAATGTCAGAGACGCATTCACCCGCCACGGCATTGTCGTCAAAGCCCATCAGAACCGGCCGGGCCCCTTCCGGTTTGCGCAAGATGCGCAAGGTTGCTTCGGTCACGACCCCAAGCTGACCTTCGGAGCCACAAATAACGCCCAGCAGGTCCAGGCCGCCCGCATCCAGATGCGCTCCGCCCAGCTCGACCACGGTGCCGTCCATCATGACCATGGTGACGCCCAGCAGGTTGTTCGTGGTCACGCCGTATTTCAGGCAATGCGCCCCGCCCGAATTCATCGCGATGTTACCCGCAATCGCGCAGGCCAACTGCGATGACGGATCAGGGGCATAGAAAAAATCCTGCTCTTCTACCGCGCCGGTTACACTCAGATTGGTGCGCCCGGTCTGAACCTTGATAAACCGGTTGTCATAATCGACCTCCAGCACGTCATTCATGCGCGCCACACCCAGGATCACGCAATCCGCAGTCGGCAAGGCCCCACCGGCAAGAGACGTTCCGGCACCGCGCGGAACGACAGGCACGCCCTCTTCGTGGCAGATGCGCAGAACGTCCGACACCTCTTGGGTGGTCGATGGCAACACCGCCAGCATCGGCGGGCATTTATAAGCGGTCAACGCGTCACATTCATAAGCGCGTGTCTCGGCCTGATCTTCAATCACCGCATCAGGCGGCAGAACGCGCTGCAAACGCGCGGCGACCGCCTGTTTGCGCGCCAGAACGGCAGGGTTTGGCTGAGGCATTTCCATCGCTGATCCTCCAATTTGGTAAAATAATATTACCAATTTCGACATCTGGCAAGTTCACAGATCAGGACGTACTGTCGCGCCATGACATGGATTGACCGAGCTCAGCTTTTTTCGCCTGCTGACTTTGTGGCTGTCGCCATCTTGTTGGGCGCCTGGCTATGGATCGGATGGCGGATCGAAAACGCCCCGCCACGCAGGCGATCCGTTTCAATGGTGATGGATGACTTCCGCCGTGACTGGATGCGCGAAATGGTAACCCGGCAGCCGCGCATGTTTGACGCTCAGGTCGTGGCGGCGATGCGGCAAGGCAGCACCTTTTTTGCCTCGACCGCGATGATTGCCATCGGCGGCGGGCTGGCCCTGCTGGGCAACACGGAACGCTTGGCAGGCGTCGCCCAGGATCTTGCCATCGGCAGCGCACCCGCCGTGGTGTGGGAGATCAAGATACTGATCGTAATCCTTTTTCTGGCCAATGCCTTTCTGAAATACGTTTGGGCACATCGCCTGTTCGGATATTGTGCCGTTCTGATGGCCGCCGTGCCAAACGATCCCGAAGATCCGTTGGCTTATCCGCGTGCCGCACAGGCCGCCGAGATCTGCGTCACCGCCGCACGCAGCTTCAATCGCGCATTGCGCGCAACCTATTTCGCCCTTGCATCGCTGGCCTGGATACTGGGCCCGATCGCATTGATTCTGGGCACGGCGATCACCTTCGGGGTACTGTACAGGCGCGAATTTGCCTCGCGCTCGCGCGCCGTTCTGATGACCCAGGCCCCTGACACAAAGACGTGATCCCCATGCCGCACAACAACTTCTACATTCAGACCATGCGATATGTGATTCTCTCGGCCTTTCTGGCCAGCCCCGCCTTTGCCGACCCGCCGACGATCGAAAATGTCGTGGCCAAGTCAAACGGTAGCACGTGGCGATTCGACGTCACGATCCGCCACGCCGATACCGGATGGGACGACTATGCCGACGGTTGGCGCGTGCTGGATATGGACGGGAATGAGCTGGGCATGCGTGTCCTGCACCACCCCCATGTCGATGAGCAGCCCTTTATGCGATCCTTAAGCGGCGTCGCGATCCCGGATGGCACGACGCAAGTACAAGTGCAGGCGCGCGAGAATGTCGGCGGCTGGAGTGACACCACCACGGTTGTGACGCTGAAGTAGGCCTCAGAAAATTCCCATTCCCAGACCCGCGCCCAGCGCCGCACCAATCTCGCGGCATTGGTCAAGCTGCGCGTCCGGTATGGTCTTTTGGGCTTGGATGGCTTCGGGCGTCTGGGCATGGGTGCATATGATCAGCGGCGGCTGCACCTCTTTCAGCCGCCAACCTGTTGCAATCCGCGCCACCTGCCGCGCGGCATTCTCTCCATCCGATCCGGCACAGATCATCTGCGCATAAGGGCGGCCTTCGATCCGGCCCAAAATCGGATAATACGTGCGGTCAAAAAATTCCTTCATCAGGCCCGAAATCGCCGCCAGGTTTTCCGGCGCGCAAAAGATATAGCCATCTGCGGTCAGCAGATCCTCGGGGCCTGCGTCATCGGCAGGTTTCAAAACAACCTCGACCTCATCACGCGCAGCATCCGCCGCCGCTTCGGCCATCTGCTGGCTCCCACCCGTGCGCGAATGAAATACGATCAAAAGCTGCGTCATGTTTCAGACCCGGTGATAAGGGCCGCCTGACAGGATGGTTGCGGCCCGATAAAGTTGCTCGGCCAGCATCACACGGACCAGCATATGAGGCCAGACCATCGACCCGAACGAGATGGAAAAATCAGCCTCAGCCCGCAGATCAGGGTCTATTCCGTCCGCCCCGCCGATGATCAGCGCCAGATCCTGCCGCCCGGCATCGCGCCAATTGCCCAGTTTCTTGGCAAAATCGGGTGACGACATGACCCGCCCGCGCTCGTCCAGCGTGCAGATCACCGCCCCCTTGGGCAGCGCCTTGCGCAACAGCGCGGCCTCGGTCCTCATCCCTGCGTTTTTCTTGTCTTCAACCTCGATCACGCGCGCAGGCCCAAGGCCCAGGCCGCGCCCGGTCCGGTCAAATCTGGTCAGGTAGTCATCAAGCAGGGACTTTTCGGGTCCGGCGCGCAATCGCCCGACCGCAACTATGCTGATCCGCATATCTCTCTCGCCCCCGGCCTTTCAATACAGGCCGGGATAGCGCCTCAGTTGGCCGAGGCGCTGCCGCCCTGGGGCAGCCACATCTTTTCCAGCTGGTAGAATTCGCGCACTTCGGGGCGGAAGATATGAACGACCACGTCGCCCGTATCGATCAGCACCCAGTCGCCGGCATCCTTGCCTTCGACCTTCGAGGTGAAGCCGAATTCCTGCTTGATGCGATCCGTCAGCTTTTCCGCCATGGCCGAGACCTGACGGGTCGACCGACCCGAGGCAATCACCATGTGATCCGCGACCGAGGACTTGCCTTGCAGGTTGATCTGCACGACGTCTTCGGCCTTGTCATCGGAAAGTGAGGAAAGGATACGTTCAAGCAGCTTGTCGCTGATGGACTGAGAGTGGGCCATCACTGAGGCCCCTTCATCGGCGGGCAAACCCGCCTGGGTATGTAGAGACAGGACATAGTCCTCCTTTGCTGAGCGCCGCAAATCCCCGGCGCCGGGGTATTATTAAGGTAACAAGGGGAATGCAACATTTCAATGAAGGCGCGGTTTGAGGCCCTCGCAACCGTTCACTCTTTGTCAAGCTGTTGCCTGTCTGCGTCTGCGGATGCATCCCCCAGAACGCGCACTTCGCGTTGTGGGAACGGGATAGAAATACCTTCGGCCTGGAACGCATCCCAAAGGGCAAGAAAGACATTGCCCCGGATATTGGTCAGCCCCTTGGTCGGATCGCTGATCCAGAACCGCAGCACATAGTCTACGCTGCTGTCGCCAAACCCGGTGATATGGCACACGGGTTCATGCTTGCCCCCGCTCAGAACGCGGGTGACCGATTTCACCGCCCGGATCGCGGTGGCCCGGACCTTGTGCGGGTCGTCAAAATAGCTGGTGCCAAAATCCAGATCGAGCCGCACGAACTTGTCGGAATGCGACCAGTTCACCACTTGATTGGTGATCAGGTCCTCGTTCGGGATCAGATATTCGCGCCCATCCCGCGTGACGACCGAGACATAGCGCGCGCCCAGCGCGTTGATCCATCCGAACGTGTCCCCCAGCGAGATCACGTCACCCGGTTTAATCGACCGGTCCATCAGGATGATGATCCCCGAAATCAGGTTCGAGACGACCTTTTGCAGCCCGAACCCGATGCCGACACCAATTGCCCCCGACAACAGCGCGATACCAGTCAGGTCAAAACCCAGCGTACGGATCGCCGCCATAAAGACCGCACCATACAGCAGAACCTGAATGCCCTTGGCCAGCAGCACCTGCATAGATGGCGTGATGTCGTCGTTGTTCCTGAGCCCGCGTTCGGCCGCGCGGGTGCCGACCCGGGCCAGCGTTAACAGCACTCCGATCAGCAAAACCGCCTTGATGATCCCCAGGGCCGAGATGTGCAGGTCCCCGATGGAAATGGCCACGCCATCCAGGAAATTGGCCACATCATCGGTCAATGCCAGTGCAATCAGCGTTGCATAGACCCACATGGACCACTTGAAGATCTGCCGCAGGGTCCGATTGCGCACCAGACGCGACACCAGCGCAATGGCCAGCCATGCGGCGGCCAGCGTGGCAATCACTCCGATGATGTAACTGCGCGAGGGCCAAGTGATGTGCTGCATCAGCAGATACAGGCCCCAGGACAAAAGAACGAAATAGACCAAAGTCAGGCGGCGCATCAGTTGGATCAGGATGCGCAGCCGCCATTTGGGCCATCCGCTGCGGGACCTGGCCCAGGCCTCCCACCGGCCTTGCGTCATCAGGCGAAGCAGAAAGGCCAGCGCCCAAAGCACCACGATGATGATCAACTGATACTGACGCCATCCGGGTGTGACGATCAGATCGATCAGGCGCCCAAATTGCGAGGAAAACGCCGCCGTCATGTTGGCATACAGCTCTGATAGAGTATCCGGCAGCAGGTCCTGGTTCATAGCTGTCAGATTGGCCATACCGGCGCGGTGATGCAAGCCCGCCGCCGGAAGGACCTTGATTGACGGCAAACCCCGTTATATCTGGTGCGCATGAGACTCAATGTGGCCCAAGAACAGAACCTGGAAGATCGCGCGCGCCTGCGCGAACGGTTCTTTGGGGCTGCCCGCACGGTTCTGGCCCGCCTATCCGCGGCCTAAGCCACCTCGCCAGCTATTTCTCATTACATACGGGAGAGGACCGATGTCCCCCAAAACACTCTATGACAAGATCTGGGATGCCCATGTCGCGCATGAAGCCGATGATGGCACCTGTTTGCTCTATATCGACCGCCATCTGGTGCACGAAGTGACCAGCCCGCAGGCGTTCGAAGGGCTGCGCATGGCAGGCCGCAAAGTGCGTGCGCCGGAAAAGACCATCGCCGTGCCGGATCACAACGTGCCCACCACGGCCGACCGCGTGAACGGGATCGAAAACCCGGAATCGCGTATTCAGGTCGAAGCGCTGGACAAGAACGCCAAGGATTTTGGCATTCACTATTACCCCGTGCATGACGTCCGTCAGGGCATCGTCCACATCGTCGGCCCCGAACAGGGCTGGACCCTGCCCGGCATGACCGTTGTCTGCGGCGACAGCCACACCGCCACCCACGGCGCGTTCGGTGCGCTGGCCCACGGTATCGGTACGTCCGAGGTTGAGCATGTTCTGGCCACGCAGACCCTGATCCAGAAGAAGTCCAAGAACATGAAGGTGGAGATCACCGGCAAATTGCAGCCGGGGGTGACCGCCAAGGATATCACTCTGGCCGTGATTGGTGAGACCGGCACGGCGGGCGGCACCGGCTATGTCATCGAATACTGTGGCGAAGCGATCCGTGACCTTTCGATGGAAGGCCGCATGACCGTCTGCAATATGGCGATCGAAGGCGGTGCCCGCGCCGGCCTGATCGCGCCGGACGAGACCACGTTCGATTATGTCAAAGGCCGCCCCCATGCGCCAAAAGGCGCCCAGTGGGAAGCGGCGATGGACTGGTGGAAAACGCTCTATACCGACGAGGGTGCGCATTTCGACAAGGTCATCACTCTGCGTGGCGAGGATATCGCGCCGGTTGTCACCTGGGGCACCAGCCCCGAGGACGTGCTGCCGATTACGGCCTCAGTACCGCATCCTGACGATTTCGAAGGCGGCAAGGTCGACGCGGCCCGCCGGTCCATCGAATACATGGGCCTGGAGGCCGGTCAGAAACTGAGCGATGTGGAGATCGACACTGTCTTTATCGGCTCTTGCACCAATGGCCGGATCGAAGATCTGCGCGCCGCGGCTGCGATCTTGAAAGGCAAAAAGATCAAGGACGGCATGCGCGCAATGGTCGTGCCCGGCTCGGGCCTTGTGCGTGCGCAGGCCGAAGAAGAAGGTCTGGCCGAAATCTTCAAGGATGCCGGTTTTGAATGGCGTCTGGCAGGATGTTCCATGTGTCTGGCGATGAACCCTGACCAGTTGCAACCGGGCGAGCGCTGTGCCGCGACCTCGAACCGCAACTTTGAAGGCCGACAGGGACGCGGTGGACGCACCCACCTGCTGAGCCCCGCGATGGCTGCCGCAGCGGCGATCACGGGACGGCTTACAGACGTCCGTGAATTGATGTAAGGTCCGCTCATATCTAGATATTTGAGGGATTGAACAAATGAGTGACTGGATCAAATGGCTGCTGCTGGGACTTCTGTCCATAGCGTTTGGCGTTTTCGTACTGGGCGCACCAGTGGTGGCGTCCGTCGCAGTGACCGTGGTGACCGGCGTGCTGTTGCTGATCGCGGGTGCATTGCAGATCGTCGGCGGGTTCACGGTTGAAGGCGCTGGCAACAAAATCCTGTCGCTCATCATGGGTGCGGTCATGTTGTTTCTGGGCTGGTCCTTTCTGGATCACCCGCTGCAGGGCACGCTGACACTGGCGACCGTGATGCTGATCCTGTTCATGGCAGGCGGCATCGCGCGGGTCATCCTGTCGTTCCAGATGAAGGGAACGCAGTTTTTCTGGCCCACGATGATCTCGGGCATCTTGTCGATCATCCTCGCCGGTATCATCTGGACCTATGTGGGCAAGGAACCGGCGGCTCTGCTGAGCATTCTGGGGATCTTCCTGGGCATTGAGATGCTGTTCAATGGGTTCGGATTGGTCTTCATGGCGTTCTTCGTCAAGAACGCACCCAAAGACGAAATGAAAGAAGCTTAAACGCGAGGCACGGGCGCGGCCCTACCCCGCAGGAGTGTAGACATGGAAAAGTTCGAAAAAGTCCACGGGGTGGCCGCCCCAATGCCGCTGATCAATATCGACACTGATATGATCATCCCCAAAGTGCACCTGAAAACCATCAAACGGTCCGGCCTGGGCGTCGTGCTGTTTGACGAGATGCGCTATCACGACCATGGCGGCGAGAATGAAGAGTTCGTGCTGAACAAACCTGCCTATCGCCAGACTGAGATCCTGGTCGCGGGCGATAATTTCGGCTGCGGCTCGTCCCGCGAACACGCGCCTTGGGCGATCAAGGATTTTGGCATCAAGGTTGTGATCTCGACCAGCTTTGCCGACATCTTCTTCAACAACTGCTTCAAGAACGGCATCCTGCCCATTGTGGTCGAGGATGAACACCACGCGATCCTGATGGAAGACGCGCATAAGGGCGAAAACGCCCGTATGACTGTGCATCTGGAAGATCAGCAGATCACCACCTCGGATGGGGTGGTCATCGCGTTCGACATCGATCCGCACCGCAAGCACTGCTTGCTGAACGGTCTGGACGATATCGGCCTGACGATGGAAAAAGACCACCACATCGACAAATTCGAGGATCACGCGAGTCAGGCCCGCCCCTGGGTATGATTCTGGGGACGATTCTGTGGATACTCAACCTAACGGGGTCGCAAGCGCGGCCCCGTTCGCATTCTTGGGGTTGTTCATTAAGCAACCACAACATGTAGATTCTGTGCCTTATTGCGCGGCAAATCTGCGCCAGAAATGATGCAAAGCCGCACCAGTGTTGCCATCATTTTGCCCAAAATTGAGTGTTTTCTGCGCCTTGGCTTGAGCGGTAAGTTCAATGCCGCCACTGTGGACGGTACTTGAGGCATCCGTCTATACAAAGAGCGGCGGGCACAAGTTGGAACCAAGTTGGCAAAGAATCGACTGGTCCGGTTTGGAAAAGGGTTCGGATAGTGATTGCACGCACAACGGGGGCGGCAATACGTGGATTATTGGTCGCACTCATGGTGCTGACCCCTGCGTTGTACCTCCCTGCATCGACGTTAGATGGGACCGAGATTGTCGTCTTTTTGGCGATCCTCGCGTTTATCCTGACGTTCTCCGAATACAACTCTGCCTTCCCAAGCTTTATCGAATTTCGCGACGCACCCCCTGTCAACAGGCTCCGGTTTGTCTGTCTGATGTCGATGGTCACGTTCCTGACGCTGATCTGCAAAAACGTTTACGCCCCCACCCCCCTCAGCAGCTTGATCTACTCGATTGGTCTGACTGTCGCTTCGGTGTCCGACTTCCCCTATTCACCGGTGCGGCTGATTGTTCTGATGCTCCCCTCTGATGCACCTGCCCCGCTGATCGAGCTGGTCAGAATTGCCGCCGGCTTTGCCATCATGATCGCGCTCGTCACCATAGCCAGCTTTGCCTATGCGGTGAAATGGCGGGGTTGGCCCACTGGCAACGGCGCATTTAATGTCTGGACGAACCTCCCCCTCTTCGATCCGACAAAAGGCGGCGACGTTGTCGCACGGCTGCAGCGTGACGGGCGCCTGAACATCTCAATCGGGATTTTGCTGCCATTCCTGATCCCGGCGCTGATCAAACTGATGTCGTCGTTCTTTACCCCATTGGCCATGACCGACCCCCAAACGCTTATCTGGACGCTCAGCGCCTGGGCGTTTCTGCCGGCCAGCATGATCATGCGCGGCATGGCGACCCTGCGGATTGCCGGGCTGATTGTCGAGAAACGCCGCGCCTATTCCACTGCCGAGGCCGCTCAGACCGCATGATCCGCCTTCTGCTTTTGCTGCTGCTGCCATTCGCGGCGCAGGCAGAGACGATACGCGTGGCCACATTCAACACCGAACTCAGCCGGGAAGGTCCCGGTTTGCTGCTGCGGGACATCCAAAAGGGTGATCCGCAGGTGGCCAGTGTGGCCAAGGTCCTGACCACCGTCCGGCCCGACATTGTCGCCTTGCAAGGCATCGACTGGGATCTTGAAGGACAGGCACTTGGGGCTTTGGTTCAGGCCCTGGCACAGGACGGGCTGCGGTATCCGTTCCAGTTTGCAGGCCAACCCAATTCCGGCATCGAGACCGAATTGGACCTTGACGGGGATGGAAAGCTTGGCGGGCCCGGAGATGCGCAGGGGTGGGGTCGGTTTACCGGCCAAAACGGCATCGCGATCCTGTCGCGTCATCCGATTTTAGAGAATGAGATCCGGTCATTCTCGGACCTGCTATGGATGGATCTGCCTGGGGCGACCTTGCCCCAAAAAGACAATGCGCCCTTCCTGACCCCGCAGGCGATGGCTCTTCAACGCCTGTCTTCGACCGCCCATTGGGTCATTCCCATCGCAGCGCCCTTAGGCCGGATGGACGTGATGACCTTTCACGCCGCCCCGCCCGTGTTTGATGGCCCCGAAGATCGAAACGGCCTGCGCAACGCAGACGAGATACGGCTTTGGAGCCTGCTCATGGACGGTGCATTGGGCTCTGCACCAACCCGACGTTTCGTGATTGCAGGGGATGCCAATAATGATCCGCATCAGGGTGAGGGTCTGAAACCCGCAATCCATGCGCTTTTGGCCGACCCGCGCCTGCAGGACCCACAGCCATTGGCCCCGGATGGATCATCGGCAACGGTGTCCTGGAAAGGCGTCGGGGAATTGCGGGTCGACTACGTCCTGCCCTCAGCTGATTGGAAGGTCGCGGGTGCAGGTGTGTACTGGCCCGATGACGGGCCAGACTCAGCGGCGGCAACGGCCAGCCGCCACCGCCTGGTCTGGGTCGATCTGACCAACGACTAAGGGCCTACAATGCTCCGGTATAGGTGCCGCGCGGGGGATAGTTGTTCTCTTGCGAGAACCTGATCCCACCCACGATGTCAGACATGGCGGGGCGCGCAAAGGGCGTCGTCTGCTGCCACGCAAAATAAAGCGTCCGGTCAGGCGCGATGTAGAAATGGCCTGGCTCTGCAAACAGCGCAGGCTCGGCGCTGCCTGCGCGCGCCTCAGAGATCAGCAAGCCCCAGGCATCCCGCGCTTGAGCCATCGATAGGCCGTACCCGACCTTCAGACACGACACACCGGCCTTTTCGACGGTCTGGGCCGCACGTTCGGCCGTGTCGGTGCTGATCATGATCACCTCGATCCCCAGCTTGGCAAAGTCATCCAGCGCTGCTTCGACCTCGGCCATCTGACGGATGCAGATCGGGCAATGCAGGCCGCGATACTGAATCACCAATGTCCCGTTGTCGCCCGCGTCGGCGTCCAGATCAAAGCTGCCACCGCCAACGGTTTCGATTTTCAGTTCAGGAACGGGATTTCCCGGTATCAACATGTGTTTTCCTCGTGTTTCAGCAGGATCATCTCATTGACCCTTTGCGGCCCAGACGCTAGGGCCTGTGCAACAAAACGCAAGGAGACTGTCGATGTCCAACCCCTCGCTCCTCATCCTGCCCGGAGACGGAATTGGCCCGGAAGTTATGGCCGAAGTGCGCAAAATTATTAACTGGTTCGGCGACAATCGCGGCCTTCACTTTGACGTGAGCGAGGACCTTGTGGGCGGCGCGGCCTATGACGCGCATGGCAAGCCGCTGTCGGACGAAACCATGGCCAAGGCGCAAGAGGTTGACGCTGTGTTGCTGGGTGCTGTTGGCGGCCCCAAATACGACGACCTGGATTTCAGCCTCAAGCCCGAGCGCGGCTTGCTGCGCCTGCGCAAGGAAATGGACCTGTATTCAAACCTGCGCCCCGCGCAGTGCTTTGACGCGCTGGCCGATTTCTCGTCGCTGAAAAAGGACATCGTCGCCGGTCTGGACATCATGATCGTGCGCGAGCTGACTTCGGGCGTCTATTTCGGCGAGCCGCGCGGCATCTTCGAAGAAGGCAATGAACGCGTGGGCATCAACACCCAGCGCTATACCGAATCCGAAATCGAACGCGCCGCACGCTCGGCCTTTGAACTGGCGATGCGCCGGAACAAAAAGGTCTGCTCGATGGAGAAGGCCAATGTGATGGAATCGGGCATCCTGTGGCGCGAAGTCGTTGAGCGCGTGGGGCAGGACTACCCCGAGGTCGAGCTGTCGCATATGTATGCCGATAACGGCGCCATGCAGCTGGTCCGCGCGCCGAAACAGTTCGACGTGATCGTGACCGACAACCTGTTTGGCGACATCCTGTCGGATTGCGCCGCGATGCTGACGGGCTCGCTGGGCATGCTGCCCTCGGCCAGCCTGGGTGCCCCGATGGCCAACGGTCGACCCAAGGCAATGTACGAGCCGGTTCACGGGTCCGCCCCGGATATTACCGGTCAGGGCAAAGCGAACCCGATCGCCTGTATCCTCAGCTTTGCGATGGCTCTGCGCTATAGCTTCGATCAGGGGGCCGAGGCCGACCGGCTGGAAGCCGCGATCGAGAAGGTGCTGGCCGATGGCGTACGCACGGCTGACCTGCTGGCAGAAGAAGGTGTTCAGCCCGTATCCACATCCGAGATGGGCGACATCATTGTCACCGCTTTGAACGAAACCCTTTGATGGGTCTTTGCGGGCGGCACGCCATGTGTCGCCCGTTTCTCTTTCAGGCTTAGTTGCCGAAGATACTGTTCAACAGATTGTTGATGTCCTGCGCAAACCCCCCACCGCGTTTCTGACGCCGCGGCTGTGAGGGTCGTGCGGTTTGAACCGGTGGATCCGGGGCCAGCATCGGCAGCGGCGTGGGTGTCATCCCTTCGGTCACGCGCAACATCGTCTCTTTCCAGATCTCGGCAGGCAATCCGCCGCCGGTGACTCCGGACAAAGGTGTGTTGTCGTCATAGCCCATCCAGACGCCCGTCACGTAGTCGGCGGTGAACCCGATGAACCAGGCATCGCGCGCCGCCTGTGTCGTGCCCGTCTTGCCCGCAACCTGCCACCCCGGCAGTTGCGCTCGCGCGCCGGTGCCTTCTGACACCACACGCTCCATCATCCAGGTCAGCTGCTTGGCCGCCTTATCGTTGATCACCCGCTCGCCGATCCCAGTGGTCGTCACCATGACCGGGGTTTCGTCGCCCAACAGTTTCAACTCGGTAAGACCATAGGGATCAACAGCAGAGCCGCCGTTCAGAATGCCCGCATAGGCCCCGGTCATCTCGATCAGGGTACTCTCCGATGCGCCCAGCGCCAGTGCCGGACCCTGCGCCAGATCGCTGGCGATACCGAAGCCGGTGGCCACTGTGCGCACGTTGTCGAGCCCCGAGATTTCAGCCACTTTCACGGCCGGGATGTTCAAAGAGTTCTTGAGCGCGTCCGCCAACGTCACCCGCCCATAGAACTTGTTGGTATAGTTCTTGGGGCACCACTGGCCAGACCCAGGGATATCCACGCAGTAAGGTTCATCCATCACCGTATCCAACGGCGAATAGCCCAACTCAAGTGCGGTGGCATAGACAAAAGGCTTGAAAGACGAACCAGTCTGGCGCAGCGCCTGCGTCGCTCGGTTGAAGGCACCTGAAACGCGCGTCTTGCGCCCGCCCACCATGGCGCGCACCGCGCCATCCGCAGACATGACAACGATGGCGGCCTGTGCCTTGGACCCTTCGCGCACTTTCTCCTGGAAAATGAACTGCAGCGCCTCTTCGGCTGAGGTTTGCAGCCGCTGATCCAGCGTTGTACGGATCACCACATCCTCGGTGGTGTTGCGGGTAAAGAACTCGGGCCCGCTGGCCATGACCCAATCGGCGAAATACCCGCCCGCCCGCGCAGCGGCGGCCTCGGACAGTTCCGCCGGGCGGCTGCGGGCTTCGCTGGCCTGGGCGGAACTCAGATAGCCTTGATCCTCCATCAACCCGACCACAAGGCGCGCGCGGTCCTGCGACCGTTGCAGGCTGTTGGTTGGCGCATAGCGGGTCGGGGCCACCAGCAGACCGGCCAGCATCGCGGCCTCGGCCGGGCTGACCTCAGCCGCGGATTTGCCGAAATACCGCTGGCTGGCCGCTTCGAACCCACGAGCACCGGCGCCCAGGAACGCGCGGTTCAGATAGATGGTGAGAATTTCATCCTTGGAGTACTTAACCTCCATCGCCATCGCATAGATGGCTTCTTTCCCCTTGCGCCACAGCGACCCTTTTCGGCAATCGGCCTCATATGCCGCCTCAGACTCCCAGTCTTCGGGCACATAGGGAACGCCCAGACACAACAGCTTGGCAGTTTGCTGTGTGATGGTCGACCCGCCGTGCCCTGACAGCGGGCCTCGCCCTTCGCGCAGGTTGATGCGCACGGCGCTGGCAACACCGCGCGGGCTGACGCCGAAATGGCGATAGAACCGCTTGTCCTCGGTCGCGATGACCGCGTGTTTGAGATGTGGCGACACGGTATCTGCGGTGATCACACCGCCGAATTGATCGCCCCGCCAGGCAAAGACTTTGCCATCACGATCCAGCAGCGTCACCGACCCGCGCGCACGGCCATCCAGCAGGGCATCCACATCGGGCAGCGTGGAATAGACCACGCCAATCGCGATCGCCAGCAACAGGGCGGCAATTGCCCCCAAACGCCATGTCAGGCCCCAAAACAGCCGGAACAGCCAGCGAAAGAACCGCCGGATGAACCCACCGCCGCCACCGCCCGAGGTGCGGCGTGTCTTCTTTCTGGCAGTTTTGCGGGTCGCTGTTTTGCGGGCGGTCGACTTTTTGCCCGCAGGCTTGGCCGCCCGCTTGGTCGCCGTAGGTTTACGCCCCTTCGACGGGTATCGCTTATCCGCAACCAAAGGTGTCTTGCGGCGCTTGGACTCAGTCATGCTCAAACTCTGCCCGATTATGCTTTTGTCGCACCATACCGTGATGATACCGGTATGTAGAGGTCAGAAATTCCTGAATTGCGCTTGCATCTTCTGTCTATTTTTTAATCGAAGAGCGCCATTTGTGCAAAAATTGTGCAATTTCGTCTGAATTTCCCCTGTCATCCAATCCCGAATCCGTTCCCTTGGGCAGGTTCACACGCTCTTTTTCTGCAGGTGCAAACAAGCCGGTGCATCCGGGGAAGCAGAGGGGACAGACGTGAAACTGATCATTGCGACAATCAAGCCGTTCAAGCTGGAGGAGGTGCGCGAAGCACTGACCGAAGCAGGCGTGCGCGGCATGATGGTGACCGAAATCAAGGGCTTCGGCTCGCAATCCGGTCACACGGAAATTTATCGCGGGGCGGAATATGCCGTGAATTTCGTTCCCAAAATCAAACTCGAAATCGTGGTGCCTGCCACCATGGTCGACCAGATCGTTGAAACGATCTCGACCACTGCCAAGACCGGCAAGATCGGTGACGGCAAGATTTTTGTTCTCGATGTCGAGCAGGCCCTGCGCGTGCGGACCGGGGAAACCAACGAGGAAGCGCTGTAAGGCGCTCATCCGCAAAAGGACGAACACCAAATGAGACTCAATCGCATTCTTCCCACAGCAGCCGTGCTGATCGCCTTTCCGGCGGCTGCTTTCGCCAATGATCCGCCGTCGTCGATGGAGGATGTAGGCTATATCTTCACCACTTTGCTGTTTTTGATGGCAGGGTTTCTGGTCTTCTTCATGGCGGCAGGCTTTGCCATGCTCGAAGGCGGTCTGGTGCGCTCCAAGAACGTGGCCATGCAGATGATCAAGAACATCGCGCTGTTTTCCCTTGCTGCGATCATGTACTGGCTGGTCGGCTTCAACACCATGTATCCGGGCGACTTCAATGGGTTCTTTGCCCTTGGCGGCCCAACAGTGCTTGATCCGGTCGGCATCCCGTCCGAGGAAGCGGCGCTGGATTATGCCTCAATCGGATCGGATTTCTTCTTCCAGCTGGTCTTTGTCGCGGCAACCGCCTCGATCGTGTCCGGTGCCGTGGCCGAACGGATCAAGCTGTGGCCGTTCCTGATCTTTGTGATCGTTCTGACCGGCATCCTCTACCCGATTTCGGGGTCGTGGAAGTGGGGCGGCGGCTGGCTTGATGGCATGGGTTTTGCCGACTTTGCCGGTTCGACCGTTGTCCACTCGGTCGGGGGTTGGGCCGCGCTGGCAGGCTGTCTGATCCTTGGCCCGCGGATCGGCAAGTACAAGGACGGCAAGGTTCACCCGATGCCCGGTTCGAACCTGGCGCTGGCCACTTTGGGGACGTTCATCCTGTGGCTGGGCTGGTTCGGTTTCAACGGCGGCTCGCAACTGGCGATGGGCACCGTGGGCGACGTATCCGACGTATCGCGCATCTTTGCCAACACCAACATGGCCGCAGCCTCTGGTGCTGTTGCAGCCCTGATCCTGACGCAGGTTCTGTACAAAAAGCCTGACCTGACCATGGTCCTGAACGGCGCACTGGCCGGTCTGGTGTCGATCACCGCCGAACCGCTGGCCCCGACCCTGTTTGGCGCGCTTTGGATCGGTGCAGTTGGCGGCATCATCGTGGTCTTTGCGGTGCCGATGCTGGACAAGTTCAAGATCGATGACGTGGTTGGCGCCATCCCGGTGCACCTGTTCGCCGGTATCTGGGGCACCATCGCCGTGATCTTTTATGGCGAAGCCTCGCTGGGCACGCAGCTGCTGGGCATTATCGCCTACGGAGTCTTCACCTTTGTCGGCGCGCTGATCCTGTGGACGATCCTCAAATCCACCCTGGGCATCCGCGTCAGCGAAGAGGATGAGATCAACGGTCTGGATATGGCCGAGCTGGGTATGGAAGCCTATCCGGAATTCTCAAAAGGCTAGGCTATTCGGCCTTGAAACAACAAACCCGGGCGGTTTCGCCCGGGTTTTTTTGTGTTCCAAAGTTCGGCGGTGTCGTCAGACGCCAACCTTGATGATCGCATTCGCCAGAACCGGAACTGAGTTCGCATTCAGACCAGCGATGTTCAGGCGGCTGTCGCCGACCATATAGATACCGTGATCGTCACGCAGCTTTTTCACCAGCTCGGGTGCGGCCCCCAGGCGCGAGAACATGCCGCGGTGTTGCGCGATAAAACCAAACCGGTCGGATCCGCTCAGCCGTTGCAACTCGTCCGCCAATTGCTGACGCAGGCCGAGCATCGACAAGCGAACCTCTTCCAATTCGGCCTGCCAATCGGCGCGCAGCGCGTCATCGGTCAGGATCGTGGTTACGACCCGCGCGCCGTGATCGGGCGGGAAGGAATAGTTCTGGCGGTTCAGGAAGGCCAGCGTTGACTGGTTCAGCGCCGTCTGCGCCGCATCATCGCTGATCGCCATCAGAAGGCCGGTACGCTCACGGTACACGCCAAAATTCTTCGAGCAGGACGCCGCGATCAGGCAGCGCTTGACCGACGAGGCCACCAGACGGGTTGCCTGCGCGTCTTCCTCAAGCCCGTCGCCAAAGCCTTGATAGGCAATGTCGATCATCGCGACGAGGCCAAGCTCGTTGATGATTTTCACGACCTCTTGCCATTGCACCATGTTAAGGTTGGCGCCAGTCGGGTTGTGACAGCAGCCATGCAGCAGCACAACGTCGCCCGGTTTGGCAGTTTTCAGGTCTTCGATCATGCCATCGAAATCGACGCCACGGGTTTCGCCGTCGAAATAGCGATACTGTACTGTCTCCATGCCCAGATAGTTCAGGATCGACAGGTGGTTCGGCCATGTCGGGTTCGACACGAACACGCGAGCCGACGGGTTGGCCATGCGGATCATCTCGAACGCTTGCCGGCACGCGCCAGTACCGCCGGGTGTTGCCACGGCCGCGATATTGCCGCGGGGCACAGCAGTTCCAAGGATCAGGTCGATCATCGCATCGGCATAGGCCGGATCACCGGCCAAACCGGTATAGGCCTTGGTCTCCTGCTCTTCCAGGATGCGCTTTTCGGCGGCTTTCACGGCGCGCATCACCGGGGTGACACCCTCTGCGTTCTTGTAAACGCCCACACCCAGGTCGATCTTTTGATCGCGCGGGTCGTCGCGGTACATCTGCATCAGCGCCAGAATCTTGTCGGCGGGCTGCGGTTTGAGGTTCTCGAACATCAGGTCTCTCCGGTTGCGACGGGCAGGGTCGGGAAGGCACCCCATTCCGCCCATGAGCCGTCATAAAGCGCGTGGTCTTTCTTGCCCATGCGTTCCAACGCCAGGCTGAGGATGGCGGCGGTCACACCCGACCCGCAAGAGGTGATCGCGGGTTTCGACAGGTCCACGCCTGCGGCCTCGAACACGGCGCGGCAGTCCTCGGGCGATTTCATCGTGTAGTTCTTGTTCAGCAAGCTGCCAAAGGGCACGTTGCGCGACCCTGGAATATGGCCCGAGCGCAGCCCTTCGCGCGGCTCAGGCGCGGTGCCTGCAAACCGGCCAGCGGCTCGGGCGTCAATGATCTCATGATCCGCCAGTTTCGAGGCCGCCGACACCTGCGTCACGTCGCGGACAAGATGGTTCTGAACGCGCACCGTCATGTGGCGGTCACGGATCACCGGCGGCAGGTCTTCAATGTCGCGCCCCTCGGCCTGCCATTTCGGCAAACCGCCATCCAAAACGGCGATATTGTCCTGCCCCATCAGCCGGAACATCCACCAGACCCGTGCCGCAGACATCAGGCCGGCGCCGTCATAGACCACAACCTGGTGGCCGTCGCCGACGCCCATCGCCCGCAGGCGTGACATGAATTTCTCGACCGGCGGCGCCATGTGCGGCAGATCTGACCGGTGGTCCGAGATGTCATCGATGTCAAAGAATCGCGCACCCGGAATATGGCCTGCGTCGTATTCGGCCTTGGCGTCGCGGTTTTGCGTGGGCAAATACCACGATCCATCCAGAATCCGCAGGTCCGGATCCTTGATATGAGCCGCCAGCCAGTCGGTAGAAACCAGGGTTTTGGGATCGTCTTGCATCAATGCCTCCCACTTTTCGCGCAGGGTTTTCCCTATACCCGGCGGCATAGGGGTTCAAGGCTGGATAGCGCTAGCGCAGCCGTGTTATCGCGCTTTGCTCAGGCGAAAGTACTGCAGAATGCCGATCAGGCTGATGATGATCCAGAATCCCTCGATCAGCATCGACGCGAGATTGAAATTCTGCAGCAGCGAATACACGATCAGGACCGAACCCAGAAGGTTGACCACCGGAAACATCAGATCGTCAGAATTCATTATCCGCATTTGCGTGGCAAAATAGGCGGCGACAACCACCAAGGCTCCGAAGGATCCGATGGCATCGGCTATGGTCAGGCTTTCCAGCAGCGCGGTCATGACACGGCCCTTCCGCTTTCCGTAAACGCGTTGTGTTGCGCATAGTGATGCATGTTCAGAAACGCGGCTCCCTGCCCTGCGGCCCGGTAGCCGTGCGGGATATCAGCGGCAAAACGCAACCCCTGCCCGGCCTGCAAAGGCACCCACTCCCTGCCGCGCAACACCTCAAGCGTACCGTTCAGCACGAACACCTCTTCGGTCACGCCAGTCGCGTGCGCCGGGGATTCGTGACTTTGGTTCGGGCTCAGGCTGACATGAAAGGTTTCGGCCCCCAGCGCCGGGTCGAAAGGAAAGACAATCTTGACCTCGATACTGCCCGGAAAAGTCACTGTCTGAAACACCGACCGGTCGCCGTTTGATGGCTCGATCAAGGCGCTGAGGGGCAGTTGAAAGCCCTTGGCAATTTTCCACAAGGTGGCAATGGTCGGGCTGGATTCACCGCGTTCGATCTGCCCAAGCATGGCTTTGCTGACGCCCGTCAACTCAGCCACTTTCGACAGGCTCAGGCCAGACGCGGCGCGCACATCGCGGAGTTTCAGCGTAATGTCGTCCGGTGCCATATTGCCATCTTTCGAATCCTCTTGTGCGTTATAGCGCACATGTGATACGTGCGCTATAACGCACAATCCTCAGAATATGCAACCCGAGGCAAAAGGGAAACAGCATCATGCCAATGTACCGATCCAGAACCTCAACCCACGGCCGCAACATGGCCGGTGCCCGCGGCCTGTGGCGCGCCACCGGTATGGGTGACGATGATTTCGGCAAGCCGATCATCGCCATCGTCAACTCGTTTACCCAATTCGTTCCGGGCCACGTCCACCTGAAGGATCTGGGCCAGATGGTCGCGCGCGAGGTCGAAAAGGCGGGCGGCGTCGCGAAAGAGTTCAACACCATTGCTGTGGATGACGGCATCGCCATGGGCCACGACGGCATGCTCTATTCCCTGCCCTCGCGTGAGGTGATCGCGGATTCGGTCGAATACATGGTCAACGCCCATTGCGCCGATGCCATGGTCTGTATTTCCAACTGCGACAAGATCACACCCGGCATGCTGATGGCCGCGATGCGCCTGAACATCCCGGCGATCTTTGTCTCGGGCGGACCGATGGAGGCGGGCAAGATCGACATCGCCGATCTGGACGCCAAAAAGATCGACCTTGTGGACGCCATGGTCGCCGCTGCAGACGACAAGTTTACCGACGAGCAGGTTCAGCATATCGAGGAAAACGCCTGCCCCACCTGCGGGTCGTGTTCGGGCATGTTCACCGCGAACTCGATGAACTGTTTGGCCGAGGCGCTGGGTCTGGCGCTGCCGGGCAATGGCTCGACCCTGGCCACGCATTCGGACCGCAAAGAGCTGTTCCTTGAGGCCGGGCGCCGGATCGTCGAGATCACCAAGCGCCACTATGATCTGGACGAGAAAGGCTTCCTGCCGCGCGAGATTGCCACCTTTGACGCGTTTGAAAACGCCATGAGCCTGGATATCGCTATGGGCGGGTCCACCAATACGGTGCTGCACCTGCTGGCGATTGCGCATGAGGGCGAGGTTGATTTCGACATGTCCGATATGGATCGGCTCAGCCGCAAGGTGCCGTGTCTGTGCAAGGTCGCGCCCAACACCGAGAATGTGCATATGGAGGACGTGCATCGCGCGGGCGGCATCTTCTCGATCCTGGGGGAACTCAGCCGTGCAGGGTTGTTCCATGAACACTGCAGCACCGTGCATTCGGCCACCATGGGCGAAGCGATTGCCAATTGGGACATCAAGGTTGCCAACAATCCAAAGGCGCAAGACCTGTTCAAGGCCGCACCGGGCGGCGTCCGCACCACACAGGCGTTCAGCCAGTCGAACCGGTTCAAAGAGCTGGACACCGACCGCGAGGGTGGCGTGATCCGGTCCAAAGAACACGCGTTCTCTCAGGATGGCGGTTTGGCGGTTCTGTTCGGCAACATCGCCCACGATGGCTGTATTGTGAAAACAGCCGGTGTGGACGAAAATATCCTGAAATTCACTGGCTCGGCTTATGTCTGCGAAAGCCAGGATCAGGCGGTCAACGACATTCTGACCGGCAAAGTGAAAGAGGGCGACGTGGTTGTCATCCGCTATGAAGGGCCGCGCGGCGGGCCGGGCATGCAGGAAATGCTGTACCCGACCTCGTACCTGAAATCCAAAGGTCTGGGCAAAGCCTGCGCTCTACTGACAGATGGCCGGTTCTCGGGCGGCACCTCGGGCTTGTCGATCGGGCACGTTTCGCCCGAGGCAGCAGAGGGCGGTGAGATCGGGCTGGTCAAATCCGGCGACACGATCGAGATCGACATCCCCAATCGCAGCATCCACCTGGCGGTATCGGATGAGGAACTGGCGACCCGCCGTGCCGCGCAGGACGAAAAAGGCTGGGTGCCCGAAAAACCGCGCAAGCGCAAAGTGTCCACAGCGCTGAAAGCCTATGCGAAGCTGACGACCAGCGCTGCCAAAGGAGCTGTACGGCAGGTCTGAGCCTGAGGGCAATGGGAACGCTCCCGCGCCCGAAACGCACCATCGGCTACGCCGATGCCACGTTCGGTCTTGGGGCTGGCGCCGCGCAAGTCGCGGCTCCAGCCCCAACCAGAGGAGATGTTTCGCAAGAAACATTGACGATGGGCGGGAGATCCCGCCCACAGATCAATCACCGAGCTTGGCGTGCACTTCGTCCAGATCGATCTCGCCCAACGGCATCTTGTTTGCCGGGTTTTCGAAATCGTATTTGAACAGCTCGAAATCCTTTTTGTAGATCTCATAGACCAGATGCATCGACAGATCGTCGAAATAGTCTTCGACAGGATGCGCGCGTTTTGGTCCGTGCCCTTCTGATTCATTAAATCGAGGGATTTCAGCCAGTTCCACAGGATGCGCGGTGTCCAGATGGTTCAGGACATCCTGCATTCCATCATTGAACTTCTCGGTCCAGAAAATCCGGTCATACCGTCCACCGTTCACGACCAGAGTGGAGACATGCCCCGACATGGCCGACCAGTGAATATCCGGGTCCATTGGGCGTCGCCATTTGATCGTGTCACGCGCAAACAGCAAAAAGCGCCGAAAGCTCTTGATCTGATCGAATTCACCTTCGCCGTTCTCGCCCCCCACATCGATCCCGTAATTGTAGATCAACGTCGGTACCAGATTGCCGCGATATCGCTTGCCGTTTCGCTGAATGCCGCAAATCTTGTCAAAAAATGAGCTCAGGATCCGCGTATAGGGATTGCGAACACAGGTGAACGTGTAAGACCCATGCGACTGGACGTTTCGGGTGATAGTATCGCGGCTTTGGTCAAAGGCCCATTTGTGCAACCCGTCCGTGGCGTCGTGAATATCCCCGTCAAAGAACTGACCATGGTCCGAGTAATACATGATCTGCCCGATCGTCGAACAGGCACATTTGGGCACGACGCGATACACCATGCTTTGGCTTTCGGTCATCCATGTTCCGGGGAATCCCATCCAAAATCACTCCTGTACTGGTCACGTCACCGGGCACATTGTTGGCCCACAAAAACAACGAGCCAAATAATCCTGTTTATTCAATCGCTCGTCCTCAGTATCACGGATGGAAACAGGCAGAAACGGAAATTGCGTTAACATATGGCAAAAATAGCATTTATCCTCCTGTGCCACAAAGACCCCGATGCCATTGTTGCGCAGGCACAACAGCTGACGGCGGCCGGCGATTGCATGGCGATCCACTTTGATGCCCGGTCCAGTGCCGGTGACTACGCAAAGATGCAAAGCGCGCTAAAAGACAATCCCAATGTGGTTTTTGCCAAAAAACGGGTGAAATGCGGTTGGGGTGAGTGGTCACTTGTCCAGGCGACGCTTAATGCGCTGCAAGCGGCCACCGATGCGTTCCCGCGCGCGACCCATTTCTACATGTTGTCGGGCGATTGCATGGCGATCAAGACCGCAGAATACACGCATCGCTTTCTGGATGAAAACGACAAGGACTTTATCGAAAGTCACGACTTTTTTGAAAGCAACTGGATCAAGACGGGAATGAAGGAAGACCGCCTGGTCTATCGCCATTTCTTCAATGAACGCGGTCAGCCAAAGCGGTTTTACACCAGCTATAAGCTACAAAAACGGTTCGGGCTGACCCGTCAGATCCCGCAGGATCTGCAGGTCATGATCGGCAGTCAGTGGTGGTGCCTGCGCCGTCAGACGGTCGAGAGCATTCAGGCGTTTCTGCAACAGCGCCCAGATGTCATGCGGTTCTTCTCGACCACCTGGATCCCGGACGAAACCTTTTTTCAAACGCTGGTGCGGCATCTGATTCCGAAGGAAGAGATCGACAACAGGACCCTGACTTTTCTGATGTTCTCGGACTATGGGATGCCGGTCAATTTCTACAACGACCATTACGACATGCTGCTGGGACAAGACTATTTGTTTGCCCGCAAGATCAGCCCCGAGGCGCAGGAGCTCAAAGATCGGCTGGGGCAGTTGTTCGCTGAAGAAGGCGTGGAATTCCACATCTCGAACGAGGGTCGGACATTGCATCAGTTCCTGACCGGTCGCGGACGGGTTGGGCGGCGATTTGCACCGCGGTTCTGGGAAACGGCGAACACCCTTGGGCCTGACCGTGAGCTCTTCGTCATATCCTGCAAGAAATGGCACGTCGCCAAGCGGCTGTTGGATCAGATCGCATCCGAAACCGATATTCCCTGCGTCGAGTATCTGTTCAACGAACAGGATACGCATCTACCTGATCTGGGGGGTATCGAGACCACTCTGACCAAACGCAGCCGCCACCGCCGCGCATTGGTGCGCATGGTCTATGAGTATTTCGAGCAGAACCAACTGATCCTTTGCATCGACCCGTCGGAAATTGAAATCGTCAGAGATTTTGAATCGGATCAAGTCCGGCTGCACGTGCTGGATATCGAATGCGAATACTCTGACGATTATCTTGCAGGCCACGCGCTGCGGATCGGGCTGGTGGGTGAAAACAGCCCCTCTGGGACTGTTCTAAAGCTTCTGCCCGCCATCCGGAATGACCTGACGCATGAGGCCGAACAGATCAGATCTGCCGCCAAGACCGGCTATTTCCGTATTCAGGAATCTGCGGACCGCGAGAAGAACGCGGCCCAGCTTGCCCGTTTTCTGAACGTTCCAGCGCAGCAGGCCGAAGCCATGCTGCAACTGGATTACCTGTTTTCGGACTGACCCGGGCCCGGGTCAGATGTCGAAGCGTACCCCCTGAGCCAGCGGCAATTCCGCCGAATAGTTCACGGTGTTTGTCTGGCGACGCATATAAGATTTCCACGCGTCCGAGCCGCTTTCGCGCCCGCCACCCGTCTCTTTCTCGCCGCCGAACGCACCGCCAATTTCAGCGCCCGAGGGGCCGATATTGACATTGGCGATGCCGCAATCCGAACCCGCAGCGGTCAGGAATTGTTCCGCCTCGCGCATGTTCAGGGTAAAGACGCATGACGACAGCCCTTGTGGCACATCGTTTTGCAACTGGATCGCTTGATCGAAGTCATCATATCCCATGACATAAAGGATCGGCGCGAAGGTTTCGGTTTTGACGGTTGCGGTCTGCCCCGGCATCTCGACAATCGCGGGCTGCATATAGACCCCTGCGGGCGCGCCCTCGGTCACACGCTGGCCGCCAAATACCTCTCCGCCTTCGGCCTCTGCCGCTTTCAGTGCCGCTGTCATCGCCTGGCCTGACGCTTCGTCGACCAGTGGCCCGATCAGCGTGCCTTCGGCCATTGGATCGCCTATGGGCAGACCCGCATAGGCTTTCTTGAGGCGCGCAACCAGGTCTTCGCGGATCGAGTTGTGGACGATTAGCCGCCGCAAAGTGGTGCAGCGCTGACCCGCAGTTCCGACCGCCGAGAAGACGATGGCCCGCACCGCCATTTCCAGATCAGCCGAGGGGCCAACGATCATCGCGTTGTTGCCCCCCAGTTCCAGAATGCACTTGCCGAACCGTTCGGCAACAACCGGTGCCACTGCGCGGCCCATACGTGTGGACCCGGTGGCGGAAATCACCGGTACATCCGGGCTGGACACCAGCGCCTTGCCGATATCTGCACCACCGATGATAGTCTGCAAAAGATTTTCCGGCGCCTCGCCGAACCGGGCCAGCGCCCGTTCAAAGATCTTCTGGCAGGCCATGGCGGTCAGCGGCGTCTTTTCCGACGGCTTCCAGATCACCGAATCGCCGCAGACCAGCGCCAAAGCCGCGTTCCACGACCAGACCGCCACAGGGAAGTTGAAGGCCGAGATCACGCCAACCGGCCCTGCCGGATGCCAGGTTTCCATCATCCGGTGGCCGGGGCGTTCGGAGGCGATGGTCAGACCATAAAGCTGACGCGAAAGGCCCACGGCAAAATCGCAGATGTCGATCATCTCTTGCACCTCGCCCAGGCCTTCGGACGTGATCTTGCCCGCCTCCCAGCTGACAAGCGCGCCCAGATCGTCTTTGGCCGCGCGCAATTCTTCGCCCAACAGGCGGATCAACTCGCCCCTGTGCGGGGCGGGCACAACGCGCCAGGCTTTGAACGCGGCTTGGGCCTTGCCGATGATGGTGTCCATCTCGGCCAAAGGTGTTTCGTGCACATCCGCCAGCACGCGCCCGTCAATCGGAGAGGTCACCCGCAACGTGCCACCGGTCAAAGCGTCGGTTGTCAGGTCCATATTTGCCAGTGTTGTCTCAGCAGTCATCACAACGTCTTTCATCTCTCACGCCGCCTTGTGTTGTTCGGTTACATCGCCCGCCCGGTAAAGGCGGCCAAATTCGGTGTTCAGGAAATCCGCAAGCCTCACCTGTTCTTGCCGCACGAACCCTTGCGATGGCAGCGCGCCGGTGCGCATCAGGTCAACCACACCCAGCACGCCTGCCGCGGTCGTGACCTGAATTGCGCTCCAGACCTGACCGTCGATAGTGCGGGCAAAGGATTTGTTGATCAGGGATTTCTCGCGCAGCGCACCGTTGATGGTGCCGCGCGCCGTGCAATAGACCAGAACAACGTCCTGATCCGTGCGCGGCAGGGCGTTCTCGAAGATTTCCTTCAGCAGATCGCGGCGGCGTTCCAGCCCCAGATCGTTCAGCAACAAACGCAGGATATCGCGGTGGCCCGGGTAGCGGATCGACCGATAGGACACATCCCGCGCCTTGCCATCCAGCGTTTCCGGCAATGTGCCCAACCCGCCCGATGTATTGAAGCATTCATATTCGACACCGTCATGGCCGATCAGCTCATAATCCTCCAACGGGGCGGTTTTGACCCGCTCGCCGTTCACAATGGCATCGCAGGGATTACAATATTCATTGATCAACCCATCGGTCGACCATGTCAGGTTGTATTTCAGCGCATTGGTCGGATAGAGCGGCAACGCACCGACCCGCATGTGCAAGCTGTCGATCTCGTCGAACTCATCAGCCAGGGCCGCGCCCGCGATACCCACGAACCCTGGCGCAAGCCCACATTGCGGCATGAACGCGGTGGCGCTGTCCTGTGCCAAGTCGCGGACCGCATTTGTTGCGGCGACATCTTCGGTCAGATCAAAGTAATGGGCCCCAACCGCGCGCGCCGCTTTGGCAATCGCTGGTGTTAAAAAGAAGGGCGCGGCGGAAATCACGGCGTCAAACCCTGCCAACCCTTTTTCCAACGCAGCGTCATCGCCCGCATTGATCTGACGGGTGGCCACACCCATGCCGTTCAGAATCGACAGCGCCGCCAGATCGTTGTCGGCCACCGTCACCGAATAATGAGGGGATGTTTTCAACAGCGTCGCGATCATCTGGCCGATCTTGCCAGCCCCAACCACGCAAATGTTCCAGCTCATGCAATGCCTCCAAATTCTGTTTCTTTTGAGTATGGGGTGCGATTTGTTCGGATCGCAGTGGTAATCTTGACGAATTAACCAAATATTTCATCATAATGACGGAAATTGCGTCATTTCATCGAAATTCAACCAACAGTCCAGGCCGTATTGATTGCCACGCTGCTTGATAAAATTTCTATTGACCCATGCCGCTATGTCAGGCACTCCAACCGGTGATGGTTCCCCGATTTGCACTCTGGGGATGAAAAGGGAACACGGTGCGGTGGGCCAAAACACCTCCAAGTCCGTGACTGCCCCCGCAACTGTAAGCGGTGAGCGACGCCAACAACCACTGGTCACAATTGGCCGGGAAGGATGGCCAAGCAATGATCCGCAAGTCAGGAGACCTGCCATCACCTGTTCAACCAACCCGGGGCGGGGCGTCCTGGAAGGAGGCTTTGATGGCACGCATCGAACGTGTTTACATTTTCGGCACCTTCCGCCCACGCTTGGCAGCAAGCAGAGCGGTTCATGCCACACGACATTGATCCCGACACTCAAAAGACCGACCCTGCCTTTCTGATCGCGCGCGGCCTGGAATATTACGCGCTGAACGGGGATGTTCTGTTGCAGGGCGCGTCATTCGAACTGCAGGAAGGCGCGATTCTGGCCATCGCCGGGCCAAACGGCGCCGGGAAAACCACGCTTTTGAACCTTTTGTGCGGTGCCGCCGACCTTGCACTTGGCGATGTCATCGTCGACGGGCGCAGCCTGAGATCCATGTCTGCAAAGGACCGTGCCCGCGTCATCGCGGTTGTGGGCCAGCAGGAACTTCCCGATGGTCGATTGCTGTTGCGTGACTATGTGGCGCTGGGTCAGATCCCGATCTGGGCGGATCGATCGGCCGAGGAGCACGCCGCCGAACTGACCAGAATTCTCAGGATGACCGGTCTTGAGACCCTGGCCAACAAACAGATTTCCATCCTGTCGGGTGGCGAACGTCAGCGCGCGCATATCGCGCGGGCCCTGGCACAGAACCCATCTCTGCTGTTTCTGGACGAGCCGACAAACCATCTGGACCCGGACGCCAAAGGGCGCATGCTGTCTTTGGTGGCCGATCTGGGCATCACCGTTGTGATGATCGTCCACGACCTTGTCATGATCCCTGAATTTGCCACCCATGTGGCCCTGATGAAATCCAGCCGTCTGACCAGTTTTGGTCCGGTGGCCGAGGTTCTGACACCCGAAACGGTGCGCGAGACCTTTGACGTCGACTACCTGTGCTTTCACCACGAAGGCCGGATGATCCCGGCGCTGGATATCCGAAGAACATCCAAACCCAACGAATCCAAGGAGTTTTCCATATGAAACCAATCTGGTCCGCGATGCTGGCCTCGGCCATCGCTGGCAGTGCTGCCGCACACGAAGTCACCGTCGACAATTGCGGCGAACCGCTGGTCTTTGAAGCCCAGCCCGAGCGTCTGGTCGTGCACGACATGAATATGACCGACATGGCCTTTGCGTTGGGCCTTCAGGACAAGATTGTGGGCCTGACTGGCATCACGGGCTGGTACAAGACCAGCGCCGATTTCGATACCCTGCGCGGCGACATCCCCGAGCTGGCACCCAAATATCCGACCGTCGAAAACCTTGTTGCGGTTGAGGCCGACATGTTCTTTGCCGGGTGGTACTATGGCATGAAGCCCGGTGGCGACGTCACGCCCGACACGCTGGCGCCCTTCGGTATCAAAACGATGATCCTGACGGAAAGCTGTGTGCATCTGGACAAGGACCGCCCCGAGGCCAGCATGGACCTGCTGTTTGACGATGTGCTGCGTCTGGGCAAGGTCATGCATGTCGAGGATAAGGCCGAAGCGCTGGTGTCTGGCTGGAAAGACCAGCTGTCCGCCATCGAGACCAAAACAGCCGATCTGGCAAAACCCCGCGTCTTCCTGCTGGACGGTCCCGCAGACGCGCCCTTTACGGCGGGCAAGTTCGCCATTCCCGACGCGATGATCGCTGCGGCAGGCGGCCAGAACGTGACCCATGACATGGATACAAGCTGGGGCCGCACCTCGTGGGAGGCGGTTGCAGCCTCGAACCCCGAATTCCTTGTTCTGCTGGATTATCAGACCGGAAACGGGGCCGAGGATACGTTCAGGTTCCTGCAGGAACACCCGGTGATGTCACAAACGGATGCGGTCAAGAACGAACGCTGGATCGGCCTGCGTTACGAAGAGCTGACACCGGGCCCGGCAAATATCGAGGCAATCTCGAAAATGGTTGAAGCCATGCATCCGGGCCTCAACTGATATGGGCCGAATGGGCCTTGTCTTTGTGCTGGGGGCGGTTGTTCTGACCGCCCTTTTGCTGGTGTCTACCGCCTACGGCACCACAGCCATTCCGGCCCGCGACGTGTTGGACGCGGTGTTTCTGGGTACGGGCCTGACCGACGGGGACATGTCCCCTTTGCACCGCATCGTATTTGACCTGCGCCTGCCACGCGCCTTGTTTGCTGCCGTGATCGGGGCGGGTTTGGGCGTTGTCGGGGTGGTTTTGCAAACCACCACACGCAACGATCTGGCCGATCCCTTTCTTTTTGGCCTCTCGTCCGGGGCGGCGGCGGGCGCAGTATTTGTCATCACGGTGACCGGCGACATTCTGGGGTTCTGGACCCTGCCGCTGGCGGCGTTTTGCGGCGGTCTGATTGCCTCGGGCATTGTTCTGGCGCTTGTTCATTTTCTGCGCACCAGCGCACCTGAAAAACTGATCCTGGCCGGTCTTGCAGTGTCGTTCCTGTTTTCCGCCATCACCAATTACCTGATCTTTGCAGGCGACAGCCGCGCCGCGCATTCCGTGATCTTCTGGATGCTGGGCGGGCTTGGCCTGGCCCGGTGGGAGACCTTCCCGCTGGTTTGCGCCGGCCTGATCCTGATCCTCAGTTTCGCCCTCTACCGCAACCGCTGGCTGGATGCCCTGCTGACCGGGGACCTGACGGCCTCGACCCTTGGCGTCCCGGTTCAGGGGCTGAGGTTCAGCATGTTCTTCGCCGCAGCACTTGCCACAGCCGTTTTTGTATCCGTGGCAGGCGTTATCGGCTTTGTCGGCCTGATGGTCCCCCATATCGCCCGCGGCATCGTTGGGCCCCTGCACGGACGTTTGCTGCCCACTGCGGCACTGGTCGGAGCCGGATTGCTGACAGGATCGGATATCCTCAGCCGCCTTCTGCTGTCGCCACAAGAACTGCCCGTCGGCATTGTCACCACATCCGTCGGCTCGGCCTTCGTGTTCCTGCTGCTGTTCAGAACCGCCAGGGCGCAACGGTAAGCCCAGAGCATCTTCTTTGAGATTTTCTTGGGTTATGCAGGAGATGGAGATTGTCCGCTGCAGCTCCATCAGGACAAATCATTCAGCCTAGAAACGGGCATTTGTGGCAAGCTGCATACTATTCGAACAGGTACTTTTTCCCGAGCTCCGCGCTGATTTTCAGGAAGCCAATCCCGTTGGCCAAATCTGAGACCATTCTTTGGCTATTCCAACGACACCCACAGAACTTTGGCATCTTCCTCGCTGGTTGAAACGCATCCGTGACCCATTCCGCTGTCATAGTATAGCGAGTCGCCGGCTTTCATCTGCAAGGGTCGGTAATGTTCCGAAATAAAGATCAGCTCTCCGCTGATCACATACATGAATTCTTCACCGCTATGCCGGATCCAGGTATCAAATTCGGATACATCGCGCGCCTTGATCGTCGCGATGTAGGGCAGCATGCGCTTGCTGGTCAGTTCGGGGCAAAGCAACTCATGCATATACGTTGATGTGTCGCGTATCTCGCCTTTGCCCGCAGGTGTGTAGTCACGCCGTCCTGAAATTCCTGTTTGACCTGACTGCAAGAAAAGTTGCGGTGTGCTTAGATCAAGCGCCTGTGTCAGCCGGCGAACGATATCAAAACTTGGTCGTGTCTGGTTGTTTTCGATCTTCGAAAGAGTCGATCGCCCGATTCCCGCAGCACGTCCGGCTTCCTCCAAAGTCCAGCCTTTTGCGTGGCGTGCATCCCGGATGGACCGACCCAAAGCCGCCCCATCGTCGTGATCAATCGGTCCGGAGATATCGTTTAGGGCTTCGTCTGACATGAAAATCTCCACTCTTTGTTGCAGGTTACCTAATTCCCCTTGCGCGCACAACTTCACATTTTCGAGAATTGTGTTGCTTTTGTTATCCTTTTTCCCTTATAGGAAACATAGTCTCTTGGTAGTCACAAAATCTGTGAGAAGAAAGAAGTGTTCACTAAAGCTCTCATGAAGGCTGATCCTGTCATCGTCGTGTCGCTTGCGCGCGATGGCGATCGGCAAGCAGAACGCATCGCATCCGGGCGCATCGTCTCGCAAGCAATGATCGATGCGCAGAGCTGCGTGCTGACAAACAAATACGCCACGAGGACAGAGCGTGCAGATGTAACCTGTAACAAGAACAGCGCCTCAGGCCTTCGCGCGAAACCCACCGCAAAACTCCACGCCTTTTGCGCCAGCCACCCGATCTATTGAAAGAGAAGCAAATGACTTATGATCTTATCGTCATCGGCGGTGGCCCGGGTGGGTATGTGGCAGCCATTCGTGCCGCTCAGTTGGGCCTGAGCGTTGCGTGCATCGAAGGGCGTGGCGCGCTGGGTGGAACCTGTCTGAATGTGGGGTGCATCCCCTCCAAAGCGTTGCTGACCTCCTCGGCCAAATATGCCGAACTTGCACATCTCTCCTCCCATGGCATTGCGGTCGAGGGGGCCAGCATCGACGTATCTGCAATGATGGATCGCAAGGACAAAATTGTCGGCGATTTGACCAAGGGCATTGGGTTTCTGTTCAAAAAGAATGGTGTTACCTGGATCGAGGGCTGGGCCAGTATCACGAAGCAGGGGCAGGTAAAGGTCGGCGACGACATTTATGAGGCCAAGAATATCCTGATTGCCACCGGATCCGAGCCCACGCCTTTGAACGGGGTCGAGATTGACGAACGTGACATTCTCAGCTCAACCGGCGCGCTCAAGCTTGAGACTGTGCCCGATCATCTGGTCGTCGTCGGCGCGGGTGTGATCGGGTTGGAACTGGGTCAGGTCTGGGCACGTCTGGGGGCCAAGGTCACGGTTGTCGAATATCTGGATCGCGTCCTGCCGGGTATGGATGGTGAGATTGCCAAGCTGGCGCAGCGGGCGCTGACCAAGCGTGGATTGAAATTCCAACTGGGCCGCGCGCTGAAGAGGATCGAAAAAACCGTAAACGGATTGAGGCTCACGCTGGACAGGGTCGGCAAAGACAAAGAAGAGATGATCGAGGCCGACAAGGTCCTGATCGCTGTCGGGCGTCGCCCGGTGACGCGCGGGTTGGGGCTGGAAGACTTGGGGATAGCCCTTAACCCGCGCGGTTTCATTCAGGTCGACGAAACCTTCCGCACCTCGGTGCCCGGTATCTATGCGATTGGCGACTGCATTCCAGGGCCGATGCTGGCCCATAAAGCCGAAGAAGATGGCGTCGCTTGCGTTGAAAAGCTGGCCGGTCAGGCGGGGCATGTGGATTACAACATGGTTCCCGGCGTTGTTTACACCGACCCCGAGGTCGCCTCGGTCGGTGCAACCGAAGAAGCGCTGAAAGAGGCTGGAACCGAATACTCGGTTGGCAAATTTGCATTCATGGCCAATTCCCGCGCGCGCTCGACCGGTGAGACGGACGGTGCGGTCAAGGTGCTGGCCGACGCGGATGGCAGGATTCTGGGCGCTCATATCTGTGGTGCTCATGGCGGCGATCTGATCGCCGAGCTGGTTCTGGCGATGACCAAAGGCGCAACCGTCGCCGAGGTTGCGGCCACCTGTCACGCACATCCGGCGATGGGAGAGGCGGTGAAAGAAGCCTGCCTCGACGCCCTGGGCCGCGCGATCCACGCGTAACGGAGATCAGCCAGATGACCATCCAGCTTCGCCCACGTCACCCGGAAAAAGCCAAAAAGGCCGACAGCGTTATCCCGCGCAAACCCAAGTGGATTCGCAGAAAAAAGATCGAAAGCGCGGAGTATTACGAAACCCGCCGCCTGATGCGCGATCACGATCTTGCAACAGTCTGCGAAGAGGCGGCCTGCCCGAATATTGGCGAATGCTGGTCCAAGCGCCACGCCACCATGATGATCATGGGCGAGGTCTGCACGCGCGGCTGTTCTTTCTGCAATGTCTCGACAGGCCGGCCTGATGCATTGGACGCGTTTGAACCCGGTCGTGTTGCATCGGCGGTCAAGAAACTGGGCCTGCGTCATGTGGTGATCACATCCGTGGACCGGGATGATTTGGCGGATGGCGGGGCCGAGCACATCGCCCAGACAATCCGCGCGGTTCGGCACCAGAACCCCGGCACCACAGTCGAAGTGCTGACACCCGATTTTCTGGGCAAAGGCACCGCTGCGGAAAGCGTTTTTCAGGCCGCACCGGATGTGTTCAACCACAATCTGGAAACGGTACCGCATCTCTATCCAACCGTGCGTCCCGGCGCGCGCTATTACACCTCGCTGCGGCTGCTGGATGATGCCAAGCGGGCCAAGCCCGAAATTTTCACCAAGTCCGGCCTGATGGTCGGGCTGGGCGAAAGCCTGAATGACGTCCGTCAGGTGATGGATGATCTGCGCGCCGCACAGGTCGATTTCCTGACGATCGGTCAATATCTGCAACCGACCCCGAAACACCATCCGATTGATCGGTTCTGGACACCGGAAGAGTTCGCCCAGCTGGAGCAGATCGCACGCTCCAAGGGCTTTTTGCACGTGTCGGCAAGCCCGCTGACCCGTTCGTCGTTCCACGCGGACGAAGACTTTGCCGCCCTCAAACAGGCCCGTCAGCGGGCCATCGTCGACAGGGCATAACTCAAGCGCAAATGGGAGGAATGGAATGAGCGCTACACACTTTCAGAAGATCAGACGCACCTGTGTGATCAAGACCAAGTACCAGATGCAAGCTGCATCTTCCAAAAACTAAACGGGAGACAATATTATGGGCTTTCTAGAAAGCATATTCGGGGTCATCGGAGACCTCACCTGGGGATGGGCGCTGATCCCGTTTCTGGTGATCTTCGGCGTCTTCCTGACCGTCGCAACAAACTTCGTTCAATTCCGCTATTTCAAGCGCATGTTCCGAGTGCTGAAAGGCGACAACCAGTCGGATGACCCGAACACAATCTCGGCACGCGAAGCTCTGTTCGTGTCTGTCGGCGGTCGCGTCGGCGGCGGTAACATTGCCGGTGTGGCTGTTGCGATCACTCTGGGCGGGCCCGGTGCCGTGTTCTGGATGTGGATGATCGCGTTGGTTGGCATGGCAACCAGCCTGGTGGAATGTACCCTTGCGCAGGTGTTCAAGCGCCGGCAAGAGGATGGATCCTTCCGGGGTGGCCCTGCGCGTATGATCATGCATGGTCTGGGCAAAGACTATAAATGGCTGGCCGTTCTTTATGCGATCTGTCTGATTGCCGCCTTCGGCATCGGCTTCCCGGCGTTCCAGGGCAACACAGTTGCTGGTGCGGCCGAGAACTCGTTTGGCCTCAGCCGTTACATCACCGGTGCGGTTCTGACGCTGGGTACGGGCTTCATCGTTTTCGGTGGTCTGCAGCGGATTGCGAAAGCCTCGGACATCATCGTTCCGATCATGGCGCTTGGCTATATCGCAATGGCGTTGATCGTCATCGTTCTGAACATCGGTGAAATTCCGGGCATCGTCGCGATGATCGTGTCAAACGCCATCGGTCTCGAAGAGGCTGTCGGTGGTGGCATGGGTGCTGCGATTGCGCAAGGTCTGCGTCGCGGTCTGTTCTCGAACGAAGCTGGTTTGGGTTCGGCCCCGAACGTGGCTGCAGCTGCGGACGTCAAGCACCCGATCAGCCAGGGCATCACGCAGTCGTTCTCGGTCTTCATCGACACAATCCTGATCTGTAGCTGTACCGCTTTCGTGATCCTGATGAGCGACGCTTATCAGCCCGGTGCCGACGTTGACGGTGTGGTTCTGACACAAAACGCATTGGTGTCGCATCTGGGCGCATGGACCCAGTATTTCCTCACCATTGCTGTGCTGCTCTTTGCTTTCAGCTCGATCATCTACAACTACTATCTGGGTGAAAACGCGCTGTCGTTCATGACCGAAGCACCGTCGGCATTGCTGATCTTCAAATTCGTGCTGATGGCCATCGTGTTCCTTGGGGCCGTGGCGCCCGGGGCGACGGCGGTGTTCTTCTTCTCGGATCCGATGATGGGTGTGCTGGCACTGGTCAACCTTCTGGCTCTGATGATGCTGTTCCCGATCCTGCGGCGCATCCTGCGTGATTTTGACGACCAGTTGAAATCAGGTGTCGAACGTCCCGTGTTCAAGCCGGAAAACTTCCCGGATCTGGATATCGACCATTCCGCCTGGAAGAAAAACGAGGCGTAAAAGCAACGTTCAGGCGCCCGTGCAAATGGGCGCCTGAATCCCGAAAATTGAAAAACCTTTGAAGGATACAGTCATGACCTCACTTAGTCGCACTCCACTTTATGCTTTGCATGTTGAGTTGGGAGGTAAGTTGGTTGATTTTGCGGGCTGGGAGATGCCTG
>NZ_JBQFOA010000006.1:0-214281 GCF_056532975.1 Ruegeria sp. H6
CTCATCTGCACATGCCCACCCATGTCAGAATACCAAGACGCCGCCGAATAAAACAAAACACAAAAACCCCGCCTAAAAAGACGGGGTTTTTTACAAAGAGTCTTTCAGATTTGTTGTTGAGTTAGATCAAAATAGGTTTGGTTCTTCGAATGAAGTACACCGCCACGAAAGAAGGCGTTCGAACGCAGATGATTCTGGACTGAATCGCCGAAGATCGTGTGCTTTCTCACCTCCACTTCTTGGCGGTCACAACGAGCCAGAAACCCTCTCTTATCAAATCAACTTAAACTGTCCCTTTGTTGTGAAGTCGGACAGATCACCATCGAGGGCGGGTTCCACGAACCGATGGACATTGATCTGTAAATTTAGCTCAAGCTCTCACCGAAGCAGCGGAGAACAATAACGCCAGCACTTACCGTCGCGGGGTCGATTTTTCTGGTTACGGCCTGCTCGATAGAGCAGGTTGGACTTGCTAGCCGATGAGCCAGGGTAGGCACAGGAGTTGGAAAGTGAGATCTAGTGGTCAAAAATAGTGACTGACTACCTAGTGTACAGCTAAATAATGAGATCTAGAGCGCACGTATTGGAGCATAACATGTGTTTAGCAGCGCCTGACCCAGAAGAACTGGGTGAAACGTCAGTACACACGGCATGCGAGATTAGAAGTACCCTTCTAACAGTATAGTTGATAAGAAGATTATGCTTTTGGGAGTTTTTCCGTAAATAACTAGTGAAACTGACTCATGTCTTCTCAAACAATAGATCCTGTAGGCTCCATTACAGAGTCTCGATCAATAATATCTGTTGTTGTTCCATGTTACAATGAAGAAGAAGTGATAAATCAAACTCTTAACGAGATAAATGATTTTGTACTTGGACAAGAAAATTATGAATTTGAAATCATATTTATTGATGATGGTAGCAGAGATCGAACTCTAGAAATTTTGAAAGATGCAGCAACAAGCAACCCATCGCTTAAGGTTTTGAGCTTTGCACGGAATTTTGGACATCAAATTGCGGTTACCGCGGGCATAGACGCGGCATCGGGCGATGCGGTGGCTCTTATTGATGCGGATTTGCAGGATCCTCCGGAAGTGCTGTCCGAGATGCTTCTTCATTGGGAAGAGGGTGTAGACGTCGTCTATGCGGTGCGCGCCAGCCGTGAAGGGGAGAGTGTCTTCAAGATCGCCACCGCGCGCTGGTTCTATCGATTGTTGAACCGGATGTCAGAGACCCCCATACCGCTTGATACCGGTGATTTCCGCCTGATGGACCGCAAGGTAGTGGATGTCCTGACCCAAATGCCTGAACGGCACCGGTTCGTGCGCGGGCTCGTGGCATGGGTGGGCTATCGCCAGATGGCCTTGCCCTATCACCGCAAGAAGCGGGCTGCGGGAACTTCGAAATATCCGCTGCGCAAGATGCTCCGCTTTGCAACAGATGGCATTCTGTCCTTCTCGTCCAAACCTCTTCAGATCGCGACCAATATGGGGCTTCTCGCTGCCACGTTCGCGCTGCTTGGTATTGTCTACGCCCTTGTTCTACGCTTGATGACAAACACCTGGGTGGAAGGCTGGACAGCGCTAATGATCGCAGTGCTGTTTTTGGGCGGCGTGCAGCTGATATCGCTGGGGATCATCGGGGAGTATATCGGGCGAATCTACGAAGAAGCCAAAGGGCGCCCGTTGTATATTGTCCGCGACCGCATCGGCTTTGATCAGGCGCCAGCAGCTACCGGCTCGAACGTGACCGCCCATGATCATTCGTAAGGCCTTAAGTCTTTCTTCTGGCGTCGCCGTATCTGGTGTTTTCCTGTGGTTGATTTTCCGCGCCCTTCCCCTGCAAGATCTTCTGGCCGCCATCAAAAGCGCCCAGTTGATGTGGATTGTGATCGCATTGGGGTGCTTTGGGTTGGGCTATTTCTGCCGCATCTGGCGGTGGCGACTGATGTTGGTGTCGTTCAATCCAGATCTGTCTTGGGGCCGCTGTTCGGTCCCTTTCATGGTGTCAATCGCGGCTAACAACGTGCTGCCGTTTCGGGCGGGTGACGTTCTTAGGGGTGTTGCATTCTCAAAATGGCTAGGAGTCCCCACCGCGCGTGTTCTGGCCACGCTGCTTGTGGAACGGCTGCTTGACCTGTTGTCCCTGATCATCGCACTGGCTGTAGCACTCGCCTTGTTCCGCGCCAGCGCCCTGGAAATGCAGTTGCTCTTGGGATGGAGTTCATGGGCTGTCTCTGCAGTGGCCTGCGCGATTGGCATTGTTTTGATCTTCCCCCGCGCCTTTGAACCTGCGGTTCTCAGGATGATCAACATGCTGCCCGGACGCAACGGAGGGATCGCCGAAAAGATCTCGGTGCAAGTGCGCCAAATCTTTCAAACTCTTGCGTCTCTTTCCGAACGCGCGCGCATGGCCATAATGATGGTCTGGTCTTTCCTGGCCTGGACTTTTGAGGCCTGTGTCTTTTATGCGATCGCGCGAGCGCTCCCCGACATCACCGCGCCTGTCGCAGCCTGGGTGGCGATGCCGATTGGGACCTTGTCGACCATGTTGCCCTCTACACCGGGCTATATCGGAACTTTCCACTATTTTGTCATGCAAGCTACAGAAGCGCTCGGGAACCCGGAAGTGGCCGCAGCGGCTTTCGCATTCCTCGTGCATCTTGCGCTGTTTGTTCCCGCAACGCTTTGGGGTGGCATCTGCTTTGTCTACTGGATCTTTAGGCGGCAGAGCGTTTCCAACTCCTTCGAAAAAGTGAAATCTGTACAATGATTACTTCTGACAGCACATCAAAACGCCCTCACACAGCGATAATCGGAGGAGGCTTTGCGGGATTGTCTTGCGCTTATGATCTCGTGCGGGCGGGCCATGACGTTACGGTTCTCGAAGCCAATCTCACCGTCGGTGGTCTTGCAGGAGCCTTTGAAACCAATGGTGAACGCTTGGATCGGTTTTATCATCACTGGTTCACAAACGACCTAGAGGTTATGGGACTGATCGACGACCTTGGCATGTCCGATCAGGTCGTCACGAACCCCACCAATACCGGGGTGTTTTATGCGAATAAAATCTTCAAACTCTCAACGCCAATGGATTTGTTGAAATTCACCGCTCTACCCTTCCTTGATCGGATCAAGCTGGGATTGTTGACGCTGCGCGCGAGGCGCGTGGACGATTGGATGGCCCTGGAAAACGAGACCGCTGCGGATTGGTTGCGCCGTCTGGGAGGAGAGAATGTGTTCCGAGTCGTGTGGGAACCCCTACTGCACGGCAAGTTCGGCCCTTATGCGGAAGATGTCTCCGCAGTGTGGTTCTGGAATAAGCTCAAGCTCCGTGGTGGCAGCCGTGGAAACGGCGGGGAAGAACGTTTGGCCTATCTGAAAGGCAGTTTCGCGCGCCTGGCGGAAGAAACCGCACGTCAGATTACGGCGCAGGGCGGGGTCGTTCGCACGGGAACACCCGTGGAAGCGGTTGAACAACTGGCGGATGGGTCCTGGGAGTGCAGAGGTGCCTGGGGCAGCCTGCAATCGGATCGGGTAGTGGCCACAACGGCTCTACCGCTCGTCGCGGACATGGTGCAGAACTGGGCCCCGGCAGACTATACGCAAAGCCTGCGGGCCATCAATTATCTGGCGAATATCTGTCTTGTGCTCCGCCTCGATCGCTC
This sequence comes from Ruegeria sp. H6, assembly GCF_056532975.1. Classification (NCBI taxonomy): domain Bacteria; kingdom Pseudomonadati; phylum Pseudomonadota; class Alphaproteobacteria; order Rhodobacterales; family Roseobacteraceae; genus Ruegeria; species Ruegeria sp. H6. The sequence continues at coordinate 3,668 of NZ_JBQFOA010000006.1, forward strand.
CCTATCATCCACCTATTGGTTGAATGTGAACGATCCATCTTTCCCCTATGTAGGCGTGATCGAACATACCAATTTTGAATCCACGGATTCCTATGGCGGAGATCACGTAGTATACCTGTCCAAATATCTGCCGCACACAGATGATTTGTACAACATGACCGATGAAGAGGTCATGGAATTCTCCATCCCGCACCTTCAGCGCATGTTCCCTGACTTTAAGCGTGAGTGGGTACGCAACCATCACGTTTGGCGTGCGCGTTGGTCGCAACCGGTTGTTGGCAAGCACTACTCAAGACTCATACCAAAGACAAACGGACCCAGCGAAGGATTTTACCTTTGTTCTATGGCACAAATCTATCCTGAAGATCGGGGGACGAACTACGCCGTTCGTGAAGGCAGGAAATTAGCTAAAGATTTAATCGGAGATCAATTGAGTGAAAATATCTGAAACGCTAATTCCTTATATCCCGTACGTTTATATATTTGCCGCTATCTGTGCAATGATTTCCATCATTGTTATCGGTGTTGTTCCGACCCCACTTGAGGGAATCGCAAGCTCTGGCGAGGCCGCTGGCTACCTAAGACAGTTGTTGACTCTGCCGATGCCATTTGCACTGGCTGTTTATTGCGGGTTCTCTCGGCGAAATAAAGAATTCTACGCGGTTGTGCTTCTGCTTGGAATCCTGATGGTCCTAACGGCTTCTCTTTTGGTCGCGTTGTTTTTCGCCATCGCCATCTATTCATTGGTTAGAGAACGGATCACTCACTATAAGCCAGTGCAGCCACCCTTGGCACAGAAGCAATTATATCTTTGGGTCGTTGGCATAACGATTTTTACATTTGCACTACGTCTCCTCGTTTTGAACGAACCATTTGAGCGCGATTTAATGGTTTACGCGATGGTTGCGAGCGGCTGGTTAGACGGATTGAAGCTCTACGCAGAAATTTGGGATCATAAACCACCAGCCATTTACGTTGTCTACGCTGCGGCCATCGGTCTATTGGGACAGACTTCCAGTGCAATTCTGACACTTGGGATGATTGCGTTCACTATGACTCTAATCGGCATCAAGACTGCCGCTGAACGCTTGTATGGCCATTCCGCCGCCGTGGTCGCAATGTTGATATGGGCTGTGTTCGGCAACGACGTCATTCTTCAAGCGCAGCAGCCAAACGTCGAAGTGTTCATGAATGCCTGTCTCATCTGGGCGTTGGTGTTTCTATTAGACTTTTCTGAAGATCAACGGCGATTCGGCTGTGTTCTTTTCGCGGGCATTCTGTTTTTTTGTGCATCGGCTTTAAAGCAGATCGCTGTTTTTCCAGCTTTTCTCACCGCAATATGGCTCATCTGGCTGAGCATCAAAAACCAAAATGAGCCTTTAGGTGCCAAATGCCTATCTGGATGTAAAACGGTTGCCTTGTTCGCAATCCCAGGGGTTGTTGGCTGGATTTCCATTCTTCTCTCTTTCCATTTTTATGGAAGTCTTGAAGAGTTCTTCTATGGTGCTTTTGGGTATAATCAGTCCTATGCCGGTTCCATATTTCTTAATTTTGTGAAAATGGCTCTGCGGGATATTGCCCATCCCTATTACATCGCGACCTTCATTCTGTTAGTTTTTTCGTTCCGGTTTCTCGGCAATCATGAGGTGAGTCTCCTGATGCTTGCGATGTATGTAGGTAATGCCATAATGGTTGCCGCTCCTGGAAACAACTTTCCGCATTACTTCCAATTACTCTTGCCGATCATGGCAGTTGGCTTGGGTGTGCACATCGCAAAAAGCGTTCTGGAAACGAAGCTCTTTGGCACGACGCTAATTTTGTTAGCGCCACTCTGGATCAGTTTCGGATACTTTACGTCGCCCGAACGTTTGGCTTTCATAAAGTATGGAGAACGCTATCACGGAGGGCAATCTTATGAGTCGCGCGAAATTGGTTGGTGGCTTGCTAAGAATACAACACCTGATGAGGGGGTTTTTCATTGGGGAGCTGAACCAGGGATTTACTTCTGGTCTGGAAGACCGACGAAGTATCGCTTTTCCTATAACTATCCGCTGTTTAACGGGCCCAGGCAACAGGAGTTCTCGGATCAACTAGTGCGCGAACTTCGGTGTGAGCCTCCAGAAATTGTAGTTATCAATACTCGAATGATCGACAATGATCATCCTGTCACAGTCTTTCTTGAAAGAACCTATTCGCGTGATTCCAATGCTCCCTCTTTCAACTTCTTTCAGATATGGGAACGTGGCACTGCGCAGCTTGATTGCCCTTAGTTCGATTTGACTTGCTAGGGCTTCAAACTTGCGGCCCACTAGCCAAAATAACGGCCAGAGCCATTTCTCCGAGTATCGTCAGTACTCGCTACACAAAAAACGAATCGAAAACAGATATTTACAATGATCACTACTACGCCCTGAATACATGACATACACCTGAATTTGCCGCATTTTGGATCCAAAAACATGCTGGAAGCAAGGAGTGTTCTGGATATGTTCAAACTGACCAAATGCGCGGTAGAGGGGCTTGCGGTCGATGCCAAGGAGTGCTTTGTCCGGGATCAGGGCATCCGCGGCTTTGGACTGTAGGCAGAGGCTCCGTGAGCTTTCAAAAACCAGCGGCGTTAACGTCAATGACCCGAACAACGTTGCAATAGAATTGCAAATTACACACGCCTAGATGTTTCAAAAACGAAGCCGGTTGTCTGGGCAAAACCAACCTTGCCACCAGTTAACCATCCTCTGAACCAAGGTAGACCAGATTATTCTCGACCTGGAGTGCTCTCATAACGGAAATCCCTACCTCTTGAGGCCAGAAAGACCAAGCTGCACTCTTTAAGAGTGTCTGTACTAAGCGGCGACTCTGATCTGTTCATTTTGAAGCTTCTTCGAGACGTGTCTGGAGTCGGTCAACAACATTTTGCGCTGATGCAATATCATCTGGCGACAAGCCTTCCGAGAGTTCATTCACCCATGGTATTTGCCTCGCAATCGCAGCTTCGTACAACTCCTGCCCCTTTCGAGTCATAACGACCAAGTGCGCCCTCTTGTGGTGTGGGTTCGGCTGAAACTCCACTATTCCTTCTTTATTCAATTCATTGACGATCCGTTGCACGCCTTGCCGGTGAACACCCATCGTCCGAGCATGCCAGGCAACGGATTCCGGCCGATCAGAATAGGCAATAGCGCCAAGGATTTGCCACCGGGCACTTGTCAAACCGAGTTCTGATACGAGGCGATCACCGGCAAGCTGCAATCGACCGTTCAGCCGAAACACGTCCAGTATCAACGCTGTCACGGCTTCTCCTTCTTTGGTCCTTCGTTCATCCGGCATGTCGATTCCTCATTTCATTTGACAACGTGTTGTCAATGTGTTTGATGCTTTCTAAATATGACAACATGACACCAAAATGAAGCTACTTTCAAGGAGCACCGAAATGGTCAGTTTCAAACCCCTCGATCCGGAGTTTCCCATTGAACGGCAATTGGGCATCGACGCTGGACCCGTCGTTCTCGTCAATCTCTTCACAGTCGATCCTCTTGACCAAGACGCCCTGGTTGAAGCTTGGAAGAGCGATGCCGAATGGATGAAAAAGCAGCCGGGTTACATTAGTACCCAACTGCATAAGGCAATTGGCGAGGGCAGCATGTACCTGAACTACGCGGTCTGGGAGTATGTTGCAGACTTCCGCGTCGCGTTTTCAAACCCCGAGTTTCAGCAGCAACTCAGCCATTATCCCTCAAGCGCTGTGACCGCCCCCCATCTGTTCGAGAAGGTTGCGGTGCCGAATTGCTATACGGCCTGACGTAATCCTTTCCAAAAGCCAATTTGAGTGAACCGCTATGAAAACAAAGATTCACGCCATCGCGGGCGGCATCGGCTTTGTGACGATCCTCCTCTTTTGGACATCAACGGCCACCAGCGAACTCCTTGCGAGCCACGAAACAGTCGCAACCGTCAAGGCATTGATCCTGAAAGGCATGTTCATCCTCATCCCGGCAATGGCAATTGCTGGCGGATCGGGCATGGCAATGGGTCGGAAACGCAAAGATGCGCTCACGAAAGCCAAGAAAAACCGAATGCCTGTCATCGCGCTGAACGGCTTGTTGATCCTCGTGCCGGCCGCTTGGTTTCTAGCGGGCAAGGCCGCCGCTGGCGAATTCGACAGCACATTTTATACGGTACAGGTGATTGAATTGATCGCTGGGGCAACCAATCTCACGATGATGGGACTGAACATTCGTGATGGCTTGCGAATGACCGGCAAAATTCGGCGCTCACGATGAACGCATTGTTCTAATCCAAGCACAAGCGAAACTACGAACGTTCGAGCAAACGCAGCGAGTTGGTGTTAAGTACGGGTGAAGCTGAAATTCGCAAAGAGGACCATTAAGTTAGACTCGTGAATTCACAATGTGTCTGCGCGATGCAAGTAGGGATCTTTGCGACCGTGTTTGAAAAACGTTTGAAAAAACCGAAAACCGCCAAGCTATCGCTCGGCGGTTTTTCGTTTCCAGTCAATCGGTTAAGGTGGTGAGCCGTGCAGGATTCGAACCTGCGACCCACTGATTAAAAGTCAGTTGCTCTACCAACTGAGCTAACGGCCCACTCTTTTTGGATCTCTTGGATCCGTGACGCTCTGTAAAGGAAATCCCCAGGAAGGTTCAAGCCCTTAGTTTGCGTCTCGTTTCGCGCGAATTCGGTTCATCCGGCGTCCCGATAGGCGGCCTAATTAGGCAGGTGACGCGGGGGGGTCAAGCCCTTTTTTCGGGAATCTTTGCGACGGGGTGGATTCATTTCAAAGCCGGGGTTATATGCCCGCCATGCAACGCTCGAACGATATCGGTTTGCCCTTCATGAAGATGCACGGGCTGGGCAATGACTTTGTCATTGTAGACGCGCGCGCGCATCCACATCCGATTACGAAAGAGCTGGCAAAAGGAATCGGACACCGCCATTTCGGCGTGGGGTTTGATCAACTGGCTGTGATCGAAAACGGTCCTGCCGACGCGCATCTGGTGTTTTACAACGCGGACGGATCGACCTCGGCTGCGTGCGGCAATGCCACCCGCTGTATCGCGCGGTTCCTGATGGATGAAAGCGGGAAACCTGATCTGACCCTGACCACCGAACGGGGCACTCTGGCTGCGCAGGACGCGGGCGATGGGCTTACATCGATCAACATGGGTCAACCGCAACTGGACTGGCAAGATATTCCTTTAGCGCGGAACCTGGATACGCTTGAGTTGCCCATCGAAGGGCGGCCGACCGCAACAGGTATGGGCAATCCGCATTGCACGTTCTTCGTCGAGGACGTCGAGGCAGTGGATCTGCCCACATTCGGTGCCAAGATCGAACACCACGACCTCTATCCAGAACGCACCAATGTTCAGATCGCGCAGATCGTTGGTCCGAACTACATCCGCATGCGTGTGTGGGAACGAGGCGTGGGGATCACCCTGGCCTCCGGGTCCTCTTCCTGCGCGACCGCCGTAGCCGCCGCGCGCCGGGGCCTGACCGGACGCAAGGTGCAAATCGAACTGGACGGTGGCACCATCTGGATCGACTGGCGCGAGGGCGGTGTCTGGATGACCGGACCGACACGTCACGTGTTCTCTGGCACATTGACGCCTGAATTCCTGAGGTCGCTGGGATGAACCCGCCCAAATTCACGACATTGGGCTGCCGGTTGAACGCCTATGAAACCGAGGCAATGAAAGAGCTGTCGCAACAGGCAGGGCTGGACAATGCCGTTGTGGTCAATACCTGCGCCGTAACCGCCGAGGCGGTGCGCAAAGCGCGGCAGGAAATTCGCAAGCTGCGGCGGGAAAACCCCGATGCGCGCCTTATCGTTACAGGATGCGCGGCGCAGACCGAACCCGAAACCTTTGCCAATATGGACGAGGTTGATGCGGTTATCGGCAATACCGAAAAGATGCAGCCGGACACCTGGAAAGGGCTGGCTGCCGACTTCATCGGCCAGACCGAGGCGGTGCAGGTCGATGACATCATGTCCGTCACCGAAACCGCGGGGCATTTGATTGACGGCTTTGGCACCCGCTCGCGCGCCTATGTGCAAGTCCAGAACGGCTGCGATCACCGCTGTACCTTCTGTATTATCCCCTATGGTCGCGGCAATTCACGCAGCGTTCCGGCAGGCGTGGTGGTGGATCAGATCAAGCGGTTGGTGGACAAAGGCTATAACGAGGTCGTCCTGACCGGTGTTGACCTGACCTCGTGGGGTGCCGACCTGCCCGCACAGCCCAAGCTGGGCGATCTGGTGATGCGGATCCTCAAGCTGGTCCCTGACCTGAGGCGCCTTCGGATCAGCTCGATCGACTCGATCGAGGTTGATGAGAACCTGATGCAGGCGATCGCGACCGAGCCCCGGTTGATGCCGCATCTGCATTTGTCGCTGCAGCATGGCGACGATCTGATACTGAAACGGATGAAACGCCGCCACCTGCGCGACGACGCCATCCGCTTTACAGAAGAGGCGCGCAAGCTGCGCCCGGATATGACGTTCGGTGCCGATATCATCGCGGGCTTCCCGACCGAGTCCGAGGCGTATTTTGACAACTCGCTAAAGCTGGTCACCGATTGTGATCTGACCTGGCTCCATGTCTTCCCCTATTCCAAGCGCGAAGGCACTCCGGCGGCGCGCATCCCACAGCAGATCAATGGCGCTGTCATCAAGGACCGCGCGGCGCGACTGCGGGCCGCGGGTCAGGCGCAGGTCTTAAAGCACCTGAGTGCGCAGATCGGCCGAACACATCAGATCCTGATGGAAAATCCCCACATGGGTCGAACCGAACAATTCACCGAGGTTACATTCGACGCGCCCCAAACCGAAGGCCAGATTGTAACTGCCGCCATCCGGGGTGCTACGAACTCTCAACTCACGGCCTGATCCGCGTCTCGATCTGGTCCAAATGGGCCAGCCTATGTTGTGCGGACTCCGAACAAAAAACCCCGCAGCCATCAGGTGCGGGGTTTTCAAATCTTGATTGTGAACAGATCAGTGCTGGCGCTTGCCTTTGACTGGCGCCCACAGGCGTTTGTTCACCAGATACAGGATCACGGACAGCATGGTCAGGAACAGAACCCCAACCAGGCCCGAATTCTTGCGGTCCATCATCTTGGGCTCTGCCGTCCACATCAGGAACGCAGCAACATCCTGGGCCATGGCTTCGACAGTGTTCTCGTGGCCATCTGCAAATTCGACCTGCTCATCCGACAAAGGCGGAGCCATCGAAATCCAGCCACCCGGGAAGGCGGTGTTTTCATAGAGAACGGCACCGGCCTCTTCTTTTTCCTTACCGGTATAGCCATGCAGCAGCGAGGCGATGTATTCCGCGCCACCCATACCTTTGACCAGTTGGTTGATCCCCAGACCGTAAGGTCCATGGAACCCGGCACGGGCCTTGGCCATCAGGCTCAGGTCCGGTGCGTTTTCCAGGTTGGACTCGGGAAAGTGGTCCGTTGGGATTGCCGGGCGGAAATCATCCAGCTCGGGGTCGAAAACCTCAAAGTTTTGCGCCGCATAGGCCCGAACCTGATCATCAGGCATACCAACACCGTCGTCGTCCGACAGCGTCCGCAGCGGCACGTATTTCAGGCCGTGACAGGCCGCGCAAACCTCAGTGTAGATCTGAAGGCCGCGCTGCAGCTGGTTCCGGTCATAGGTGCCGAACGGACCCTCGAACGAGAAGTGGAAGTCTTCGATGTGCCCTTCGCCACCTGCCGCAAAGGTCGAGGCAGGTGCAAGGGCCAGAGCAAACGCAGCACCGATTGCAAGTTTCTTGAACATGTTTCCGGTCCCTCTTCTTACTCGGCCGGCGTGGCGTCGGCGTCAGCCTTGCCATAATGCGCGTTGAAGTCTTCCTCGATCGTCTCTGGCGGGGTCAGCGGTTTTTCGATGACACCCAGCAGCGGCAGGATCACGAAGAAATAGGCGAACCAATAGGCCGATGCGATCAGCGAGAAGGTTGCATAGGGTTCTTCCGCAGGCATCGCACCCAGCCACATCAGGGCAAAGAAGTCGATGATCAGCAGGTAGAACCACCATTTCAGCATCGGGCGGTATTTGCCCGAACGCACGCTCGACGTGTCCAGCCAGGGCGCCAGCGCCATCGCCAGGATCGCACCGAACATCGCAATCACACCAAAGAACTTGGCGTCGATGATGCCACCGGTGATGAAGCTGGCAAACTGCACAACCCAAACCTCGCCGGTGAAGGCGCGCAGGATCGCGTAGAACGGCAGGAAGTACCATTCGGGCACGATATGCGCAGGCGTCACAAGCGGGTTGGCCTCGATATAGTTGTCGGGGTGGCCCAGGTAGTTCGGCATGAAGCCGACGATTGCCCAGAACACGACCAGGATTACGGCCAGCGCGAACAGGTCCTTGATCACAAAGTAGGGCCAGAAGGGCAGCGTGTCTTTCTCGGCATCGGCTTTCGAACCGCGGCGAACCTCAACACCCGTGGGGTTGTTGTTGCCGGTGGTGTGGAAAGCCCAGATGTGCACAACAACCAGCGCCGCAATGATGAACGGCAGCAGGTAGTGCAGCGAGAAGAAGCGGTTCAGCGTGGCGTTGTCCACCGCCGGTCCGCCCAACAGCCAGGTTTGGATCGCTTCACCAATGAACGGGATGGCGCCAAACAGGCCGGTGATCACGGTCGCACCCCAGAAGGACATCTGACCCCAAGGCAAAACGTAACCCATAAAGGCCGTGCCCATCATCATCAGGTAAATCAACATCCCGATGATCCACGTGATCTCACGCGGGGCTTTGTACGAGCCATAATAAAGGCCGCGGAACATGTGGATATAGACCGCCACAAAGAACAGCGACGCTCCGTTCATGTGCAGGTAGCGGATCATATAACCGCCATTCACGTTACGCATGATATGTTCGACGCTGGCAAAGGCCAGATCAACATGCGGCGTGTAATGCATCACCAGAACGATGCCGGTGACGATCTGCAAAGCGAGGCAGAACGCAAGCACGATACCCCAAATCCACCACCAGTTCAGGTTCTTGGGGGTGGGGATCATGATGGTGTCGTACACCAGTCCGACGATGGGCAGACGGCTGTTGAGCCATTTCTCGCCCTGGGTCTTCGGCTCATAGTGGTCGTGGGGAATGCCTGACATCTGGGTCTCCCTTAGCCGAGCTTGATTGTTGTGGCGTCCACCCATTCAACGGGCGGAATGGGCAGGTTCTCGGGCGCGGGACCTTTGCGGATACGGCCCGCAAGGTCGTAATGCGAACCGTGGCAGGGGCAGAACCAGCCGCCAAACTCGCCCGCATCGCCCAATGGCACACAGCCCAGATGCGTACATACGCCCATCTGAACGATCCAGGCCCCTTCGGCTTCGCCTTCGGGCGAAGGCATCACTCGGTTTGCGTCTGTTGCAGGCGCATCCGCATTCAGGTTGAAGTTTCTGGCCAGCGGATCCGGCAGGTTGCCAACAGCTTCTTCGTCCTGCTGCTGCGCTTCGGCGATCTCGGCGCCGGTGCGGTGACGGATAAAGACAGGTTTACCCAGCCATTTCACGGTCAGCTGCGTGCCCGGCTCAACCCCGCTCACGTCGGTCCGGATCGAGGACAGCGCCTGAACATCCGCCGACGGGTTCATCTGGTTAACAAGGGGCCAAACAACTGCACCCGTCGCAACGACACCTGCGCCGCCTGCGACGTAATACAGGAAATCTCTGCGGGTGCCTTCGTCGTCTTCTACGTGGGACACGAGTTTATCTCCGATTTTCTGGCGCCCGGGAACGGGCAAATAGCTCGCGCACCGCACAAAGGCGGTGTCTTAACCGCGCTGTCTATCGGGGAGAATAGGGTTCGTCTAGCGGTCATAAACGCGCAATACGCCGCATTTGCGAAATTTGTCACTACGTTCCGGGTTTTTTTCATGATTCTCGACCGCTCCCCGATCCGATTGACCGAATCGATGCGACGTGATTCGACCACAACACCCGCCAGTGACCCGCTTTCACCCTCCACCCCAAGAAGGCGGCGATTCCGGCTGAGCGCGAGTGCAGATCGTTTCCCCAAACTTGCCCGGCGCTACCTGTAAATCACGCAGCCAAAATAGATATTTTCATTTCAGGGTTGAGTCGTTGTTTCTAGTTGCACTTGTCTTGCGTGGGGCGCAATGCGCCAGATGCGCGAACTCCTCATTCGGAGACATAACATGCCCAAAACACCCCTCATCGCAGCGGCACTGACACTTGCCCTGTCCACTCATGCCGTTGCCGCGGGCGATCCAGCCAAGGGTAAAGCCTTGTTTAATCGCTGTTCTGCCTGCCATGCGATCATCAAGGATGGCGAAGTTCTGGAAAAAGGCGGCATCACCGGGCCGAATCTATATGGCGTAATCGGGCGCGTCGCCGGGTCCGAATACGATTACCGTTATGGCAGTGAACGGCTGCCGATCGGGATGTTCACCGATGACATGATCCGCGCAGGCGAACAGGGCTTGGTCTGGAATGAAGAGACCATCGCCGCCTATTCCAAAGACCCGATCGGCTTTATTCGGGAATTTCTGAACGATGACACCGCGCGCCCGAACATGAGCGTCAAACTCAGGAAAGGCGCAGACGATATTGCCGCCTATCTTGCAACCTTCACCGAATAAGAAAGCGTCAGGTGCCGGGCACACAATTGCTCCGGCACCTGCCGTGTTATTGGCTTGGCGGCCGGGTCGCGACCATGCTGGGACGTTCACTGAACTCGTCATACCAGGCGGCAAGCGCATCGTTTCCATTGCGCCATCCGCGCGCATCATGCCGCAGGTCAAGATAGCCCAGCGCGCACCCCACGGCCACCTGCCCCATATCCAGAGGCCCGGACAGGTTGGCCATCCAACGTTGATTCAGCACTGCACAGGCGCGGTCAATCTTGACCCATTGCGAATCGACCCAGTCCGCCCACTGCTTGTCGTCGGGGCGCAACCGCGCCTCATAGGTCATCAGCAGTGCCGCATCCAGAATCCCGTCTGACAAGGCCTCAAGCGTCAGGATATCCCATCGCCTGCCCCCCGAGGAATAAAGCCCGGCCTGCGCCCGATCATCCAGAAACGCACAGATCACCCGGCTGTCGAACAAGGTCGGCCCGTCCGGACGCTCCAGCGCAGGTACCTTGGTCAGGGGCGTCTTACCCATCAACTGCTCAGCCGGCGCAATCGGCGTGCCTGCCACCGTCTCAAGTTCGACATCCGCCAACTGGCCGGTTTCGTGCAACAGCACCATGACTTTGCGCACATAAGGCGAGGTTGTGCTGTGATAGAGTTTCATGTCCTGTCTCCTTGCTGGTCTGCCCCCAGATCCGTTAGTCGTCCGTTGCACTATCACGCATCAGCCGCTCCAGATCGCTCAATTCCGATCCGAACCCGCCTGCCACATGGTCCGCCGCACCCTGGCGTGCGGTACTGTCCTTGTTTTGGCTCAGTTTCCAAGTGCCCTGTATATCGTCAACCCGCATTCGGCAGGGCACGATCATGCGCATCATCTTTACCAACGCCTCCTTCGACATCTTGGACGTCATCCAGGGCGGCTTGGGCAACAGTCGCGCCTCATAAAACGCCGACTGCCGATCCAGCAGATCCAACAACGCGTCGGCAGGCAATGCCTCAAGCAAACCGGTCAGGTGGACGGCGACGTAGTTCCACGTAGGCACCTGATCTGCCACGCCATACCAATCGGGTGAGATGTACCCATCCGGCCCCGACACCGCGATGCGGGCCGCCTGCGGTTGGCTAAGGGCCCGCAAAATTGGGTTCGACCGCACCAGATGCAGCTCAACCATGGATCCCTCGGGGTCCAGCAGGAACGGGACATGGCTCAACAACGGGGCGTCCTGCGTGGAAACAGCCAACACGCCAAACGCACGCTCACGCGCAAATTCGATCTGTCGGGCACGTGCCTCGGCCCGAAAAGCGGGATTCGGATGCATATTGGTCCTCCTCGTGAAACCCCTTGCAGAGATCGCCCTCTCTTGGCAAGCTCTGCGGTGTTCTCAGGGCGGGGCGAAATTCCCCACCGGCGGTATGCGGGCCATGACCCGTCAGCCCGCGAGCGGCCCCGCAGTGTCAACGAAGGGGTGTCAGCAGATCTGGTGAGAGGCCAGAGCCGACGGTTACAGTCCGGATGGAAGAGAACGTGCAGCGTGCCCGCATTGTGGCGCGACTGCTCGTGATCGCCTTGGGTGACGTGTCTGTCTTACGAAGGAGGTCATGATGACACACACCCGCTATGCTTTTGTAAAAGCCAACTGGCATTCCGATATTGTCGACCGCACATTGGACGGGTTCCTCGAACGCATCCCCGCCGATCAGGTGGATGTCTTCGACGTCCCCGGCGCGTTCGAAATGCCGCTTCTGGCCCGCGATCTGGCCCAGACTGGCCAATACGCCGCTGTCGCCTGCGCCGCTTTCGTGGTCGATGGAGGTATCTACCGGCACGACTTCGTGGCGCAAGCCGTCGTCGATGGTCTGATGCGCGCGGGCCTTGAGACCGGCGTGCCGGTTCTGTCCGTGTCCCTGACCCCCCATCAATATCAAGAGACGGATCACCACAACGCCATTTACCGCGCGCATTTTGTGGAAAAGGGACGCGAGGCTGCACAGGCTGCGCTAAAGATCACCGAGGCCCGCGCGGGTCTTTCGCGCGCGGCTTGATCTTCATCTTTTCAAAAATACTCAAACGCGCTGCCCATCGGGCAGCGCCTCTGTCCCGTCAAATCGCAAATCCGCTTGAGGCCAAGGCCTGCGCCCGCTAATCACGACCCGCAAAGGAGCACGCCTCATGTCGATGAACAGCTTTGGTCATCTTTTCCGCGTCACCACCTGGGGTGAAAGCCACGGACCCGCTCTGGGCGCCACGGTCGATGGCTGCCCGCCGGGCGTGACAATCGACGAAGCGATGATCCAGCATTGGCTGGACAAGCGCAAACCGGGGCAGAACAAATTCACCACCCAGCGCCGCGAGCCCGATCAGGTCAAAATCCTGTCTGGCGTCTTCGAAGGCCAGACAACAGGCACACCCGTTCAGTTGATGATCGAAAACACCGATCAACGCTCGAAAGACTACAGCGATATCATGGACAAGTTCCGCCCGGGCCATGCCGATATCACCTATTGGCAGAAATACGGCATCCGCGACTATCGGGGCGGCGGGCGCAGCTCGGCGCGCGAAACCGCCTCGCGCGTGGCCGCAGGCGGTTTGGCCCGCGAGGCCATCAAACAGATCGCCCCGAATGTGCAGATCACCGGCTACATGACCCAGATCGGACCCCACAAGATCAACCGAGGTAATTTCGACTGGTCCCAAGTCGAACAGAACCCGTTCTGGACGCCCGATGCCAAGGCTGCCGACGACTGGGCCACATATCTGGACGAACTGCGCAAATCCGGCAACTCGGTCGGTGCCGTTGTCGAAGTGGTCGCGCGCGGCGTGCCTGCTGGGCTGGGCGCGCCGATTTACGCCAAGTTAGACACTGATCTGGCCGCAGCGATGATGTCGATCAACGCCGTCAAAGGCGTTGAGATCGGCGAGGGCATGGCCGCGGCCGAACTGACCGGCGAAGCCAACGCCGATGAGATCTTCATGGGTCAGAACGGCCCTCAATACAGCTCGAACCACGCAGGTGGCATTCTGGGTGGTATCTCGACCGGACAGGACATCGTCGTGCGGTTCGCCGTCAAACCGACCTCGTCCATCCTAACCACGCGCAAGACCATCACCAAATCCGGCGAGGAAACCGAGATCATCACAAAAGGCCGCCACGACCCCTGCGTCGGCATTCGCGCGGTACCCGTGGGCGAGGCGATGATGGCATGCGTGATCCTGGATCACCTGCTGCTGCATCGCGGACAGATTGGCGAGAACCGTGGACACATCGGCTGAGCTACGCCACCGCCTGCGCGCTATCATTGCGCAGCGGATGCAGACCGATCCCGCCCATGATCTGGCGCATCTGGACCGGGTCTGGCGAAACGCACAGACCATCACGGATGATCGGGCCGACCTGCGGGTCCTGCTGGCCGCTTGCTATCTGCATGATTTGATCAACTTACCAAAAGACCACCCGGATCGGCATCTTGCCTCTCGCAAATCCGCACAGGAATCAGAGTCTATTCTGAGAGAATTGGGCTTTGATGAAGCAGCAATTCGCGCAACAAGACATGCCATTGAGGCGCATAGCTATTCGGCCAAGATCGCGCCGACTACGGTTGAGGCCCGGATCCTGCGCGATGCAGATCGGCTGGACGCGCTAGGTGCAATCGGCATTGCCCGATGTTTCGCTGTGTCCGGCGCCCTGGGTCGGACGCTTTATGATCTGGAGGATCCCTTCGCCGAAACCCGTGACCTGGACGACCGGGCATTTGCGTTGGACCACTGGAAGGTCAAACTGCTGAACTTGCCAGCAGATATGCTGACCGAAAGCGGGCGGGAATTGGCGCAAAAGCGGGTGGCCCGGATGCTCGACTTTCTGGACGCGCTTGGCGAAGAGGTCGGCCATCCCGTCCCGAACCACTGGAAATCCGCCTGATTGGTACAATCCCGCCGTTGATCTTTGCGCCGCAAAGGCGCAGGGTCCCGGCACATGGCACAATCCTTAACATCGCATCGACCTATGCTGGCCGTAGGTCTGAAACTGGCTGCGCTGACGCTGTTCACTACGATGGCGGCGGTGGTCAAAGCAATGTCCGAGGATTTTCCGCCCGGCGAGTTGGTTTTCTTCCGCTCGTTCTTTGCGATCCCTGTGATCATCATCTGGCTGATCTCTCGCGGAGAGCTGGCGCAGGGCTTTGTGGTCAAGAAGCCGATGGGCCATTTCTGGCGCGGGGTTCTGGGCACTTCGGCCATGGCGCTGACCTTTACCGGACTCAGCCTGCTTCCGCTGCCCGAGGTGACGGCGATTGGCTACGCCACTCCGATTTTCACCCTGGTTCTGGCCGCTGTGATTCTGGGTGAACGCATTCGCATGATCCGGATCGGCGCCGTGGCGATTGGATTGCTGGGAGTGCTGGTCATGATCTGGCCCCGTCTTGGCAGCACGCAGATGGAGGTGACGGCCACCATCGGCGCACTATGCGTCCTCACCGCGACCGTCGCCCGGGCATTTGTACAGATCCATATCCGACAATTGGTCAAGGTCGATCACCCGGCGGCCATCGTGTTCTATTTCTCTGTGACCGCGACACTTCTGTCGTTACTCACCGCGTTCTGGGGTTGGACCATGCCGACACCAAAACAGGCTCTGATATTGGTCTCTATGGGCCTGATCGGGGGCGTCGCCCAAATCTTCGTTACCTCTGCCTATCGCTTTGGTCAGGCCTCGATGCTGGCGCCCTATGACTATACGACCATGTTGATTGCGTTGGTCATTAGCTATATCTGGTTCGACGAGCTGCCGACACTCGCTATCCTTTTGGGCGCGGCGCTGGTCATTTCGGGCAATGTGGTCGTCATCTGGCGCGAACATCAGCTGGGGCTCGAACGTGGCAAGGCCCGCTCGCTCACCGATACCAAATCCTGATCTTTACCTTTCGCGATTCTCGCCTAGGTTGGGCCGGGCAAGCAATGAGGTGCCCCGATGAGCGACGCGCAGGATCACAAGGAAAAAATGCAGAAGGTGCAGGCCAAGCACCGCAAGAAAGTGTCCGAGGCGGTTGACCCGGGTCGCGGTCTGGTGCTGATCAACACCGGCAAGGGCAAGGGCAAATCCTCGGCCGCGTTTGGCGTGGTCATCCGAGCGCTGGGTTGGGGCCAGAAGGTTGCCGTGGTTCAGTTCATCAAGGGAAAGTGGAAAACCGGCGAGCGCCGCTTTTTCGAAGAGCGGGACCTTGTGACATGGCACACCATGGGCGAAGGCTTTACCTGGGACACGCAGGATCGCGAACGCGATATTGCAGCCGCCAATGCTGCCTTTGACAAAGCCTGCGCCCTTATGGCAAGCGGCGATTATGATCTGGTCGTGCTGGACGAGATCAACATCGCGTTGCGCTATGAATATCTGTCGGTCGAACAGGTGATCGAAGGGTTGGAGGCGCGGTCCGACAAGACCAGCGTCTTCCTCACCGGTCGCGACGCTCCGCAGGCGCTGCGGGACTATGCCGATCTGGTGACCGAAATGACCGAAGAGAAACACCCGTTCCAAGCTGGTATCAAAGCCCAGCGCGGCGTGGATTTCTAACCCCGCGCCGCCCGTTCAGAATACGTGTCCGACAGGCCGCATTCATATCTTGCACGCATGGACACACTGCCATCAAAGCGCTGACCCGGTTTTGGCACAGTTTTTTGATGGTCGGTCGTCAGTGGATCAATTGTGGTCCGGTCCACATATGTTGCCATATCGGCGTTGGACTCTGCGGTGCAATCGCAGGCCGAATTCTGGCAGCAGACCAAGTCATCGATCTTATCCCGCATCGCATTCCACTCCTTTTCGTTTCCGGGACGGTGGCAGGCCTTCGCTTTTGCGTCGCTGATCCTGCGGACCGCCCCGAAACCCGTGGCTTGATGAGCACCATCTGGCGTCATCTCTTATCTGACTATTTTGATCGGAAAATTCAAGGATAAAACCTGACCATAATAATGCGCGAAATTCCCCAAATTAGAGACAAAATCAGGTCACACCGCATGGCATGACCTGTTTTGCCTTTTGCTAAGTCACCTGTCTGTCTAAGCGACCTGCGATTCTTCGGACGCGCTCAGCGAGATGACCAGAACAACGGCAGCGCCGTTCAGCCAATAGAACGCGGCATCCAAGCCAGTGAAACCGAAAAGGCCGGGCGCCAGCAAAAAGGTGACACCGACCAGCAAGTCCACTGCCAAGTGAAGCTTGTAGGGCAGAACCCTCCAGACCCCCAGATGGTGGTCGGTCAGGACAGTCAGAACAAAGGCGGCAGCACCGGTTGCCACCGAAAGCCAAAGCGCCAGCGGATTGGATTGCCCCAGCCCCAGCACAAATGGCAGGATCATCAGGGCCAAAGCCACAGGGTAATCCAGATAGGCGTGGATATTGCGGGTTACGAAACGAATGGACATGAAGGGTTTCCTTTCCAAAGCTGATGAAAGGAACCTAAGCGGGGCAGGCCGTGCGTTGAATTTCAGGTCGTCCCCGATATCTTGCAGATCGTTCAGTTCAACCGGCGGATCAGTGCATGGCCCGATAAGCCGCAGGTGACAGGCCGACCTGTTTCTTGAACACGCGCGAAAACGCTGCTTCTGAAGCATAGCCAACCTCGGCCGCCGCATCCGCCACGTTCCAACGCGCCTCGGTCAACCCGTGGCATGCGATCTGCATGCGCCAGTCGGTCAGGTATTGCATCGGGGTCGTGCCCATCTTGTCCGTGAAAAGCTGTGCGAAAGCGGTCCGCGACATCCCGGCCTCGCGGGCCAGGGTGGCAACGCTCCAATCCTGGGCGGGCGATTGGTGAAAAGCCGTCAGCGCGCGGGATATCCGTGTATCCGCAAACCCGGCCAGCGCCGCAGCATCCGGGCTTTGACGCTCCAAATAGGCGCGGATGGCCTGGGCAAACAGCACTTCGGACAGTTTCAGCGCGATCAGATCACCACCAATGCGGGCCGCTCCGACCTCGGATCCGATCATGCGCAACGTGGATTCGACCCAAAAACCCGCTTCTTCTCCGTAATTCTCGATCAGGATATAAGGCGGTAGACGGTCGATCAGCATATGCCCGCTGTTGTTGCGGCCCGCTGGCCCGGTAAAGGAAAAATGCCCGCAGATCAGCTGCGTATCGCGTTCTTCCTCGGTGCCGCCATAGACCAGAACGCCATCGCCTTTGTACCCCGCAAGCTCCAGCACCTGCTCAAGCGGCAGCGCGTTCAACGGCTTGACCTCATTGCACAGCAACATGTGTGGCGCGCCGTGCGGGATCAGGATCAGATCACCTTGGCGCAGCCGCAGCGTTTCACCCGTTGAGGGCACATGCACATTCAACTCACCGCGTTGAACAAAGTGAAATCGGGCAACGTTTTCATAGCCCGGCACCTGAATGCCGAAGGGCGGCGTGAACGAGGTGCGGAAATACAATGTCCCGCGCAGAGACAGACGGGTGAGAATATCGCTGAGAAGATCCAACATGGCGCTAAAGTTACGCCATTTTGCCAGACCGTCCAGTCAGCGGGACGATCTGCAAGGTATTTTGCACGATCTGCAAACAGGCCCTCACCGAAGTGGGGCTTTGAAATCAGGCGCGGACCAGGTTTTCGTAATCTTCCGCGATCTCGCGGGTCAGGTCGCCCACTTCGAACGTGTAATCGCCGATTTGCCCGACCGGCGTGACCTCGGCCGCGGTGCCGGTCAGCCAGCACTGTTCGAAATCGGCCATTTCCTCGGGCTTGATGCGGCGTTCATGGACGGTGATGCCCTTGTCTTTCAGCATCCCGATCACCGTCTGACGCGTGATCCCGTTCAGGAAGCAATCGGCCAGCGGAGTATGGACCTCACCATCCTTGACGAAAAACACGTTGGCCCCGGTCGCTTCGGCCACGTTGCCCTGATAGTCCATGAACAACGCATCCGAACAGCCCTTGGCCTCGGCCTTGTGCTTGGAGATGGTGCAGATCATGTAAAGGCCCGCCGCCTTGGCGTGCACCGGAATGGTCTCCGGGCTGGGACGTTTCCATTCGGCGATATCCAGCTTGGCACCCTGCATCTTGGCGTCACCGTAATAGGCACCCCACGGCCAGACGGCCACGGCCATGCGAACCGGGTTTTTGGCAGAGGCCACGCCCATATCCTCGCCCGAACCACGCCAGACCAGCACGCGTACATAGGCGTCTTTCAAGCCGCTGGCTGTCAGCGCCTCTTCCTTGGCGGCTTCGATCTCGTCCACCGAATAGGGCATGGGCATGTCCAGCGCATCTGCCGAGGCGATCAGACGCTCGGAATGTTCGCGGCTTTTGAATATCTTGCCATTATAGGCGCGTTCGCCTTCGAACACCGATGACGCGTAGTGCATCGCATGGGTCAGGATGTGCACATTGGCGTCGCGCCAGGGCACCATTTTTCCGTCCAGCCAGATGGTGCCATCACGATCATCATACCCCGCCATGCGAAACCTCCTGCCTGGGTCAAAATTCCGAATATTGCGCAGATTAGGTCCGATGCGGACATATTGTTGCGCAAAAACTGCGACTCGATACCTCTGCGCCCTTGGAATGTCAATAACGCTGACATAAACTCGAACGGCGTAACTTGTGAGGCCCGTCATGTCCGACACCCGTCCCGCCCCGATTTTTGGCGGAGAAAGCCTGTTATTTCTGACGGATGAGCAATTGCGGCAGGGGATCGAAGCGATGTTTTTTGCCTATCGCGGTTTCACCGCAGATCCCGACCGCATTCTTGGCGAGATGGCCTTTGGGCGGGCGCATCACCGGGCCATTCACTTTATCAATCGCGCTCCGGGAACAACCGTCAACAACCTGCTCACGATCCTTGGGGTCACGAAACAGTCTCTGAACCGGGTTCTTCGCACCCTGATCGAGGACGGGTTGGTCGAAAGCCGGGTTGGAAAGGTGGACAAACGCGAACGTCACCTATTTCTGACAGAGAAGGGCAAAGCGCTGGAGGCGAAACTGTCCGACGCCCAGCGCGCCCGGATGCGGGCCGCCTACAAGGATGCCGGCCCCGAGGCGGTGGCCGGATTTCGTAAAGTGCTTGAAGCAATGATGGATGCTGATATGCGTCGTGCATACACCAAACTGCGGGATACGACCTCATGAGTGATTTGGACGCCCATCTTCTGATTATCGATGATGACGAGCGTATTCGTGATCTGCTCAAGAAATTCCTGATGCGTAACGGGTTTCTGGTGACCTCTGCCCGCGACGCGGCCCATGCGCGGCGGGTTTTGTCGGGGCTGGATTTCGACCTGATTGTCATGGATGTGATGATGCCCGGCGAAGATGGCGTCAGCCTGACCCGGGCGTTGCGCGAAACGCATACGACCCCCATCCTGCTGTTGACCGCCAAGGGCGAGACGGAACACCGGATCGCCGGGCTTGAGGCCGGGGCGGATGATTATCTGGCCAAACCATTTGAGCCAAAGGAACTGCTGTTGCGGATCAATGCGATCCTGCGGCGGATGCCTGAAACCGCCGCACAGGATACCGCCGCCAAGATCCTGCATCTGGGCCCGATCCGCTATGACATCGAACGCGGCGAGATGTGGCAGGGTGAAGAGCCGGTGCGCCTGACGGCGACCGAGAGCCAGTTGATGAAGATCTTCTCGGCCCAGCCGGGTGAACCCATAAGCCGCGCCAAACTGGTCGAGGATCTGGGCCGCGACAAGGGTCAGGCGCAGGAGCGGGCGGTGGACGTGCAAATCACGCGGCTTCGGCGCAAGATCGAGCAGGACCCCAAACAGCCCCGCTATTTGCAGACCGTTCGGGGCGCCGGCTACATGCTGGCCCCGGATTGATCCGCCTGCTGCGCAGTGACGATATGCCTTCGGCAAGGAAAACGAGCCAGATGAGATTGGGATCCCGATGAAAACCGCCCTATTGACCCATGCCGATTGTCTTGGCCACGTAACGCCCGACGGACACCCCGAACGTGTGGCGCGGCTGGAACATATCCTTCATGCGCTAGAGAGCCTGGACTTGAACCGCGTGACGGCACCTTTAGCGGCTGACGATGATCTGCTGCGCGTCCACCCGGAAAGCCATATCAGTGATATTCGCGAAAGCAGGCCAGTCGAGGGGTTTACCCAGATTGACGGTGACACGTTCATGTCTCCGGGTTCGGTCGACGCGGCGTATCGCGCCGCAGGGGCCGTGGTGCGGGCGGTTGATCTGGTTGTGGGCGGCGAGGCCCCGAATGCGTTTTGCGCCATCCGACCGCCGGGGCACCATGCTGAAACCGAAAAAGCCATGGGGTTTTGCCTGTTCGGCAATGCAGCGCTGGCCGCAAAACACGCGCTGGATTTCCATGGGCTGGACCGTGTGGCGGTTGTGGATTTTGACGTCCATCACGGCAACGGCACGCAGGACCTGCTCTGGGATGAACGCCGCGCGCTGGTGATTACAAGCCAACAGATGCCTTTGTGGCCGGGATCGGGGCGGCCCGATGAAACCGGGGCCTATGAGACCGTGCTGAACATCCCGCTGGCACCCGGAACAGGTGGTGCCGAGATGCGCGTGACCTATGAGGCGCAAGCCTTTCCGAGGCTGCGGGCGTTCAAACCGCAACTGATCATCATCTCGGCTGGGTTTGACGCACATCAGGATGACCCTCTGGCCAATCTGAACTGGTCCACCGGAGATTTTGCCTGGGTCACGGCCGAATTGTGCAAGATCGCCGATGAGCTATGCGAGGGACGTATCGTCTCGACTCTGGAGGGCGGGTATGATCTGAACGCATTGGCCGAGGCAACACGCGCCCATGTGGAAGAATTGATGAAGGCAGCCCAATGACCGATACCCCAGTTGATCAAATGACGTTCGAACAGGCGATGAAAGAGCTTGAGGCCGTGGTCGGGCAATTGGAGCGCGGTGATGTGGCGCTGGACCAGTCGATCGCCCTCTATGAACGTGGCGCAGCGCTGAAGAAACGCTGCGAGGATGAGTTGAAGCGCGCCGAGGAAAAAGTCGCCGCGATTACACTGGACGCAGGTGGGCAACCCACCGGGACGACGCCTGTCGAAGGTCAGTAGATGTTTCGCGAAATTCTGGCGCAGGATGCGGTGCGGATTCAGGATCACTTTGATCAGGTACTGAGCGCGCTGAGCGATCTGAATGTGGTTCAGGCAATGGCCTATGCCACGCGCGGTGGCAAACGACTGCGCGGGTTTCTGGTTCTGGAAACTGCGCGTCTGCACGGGGTTGATCCGGCGCAGGCCATCTGGCCCGCCACCGGGATCGAGGCGATGCATGCCTATTCACTGGTGCATGACGATCTGCCCTGCATGGATGATGACGATCTGCGGCGCGGGCAGCCGACGGTACACAAAAGGTGGAATGACGCCACAGCCGTGCTTGCAGGCGATGCGTTACAGGCCTTGGCCTTTGAACTTGTGGCGCGGCCCGAGGTTGGGTCGGAACCGGTGCGTGCGGAATTGACCCTGTCCCTGGCACAAGCCAGCGGCGCGCAGGGCATGGTTCTGGGGCAGGCGCTGGACATGGCAGCAGAAACCGCCGCAACGCCTTTGACCCTGTCCGAAATCACGCGCCTGCAAGCGGGAAAGACGGGGGCCTTGTTTGACTGGGCCAGCTGTGCGGGCGCACGTATGGCGCAGGCGGATATTGCGCCGTTTCGAACCTACGCGCAGGCAATTGGTCTTGCCTTTCAGATCGCGGACGACATCATGGATGTCGAAGGCGATGCGGAAAAGGCCGGAAAGCGTCTGCAAAAGGACACAAGCGCGGGCAAGGCAACCTTTGTGTCGCTTTTGGGTCTGGACGCAGCCAAAGTGCGTGCTGCTGAGCTGGTGGATCAGGCCTGCGATGCCCTTGACGGGTTTGGCGCATCAGCCGACACCTTAAGGGACGCCGCCCGCTTCACGATTGCCCGAGACAGCTAAGACGCGAGGAACGCTTCGGAACATGACCGCCGACCGGCCGCATACCCCCTTGTTGGATCTTGTCAGCAGCCCCGCCGATCTGAAACAGTTCTCGGATGCACAGCTGCGGCAGTTGGCGGATGAATTGCGGGCCGAGACGATCTCGGCCGTATCGGTGACCGGAGGTCATCTGGGTGCCGGGCTTGGGGTGGTTGAACTGACAACTGCGCTGCATGCGGTGTTCGACACACCGCGCGACAAGATCGTCTGGGACGTCGGGCATCAATGCTACCCGCACAAGATCCTGACCGGACGGCGCGACCGCATCCGCACCCTGCGCCAAAAGGGCGGGCTGAGCGGCTTCACCAAACGCAGTGAAAGCCCTTATGATCCCTTTGGTACGGCGCACAGCTCCACCTCGATCAGCGCTGCATTGGGCTTCAAGGTGGCCCACGACCTTGGCGGCGAAACCCTCGAAGGCTTAGGCGATGCGATTGCCGTGATCGGTGATGGCGCGATGTCTGCGGGCATGGCGTTTGAGGCCATGAACAACGCGGGCCACCTGAAAAAGCGCCTGATTGTCATCCTCAACGACAACGGGATGAGCATTGCGCCTCCGGTTGGGGCCCTGTCGAACTACCTGTCGCAGTTTTACACCGATGAGCCTTTCCACAATCTGCGCGCTGCCGCGGATGGTGCAGTTTCGATGTTGCCCGAACCCTTTCAGACTGGTGCAAAACGCGCCAAGGACATGCTGAAGACCATGGCCTTTGGCGGTACGTTGTTCGAAGAACTGGGCTTTGCCTATGTCGGGCCGGTGGACGGGCATGACATGGATCAGCTTTTACCGGTTTTGCGCACTGTGAAAGAGCGGGCGGACGGGCCGGTTCTGATCCACGCGCTGACCAAAAAAGGCAAAGGCTACGGCCCGGCGGAACAAGCCCATGACCGGGGCCATGCGACGGAAAAGTTCAATGTCGCAACAGGAGAGCAAACCAGAACACCTTCGAACGCGCCGTCCTATTCATCGGTCTTTGGTAAGACGCTGGCGGATGAGGCCGGGCGCGATGACAAGATCGTGGCTGTGACAGCTGCGATGCCGGATGGAACAGGCCTCAAGCTCTTTGCAGATCGCTACCCGTCTCGGTTCTTTGATGTGGCAATTGCTGAACAGCACGGGGTGACATTCTCGGCGGCATTGGCGGCAGGCGGGATGAAACCCTTCTGCGCGATTTACTCGACCTTTCTGCAGCGGGGCTATGATCAGGTAGTCCATGATGTGGCCATTCAGGGCCTGCCCGTGCGTTTTGCTATCGACCGGGCCGGGCTGGTGGGCGCAGATGGTGCAACCCATGCCGGATCGTTCGACATCGCCTATCTGGCCAACCTTCCGGGGATGGTGGTGATGGCCGCTGCGGATGAGGCCGAGTTGATGCATATGGTGGCCACCGCCATTGCCCATGACGAAGGGCCAATTGCGTTTCGCTATCCACGCGGCGAAGGCGTCGGTGTGGATTTGCCGAACCGCGGCAAAGTGCTGGATATTGGCAAAGGCCGCATCGTTCGGGACGGTGCACGCGTTGCGTTGCTGTCCTTCGGCACCCGATTGGCCGAGGTCCAGAAGGCAGCCGAAGCGCTGGCGGCCCATGGCATCACACCGACGGTGGCTGATGCCCGTTTTGCCAAACCTTTGGACAGTGACCTGATCCTGGATCTGGCTGCGCGTCATGAGGCGCTGGTGACGGTCGAAGAGGGAGTGATTGGCGGCTTCGGCAGCCATGTCGCGCAGCTATTGGCCGAAGAGGGCGTGTTCGATACCGGGCTCAAATACCGGTCGATGGTTCTGCCGGATGTTTTCATCGATCAGGCCAGCCCCGCCGACATGTATGCCCAGGCCGGTCTAGACGCCCGGCAGATCGAGGCCAAGGTTCTCTCGATTCTCTGACCCAAGTTTCCCGAAAATAGACTCTATCGCGCGCGTTGATTGCGTGCGCGTTGCTGATGCAATCGGGCGGGTTGCTGGGATCGATTGGGCATAAGTTATTCATTTTAAACAATATAAGAATTTTTGATTTGATCTGCGTCAAATCTGGAATCTCCGTGCTAGAGTAGCTTTCAGGCAAGGACCGCAATTGTAGAAGTCCGCAAAACCGCAGGGCGCAAGCGAATGAACAAGCTAGCCAGCCGAAGAGCCTTTTTAACTGGTCGTGCATTGCGCGACACAAATGCCGCGATGCATCCGCCTGGTGCGCTGGGCCAGAGTTTCGTTGATCTCTGCAACAAATGCGGAGATTGCATCCGGTCCTGCCCCGAGCGCATCCTTTCAGAGAATGAAGACGGGCTGCCTGTTGTCTCATTCGAAACAGGGGCCTGCACCTTTTGCGGAGATTGCGCACAGGCCTGCCCGACAGGCGCACTGATGCCGGACCGATTGGCGGAATGGCCATGGCGCGCGCAGATCGCGCCCACATGCCTGTCGATGACAGGTGTGACCTGCCGCACCTGTCAGGATACCTGTGATCAGAACGCCATCCGGTTCCAGCTGCAAACCCGGGGACGTGCGATGCCGATTCTGGATCTTGCTGCCTGCACCGGTTGCGGTGCCTGCGCCGCCAGTTGCCCGGTTGAAGCTGTGAAATTCGCCGCAATAGAGCCTGATCTGTCCGAGGTGACCTCATGAATATCTGCGGCTGTCTGATCCATGTGTCGCCACAGTCGACCGGTGACACACAGCAAAAAATCGATGCCGTGGACGGAGCCGAGGTTCACGCCGCCACCGATGACGGCCGTTTGGTTGTCGTGGTCGAGGATACAAAACAGCGACTGGCCTCGGAAACGATCATGGATCTGCACCAGATACCGGGCGTGATCTCGGTTTCGCTGACCTACCACCATTTTGAAGACCCCGCAGAATCGCACCCGCGACCGGGCGCGCCTGACCAGATGCAAAGCCGGAGGCCCTTATCATGACCATCTCGGAATCCCGCCGGACATTCTTGAAATCAACCGCTGCGGCTGCCACCGCGTCCGCGGCGGGTCTGCCGCTTGCGACCGGGCAGGCCAACGCTCAGATCGGCACGCCCGACATCAAGTGGGACAAAGCCCCCTGCCGGTTCTGCGGCACCGGCTGCACCGTTCTGGTCGGTACCAAGAACGGGCGCGTGGTGGCCACACAAGGCGACCCCCAGGCCGAGGTCAACCGAGGCCTCAACTGTGTCAAAGGCTATTTCCTGTCCAAGATCATGTACGGCAAGGACCGACTGACCCAGCCGATGCTGCGCATGCGGGATGGCCAATACGCCAAGGACGGTGACTTTGAACCGATCACCTGGGATGCGGCCTTCGACATCATGGCCGAAAAGTGGAAAGAAACCCTGAAAGCCAAAGGTCCCGAAGGCGTCGGCATGTTTGGGTCCGGACAATGGACCGTTTGGGAGGGCTATGCGGCCTCAAAGCTGATGAAGGCAGGGTTCCGGTCCAACAATATAGACCCTAATGCGAGGCATTGCATGGCTTCGGCGGTTGTGGGCTTCATGCGCAGCTTTGGCGTGGACGAGCCCATGGGTTGCTATGACGACCTTGAGGCGGCGGATACGTTTGTGCTGTGGGGCTCGAACATGGCCGAGATGCACCCGATCTTGTGGTCGCGCCTGACCGATACGCGCCTGACCAAAGAAGATTGCGAAGTGCATGTGCTGTCGACCTTCGAGCACCGCTCATTCGAGCTGGCCGATAATGGTATGGTGTTCAACCCGCAGACCGATCTGGCTATCCTGAACTACATCGCCAATTACATCATCGAAACCGGCGCGGTGAACGAAGAGTTCCTGGCCAAACACGTCAACATCACCAAGACCGCCACGGATATCGGATACGGCCTGCGCGATGACAATCCGTTGCAAACGGCTGCGGCCAACCCGAACTCGGGCGAACTGACGCCCATCAGCTTTCAGGAATACGCCGAATCCGTCAAACCCTATACCCGCAAATATGTGTCCGAGCTGTCGGGTGTAACGGAAGAACAGCTGGAGCGCCTGGCCCAGCAATATGCCGACCCTAACCGCAAGGTCATGAGCCTTTGGACCATGGGGTTCAACCAGCACACGCGCGGGTCCTGGGTCAACTCGCTGATGTATAATGTGCATTTGCTGGTCGGTAAGATCTCGGAACCCGGGAACTCGCCGTTTTCGCTGACGGGTCAGCCCTCGGCCTGCGGTACGGCGCGCGAGGTCGGGACTTTCGCCCACCGCCTGCCTGCGGATTACGTGGTGACCAACCCCGAACACCGCGCCAAGGCTGAAAAGATCTGGAAACTGCCCGAAGGTACGATCCCCGACAAGGTGGGCTTTCACGCGGTGCTGCAGAACCGGATGCTGAACGACGGGGTGCTGAACGCCTATTGGGTGCAGTGCAACAACAACATGCAGGCCGCGCCCAACATGAACGAAGAAGGCTGGCCCGGCTATCGCAACCCCGACAACTTTGTCACGGTGTCAGACCCCTACCCGACGGTCACGGCCCTGTCTGCGGATCTGATCCTGCCCACCGCGATGTGGGTCGAGAAAGAAGGCTGCTACGGCAACGCCGAACGCCGCACCCAGATGTGGCGGCAGCAGGTCCATGCCCCGGGCGAGGCCAAGTCGGACCTGTGGCAGTTGATGGAGTTTTCCAAACGGTTCACTGTCGAAGAAGCCTGGGGCGCTGATTTTCTGTCGACGGCGCCCGAGATGGCCGGGAAGACTCTGTACGAGGTTCTGTTCACCAATGGCAATGTCGATCAATTCCCGCTGAGTGAAATTCAGCATGGCCACCCAAACGACGATGCCAACCACTTTGGCTTCTATGTGCAAAAGGGTCTGTTCGAAGAATACGCCCAGTTCGGGCGCGGCCATGGCCACGATCTGGCGCCGTTCGAACGGTATCACGAAGAACGCGGCCTGCGGTGGCCGGTCGTTGACGGCAAGGAAACCCGCTGGCGATACCGCGAAGGCCACGATCCTTACGTCGAGGCCGGGTCAGAGCTGCAGTTCTATGGCTTCCCCGACAATAAGGCCAAGATCATCTTTGCCCCTTATGAGGCCCCGCCAGAGGTTCCGGATGATGAATACGACCTTTGGTTTTGCACCGGGCGGGTTCTTGAGCACTGGCATTCAGGTTCGATGACGCGCCGCGTGCCCGAGCTGCACCGGTCCTTCCCGCTGGCGGTTGTCTATATGCATCCCGATGATGCCGCCGACCGCGAACTGCGGCACGGCCAGGAAATAAAGGTCAAAACCCGGCGCGGCGAGGTTACCAGCCGGATCTCGACCAAAGGGCGCAACAAGATGCCGCGTGGATTGGTGTTCATGCCCTGGTTCGACGAAGGGCAATTGACCAACAAACTGACGCTCGATGCGACCTGTCCGCTGTCGAAACAGACCGATTTCAAGAAATGCGCCTGCAAGGTGGAACGCGCCTGATCAGCCAGCAAAGGAGCCCGCAAAATGAACCGGATCACGACCGCATTGGCTGCCCTGCTCATCGCCCTTGGCAGCATCGCCATGGCGCAGGAATTGCGCGACCTGCGCGGCGCCGCCCCTGACGCCCCGAGTGTGGTGAACATGAACCTGCAATGGGAAGGGCGCGAGGGGCGGATGGTGCGCAATTATCGCCAGCAGCCGCCGCTTATTCCGCACTCGATCACCCAGTACCAGATCGATCTGCGCACCAATCAGTGCCTGTCCTGCCATGACTGGACCAAGGCCGGGGAGCGCAATGCCCCGACCCTGTCGATGACCCACTATCTGGACCGTGAAGGCAATGAGTTGGATCACATCGCGGGCACCAGATACTTCTGCAACCAGTGCCACGTGCCACAGGCCGACACGCCACCGCTGGTCGAAAACGTCTTTGTTCCCTCTCACGAGAACTGATCCCGACTAAAGGAGGACACGCGATGGCAGATCCCCAAGACACCCGTGGCAAGCTCCGCCGGCTTTGGGACTGGTTCTGGAGCCCGGTGCCCGCTCTGAGTTTCGGCTTTACCCTGATCGCCGGGTTTCTGGCCGGTATCCTGTTCTGGGGCGGCTTTCACTGGACACTGGAGCTGACCAATACCGAGGAATTCTGTACCTCGTGCCACACAATGGAGGTCAATCTGGGCGAGTATCGCGAGACGATACACTACAACAACCATTCCGGCGTGCGCGCGATCTGTTCCGACTGTCACGTTCCGCACGAATGGAACCACAAGATCAAGGCCAAGGTCATGGCGGTCAAGGATATCTATCACGAGGTGGTCGGCACCATAGGAACGCCCGAGAAATACGAGGAACATCGCCTGCATCTGGCAGCGACGGTCTGGAAAAAGATGAAAGCCTCGGACAGTCGCGAATGCCGGAATTGCCACAACTTCGACTACATGGACTTCACCATTCAAGAGGCCCGCGCCGCATCCGAACATCAGCGCGCCATCGACAATGACATGACCTGCATCGATTGCCATCAGGGCATCGCGCACAACTTGCCGCCCGGTTACCTTGAGGAATACCAGCGGGTTACCGAATCGCTGAGCGCGCAGGCAGGCGAGCCCTTGCAAAAGCATGCCGCCGCCGGCGATGACATTCGCGCCTTCCTGAAAACGCGCACCGACTAGGACGAGGGTACCATGCTGGATTTACTTGGAACTATTGGCGGAAACGTCCTTGGCCTTCCCGGCATTCTCGGTGTTGCGTTGGGCATGATGACCCGCAAGCTGTGGCTCGGGGCCCTCATGGGGGGCGTGGTCGGCGTGCTGGAGACACTGATTTTTGCGGGCTGGCAATTTGCCCATGTCGAAACACTGGAACTGATCGTCGCGATTGTCGTTGGCCTGTGCGCAGGTACGGTGGGCACCGCCATCCGGCTGAAAGGTGCCACCGTTTAGCGAGGTGCTAAAAGCTCAGCTTGCCTCGTCCCTGATCCAGTTCCCGACCGTCGCCAGATCACCGTCAACTGCGTCCAGTGACTGCAGAACCTTGTCCCAGCCATGGCTCGGGCTGAGCGCGCCTTTTTCAAACGCGTAAGTCAACAACGCCCCAACCTCAGCAACCAGGTGGTACTGCGTCGATTTATATAGCTGGCTGTCCATCTGATCGTGAACGTTTCTGATGTTGAAGATCAGTGCATCCAACGCCTCGCAGAACCCTGGCCACTTGGCGGCATAGGCGCGATCATCGCCTGCCTCTTTGGACATTTCTGCAACTTTGCGCAGCACTTTGGCCTGTTTGGTGGACATCTTGTGGTTCTGCTTCAGCTTGCCGAAATCGACCTCGGACAGGGTGCTGACCTTGACAACCGGCGCAGCGGGCGCGGCCCCTTGCGGAGCGCTGGCTTGCGGGATGGGCTGGCTTGGCTGCGCGCGCGGCGGTGGCTGTGTGGCCCCAGGTTGCTGATTCAGATCCTCTCGCTTGGCATAGGCCTGCGCGTCTGCATCGTCCTGACCCAAACCGGGTATCGGCTGGTAATGGCTCTCTTCCTCGGGCGCATCCTCACCCAAGTTTGGGATCTTCTGATAGTGATCCGAATCCGCCGAGTTAGAGAAGAATTCGATCCCCGAGGCCTGCGCTTTCGCAGCCCCCTTGTTCAGTTCTTTGATCTGTGTCGTGGTCAGCTTGGCGCCCGGTTTCGGTTCGAGGTAGATATTGTCGGCCGCGCGCCGCATCGTGCCATGCACCGCCTTTGTGACATTCAACTTCGTTTTCGAGTAGATCAGGATCGGTATCCCATCCTTGCCCGCAGGCAGCAGGGCGAAATTCAGCTCTTGCCCGTCCTTCAGCTTGCGCTTGACTGCCTTAAGCCGGTCCTTCGCGCTTTCACCCATCAGCGCTTTCTTCAGATCAAATGCCATGAACATATCCCCTCGTTAACTTTGAGGTCATGTTACACCGGAGAAGGCCTGCATCAGTGAGTTTTTTCACACATGCATAATAAATATTTTGCCTGTTTGCATGGGGGGGGGTGGTGCCTCAAGAGGGACTCGAACCCCCGACCTTGTCCTTACGAAGGACCTGCTCTACCAGCTGAGCTATTGAGGCGGCGCGGGGTTCATTTACCCGCTGGGCCTAAGACGCGCAAGTGGCGAAACGTGGTTCGGGTTTGGGCGTCTTGCGTGGACCTCGGGTGCGCCGGGGCTGTTGACCCGCCCGGGCCGTTCCCGCATCTTTGTGGCGATCGGTACAACCCTCGGGACGCTGACGCCCCTGCAACGGGGTCGGAATTTCTATTGAGATACAAAGGCGGGCGCATGTCATCAAGGTCGCAGAAAGCCTATCTGCATGATACGCACCGGCTTAGATCACCGGAAGAAACGCTGGCCATTGTCGCGCCATTTCTGCGGGATATGGGCATCACACGGATCGCCAACCTGACAGGGCTGGATCGGGTGGGATTGCCGACTGTCATGGTCACGCGGCCCAACTCCCGCTCGGTTGCGGTGTCCCTTGGAAAGGGTCTTTCGCTGAGTGCTGCGCGGGCCTCGGGCGTGATGGAGGCGGTTGAATCCTGGCATGCGGAACGCGTCGAGCTGCCTTTGCGGCTGTCCAGCCATGCCGATCTGGTGGCTGACCAGACCGTGGTTGCGGTTGACCGTCTGCCCCGGGTGACAGGCGGCGCGTTTGATCCGCACAGCGCGATGCTGTGGGTGCAGGGCCAGGATCTGATCAGCGATCAGCCATGTTGGGTGCCCTATGAGATGGTCGATACGGACTACACGACCTCACCCGTTGGTGCGCAGCGGGCTTTTCCACGCACCACGAACGGGTTGGCTTCGGGCAACAATCTGACCGAGGCCAGTTGCCACGCCATCTGCGAGGTGATCGAAAGGGACGCGACCACCCTGTGGCATCAACGCTCTCCGACCACGCGGATCGATCCGGCGTCGGTTGATGACGCGCGGTGTCAGGAGGCCATGGAAATGATTGCCCGGGCCGGGCTGCATCTGGGCATTTGGAATACCACCTCGGATACCGGCATTGCCGCCTTCCGATGCGCGATCTGTGATGCGGGCAGCACGCTGGGCCATATCGGCATCGGCGATGGTTGCCACCCGGATCGCGCCATAGCGCTGTTGCGCGCGCTGACCGAGGCAGCGCAGACCCGGCTGACCTATATCTCGGGCGCGCGCGACGATCTGGACCCCGCAGAATTCACCGACGATGCGCGCAGCTGGCGCGGTGACTATGTGCAGACCCTGATCGCCACTTGCGCGCCGTCCGATGATTTTCAGAACTGCCCAACACATGTCACTGGCGATTTCGATCAGGACCTCAAGCTGCTGCTGGCCCAATTATCAGCGGTCGGCGTACCGCAAGTGGTCATTGTCGATCTGTCACGTCCGGAATTTGATATCGCCGTTGCGCGCGCCGTGATCCCGGAGCTTGAAGCTCCGCATGATGACCCGGACTTTATCCCCGGCGCGCGTGCCCGCCACGCAGCGGAGGCCGGCTGATGAACGTTGTCATCTTTGTTGGTCCCACCTTGCCCGCCTCGGTCGTTGCAGATCATCTGGACGCCACCCAATTGCCGCCGGTACAGCAAGGCGATGTCTATCGCGCAGCCCAAGACAAACCCGACGCGATCGGGATCATCGATGGCTATTTCGACGGTGTGCCCTCGGTTTGGCACAAGGAAATCCTGTGGGCGATGGAACAGGGTATTCCAGTCTATGGCAGCGCCAGCATGGGCGCGCTGAGGGCGGCAGAGCTGGCGCAATTCGGCATGATCGGCGTCGGGCGGGTGTTTGAGGACTACCTGAGCGGCCGCATTCAGGATGATGATGAGGTTGCAGTATTGCACAGCCCGGCAGAGCTTGGGTTCCAGCCGCTGAGCGAGCCCTTGGTGTCGATCCGTGCAACGGTCGCGGCGGCGCGGGATCAGGGCGTTCTGGCCCCGGAACGGGCCGCCAAATTGATCGACCATGCCAAGGCGTTGAATTACCGCGAACGGGATTGGGACAGGATCGTCCGTGAGACGTTAGAGGGGGAGACCTCGGACCCGTTCAAACACTGGCTGGCAAATGGCAAAGTTGACGCGAAACGCGATGATGCCATTGAGATGCTGAAACGCATGGCGCGCGATCTGAGCACGTCTCGCCCGGATCAAACCTCGCCTGTACGGGTCGAACGCACGCTGGCCTGGCGCGAGTTATGTGCGCGTGTCGATGCAGAAACACCCGCTGCGCCGCACGTGTTTCGGGGGCTTGTGGACGAGCTGCGGCTTGATCCCGCGCACTATGCCCGTTTGCGTGAAAGCGCGGCGCTCAGGCTTTTGGCACGGGAAGAGGCGCGGCGCTCGGGCCACAGCCCGGATCGCGATGATCTGATGCGTCAGATGACATTGCACCGGTCAGAAACGCGGCTGGCGCGCCATGCCGATCTTCTGCAATGGCTTGAAGACAACGACCTGACCCTGCCGCAATATGAAACCTGGCTGGCGGATCAGAACAAGACCGAGGTTGCGATTGCCCAGCGTGGCGATCAACTGGACGCTGCGTTGCTGGATGAGCTGCGGCGGACGGGGCACTACCCCGCGTTTCGGGATCGGGCGGCGGACAAGGCGCTTGTTCTGGAAACCCGCACCACGTCCGATGATCCGACCCGACATATCCGAATGCTGATCTGGTATTTTGAAACGCGTCTTGACCAGACGGTGCCGGATGATCTTGAATCCCATGCAACCGCGCTTGGGCTGAACGGGCGCGACGCGTTGATTGAGCTGATCGAAACCGAGTTTTTGTATTGCCACGCAAAGGATAGTTCTGCCGCGGAATGAACCTCCGAAACCGCGCAGCCGCATAGTCATTCAAGGAACAACAGATGAGCTGGCCCGAACCCAATCAGGACGAACCGCCCGGAACACGGTTCCTGCTGTATCCGCAAGCACCTTACCTTGCGCAGGACATACGGCCGGAACTGGTGGAAATCTCGGCGCCGCAGGGCAGCATTGGTCCCGGCCCCTCGGGGCCGCGCATGTATGTGTTGAATCCGGTCGACAAAGCCACCCCTTATGGTGCGATGATCCCCGGCCCGGAGGGGCCCGAGATGTATCTGCCACCTTGGGACGGCTATATCCAATCCCCTGCGGTCCCGGATGAATTCGGCAACTTCATTCATATCGATCCCGACGATCCCGCGTTCGAGGCCGCGCATCTGTTTGGTTCGGCGCATTTCACCATGGACGTGTGGGAGGGGTATTTCGGCCGTCCCATTCCTTGGCATTTCGCAGATGATTTCGATCGGCTTGAGCTGTCGCTGCTTCCAACGCTCGACAATGCGCATATCGGCTGGGGATTTCTGGAAACCGGCGGCACCTGGAAACACGGGAATGAGTATCGCCCTTACAGCCTGAATTTCGACGTGGTCGCGCATGAGATCGGTCATGCGCTGATCTACAGCGTCATCGGCCTGCCTTCGGACGGTCAGGGCACGGGTGAGTTCTATGGGTTTCACGAATCCGCAGCCGATCTTGTTGCCTTGCTGGCCTCGCTGCATTTCGGCTCGGTTGTTGAAGAGCTTTTGGAAAGCACACACGGGAACCTCTATACCTTCAACCGGCTCAGCCGGTTTGCCGAATTGTCCAAGAACGGACAGATCCGGATGGCGGCCAATGACCGCGTGCTGTCGGATTTCGCCCATGGCTGGACCAGCGAACATGATTTGTCGGAACCGCTGACCGGGGCGATGTTCGATATTCTGGTCGACATCTATCATGAACGGCTTCTGGTGCATGACGTGATCACCCGCGAGGAAGAGGATCTGTCGGACCGCCTGGAAGGCTCGGACGACTACACCGCGATCATGCAGGACACGTTTGACGAACGATATGCGGACGACCCCGAAGGGTTTCGCCTAGCCCTGGTTGAGGCGCGGGATTTCCTTGGGTCTTATCTGGCAGATGCCTGGAGCATGCTGGACGCCGACATGCTGAGCTATTTCGGTGTGGAACGGGCGCTGGTTGCGGTCGATCAGGACATAACCGGCGGCGCATTCCGTCAGATCATCGAAGGCAATTTTCGCATGCGCGAGATCGGTTTGGTTGAACCGGGGCCCCGGCTGAGCCTGCCTGACGGCTCCAGCCACGCCGCCTCGGTCCGGACGCTTACGCCCGAGTAAATCCGGCTAAAAGTCTTTGTTTTTCTGCTGATTTATGGCAGGTTACGGCCACGGGGTGATATTTGTGAAATTGGTCGCGCCATCTGAGCGCTAGGATGGGATTGATGCGGATTGAACCGCCTGAAATCCCCCCATAGGGAGAAAGTGATATGTCTGAGTCCTTACTCAGTTTTTCCGAAGTATTATTGTTTGGGCGAGAGTTAAGCGATCTAAAACTGCAACAGCGTGCCGTGCGTCTGGTCTGTGATCTGACCGACGAAGACGAAAACAGCGCGTTACCCTCCGGCTTCAAGAAAATTGACGGCGTCAAGGTCAAGCGCGGCGACCGTGTGCTGGTTCAGTTGGGCGATGAAGCTAACGACAAATCCGGCATCTACAAAGTTGTCAAAGACGGCGACGACACGTTCAAGTTCGACAAGCGCAAGAAGGCCCCGTTCGACTCTTTCGTCTATATCACCCAGGGCCGTCAGTATAAGCACACGTTCTGGAAACAGACGGCCAACAGCCATCGGCTTCAACTGTTCGAAGAACAGGATTCGCGCCGCCGTGGAAATGGCGTGAACAATTTCATCGGCGACCAGTTCGGCGGCGATGCCCGTCTGGCCCGGATCTATGGGTTCACCTATGACGGCACCTACTACGAACTGCCCGAACCGACCGTGTTCCTGGTTCATGGCGAAGGAAAAAGCGCCACAGGTGGCAACCTGCCCCATGGTTTGAAACTGCAGACCGATGAGGTGGGCGCAGCGGATACTTCTGCGCAATCCTCGCGCGCACCGCTTGACCCATCTGTCTCGGGTGTTGCGGCGGCCGACTATCAGATGGCCAACGACATTCGCGTCTGGACCTATGATCAGGCCGATTACACGCTGCGGCTGGACATTTCGGCAGGCCAGATCGAAGACGTCCTGCTGGATGTCTATTTCGAATATGACGCACCCGTCATGGCCGGTGCCAAAGTCAGCGGCGCGAAAGTCAGCGGGGCCAAGGTTTCAGGCGCGAAGGTCAGTGGCGCAAAAGTCAGCGGAGCGAAGGTGAGCGGGGCCAAGGTTTCGGGCGCGAAAGCACGCGGCGAATAAACCTAATCTCGGAAACGATCGAAGGGCGCGTGCTGGACGCGCCCTTTTTTGTGTCAGAATCCCGCTTTTCTCAGGCCTTCGACAAAGTGTTGTGTGTCATCCTCTAGCCGGTCGGGCAAGACCTTGGCCCATCTGGACAATGAGAAATTCGGATGCGCCACGCGGTGCTTGTCGGCGATCTGCCGCGCCAGATCCATGTTGCCCAACTGGGCATGGCTGGCGGCCAGCATTCTCTGCCCCTCGGTCGGGTTGTTCATCTTGTTCACGGCCTCGATCACATCGTCGTAGCGCTTGAGGTTGTAATAGGCGCCGCCCAGATGCCACAGGTACTGATCGGGGAAATAGGGGTTTAGGCGCATGGCCTGTTTCAGATGCTTGATCGCGGTTTCGTTGTCACCCGAATGCGCCAGAGCATCCGCGTAGTCCGAATGCATATCCGCGTCATTTGGGTTCAACGCCAACGCGCGCTTATAGGATTCCAGGGCGGTATCGTGCTCTTTCCGATAAAGCTGAACATATCCCAGCTCACCGAACCCGCGCGCATCGGTCGGGTCCAGCTCGACCGCGCGCTGCGCATAAGACAGTGCCTGATCCAGGGCGCTGGCGGGGTCTTCGGTCCACGAATACCGCCAGTCGATGTTCAACGTTCGGGACAATGCAGCCGCCGCGCGCGCATACCCTTCGTCGCGCTGCAACGCGGATTCATAGCAATTCTGCGCCATCCGGTTGTCGTTGCGCGTGTATTTGAAAATATGATGCTGGCCCTGCAGAACCGATCCATAGGCCTGCAGATCAGACGGCGTATATTGCGCCATGCGCTGCTTTTCATGCGACTCGATCATCACAGCGGTGGCGGCAACGATGCACTCGGTGACCTCATCCAGAATATCGAATATGTCATCGATATCCCGGTCAAAGCGTTCACCCCAGATGGTACGCTCGCTGTTGGCATCAATCAGCTCGGCCGTGATCCGAATACGGGTTCGCGACCTGCGGATGTTCCCCCGCGCAATATAGCGCACGTTCAACCGCCGGGCCGCTTCAGCCGGGGAAATCGTCTCGGCGTTCAGAAAAAAGGTCGAGTTGCGCGCAATGATGAACAGGTTCCGAAACTTCGACAGGTTCAGAATGATGTCATCGGTCAACCCTTCGGCGATCCAATTGTCATTCTCATCACCACCGGGGCTGGAGAACGGCAATACAGCCACCGACGGAATATCGGGACGTTCCATCACCTCAAGCTGCATGTCAGGGCGCAAAGCGGCGGCCATTGTGGCGCCTTCGACCTCGCTGCGCACGCAATAGGTTGCCACCGGGGACAGGATGTTTTTCAGCTGCTTAGGACCCAAAAACTCGTACCCATAACGCAGCCGATTGCGGATCTGTTCATAGACCGCCGAGCTGACATAGACACGCTCGGGCTCGGCGATTTCCTGCAGCCGCGCGGCAATGTTCACGTTGTCACCGTGAATGCCGCGGTCATCGATCAGCACCTCGCCCAGGTGAACGCCGGCGCGAAACTTGATCTGCTGAGCTGCGTCCCGGCCCTGATTATGTGATGCGGCGATGCGATGCAGTTCGACGGAAAACTCAACAGCGCTGGTTGCGGTCTCAAACAGGGCCAGAACCCCGTCCCCGCGCACCTCGATTATCTCGCCACCATATTTGGTGCAAATTTGTTCAAGCTGAGCCAGCAAGGATTTCAACGCATTATACGTATCAATTTCATTCTCGCTCATCAGGCGCGAATATCCGACAACATCGGCAAACAGGACGGCGCCCAGCTTTTGTTTAGGTGTTAAATCCGAACGGGTACTTTTCAATGGAGACACTCAGTTCATAATTCGCGCCGAATCCGTCCGCTTTGGTATATCAGGTTTTGCCCGGACCGGCGTGCAACAATTTAAAGGTCATGCAGATGGAACAGGGCTTGGCGGCCATGTCCACAAGGGGGAATGCCCCGGGCTGAGCGAGACCGTTGTGCCCCCGCTCAATTCCGAGATCAGAGCTTCTCGCCGTTCAAACCAATCATCCTTGAGAACCCCGACAACAGCCATGTCGCGGAACTGTCCATCTGCAAACCAGGCCTGCCGCATGGTGCCTTCGACACAGAACCCCAGCCGCGCCACCAGATCCCGAGTGCTGCAGTTGTCCGACCGGTAGAACGACGTCACCCGGTTCAACCCAAGCTGACGAAACGCAAGATCCAGCATCAGCGCCGCCGTTCGTATGCCAACGCCGTGCCGCCGGACCGACTTGTCCACGAAAAGCGGGATCACCGCGTCCCGGTTGATGCTGGAGATCCCGTCCAACCCGGCCAGGCCCACCGATTGACCGGCTTGCGTTTCAACCACAAACCAGCACTTCCCCTCATCCCGGGATTGGCAAACGGCATCATTCCAGATCTCTTCGGTCTGCAAATTGTTCAGCGGGATACGGGATTTGCGGTCAAAAAGCGCAAGATCATCAATGTCGCGGAACCACGTGGCGATTGTTGCAAGATCCTCTTTTTCCAATGGTCTTAAAGCAAATTGGTTCTTTGGCGTATCGGACAAAATAGTCCTCCAAACAAATAGTCATCAAACTCGTCCGGAGATCATAGCACAAAAGAAGGTCGAACCAGAAACGGGTAATTGCCGCTCAAAAACAAGCAAGTTGTCGCCCATGGCGGATGAGCGTGAGGGCAAGAAGCCAAAGCTATCCATCGCGGTGTTCAATTTCGACTCAGTCAAAATACCCGATCTGTTCCGCCAATTGCCGCCCTTCTTCAGTGTCTAATATGCGGGCCACTTTTTCGCGATGGCTGGCACATGCCACCGCATGCCACTCTGCCAACTCGGCATCGTCGGCAAATCTATTACGGATATCCTGAGCAGCGGGGGAAAGTTCGACATACCGGTCGTCGTCGTCACCGGCTGTGTTGTAGTTGTCCCAGTATTTTCGAGCTTGCTCAAGTCGAGCCGCAATGACTGCATCGCCTCGTTCAGCCTTGATCAGAAAGGCTTCGGCGCTGCGAATGGCATAGTGGTTCAGCTGGGCCAGGGTCACAGTCGCCAGTGAATCCAGCGCCTTGCTTCTTGTGTCCGTGAAATCGGCGCCCAATTCATGGCCCGAGCCATCGCGCCAGATGTAATCGGTCTTTGAAAAGTTTTCCATCACCGGGCGATGATTGCGGCGCATGCGGAACGGCACACTGTTTCGATGCATGGACTTACAAGCGGTCAATGCAGAAGCACCGGTTCTGATCATCTCGGAATAGGGCCTGTTGCGCTGGGTGAATTGGCTGGGAACCGGTGTGTCGACCAGCGTCTTTTGCCCGTTGCTGTTATAGGGGATCGAGGTGAACGAGACCACATCACTGTGTCCCACTTGATCCAAAAAAGCGTCCAGCGTGGGCGTGGGCAGGTTGATCTGCAGATACTCATCGACATCCGAATACAGCGCCCATTCGGCGTCACGGTATATGTTGAACAGATGCGCATACCGCAAGGCCATAACATGCCAGTTGCCCTGATTGCGCCGCAACATCTTGGGGTTTGGAACGTGGGTAACATGGCCCAGCTCTGCCAGCCGGTCGAGGATACGATCCGTGCCATCATCACAGTCATTGGTGACCACAATGAAATGTTCGATCCCGATCGACATGTGATGCGCCACCCAGTCGAGGATATAGGGCCCCTCATTTTTCATGGGTGTGACGATCAGATAGCGCGGTTTCTTAGCCATCTTGTATGCTCCGATCACCGTCTTGCGCAGGTTTGGATGGGTCGGGAGGGGAGGTCAACGTGGTCCGGACTGCATCCATATCCGCAATCCCTTCCAGTATCACAAAGCTGCCCCCGAGCGAGATGACGATATCCCCGTCGCGTAGCCGGATTGCGGGTGGGCGAGGCCAGGCCGAAACGTCGATGCTCACCCCCGGATGCCAGTCGGTGATCCGGGTCACCCCGCCATATGCGATGCGGTAGCAGGTGTTGCCCGGCCCACCGGTCAGGACGTTGTCTCCGGTGCCCACGGTGATGACGTCGTCACCGCCGCCCGAGGTTACCCGATTTTTCCCCGGGCCTGTGTCGATCTGCGAATTTCCCGGACCATCGATGATCACATCGTTGCCGTGGCCACCGATCAGCGTGTTGTTGCCCGCGTTGCCATGGATTTCGTCATCGCCGGTGCCACCGTCCAGATAATCCGAGCCGCGCCCGCCCACCAGCACGTCATGACCCGCGCCGCCAAAGAACCGGTTACGGTCCTTGCCTCGTTTCGAGCGGGCAATCAGCCTGTCATTCCCCGCGCCGCCGTGAAATTCTGCCCCCGAGTATTTGGGGCCGATCATGATGTCGTCGCCTAACGAGCCCTGCACTTCGATGGTCACCCGTTCCGAGGTTTCGAATTCGATGGGGCTTTCGGGATGGGCCACGATACGCAGCCGCTTGCCCGGGCGGCTGCCATCGGGGGCCGCCACCTCGTTGCGGGACACCACCGTGGCAATGCGGATTTTCTCAACGTTGGCGGGCGCATGCAAAACGTGATCGTCTGGGCCTGCCATATACCACAGAGTATCGGTGCCGCCGTCTTTGTCCTCGCGGATCTTCTCTGCGTCTGCACCGTAGGCCCAGTAGTCGTTGTTGCCCTTGCCGCCCGCCATCACCACGGTGCCATCCACTGCCATCATCGCATTGACCCCATCGGCCGGGTTTTCGAACCCGCGCAGGTCCAGACCCAGATCCAGCGCACCGCGGACCAGTTCCGCGCGCAGCTCCTCCAGAGGCGCAGTCTGCGCCAGATTGGTTGTTTCACCAGGGTCAGCGACGACGTCGTAAACCTGCTCTTCGCCATTCGGATAGCGGAAGTAGCGATACTGGCTCAGCCCTGCAACCGAAGGGCGTACGCTGAGCGTTCCGAAGACGCAAGTGACCGGCGATTTGCTGTCATCAAATTCACCAAAGCTGGGATCGATCAACGGCAACAGGCTTTGCCCCGAAACCCAGTTGGGCCGATAGGGCAACCCGGCCAGGTCCATGATCGTCTTGGGCAAGTTATGCAACGAAACAGGCAGTGCGATGTCCGGGCCCTGCTGCTCATCCTCTTCCATCCGCGCCGACCAGATGCCCAGCGGTACATGGGCAGCGCTGTCCCACTGACTCATCTTGTGGAAACTGTCGTGATTGCCAAGGTTGAACCCGTTATCCGACAGCAGCAGCACAGTGGTCGAACCGCCGATGGGCGATGCTTCGAGCGCGTCCAGAAAACGGCCGATTTCGTAATCTACGTGAGAGCAAGCGGCGAAATAGGCGCGAACCACCTGACGCCAGGCCTCATCCCCGGCCTTTTCCGGGGTCCAGTTGCCATTGACGATATAGGCCAGCTCATAAACCGCCATGCCGGGTTGCGGGCCGTGGTAATCCTCTGGCGCGGCGATCTCTGGCCAAGTAATCCGCGACACATCATACATCTGATAAAACCGATCAGGCGTGACAAGGTTGTAATGCGGGTGCTTGAATCCAAGCTGGATCAGATGGCGCCGGCTGGGGTCGATCCGTTGCAGGTGGTCAATTGCGTTTTGGGCCACCCAGAAATCATAGAACCTGTCATCCTGCGATCCATCGTCGTCAGGATGATTGACCCCTGCCACACCCGGACCCTTGCCCAGATAATCATGCACACCTTTGCGCCCACCCTTGTCCCGGGCTTCGATATCATGATGGAACAGAAGCCGCTTGTAATCCTCGGGCATCGGCTTGTAATTGCCGTCGGTCTTGCCGGTGGTGAATGTCTCGAACCCTGCGCGGCGCAGATCATATTGCCAGGCGGCTGTCGGCGGCAGCACGTCGCGCCACAGCCGGTTGAGGTCCACCAACCCAGTGCGAAACGGAGAGAGCCCGGTCGCCAATTCCGCTCGGCACGGCGCGCAGAGCGGCACGGTTGCATAGGCATTGCGAAACTGCGCGCCACGCGCCATGAGCCGATCAATATTGGGGGTTTGGATCTCAACCCCGAAGGCATTGCGCCAGGTAAAGATGTCGATCATGTCATCGATCCAGATGACGCAGATATTGTCCTGGCGGACGCTGTCGCGATCAAAGCCCATGCCGGGGTCTCATCTGAGCAGGATTGGTTTCGATCCCGCGCCAGACAGCGGTCAGCGCGGCATGGGTGGTGTCGGCAAAGATGTCCCGATCCGGCCACAGCCAGACCCGGGCGATCTGCGCAGCGCCCAGCGTCTTGATGATGCCTGCCCGGTCACTGCGGCAACCAATGAAAAGATCATGCGCACCTGCCTGCAGCCCGCTGGTCTCAGTCATCTGCAAGGGCAGAAGATTATTCACTGCAAGCGTCATATCCGGTCCGCGGATCGCAGCACAGGCAAGAATGAAATCACCCCGGGGCGCTGCGGACGCGCCCGGTTGCACAGGGCAGGTCAGCGGGTCGCCACCATCGCGAAACTTTAGCGTCACCTGCCCTTCTGCCGCAGCGAGAAACAGGTAATTGCGCCCCTCGCACGGGTTCAGCGTTAATAATGTACCAGCAGGCTCGGCAGGGGCGGCAAACAACACGGCCATGCTGCAAGCCCCGTGGTTTAGCATGATGTCTTCCAGAGCGAACCCGCAATTCACCCCGTTCGTCAGACACAGAATCGGCCTGTTTTGGACCGATCCGACCCGCGCATTTCCCGTATTGGGACCCGCCGGGCGCGCCAAATGAACGCCCTGCGTATCCGGCCACTGGTCGGGGTGCTCGTCGGCCCCTTCCAGATCGGCAGCGTCCAGGCTGATGCCGTCAAAATCGCCGTAGCCGCCTGCCGCTTCGGGTGCGGGTGGCGGGTCGGACAACAAGGCGCCAACCGGCAGATCAAGGTCAACATAAAGCATCAGCCAAAGACCTCCAGCTTGCAGGGCAGCGCCCAACGGCGCACGTCCGCTTGGTAAGGATGCGACCACTCATCGCGCAGCGCACCAGGGCCATCCCACGCGTAAGTCAGGTGCATGCCGTTGGTCGGCAAAGTGCAACCCACTTCAATAAGCAGGTCGCGCGGTTCATGAGGGTCGACCTGCACTGCGGTGATGTCCACAGGCCCCTGTGGCCCGGTCAGGCGAAACCCATGCATCGGCCCGGCCCTGAATGGGTCCGTGGCGTCGATCTCCAGCGGTGCCTGCGCGTTGCTGCGCAAGCGGATGCTGGTTTTCCCTTCGCGTTCGGCCAGCAGGAACAACGGGCATTGCCAGCCACGCCCTGCTTCGATCTCGGACAACGCTGCTGCCTCGGTCGCCGCGCGGCGTTGCATCGCTTTGGGCGTCAGGCGGGCGTTGTTGTCGTGTTCCAGCGCATAGCTCGGCAGTGAAAACAGCAGGTTCAGATCGGTCTGGTGCAGCGCCAGTTCCCATTGCGGCGCCCGCAATGCGGCGACTGTGGCGTCAAACACCATCAGTACCGGCACCGGAGGCAGATCATGCGACCAAAGCGCCTGAAACAGCTCTTGCAAGAGAGCTAACAGGTCCTGGATGTAGTCCTCGGGTGGGGTCAGAACATCCTCAAGCGTAAAATCCAGGCTGAGCGCGGCAAGTCGGGCGCGTTTCCCCAGGCTCTGGCCAATGGCCTGAAGGTTCTCCGCGGCCTGCACGAGGTTTTTGAACGCGAGCCCAGCGCCCAATTGTTTCAAACTTGCGGCCTCATCGCTTTCGCAACGCGCAACCATCAACGGCAGCGCACGCCCGGCCTGCTGACGCAGGGCCAGGATTTCCGCTGCCAGCAATGCGTCCTGAGTTTGTTCTCGCAGCCGTTCGGCTTGGCCGTTTTGTTCGGCCGCCTCAACCCCGGACATCCCTACCGCGCCGATATCGTCGGCTGGCGCGACCACGTGATAGGGGAATGCGCCCCTGCCCGGCAAGGCCCGGGCCCTCCGGGCACCGCCCAAGCTTAGCACCCCCAGAACCGGACCGGGCGTTTCTGCGATAATGTCGCCGCCTCGAACCGGACGGCGATACCCGCGAGGCGCGATTGTGCCCGGAAGGTTGGCATCGAACAGGTACCAGTCGCCATCCCGGCGCAGGTTCCAGGCATCAACATCACCCAGACACTCCGCATCCAGTGAATCAGCTGACCCGGGGGTCGCAGGCGCTGGCTGGCCTGCCAGCCGGGCACGCAGATCCTCGACCACCACATCCGAGAGTTTCAGGATCAACCCGCT
This sequence comes from Ruegeria sp. H6, assembly GCF_056532975.1. Taxonomy (NCBI): domain Bacteria; kingdom Pseudomonadati; phylum Pseudomonadota; class Alphaproteobacteria; order Rhodobacterales; family Roseobacteraceae; genus Ruegeria; species Ruegeria sp. H6. Next base: position 47,598 of record NZ_JBQFOA010000006.1, read on the forward strand.
GTCGTCATAACGGATGACATCGCCGTTGCGAGCCCGCAACAACACATTACCCGCATCATCGCGCCAGATTTCCCTTTCCTCAGAAGACATTACCTGTCCTTTGTTCTCTTACCGTCGTGACTATAGACCAGAATTGGAACCTGTGTGACGAAAGATTGAGGTCGCTGAAAGGAACGGCAAATGTCGATTTGCCAGTAACTCTCATCATCGTAACTGCGGGCATCAGTCACTATCCTCGGCAATGGATCGGGTGCGATCAGACACCAGCATACCCGCCGCAGGGCGGATGCTCATTCCAGCGCCAGGGCCGGGTCGATGCCCACTTTGTGGCACATGCGCGCGGCATAGGAGTTTTCCAGCGGCACGTTCTTTCGCCACCACGGTTTGGTGCCGTTGGTATAAAGATGCACGCTGACGGTGTTGTCGGTGAACCAGCCTTCGACATGCCCGTGAGGGTCATAGAAAATGTCATTGAGCTGGAAAGGCACCGGATAGAGCACATCGTTACTCATTGCCCGGGCAAAGTCGCCAGTCTGCTGAGCGAAATAGGTGAATGCCTGCGGGCCAAAAGCGGTGCGCTCGGTCTTGTAGATGCGCACCGGAAGGGGGATCGACGGGTCAAGCCGATCCATCTTTTTGCGCTGGTTCTTGTTCCACCAAGCCGGATAGTCGGGAAGGTTCTCATAGTAATCCAGCAGCCGGTCGATCAGTTCACCCTGTTGCGGAATGCCGACGACACCGCAGTTCAGGGCACCGCGCATGCCGTGACCGGCATAAATATGGTCCCATTCATCGGGAAAGGGTTTGTGGCAAAAGGCGTCGCAATCGATCCAGACAGCGCCGGTCATTTGTATCATCTTGTAGCGAAAGACATTCGACAGGAATGAGGCCGAGGTTTTCTCGACCAGGTGCGTATCAATATCCATGATGTCCGACGCGGGGCGGATATCGACGCCGTCTGGTGCGTTTGTTACGTTGTCGGTGCAATACAGCGTGGTGGGATGGCCTTGCACCAGGTGCGATTTGAGGCATAGCTGATTGAGATATTGCAGCTTCTCTCCGATCCACAGAGATGCCACGGGTCGACGGTTCAATTGCATATGTTCCTGCTCTGACCTGGTTGACCGCGCCTGACAGATCCTGATCCCGGTATTGCGCACCGGTTATCACGACCTGACGTCGGTGCTGCGCTGGTCTGCTTTCATTTGCAAAAACCTATCGCAAACCCGTCACGCCGTGCAAGCGGCTAGAACACGCCTCGCTGGCATAGAGGCAAGGGTCAGCAGTCGCAGATCAAATACGCAAAAGTTGATCGGAGCAGAGAGGGCATGTTGACCCCCGTTCACGGGTTATGTCATCGTTCGCAAAAAGATTGTCTGTTGCCGCTTGCAGGTCTTGTGGGAACGCCGACCCAACGGGATTTATGAGCTTACCTGTGTTTGACCCGCAAAAGCCGCTGCGCGACGATATCATCATCCTGAACAATGCTCTGATCGTCCCGCATGGCAGGGGACGCAAACGCGGGATTTCCCGTCCCGCCGGCATCTATGACGAACAAGGTCAATATCAGCCGCTTGGCCAATGTCTGCGCGACGCACGGCTGCCTACAACCACCCGACCCCAGGACGACCCGTTGCCCACCGCCGAAGCCGAGATGAAAGGCGCGTGGCTGTTTGGCGGGATGCTCTATCAGCATTTCGGTCACGCTCTGCTTGAGTCGACCGCACGGCTCTGGGCCCGCAGTGTTCTGCCCGAGGTCAGCAATGTCGCGTTTCTGATGAAAAAGCAGATGACATGGCCCAACAAGTTCACCCGCCCCATGCGGCCGATGATGGAAATGATGAGCGGCGGTATCGGAGAATTGGCGGGCCTGAAGGTGCCCACCCGGATCGAGCGCCTGGTGGTTCCACCACAGGCGTTTGGCACCGGCAAGATGATTGCCGGAAGCCCCGATTTCCGGGCCCATGTGCAAGCCGTCCTGCCGCAGCAGGTCAAACCAGAGGGCGCCGAGAAAATCTATATCTCCCGCTCCAAGCTGTATTCCAAGCGGGGGCGCTATTTTGCTGAGGCTCAAATCGAGGCGCTGTTGGCGGCGGAAGGTTACCGTATTTACCATCCTCAGACTGAGGGTCTGGCGGCACAAGCAGCGCAATATGCGGCGGCCCGTGTGATCATATCCAGCGACAGCTCAGCCCTGCATCTTGCCGCGCTCTTTGCGCGCCCCGACAGCCGCATTGCAATCGTTCTACGCCGTCCTGGAACGGTTCTCGGGGATTATCTGACCCAGTACAAATGGTTCGCCCAGGTCATGCCAGATGTGATGGATGCTTTGAACGGTCGTTTCTATCATTTCGAGTCCGCCAAGCTGAAGCAATTCAGCGAGCTTTATGCTGAATTAGATTTCCCCCGACTGGGCGGCATGCTTGCGTCGAAGGGTTTTGTTAAACATCCCAAGCTCTGGGTCCAGCCCGACCCCGACGACATCGCGGCTGAAAGGCGCAGGCTGAGTGAGAGTCTCGGCAGTGAGATACTCATCGCGGACGCTCTGTGCTAGTGATTGATCCTGCGGCTGACAGTCCCGAAGCCGCCCTATAACTTACCCGCGAACTTGACCCGAGCCGAGTTTGCGACCCAGCTGAGGCCATGCCTACGCATGGCATGGCCAAACCAGCGAAAACAGAGTGCAACAATTGCACACAAACCATTCATGAGGCCGCCGGGCCAATAACGGTCAGAGAGGCAAAGCATGAGCGAACAGGATAACTCTGCTACCGAAACAGAGCTTCCAGAAGATGGATTAGAGCAATCCCCCGAAGTCGTGGCCACGCTGCGTGGGGTCGACGTTTTGCAGGCCCCCCATCTCAGACCCCGGATCCTCCGAGCCATTCGCAGCGGGGAATACGAAAAACCCGAGATAGAGATCGGCCTTGCCAACCTGCGACCCGGAGATCGCATTCTGGAAATGGGAACCGGTGCGGGCATTGTTGGCTCGATCTTCGCAAAAAACGTCCGCGACGTTACTGTTCGTTCCTTCAAGCGTCTGAATCTGCGCGAGATCAATAAGGTAGACGGCGGTCAACTGTTTTTTTGCACTCACGCGCACCGGTCTCGACTAGGATACCTCCCTTTTGAATTTCCCAGATCACCCGCTTGACGACGGTCTCACCCAAAAAAAATTTTCGCTCGATGGTTCCCTCCAAACACCAAATGCGCGTGCAATCTTCCGGTCCGTGTCTGCCAAGAACATGATTTTCAGCTTGTGGGGCGCATTCCCGGACTTCCGCTCAGCATGAGCGTTTGCTACCCGCTAACTCATTTGCCGGGCCTACAAACTGTAAAGACCCGTGAATTTTGTACAGATTTTACACGAGTATCCAGTCGTCTTCGGGGGATTCGGCAGAAGACCAAACGGGCGTTCCTGCAGAACCCCTTGCAAACAAGTCGTATTTCTCAAGCGCTTTTGGCGACCCCGGCAGGATTCGAACCTGCAACCTGCCCCTTAGGAGGGGGCTGCTCTATCCAGTTGAGCCACGGGGCCGTCCGGGGTTCTCTCTAGCGTGGAAATTCGGGCTTGTCATGCGGTTTGCTCGGCAGTTGAACAGCTTGCCCCGTTTACGCTACCATCGGACAAAACAACGATGCAGGTATCTTCGGTGAAAACAGAAACAAAACGTCCGCTCACCCTTCGTGATGTCTCGGAAGCGTCCGGAGTGTCCGAGATGACGGTCAGCAGGGTCCTGCGCAATCGTGGCGATGTCTCGGACGCAACGCGCACGCGTGTTCTGGCCGCCGCCAAGGATCTGGGATATGTGCCCAACAAGATCGCCGGGGCTTTGGCATCCAGCCGTGTGAACCTTGTGGCGGTGATTATCCCGTCGCTTTCGAACATGGTGTTCCCCGAAGTGCTGACCGGCATCAATCAGGTCCTGGAAGATACCGAGCTTCAGCCTGTGGTTGGGGTCACCGATTATTTGCCTGAAAAAGAAGAAAAAGTACTGTACGAGATGCTGTCCTGGCGGCCGTCCGGGGTCATCATTGCGGGATTGGAGCATACCGATGCCGCGCGTGCAATGCTGGATTCTGCCGGCATTCCGGTGGTCGAAATCATGGATACCGACGGCAAACCGGTGGACGCGATGGTGGGGATTTCGCACCGGCGCGCGGGGCGTGAAATGGCACAGGCGATCCTGAAGGCCGGGTATCAGCATATCGGCTTCATGGGCACGAAAATGCCCCTGGATCACCGGGCGCGCAAACGGTTCGAGGGGTTCACCGAGGTTCTGGGCAAACACGGGATCGAGATCGAAGATCGCGAGTTCTATTCGGGCGGCTCGGCTCTTGCCAAGGGGCGCGAGATGACAAAGGCGATGCTGGATCGCTCACCCGAGTTGGATTTTCTATATTATTCCAACGATATGATTGGTGCAGGCGGGTTGCTCTATCTGCTGGATCAGGGCATCGACATTCCCGGCCAGATCGGGCTTGCGGGGTTCAACAACGTTGAGTTGCTGCAGGGCTTACCGCGCAAGCTGGCCACGATGGATGCCTGCCGACTGGAGATCGGGCGCATGGCGGCTGAGATCATTTCGGGTCAGCTGCAAAACCCCGAAGCCGAGATTGATACGCGGGTAACACTGACCCCGAAGATCAGCTATGGCGATACACTTAAGCGGCGGTAAGCATGGCCCGGCAGCGTCTGAACAACAGCTCTGCGCGGGCCCTTTTCATGCAGCGCCATGCATTGCTGGAACCCCCCTCGGGCGCCGGGTCGGGCGCGGACCTGATGGACCTCATTCATCGGCTGGGTTTTGTGCAATTGGACAGTATCAACACTGTTGCCCGCGCCCATGACATGATCCTGTTTTCCCGGCGGCCCAGATATCGATCTGGCAATCTGAAAAGGCTCTATGAAATGGATCGGGCTCTGTTTGAGCATTGGACGCATGATGCAGCTGTCATTCCGATGGAGTTCTACAGGCACTGGCATCTGCGGTTTCAACGCGACGCATCCGTTCTGAAAGCGCGGTGGAAAAACTGGCGACGCGACGGGTTTGAGGAGAAATTCGCCTCGGTCCTGGATCACATTCGCGATCATGGCCCTGTCTGCTCGGCCGATCTGGGCGAGGGCGAGAAAAAGGGATCGGGCGGCTGGTGGGATTGGCATCCCTCAAAAACCGCGTTGGAATATCTATGGCGGTCAGGTGCGTTGACGGTGATTGGCCGGGACGGGTTCCAGAAACGCTATGACCTGACCGAACGCGTGATCGACACCGCGCTTTGCCCCGGAAACTCAGAATGTGACGAACCCGGAACGTTGGATTGGCTGTGTAACGCCGCCCTGGATCGGTTGGGTTTTGCAACCTCAGGAGAGCTCGCAGCATTCTGGGACACGGTCAGCGCGCCCGAGGCCAAAGACTGGTGTGCGCGGGCTCTGGCAAAGGGCGAGATCGAAGAGATTGACGTCGAATGTACGGACGGTCAGCTGCGCAAGCTTTTTGCCCGCCCGGATATCGCCGAGCAAGCGGAGGCGCTACCCAATCCGCCGGGGCGGATAAGGGTGCTTAGCCCGTTTGATCCGATGCTGCGCGATCGCAAACGGGCCGAGCGTCTGTTTGGGTTTCACTACCGGATCGAGGTATTTGTACCGGCGCCAAAGCGGACCTATGGCTATTACGTCTTCCCGCTGCTGGAAGGCGACAAGCTGATCGGGCGCATCGATATGAAAGGCCATCGCGACAGCGGCACGCTGCGTGTCAAAAGCCTGTGGCCCGAGCGCAAAACGCGCTGGTCCAAGGCCCGGACATCTCGCTTGGAATCCGAGCTGGATCGGGTGCGCAGGTTCACCGGGCTGGACAATGTCGAATTCGAACCGGATTGGTTGAAATCCCCGGTTTAGTGTCTGTTTAAACGCTAAACATCCAATTCGTGCAGATCCGCCAGCAGGTCCAAAAGCTGTTCATAGCGTTCAGGGCCCATCATGTCGCGAATGCGTTCCGCCTGCTGCATGGTCGTGGGCATATTTGCGTGAATGATCTTGGCACCACCCTCTGTGATCTCGACAATCTGCCGTCTTCGGTCAACTGGGTCTTGCCGGCGCGAGATCAGCGCCTTGTCCTCAAGCTTTTGCAGAATGCGTGTCAAGCTGGGCAAAAGCAGACAGGCCCGTTCCGCGATCTGGGTGGGTTCTTGCGGGCCTTCCTCTTTCAGAATGCGCAGGACACGCCATTGCTGTTCGGTTACGCCCGCATCCGCAAGCATGGCTCGGATCGGCCCCATGACCCTTTCGCGCGCGCGCAAAAGCGAAATGGGTAGCGATCGTGATGTGAGTGGGAGTTCTTCTGACATATTTAAGTTTCGCTGAATTTACTTCACCATGCAACCAACGTGGCATTAACAGCAATTTCGCCTTTATTCGGCTCGATTCTCACGCATCATTGCCGCGGCTTGTGCGTATCCGCCAGAGGCACCGTCGACAAAATGTACGTGATCGTCATGCATGGCCGAAGGTACGAAACAGGTCATCATCGCCTCTTTCTGGGCGTGTAGGCCATAGCGGATCTTTCCTTGATCAACCGCTTCGTCCAGCAAGGCAACGATCCGCGACAAGGTCTCGGCGTCACAATCAAGGGTCATCTTCAGACCATCGTCGAATTTTCGGAAATCGGCGTTTCGGCTGACCATACGCTGGTAGTGACCGGGTTCGAAGTTGCCCAGTCGCATCCCGGTTTTGAACAATATCCCGATCAGCGAGTTTTCGAACAGAAGGCGCATCTTTTGCAGGAACAGGTTGCGTCCGGCGCGCGAGACATGCGCGTCGATATCCACGCCCGGTGGCGGCCAACCCATGGGCGGGCCGTCTGCGGGCACCGGGTGACCGCCTCGGTCCAGCGCCTCGGATTCGGCCAGAACGGATCGGGCCAGTTGGGCAAATTCGGCCTCGTTAGAGCCTGAAGTTGGCTGGATCACCAATGACACGATCTGACCACGTTGGGCGATGCTGTTTGACCACCGGCACGACAGGCCGGTCAGATCGGGTTGCGCGTCCGGTGCGGCCATGGGCAGCACATTGTCCCCGGCCTTCATCCGCGCCTCGGCCCAGGCCAGGCCACCACCGGAAAACATCGCATAATCAACACCTGAGGACGGCGCATATCGTGCGACCCGCAGGTCAAACCCCGCAGCCCGGATCCGGGACAGCGGGGTCAGGGCCGCACGCAACGAGATATCAAACTCGGCCGTCGCCCAACTGCGCAAATCCGATAAGGTGGCCGCTGCGGTATCAGCATCTTCTGCTGAGATCGCAAAGGCGGCCCCATCGCCGCCGAACACATAGGGAAAGGCGCGCCCGGCCAGCGCGTTGATCATGCCCGAGATAACGGCGGCACCCACCATATTGACGGTCTTGTACCGGCCACGCGCAATCTCGCCCGTTGAATCGACGATGTCGGCGACCCCCAGAACCCAGTCACCAGGCAGCGGCACGAATTGTGCGGGGTCGCTGAGATCAAGGAAATTGTCATTAATCGCGACGGTCGAATAGAAATCTGTATCTGTCATCTCGGTTCTGAATCGATTTTGCAGGGCTAAGATAGCCTGATTGTGAAGCATTTCCTGCCATTTCCGAAAAGCACATGCGCTTGTACCTGCGTTAAGGACATGTAAAGCAGTCGTGCGAGGAGGACCCCAATGCAGGCAGGGCTGATCGTTTTATGTCTGGCTTATGTTCTAAGTCAGTTTTTTCGCGCGTTTCTGGCTGTGCTTACACTGGATCTCGAACGCGATCTGGGGGCCACACCCGAGGATCTGGCCTTTGCGTCCGGTCTTTGGTTTCTGATCTTTGCCGCGATGCAAATCCCGGTGGGCTGGGCGCTGGACCGGATCGGACCGCGGCTGACATCAGCCAATCTGTTGCTGATCGGGGGGGCTGGTGGCGCTGCGGTGTTTGCCTTTGCGTCGACCCCTTTGCACATCAGCATTGCCATGGCGTTGATCGGGGTCGGGTGCTCACCGGTTTTGATGGCGTCATATTTCATCTTTGCTCGGGAATATCCCCCTGCGAAATTTGCCACTCTGGCGGCAGTGATGCTGGGCGTCGGGTCCGTGGGCAATCTGGTTGCATCCTATCCAACTGCCTTGGCCGTTGACCTGATGGGCTGGCGCGCGACACTGTTTGGGTTGGCCGTGATCTCGGGCATCACCGCAGTCGGCATCTGGTTTTCCGTTCGCGATCCCGAGCCGGTAAAAACCGATCACAGGGGATCGCTGCTGGATTTGCTGAAAGAGCCACTATTGTGGACCATTCTGCCGCTGATGCTGGTGGCCTATGCCCCGTCGGCGGCGCTGCGCGGGCTTTGGGCGGGGCCTTATCTGAACGACGCCTTTGCGCTCAGCACTGCGCAGATCGGGCAGGCAACGCTGATCATGGGGGCCGCGATGATCGCGGGCACGTTCGCCTATGGACCCATGGACCGGCTGCTGGGCACGCGGAAATGGGTGATCTTCGGCGGGAACGTTCTGGGGCTGGGTGGCTTGGCCCTGCTGTGTCTGTGGGTCGATGAAGCGATCTGGCTGTCGGTTTCTCTGATGGCCGTGATCGGGTTTTTCGGGGCCAGCTTTCCGGTCATCATGGCGCATGGGCGCGCGTTCATTCCGCCGCATCTGGTCGGGCGCGGCGTGACGCTTCTGAACCTCTTTGGCATTGGCGGCGTCGGTGTGGCGCAGTTCCTGACCGGGCGTATTCACGCGGCCACGGCAGAGATCAGCCTAACCGCGCCCTACACGGCGATTTTCGGCTTTTTCGCCATTTGCCTTGCTATCGGCTGCGTGATCTACCTATTCAGCCGGGACAGCGTGGACTGAGTCCACCAGCAGGAGAACCAAGTGAAAGACCCCGTCGTCATTGCCCCCAACCTCAAACGCAGGCTTTCCGGCGTGACGGCTACAATTGCGCGGCTGGTGCCATTGCAAGCTCAATCGATCGATATCGCGGCAACCGGGCCCGGATTGCCCGATGATATCCCGCATATCCCATTGGTTCGCCTGCCGTTTCTATCGCGCAAGACCCTGCGGGTCTGGCACGCGCGCCGCAATACCGAGATGTTGTTGGGCCTATTCCTGCGCAATGTCCTGAGGCTTAGGTTGAAACTGCTGTTCACCAGCGCCTCACAACGGGCCCATACCGGCTATACCAAATGGCTGATCGGCAAGATGGACGCAATTGTCGCAACCTCGCGCAAGACGGCAGGCTATCTGGATAGCGACGCACAGGTGATCATGCATGGGATCAACCTGCAGGATTTCACCCCATCGCCTGACAAACCCGCCGTTCGGGCGCGCTTGGGTCTGCCGGATGGGATGTTGCTGGGCTGTTATGGCCGTATCCGGCACCAAAAGGGAACGGACGCCTTTGTCGATGCGATGATCGACCTCTGTGGCCGCTTTGACGATGTGCACGGCATCGTCATGGGCCGCGCGACCGAGAAACACGTGGGCTTCCTGAACGGGCTCAAGGACAAGGTGGCCAAAGCCGGCCTGTCAGATCGCATCCTCTTCATGCCCGAAGTGACCGTGGATCAGATCGCCGAATGGTATCAGGTGCTGGATCTCTTCATCGCCCCCCAAAGGTGGGAGGGGTTCGGCCTGACCCCGCTGGAGGCGATGGCCTGCGGGGTGCCCGTGGTTGCCACGGATGTGGGTGCGTTTTCCGAGATCGTGACTGACCCGTCATTGGGTCGGGTGGTTGAACCCGGTGACATTCAAGCCCTGGCTGACGCAGCCGCCAAAATGCTTGAGACCCGTGATTCCCTGATGCAATCCAGCAATGCCGCGCGCGCCCATGTCGAGGCGCATTTTGACATCAACGGCGAAGCCAAGACGCTGGTCGCGCTCTATGAACGGCTTTTGAACGGGTGATGCGCCCTCAAATCGGCGTCAAAGGCTGAAATAAGCCTCATATAGCCCTTTTTTCTTTGCTGCATCGCGGCTATGAACGCGCGTCCTTAACTTTGGAGACATGAAATGGGCTATCGCGTCGTAGTCGTCGGCGCCACGGGTAACGTGGGCCGCGAAATGCTGAACATCCTGGCGGAACGCCAATTCCCGGTCGATGAACTTGCCGCTCTGGCAAGCCGTCGTTCGCTGGGCACGGAGGTGACATTTGGCGACAAGACGCTCACGACCAAAGACTTGGACACATTCGATTTCACCGGCTGGGACATGGCGCTGTTTGCCGTGGGGTCCGAGGCGACCAAGGTTTACGCCCCCAAGGCAGCCGCAGCTGGCTGTGTCGTGATCGATAACAGCTCGCTCTATCGTTATGACCCGGACATTCCGCTGATCGTACCGGAATGTAACCCGCAAGCGATCCACGACTACAAGAACAAGAACATCATCGCGAACCCCAACTGCTCGACCGCGCAGATGGTGGTTGCACTGAAGCCGCTGCATGACCGCGCCAAGATCAAGCGCGTGGTCGTTTCGACCTATCAATCGGTGTCGGGTGCGGGCAAAGAGGGGATGGATGAGCTTTGGGATCAGACCAAAGCGGTCTACAACCCCACCACCGAGGTTGAGCCGAAGAAGTTCCAGAAACAGATCGCCTTCAACGTCATCCCTCAGATCGACGTCTTCATGGAAGACGGCTCGACCAAGGAAGAATGGAAGATGGTGGTTGAGACTAAAAAGATCGTCGACCCGTCGATCAAGGTCACAGCCACCTGCGTGCGCGTGCCGGTCTTTGTTGGTCATTCCGAAGCCGTGAATATCGAGTTCGAGGAATTCCTCGACGAAGACGAAGCCCGCGACATCCTGCGCGAGGCCCCGGGCATCATGGTGATCGACAAGCGCGAGGCCGGAGGCTACGTTTCGCCCATCGAATGCGCCGGTGATTTCGCCACGTTCATCAGCCGCATCCGTCAGGATTCGACCATCGAAAACGGTCTGAACCTGTGGTGCGTCAGCGACAACCTGCGCAAGGGCGCCGCCCTGAACGCGGTGCAGATCGCAGAACTGCTGGGCCGTGAGGTTCTGAAAAAGGGCTGAGGTCACACAAATCAAATCTGACAGAGGCCGCTTCAGATCGAGGTGGCCTTTTTCTTTTGCGCTTGCCAGCGGCGATCAGAGTTGCAACCCTTGCGGGAAGTTCAGAACAATTTCCATGCGAGCGATTATGAAAAAACTGCTTTTTCTCCTGACCTTGGTGCCAAGCATCACACAGGCCGAAACCTTTGTCATCGACACCAAAGTCAGCGAAGTCACCGTCTACCCCGAAGGGGCAGAAATCACCCGCACGGGCACCTTTGATATTCCTGCCGGGCGCCACCGCTTGGTTCTATTGGGCATCCCTATCGTAGATTTCGGGGAACAGCTTGCCACTATGAAAATTCAGGCCGATGGACTGACCAAAACAGCGGTTGTTTTGCGCGAAGACGATGTGCCATGGCATGATTATGTCAGTACCGACGTCAAAGCGGCAGAAGACCGGTTCGAGGAGATTGAAACTCAGATCACGGCGGTAGAAGATCGTGCAAATGCGGCTCTAACAAAGGCAAGCGCTGCGGAAACCAAAAGGGATTTCCTTGCCGACCTGGGCGGGAACGAAGGGCTGGCTGGGGCCGACGCAGGTACATTGCGCGACATTGCCCAGATGATCGGTCAGGAAAGCCAATCCGCGGATGCCGCCATTCAGGCCGCCGAGATCGAAGCCCGCAATATCCGGAAAGAACGGGACGCGCTGGAACAGGAACTTGAAGCGGCCAAGGCCGATCTGGCGGCTCTGCTTCCTGAAACCGAAGACCGTTTGTTTCTGGCTGTGGACGTTTCAGCGCAGTCTGATGCCAGTGGCCCGATCACGGTGTCATACCTGAATTTCTACAATGCCAGTTGGAACCCGATCTACGAATTCGATCTGACCACCGGCGACACCCCGGAAGTCGCGATCAGGCGCAATGTGATCCTCAACCAGACAACCGGGGAAAACTGGAAGGACATCGTTTTAAACGTATCGACCTTGCGGCCCGGCGATCAGAACAGTGCGACACAACTGCACCCGAAACGAAACTCTATCCAGGAAAAACGGCAGCCTTTAGAAAGAGCAGCCATTGCCTCTTCGGCTGGCGTAGCACTTGAGGCGCCTGTGGTGGTTGAAGAAACACAAGGTTGGACACCAGGCGAGGCAGTAGATGGCACGGGATTTACCTACACTTTTTCCGATCCCGTTTCGATTGCAAGCGACGAGTATGAAGTTGCGGAATTTCAAATGGACGGCATGACCCAAACGGCCAAGGTCTATGCGCTGGCCACGCCCTCGCGCGACAGTGTTGCATATCGCACGGCGCGCTTTACCAACCCCTATTCGCAAAACCTTCAGGCCTCTCCTATTACGAAATGGCTTGTAGATGGCGTGCTGGTTGCAGTTGGCTATATCGACGAAATCGGCCCGTCGGAAGAGGTCGAGATGGGCTTTGGCCCGATCCATGGGCTTACTTTGGATCGAGTTATCCTGGATCGCAGCAGTGGTGACACCGGGCTTATTTCGCGCTCGAACCAGCGGGTCGAGCGTGCCGAGATTCAGGTGGAAAACCTCACCGAGGAAACATGGCCGCTGCGGATCTATGATCAGGTCCCCTATTCCGAGCAGGAAGATCTGGCGATCACCTGGGCTGCCAAGCCCCGGCCAACGGAAGAGAATGTAAACAATCAGCGCGGCATTCTGGCCTGGGATGTCGAACTGGCACCGGGCCAGTCACAGGTTATCTCGCTCGACACCACGCTCAACTGGCCCGAGGATATGGATTTGAGATAAGCGCAGCCCCTTGCGCCCACGTTGAATAAATCAGCCCCGCGCCCCACATGAGGCACAGGGCGCGCATAACACATCCTCGCGGCGAAATTCCAAGTGGGGCAATTGAGGCAGTACATGACGGTTTTGGCTGGACATAGCTGGTGGCGCATCCTGCTTGCCCTGAGCTGCGTTCTGCTGAGCGTGCTGGTTGCGGCGGGGTTCACCGGTCAGTTCCTGAGCATCGGGGATTCGCTTGCGATCTTGCGCCCACAGGCCGGATTCCTGCTGCTGCTCTGCGCCATCGGGCTCCTGTTTTTGCGGGCCAAGCGAATGGCCCTCTGTGCGGCGGTGTTTTCTGCCATCGCATTTGGCACGATCGCGTGGGGTTTTGTCGGCCCGTCCCGTGACTGCAACGAAAATTGCATAACGCTCTACCAGAAGAACCTGTTGCAACATGGCTGGCCGCGTTCACCGTTGGCCGAGGATATATTGGCGTCAAACGCCGACATCGTGACCTTGCAAGAGGTATCGGCCCACAACCAGGATCATATGGCCGACATGTTTGCGGCCTTTCCAAATCAGGTGGTCTGCCGCTTTGGCCGCGATCAGAATGTTGCGGTCCTGACCCGGCTTGCGGTGGTCGAGGGATCGGAACTCTGCATCAAGGGACGCGGAATAACCGGGGTAAAGGTGTTTGCCCCGGATGGTCAACAAATCTGGGTCGTTTCGCTGCTCCTGCTTTGGCCCTACCCCTACGCACAATCCCGGCAGGCTGAGAAAATTAGCGCCACCCTTGCAGAGCTTGACGCCCCCGTCCTGATCGCTGGGGATTTCAACATGGTGCCTTGGGGGTCCAGTGTGCAACAGATCGCGCAGGCCGTCGGGAATGAGCCGTTCGGCACCATCGAAAACACCCACAGCATCGGAAACTGGGCGGTGCCCTTGTCGATCGACAATCTGCTACTGCCGAAAGGGACACAAGGCACGGTCGAACTGCGTCCCTATCTGGGGTCAGATCACCTGGGAAAGCTTGCGCGTTTTCAACTGAACTAGGTTCGTGGCTCAGCTCTGGCCTTCAACCAAAGTCTTAAGGTTTTCCAACCCGCGCTCGTAGTCGCCGCCAACCCAGTTGTCCATCATCAACCCCATCCAGCGTGACATGGGATTCATACCCAGATCGCTTTCAAACCCCCAGGTCACCTGCGTTTCGCCGCCTTCGGGTTTCAGATCAAAGAGCGCGGTCGCGGTGCCCATGGGTCCAAAATCCAGCGCGGTTCGTACCGTTTGGTTGTCCACGCTTTCGATGATTTCCTGCGACCCGGTACCAACCTGCGGGTTGTCCGAGCTCCAGTTCAACGTGTTGCCAACACCCGCATCCGGGCCCGAATAGGACAGTTTGGTTTCAGGATCACGTGACAGCCAGGGCGACCATTTTTCGGTCTCTTGCATCGAGTTCACGTAGGGAAAGATCGCCTCGGCCGGTGCATTTATGGTGATGCTGCGTGAAACCTCGGCCTTGCCGGGCAGCAGATAAGAGACGCCCACAAGCACAACGATGAGAACCAAAAGAGTGACGAAAATGCGTTTAACAAGCTTCATGGCGCGCTCCGATTCCAAAATCAATGCGCCAAGTCTAACAAAAAACGGCGCAAAATCAGAGCCCTGATCCGCGCCGTCGCAAAATTCGCGTTGTCGGTCTACACCGCGACAAATCTCTTTTCTGCAGGGTCATAGCATTCCAGCCCACCCTCACCGATGTCGGTCCACAGCCCATGCAAGCTGAGCGAGCCGTTTTTCACCGCGTCTGAGACAAAGGGAAAGGTCATCAAATTCTCAAGCGAGGCGACAACGGCCTGCCGCTCGAACTGGCGCGCCTGCTCGGCACTGTCTTCGACATCTGACACAAGCTCGAATTTCGGCTTGAGAATGTCCATCCAGCGGCCAACAAAGCTTTCTTTTGCTTCTAGCTGCGGCGCCTGACCCTTGCACATGTCGATGCAGCCCTGCACGCCGCCGCATTGCGAATGGCCCAACACGATCAGATGCGCGACATTCAGCGCTGTGACCGCGTATTCAATCGCCGCACTTGTGCCATGGTGATCGCCATCTGGGGCATATGGGGGAACAAGGTTGGCGATGTTTCGGTGAATGAAGAACTCACCCTGGTCGGCGCCGAAAATCGAGGTCACATGCACACGGCTGTCACAGCAGGAAATGACCATCGCACGCGGGCGCTGACCCTCGGTTGCCAGACGCCTGTACCAGACTTGATTCTCTGAATAAGTCGTGGCCTTCCAGCCATGATACCGCTGTGTCAGGTAAGCTGGCAAAGGTTTGGCAAAATCCATTCTTTTTGTCCCCGTGTTTCGTCCTGAGCGCCGCTGTAAACTGAATTCACGAAAAATTCGAGACATTATACCACTGGGCGGCAAGGATTTGACAAGGGATAGACTTCAATACTCGGTGCACGCCGTGGGGGCGGATGAATTGGGGTGAACGTGGTGGAGAAGATAACAACACTCGAACAGAAAGAGGCTGTGCGGCTGGATCCGGACCGTCTCAGGGGGCTGTACCAGCAGTTGGGCGATGCCAACGCGATGGATGTGCTGTGCCGTTCGATCGAAGAACTGGCCGTCCGCTTGTCCAATTGCGAGCGGTTCTGGCGGCAACGGGACTGGGACGGGTTGCGCAAATGCGCAAGGTCACTGGTCGAGATGTCGGATCAGGTCGGGATGACCCTTCTGGCCCGCGTGGCGCAGGATGTGGCGCATTCGGTGGATGCCGGCGACATCGTTGCGACCGGCGCGATTCTGGGGCGGTTGATCCGGGTTGGCGAACGATCGTTGACCGTGATCTGGGATCAACACGATCTGTCGGTCTGACAGGGGTTGCGGGCAGAGTCTGGCAGGTTAGTCTTAGCCAGGCCCGACCAAACCGAGACTGTCATGACGCTAACCTTTGCCCTGCCCGATGAACCCACGCTTGCTTTGCATGTGATCGAACAGCCTGATCTTGAGGGGTGGTTGGAGGGTCAGCCCGATGCGGTCAAAAGCTGGGTGGCCGCCAGCGACTTCACCGGTGCCTTGGGGCAGACGCTGTTGCTGCCCGGACCGGATGGCAGGCCCACGGCGGCACTGGCCGGGTATGGCACCGCATCAAAACGTGCGCGCAAACGGTTTCCGCTGGCTGCAGCGGCCGAGGCTCTGCCCGAAGGCGTCTATCACATCGCCTCTGGGTTGGCCGATGAAACGATGGAGATGGAGTGTCTGGGCTGGCTTTTGACTGGCTACGCATTTGACCGGTATGCGACCCAAACAAAGGGAAAAGCCTTTTTGATGGCCCCGGATGGCGTGGATGCAGATCGCGTTGAGACGCTGGCAAATGCCGAAGCCCTGACCCGCGATCTGGTCAATACACCGGCGGCGGATATGGGTCCGGACCAATTGCAAGCCGCGTGCGAGGATCTGGCCCGCGATTTCGGCGCTTCTTGCACCGTGATAGCCGGTGAAGACCTGCTGACACAGAATTTCCCCATGATCCACGCTGTTGGCCGCGCCGCTGAACAAGCCCCGCGGTTGATTGAACTGAACTGGGGCGGTACGGGTCCTGCCCTGACCCTGGTGGGCAAAGGCGTCTGTTTCGATACCGGCGGACTTGACCTCAAACCAGCTGCAGCCATGGGGCTGATGAAAAAGGACATGGGCGGCGCAGCCAATGTGCTGGGGCTGGCCCGGATGATCATGGCCTTGGGGATGGAAATCCGGCTGCGGGTCCTCATCCCAGCCGTTGAAAATGCAGTGGCGGGCAACGCGTTTCGCCCCGGTGACATCCTGACCGCACGCAACGGGTTGACGGTTGAGATCAACAACACCGACGCCGAAGGCCGTTTGGTTCTGGCGGATGCGCTGGCGTTGGCAACCGAGGCAGAACCGGACCTCGTGATCTCGATGGCCACACTCACTGGCGCAGCGCGTGTGGCGGTGGGGCCTGATTTGGCGCCCTTTTATGCAACAGACGATGCCACAGCGGCGGCGGTTCAAAAGGCGGCCCCGCAGGCTGCGGACCCGGTCTGGAGGCTGCCGTTTCACACCCCTTATGAGGCCATGATCGAACCGGGCATTGCCGATCTGGACAATGCCCCGTCCGGTGGCTTTGCAGGATCGATCACAGCTGCACTGTTCCTGCGCCGGTTTGTCGGAGACAGCCGGTACTTGCATTTCGACATCTATGCTTGGCAACGCAGCAAGGAACCCGGGCGCAGCAAAGGCGGATTGGGGCAAGGCCCGCGCGCGTTGCTGGCTGCTCTGCCCGAGATGCTGAACCTATGAGCCAGCGGCGCGTGATACACCCCGTTGTCGACCTGCGGCGCAAACCGAATGGTCCGCGTGCACGGCAAGTGCTGTACGGCGACACCGTAACACTGAACACCCAAGAGGATGACTGGGGTCAGGTCACCTCGGAAAAGGACGGCTATCAGGGCTGGGTCAAGCTTGAGCATCTGGGTCAGATTTCCCCGCAAACCCACTGGATCATTGCACCCGCCTCTCATGTATATGAGCAGGCGGATCTCAAAAGCCCCGATCTGGCCGCGCTGAGTTTTGGAAGCAAGATCAGAGCCTTGTCCGAACAGGATGGGTATCTGGAAACCGAGTTGGGCTTTGTGCCGCGGGTGCACACTGTTCCGGCCTATGCCCGGTTGACCGATCCGGTTGCGATTGCCGAGCAGATGATCGGGACACCGTATTTATGGGGCGGAAACAGCCGGTTTGGCATAGATTGCTCGGGCCTTGTGCAGGCGGGCCTGTTGGCCTGCGGCATCCCTTGCCCCGGCGATAGCGCCGAACAGGAACAGGCCCTTGGGCAGGACATTCCCGCAGGGACACCGTTTCAGCGGGGGGATTTGCTGTTCTGGAAAGGGCATGTGGCCTGGGTCGCCGGGGATAACCTGTTGCTTCACGCAAATGCCCATCACATGGCCGTCGCGTTCGAACAGATGGATCAGGCGATCGAGCGGATCGAGGCACAAGGCGACGGTCCGGTCACGGCGCGCAAACGACTTTAGTCCGGGTCGACCGCCCGGATCAGTTTGCGTTCCAGCACGCGCAGCACCGCGCGCAGATCATGGCCTCGTTTCAGGATGCGCCCGTCCATGCCGACCACGGAATACATGCCCTGCCGCAGGCGCAGGCGTGGATGCTTTTCCACACGGTAGATCGGATGTTCGGCCGTGCGTCTGAAGATCGAAAAAATGGCCACCTCACGCAGGTTCGAAATTCCATAGTCGCGCCATTCCCCGGCGGCGACCATCCGGCCGTATACGGATAGAATTTGAGACATCTCGCGCCGGTCAAAGGCCACCGGCATCTGGGCCGATTGTGAGGGAAACCGGCTGGGAGGCTGCATATTCATAATTTCAGCCTTGCCGGATTTTTCGGATTAATCAAGCCTGCGATGGGTCGAAGGCACCGATTTGGGACAACCCGTTACCGTCGTCCAACTTGCTTGCAGATCAGGATGACCGGCAAAAGCCCGACCGCAAGAATGACCAATGACGGCACCGCCGCCCCCTCAAGCCGCTCGTCCGAGGCCAGCCGGTAGGCCTGTACCGCCAGCGTATCAAAGTTGAAGGGCCGCATGATCAGGGTCGCGGGCAGCTCTTTCATCACGTCGACAAAAACGATCAATAGCGCCGTCAGCAGCGATGGTGTCAGGATTGGAAGGTGTACGCGGCGCAAGGTGCCCAGCGGCGTCTGACCCAGGGACCGGGCGGCAGCATCCATATTTGCGTGAACCGTGCTCTGCCCGCCCTCATAGGCGCTGAGCGCGGCGGCCAGAAACCGCACCATATAGGCGGCCACCAGCAGCCAAATTGAGCCGGTGACCAGCAGCCCGGTCGAGATGTCGAAGGTTTCGCGCATCCAGGCATCCAGCGCATTGTCGAACCCGGCGAAGGGAACGATCAGGCCAACGGCAATTACCCCACCCGGCACGGCATATCCAAGTCGTGCCAGATACCCGGCGGTGGCAGAGCCCCGCCCGGGCCGCAGACGTTGAAAGAACCCCACGCAAATCGCGGCCAGAACGGTGATCACAGCCGCGGTTCCAGCCAGGGTCAGCGAATTGCGAATGAACCCCAGGTATCGCGGCGACAGCAGGTTTTGTTCCGACTCCAGCCCCATCTCGACCAGAATGACAACCGGTAGAAGAAAGCCCAAAACCACAGGCACCGCGCACAGGGTGACCGCGATGACGGCCCAGACGCCCTGCAATTTCGGAGCAGATTGCGCGGGCCCGCGTTTGCCCGCCTGATAATACCGCGCCTTGCCGCGTTGCGACCGCTCGCTGACGGCAAGGATCAGGGCAAAGGCCAACAGGCACAGGGCTAGCTGCGCCGCCGCAGCGCGATCTGCCATGGAAAACCAACTGGTGTAGATCCCGGTGGCAAAGGTTTGCACCCCGAAATAGGCAACGGTACCGAAATCGGCGATCGTCTCCATCACCGCCAGCAGAACCCCACCGGCAATCGCCGGGCGCGCCATCGGCAGGGATACGCGCCAGAAGGCCGACCATGGGCCGTTGCCCAGTGCCCGCGCCGCCAGAAAAGCGGTCGCGCTTTGCTGCAGGAACGCCGCGCGCGCCAGCAGGTAGACATAAGGGTAGAGCACCAGGATCAGCATAACCGCGGCGCCCCCGGTCGACCGGATCTCGGGGAACCAGTAGTCGCGCGGCCCCCAGCCGGTTACATCCCGCAATGTCGCCTGAACGATGCCCGGGTGATCCAGTATGAATGTATAGGCATAGGCAAGCACATAGGCCGGAAAGGCCAGCGGCAAAACCAGCATGATCTCGAACAGTCGAACCCCGGGAAAGCGGGTCATCGTCACCAGCCATGCGGCCCCGACACCGATGGCAAAGGTTCCCGCCGCGACCAGAACCACCAGAACCAGCGTTGTCCACGCATAGCCCGGCAGCACCGTCGCCAAAAGGTGCGAAACCGTATCCGTTCCCCCTGTGACAGCCGCCAGCACGACCGCCACCATGGGCAACACGCAAGCAGCAGCAACCACATAGGCCGCACCCGCGACCAGGCGGGTTCCCATTGCACCGCGATTGCGGGTTCCGTTCTCTGCGTATTCGATATCGGCCATGTGCCCAAGCTGACGCGTTCAGATGACTGCGCCTTTAATCGACCAAATCGCTCGGAAACACCAGTGGCCTGCGCAACAAAGTGATGGGCAGGCCCCCGCGCCGGTTATTCGTAGACGCGCTGATCCTCGATCACCAACCCGTCCTTGGGCAAGGAACCGGGGGCCACGACCTCGATCGCGCCTTTCAGTTTCAGCACCTCAATCACCGATTTGGCATAGGTCATGTCATCGCCGCCCGGGCTTTCGATCTGAACCGTCATGGTGTCCATTTCACCGTGCCGTGCCGCGATGACGCGCGCTTTGACGATCTCGTCATGCTTGTCGACCAGTGCCGCCACCTGTTCAGGACGCACGAACATGCCCTTGATCTTGGTGGTCTGATCCGCGCGGCCCATCCACCCCCGGATGCGCATATTTGTGCGGCCACAGGGCGACTGACCCGGCATGATTGCCGAAAGATCGCCGGTCGCGAACCGGATCAGCGGGTAGTCCGGGTTGAGCGACGTCACCACGACCTCGCCCACATCGCCCGGCGCTACGGGCGTGCCGGTGCCCGGGGTAACGATCTCGACGATGACATGCTCATCAATGATCATCCCCTCCATCGCCGGACTTTCATAGGCGATATTGCCCAGATCGGCGGTTGCATAACATTGCAGGCAGGCAATGCCCCGGTCGGCATAGTCCTGCCGCAGCGACGGAAACAGCGCCCCGCCGCCCACGACCGCGTTGGTGAAACCAAGCGAAACGCCCATCTCCTCGGCCTTGTCGAGGATGATCTTCAGATAGTCCGGTGTCCCTGCATAAGCGGTGCATCCGACATCCCGCGCAGCGGTCACCTGCAGCTCGGTCTGGCCTGTACCCGCGGGCAGAACAGCCGCCCCCACGGCGCGCGCGCCGCTTTCGAAGATCATGCCCGCAGGGGTCAAGTGATAGCCAAAGCAGTTCTGAACGATATCCCCGGGGCCAACACCTGCGGCGTGAAGGAACCGCCCCATGCGCCACCAGTCATGATCGGTGCTGCCCGGCTCATAGATCGGACCGGGCGACTGAAACACATGGTGGAAATGCCGCGCGGGTTTGACGGTAAAACCGCCAAAAGGCGGACGCGCGGCCTGTGCGGCAACCAAGTCTGACTTTCGGATCACCGGCAGATCGACCAGATCTTCGATGGATTTGACAGCATCCACATCGACCTGCGCCATAAAGCTGGCAAACCCGGGGGCCGATTTCGCCTGTGTCAGCTGGGTGCCCAATGCCCGCGCCTGATCTTCGGCACGCTGATCGGCCGAGCGGGTTTCAAGCGTATCAAAATAATTGCTCATCGCCAGATCCTCCATCCGGTTACAGCCACCTTTTGCGGCGACGGTATGAGCGCACATCGCGAAAGCTTTTTCGGCCTTCGTCGGACATGCCAAGGTAAAATTCTTTAACGTCCGGGTTTTCGCGCAGTTCTGCGGCGGGGCCGTCCATCACAACGCGGCCCGATTCCAGAATGTATCCGTAGTGCGCGAACCTCAGCGCCACATTGGTGTTCTGTTCCGCCAGCAGGAACGACACGCCTTCTTTCTCGTTCAGGTCCTTCACGATGCCAAAGATCTCTTCGACCAGTTGCGGGGCCAGACCCATCGAGGGTTCGTCCAATAGGATCGTTTCAGGCCGTGACATCAGCGCACGTCCCATCGCGACCATCTGCTGTTCCCCGCCCGAGGTATAGCCGGCCTGACTTTTGCGGCGTTCCTTGAGGCGTGGGAAATAGGTGTAGACCAGTTCAAGATCCTGCTGGATCGCCGCCGCCCCGTCCTTGCGGGTATAGGCCCCGGTCAGCAGGTTTTCCTCGACCGTGAGGTGTTCGAAACAGTGACGACCTTCCATCACCTGGATCACGCCCTTTTCCACCAGATCAGCCGGGTCGCTTTCGTGTACATTGGCCCCGCGATATTTGATCGACCCTTTGGTGACCTCACCGCGTTCGGAATGCAGCAGGTTCGACACCGCCTTGAGCGTCGTCGTTTTGCCCGCGCCGTTGCCCCCCAGTAGGGCCGTGATACCGCCTTTCGGCACAGTCAGGCTGACACCTTTCAGCACAAGGATCACATGGTTGTAGATCACCTCGATATTGTTGACCTCAAGCAGGGTTTCCGCCTGCACGTCAGTGGTTTGTGCCGCATCCAGCATCAGCGTGTGTCCTCATGCCTGCCCGTTTCGGGCCGTTGGAGAGGAGCGGCGTATTCCGCCGCCCCGAAGGGTTATGTGCTGCCCCGGATCACACCGGGACAGGCCATAGTTTATTCGCAGCGGGACGAGATGTTGTTCTCGGCCGCGTAAGCTGCGGAGTCTTCTTCGATCAGCGCGTTGATCACTTCGGCGTCTGTCGGCTTGAAGTCCTGCACAGGGTTCCAGGTGCCTGCTGCGGCATCCCACTGCACAACACCCACAAGGCCAGGGCCACCGTGGTTTTCACACGAGACGCTGAACTCAGGACCAAACCCGGACATGCCGAGCCCTTCCATCTTGGCGTTGGTCATCTCCAGCGCTTCCATGCCGTCCCGCATCATCGACGCGTCGATGTCTGCGGTACCGTGCATTTCCTGCGCGGTCTTCACCGCTTCGGCAGCCAGCATCGCCGCGTAGAGACCGCGGTTGTACTGAACCGACCCCAGCTGATCACCGGCGCCAGCGGCCTTGCCCGCGTCAACAACGTATTTCTGCAGTTCGTCATAGACAGGGTAATCCATGCCCAGCCCGGTGAAGGTCAGCGCCTTGTAACCGGTTGCCTTTTCACCTGCAGGTTCGACGTCAAATTCGGCACCTGACCACCAGACACCCAGGAAGTTTTCCATCGGGAAGCGGATGTTGGCGGCCTCTTGCACGGCAACCTGATTCATCACACCCCAACCCCACATGATCACATAGTCGGGCTTTTCGCGGCGGATCTGCAGCCACTGCGACTTTTGCTCCTGACCCGGGTGGTCAACCGGCAAAAGGGTCAGGTCATAGCCGTGCTTTTCAGCCAGCGTTTCCAGCGTGCGGATCGGCTCTTTGCCATAGGCCGAGTTGTGATAGACCAGCGCGATTTTCTTGCCGTTCAGGTCTCCGCCGTTTTCATCCAGCAGATAGTTGATCGCGCCAGATGCACCGTTCCAGTAGTTGGCCGGATAGTTGAACACATGGCTGAACACGTCGCCATTTGCCGCCGATGTCCGCCCATAGCCCATCGTGTGCAACGGAATGCCATCTGCGGTCACTTTGGGGATCAGCTGATAGGTGATGCCGGTCGACAGCGGCTGATAGACCAGCGCGCCCTCGCCCTTGGTCGATTCATAGCATTCCACACCTTTTTCAGTGTTATAGCCCGTCTCGCATTCGATCACCCGCGCTGGAACGCCGCCGATACCACCGTCGCGCTCGTTCAGCAGGGTGAAATAATCCGCATACCCATCCGCAAACGGGATGCCACCTGCCGCATAAGGCCCGGTTCTGTAGCTGAGCGATGGGAACACGAGGTCGGCCATCGCCGGGCCTGCGGCCATCAGGGCGCCCAGCGCCAGGGTTGCCATTTTCGTTTTCATCGGGTGTCTCCTCCCTTGGTTGGTCCGATGTTGGGATTCGGGCTTTCGCCGCCCGTCTTTTCTTTGGGCCCGCCCGCTAGTGCGGGAATGGCCAGAGTCTGAGTTTTTCTTTCGCCACGCGCCAAAGCTGCGCCAGCCCGTGCGGTTCGAGGATCAGGAACATGATGATCAGGGCACCAACGATCACAAGGTTCAGGTGCGCCACGATATCCGTGGGCCAGCCCAGAAGGTCCACGCCAAGCAGTTTCAAAACCACCGGCAGCAGAACAAGGAAAGCGGCCCCGGCAAATGAACCAAAGATCGACCCCAGCCCGCCGATGATCACCATGAACAACACCAGGAACGATTTCTGGATACCGAACACTTCGCCCACCTCGACTGCGCCCAGATAGACTGCAAAGAACAGCGCGCCAGATACGCCGACAAAGAACGAACTAACGGCAAAAGCGGTCAGTTTCGCCTTGAGCGGATTGACCCCGATAATCTCGGCCGCGATATCCATGTCCCGGATCGCCATCCATGTGCGCCCTGTGGTGCCACGGGTCAGGTTGCGCGCAATGATGGCGCAGAGGGTCAAGAAGATCAGACAGAACAGATACGTGGCCCATGCCGGTGCGTTCGGCCCGGTGATAATGATGCCAAACACATCTCGTTCCGGCGCGTTGATCTGGCCCGAGGCGGAATAGTTGTAGAACCACGGCACTCGGTTAAACAGCCAGATCAGGAAGAACTGCGCTGCCAGTGTCGCCACCGCAAGATAGAACCCCTTGATCCGTAACGAAGGCAGGCCGAACAGCACGCCGACAAAGGCGGTGATGCCCCCGGCCAGGATCACGTGAATGAACATGCTGACATCCGGGAAGGCTGTCATCAGCTTGTAGCAGGCATAGGCCCCCACGGCCATGAAACCGCCGGTGCCCAGCGAGACCTGCCCGCAATAGCCCACCAGAATGTTCAAGCCGATCGCCGCAATGGCGTAGATCAGAAACGGCAACAGCAGCGCATTCGCCCAGTAGTCATTGATCAGGAATGGAATGACCCCGAACGCCACGGCCAGCACGACGTAATACCGATACCGGTCAAACTTGATCGGAAAAGTCTGGTTGTCGGCGATGTACGAGGTTTTGAAATCCCCGGCCTCACGATAGAACATCTCTTACTTTCCCCATTCTTCCTGCGCCCGGCTTCGGGCGGCTGCATCCAGTTGGTTCGAGCCCTTGGCATATCCGCTCGCCTCGGACGCGCGCACAAGTTTCAGATAGGCCAGCACGCCCATGATCAGCCCGGCAAAGGCCAGGATCGCGGCGACGGTCAGTTGGCCATCGGTCAGATCGTCCGACGTGAGCGCGATATACCCAAAAGCCCAGAACCCGGCCCAGGCAACCACGTTGATGATGGCGATCAGCTTGGTCACGTCACACCCTTTCGATGATCTTCTCGCCGAACAGGCCCTGCGGCCGGAACACCAGGAAAATCAGCGCCAGCACATAGGCAAACCAGTTCTCGGTCGCACCGCCCAGCGCGGGGCCCAACGCGAATTCGAACAGTTTCTCACCCACGCCGATGATCAACCCGCCCACGATGGCTCCGGGGATCGACGTGAACCCGCCCAGCATCAGCACCGGCAACGCCTTGAGCGCGATGAGCGACAATGAGAACTGAACTCCCGACTTGGCGCCCCACATGATGCCTGCAACCAGCGCGACAAACCCCGCGACCGACCAGACCATGATCCAGATGAAGTTCAGCGAAATGCCAACCGACAATGCCGCCTGATGGTCATCGGCCACCGCACGCATGGCCCGGCCCTGCTTGGTGTATTGGCTGAATGCAACGAGCGCTGCCACCAAAAGCGCCGCAATGATCGTCGCGACAATATCCAGGTTGTCGATGAAGAACCCGTAGTCAAAGATCTGGAGCGTGGTTTCATCGATCCAAAGGTTGATCCCTTGCGGCAGACCCACATCCAGCGTTTTGATCTCGGACCCCCACATCAGGTCGGCCACGCCCTCCAGGAAAAACGCCAGACCGATGGTTGCCATGAACAGAATGATCGGCTCTTGCCCGACCAGATGCCGCATGACGAACCGCTGCACGGCCCAGGCCATCAGCACCATCACCGCCATGGTCAGGATGATTGCCAGAAAGGCGGGCACGTTCCAGCCGAAGTAGTGGATATGAGTTCCAAAGATCGCGTTGATCAGATGGGCAAACGGCACCTGCCCGTTCATGATCCCCACCAGCGTCATCGCCGCAAACAGGGCCATAACCCCTTGGGCATAATTGAATATCCCCGAGGCCTTGTAGATCAGAACAAAGCCCAGCGCGACCAACGCATACAGCACACCGGCCATCAGACCGTTAAGGATAACCTCCATCGCGTAGATAAGTTGTTCAGGCATGGATGCCTCCCCAGATTTCTGCCCCGGACTCAATCATGACTGACCCCCAGATAGGCGTCGATGACTTCCTGATTGCTGCGCACTTCGTCCGGCGTGCCGTCGCCGATCTTGCGGCCATAATCCATGACGACCACCCGGTCGCTCAGGTCCATGACCACGCCCATGTCGTGTTCGATCAGCGCAATCGTGGTGCCGAACTCGTCATTCACGTCGAGGATAAAGCGGCTCATGTCCTCTTTCTCTTCGACATTCATCCCGGCCATCGGTTCGTCCAGCAGCAGCAGCTTGGGTTCCGCCGCCAGTGCGCGCGCCAGCTCAACACGTTTCTTCAACCCATAAGGCAGACGCGACACCGGAGTTTTACGGATATGCTGGATTTCCAGGAAATCGATAATCCTCTCAACGGCTTCGCGGTTCTCGGTCTCTTCCGCCTCGGCTTTACCACGCCAGATCGCCTGTTGGATGAAGTTGGTCTTCATAAAGCTCAAACGCCCGGTCATGACGTTGTCGAGAACACTCATCCCCTCAAACAGCGCGATGTTTTGAAACGTCCGGGCAATCCCCTGCTGCGCCACCTCATAAGGCCGCATCGGAGGGCGTTTTGCGCCGTGAAACCAAACCTCTCCCTCTTGTGGGACATAGAACCCTGAAATCACGTTCAGCATCGAGGACTTACCAGCCCCGTTGGGCCCGATAATGGCGCGAATCTCGCCCTCGCGGATGTCGAACGAGATATCCTTGATCGCCACCACACCGCCGAAGCGCAGAGTGATGTTCTTCATCTCCATCACCACACCGCCGATCTTGCGGCCGTCTTCGGTGACATATCCTTCGGAGTTATCCAGCATCAGCCTCTCCCAGACTTACGCAAAAACGGGACGGCGGGCGGGGCGATGACCGCAAGGTCGAGCGGCGCTCGGTGACCCCTCATTCCGCCGCAACCTTGTGCTGAACCGCAGCCACCACAGGTGCATCCACGATCTCAAGCGTCGCCGAGATTGAACCCTTGCGACCGTCCTCATAAGTCACTTCGGTTGTGGTCGAAACCGTGTCCGAGCCATCATAGAGCGCATCAATGATGTCCTGGAATTTCTCTTCCACGAACCGGCGGCGCACCTTCCGGGTCCGGGTCATCTCACCATCATCTGCATCCAGTTCCTTGTGCAGAACCACAAAGCGATGCACCTGACAGCCCGACAGCATTTCGTCCGCCGCAACAGACTTGTTGACCTCTTCCACATGAGACTTAATCGTCTCTAACACTCGGGGATTTGCGGTCAGCTCCTGATAGGACGCATACGCCACATTGTTGCGTTCCGCCCAGTTCCCCACCGCCGTCAGGTCGATATTGATAAAGGCCACGCAACGGTCCTTGCCGTTCCCGAACAGCACGACCTCAAGAATGTCAGGATAGAACTTCAGTTTGTTCTCGACATATTTGGGCGCAAACATCGACCCATCGGCCATCTTGCCCACATCCTTGGCGCGGTCGATGATCCGCAGATGGCCCGAGCCTTCCTCGATAAACCCGGCGTCCCCGGTGGCCACCCAGCCTTCGGCATCCTTGGTCGAAGCGGTCGAATCCGGGTTGTTGTAATACTCGACAAACACACCGGGTGAGCGATAGTGAATCTCGCCACTGTCATCGATTTTTAACTCAACATCCGGTGCCGGGACACCAACCGTATCGGCGCGGACCTCACCATCCGGCTGCACGGTGATAAACACCGTGGCCTCGGTCTGACCATAGAGCTGCTTCAGGTTGATGCCGAGCGAGCGATAGAAATCGAAAATCTCGGGCCCGATGGCCTCACCCGCGGTGTAACCGACGCGGAACCGGCCATAACCCAGCGTATCCTTGAGCGGCCCGTAAACCAGCAGATTGCCCAGCGCGTATTTCATTTTGTCGCCAAACCCAACCGGCTTACCGTCCAACAGCAAACCGCCCACTTTCTTGGCATGGGCCATGAAGTAGTGGAACATGCGCTGCTTTAGCTTGCCTGCATCCTCCATCCGGATCATCACGTTGGTCAGCTGCGTTTCAAACACGCGCGGCGGAGCGAAGAAATAGGTCGGCCCGATCTCACGCAGGTCGGTCATCATCGTATCGGCGCTTTCGGGGCAGTTCACGCAGAAGCCGCACCAATAGGCCTGACCGATAGAAAAGATGAAATCGCCCACCCAGGCCATCGGCAGATAAGACAGGATGTCCTCGTTGCGGCTCAGATGATCGAACTCCGCCGAGTTCTTGGCACTTTCGATCACGTTCCGGTTCGACAGAACCACACCCTTGGGCTTGCCCGTGGTGCCCGAGGTATAAAGCATCACGCAGGTATCGTCATATGTGATCGCCGCGATCCGCTGATCCAGTTCGGCATCAAACCGTGCATGACCGGCGCTGCCCTCGGCCATGATGTCATCCAGCGCGTTCATCTGGCTGTGGTCGTATTTCCGCATCCCGCGCTTGTCGGTGTAGAGAATGTGTTTGACCTGATGTAGGTTCTCCTGAATCTCGATGACTTTGTCGACTTGCTCCTGATCGCCGCAAACCACGTATTTCGCGCCGCAATGTTCCAGCACATAGGCCATCTCTTCGGCGACCGAGTCCTGATACAGAGGCACTGGCACCGCGCCCACCATTTGCGCCGCGACCATCGACCAGTAATGCGCCGGGCGGTTGCGGCCTATGACGGCGATGTGGTCGCCCTTCTCAACGCCCAGTTCCAGAAAGCCCAGCGCTATCGCGCGGATTTCCTTGGCCGCTTCGGCCCAGGTCCAGCATTGCCAGATCCCGAATTCCTTTTCCCGATAGGCCGGGGCATCCCCGAACTGCGTCGCATTGCGGTGTAACAGCGCCGGAAGGGACTGCATCCCTTCAGCGCCCGACTGCGTCTGAGCCAATCTCTCTCTCCTCCCCACCCGACCCCTCCCTTGGGCCGGAAATGGCGGGTCCGGGATGGTGCCCGAACGCCAATGCCCCGATAAGGGACGCGGCAAAGATCAACGTCAAGTTTTGCCTGATGTTTTCTCAATTCTTACGAATTGTAACAGCGGCCGAGGTACTGTCGCGAAACCGCCGAAATGCTGAGTATGCCCAAAGCCCACGTGATCACGATCCAGGTCCAGCGCGCCATCAAAGCTGAGGCTGATGGTCGCCGACCTTGTGTTGCCAAAACACCAAAAACCACTGGAATCAGCAAGAATGGCGTCATATTTCCGCCGCGTTTTTGTGGAAATGAGCCCATGTTGGAAACCTCATACAGGCGCAGGAAATTGGAACTCTCTGAACTGGCTCAAGTTGGCCTTTCCAAACTCTCGGGTATTACCGACAATGCCAACCTGCGGCATTTCTGGGTCTATGTGCTCTGCGGCATGACGATCGCGTTTGCAGCTCATCGGATTGGGGGCGACGACCGTCGATTCCTGTCCGTTTTCTTCAGAAAAGAGGTTTGGAGCTCGCGCTCGGCCTTCATCGACTATGTGCTTATCATCGCGAACCCAATCATCTTCGTACTGGCGCTCGATTGGACGATAAATTCCCTGTGGAAACTGTCTCCGGTCATCGCCGATGGTATAAGATCATTGGGGGCAGACCTTCAAAGCGAAGGCGGATCGGTCTGGGTCGCCGTTGCGTTGACCATTACCCTCTACGTGGTCAACGACTTCATGCGCTGGTGGTTGCACTACATGCAGCACAAGGTTCCTTTTCTGTGGGAGTTTCACAAAGTTCATCACTCGGCTGAACACTTAAACTTTGCCACGGCCGAGCGTCACCACCCCTTTGACATCGTGTTTTTCTCTTTCGGCACGGTCGGAGCGGCAGCAATCGTAAATGGCGTCTTTTTGGGCTTCTTTGGAAACAACCTGACGCTCTACCAGGTTGGTGGAGCAAACGTCATATTTTTTGGCTCAAACCTGATTGGCGGCGTTCTGCGTCACAGCCCGATCTGGGTGAGTTACGGACCCAAATTTGAAAAGTGGCTGATATCGCCGGCAATGCACCACATCCATCATTCCAGCGATCCCAAACACTGGGATAAAAACATGGGTGGCGGGTTGGCGATCTGGGACCGGATGGGCGGGACACTTTATGTGCCAAAAGGCCGCGAAGAGCTTAATTTTGGTATCGGTGATGAAACCAAGGACTTCCGGACCCTGTACGGTGTTTATGTCGAGCCCGTAATCAAGGCAGCCCGGATTTTTCAACGCGGCTGACGACAGTTTCAGACGCGCATGGCAATCACGGGCCGCTACGCATTACCTGCCTCTACCCTTACAACCAATCCCGCAAAATCGGGATCAGCGGAACATCCGCCGCGGGCATAGGATAGTTACGCAGATCGTTCGCCCGCACCCATTTCAGCGCCTGACCTTCTTTCGACTGCGGTATGCCGTCCCATTTGCGGCAGGCAAAGAGCGGCATCAGCAGGTGGAAATCATCATAGCTGTGGCTGGCGAAGGTCAGCGGCGCAAGGCACGAGGCCCAGGTGTCGATGCCCAGCTCCTCGTGCAATTCGCGGATCAAAGCGGCCTCGGGGGTTTCGCCGGGTTCGATTTTGCCACCCGGAAATTCCCAAAGACCAGCCATGGATTTGCCTTCCGGGCGTTGGGCCAGCAGCACACGGCCCTCGATGTCGATCAGAGCCACGGCAGACACTAATACAGTCTTCATGACCGATAATCCGCGTTGATCTCGATATAGCCATGGGTCAGATCGCAGGTCCAGACGGTGGATTTGCCCTCACCCAACCCCAGATCGACCGAGATCACAAGATCTTGGCCCTTCATATAAGCGGCGGCGTCTTCTTCGCGATAATCGGCATTAACCCAGCCTTTTTCGGCCACCAGGATGTCTCCGAACGAGATGCTCAGACGATCGCGGTCTGCGGCGGCGCCGGACTTACCGATGGCCATAACCACACGGCCCCAGTTGGGGTCTTCGCCCGCAATCGCCGTTTTCACCAGCGGAGAGTTGGCGATGGCCAGCCCGTGAGTCTTGGCATCGGCATCCGTAGCAGCGCCCGTCACGCGGATTTCTACGAATTTCGTGGCTCCCTCACCGTCGCGCACCACTTGTTGCGCGAGGTTCAGCATCACCAATTCCAAAGCGTCGGCAAACGCCGCATTGCCTGTGGCATCCACGCCCGACGCCCCGGTGGCGCACAAAAGCAGTGTGTCCGAGGTCGATGTGTCGCTGTCAACAGTGATGCAGTTGAATGTGCGGTCGGTCTGCGCGCCCAGCATGGTTTGCAAAGCGGATTGATCGACCACAGCATCGGTGAAGATATAGACCAGCATGGTCGCCATATCGGGCGCAATCATACCGGATCCTTTGGCAATCCCCGCAATAGAGACTGTTTTGCCCTCAATCTCGACCTGAGCCGAGGCCCCTTTCGGGAAAGTATCGGTGGTCATGATCGCCCGCGCGGCGTCTTCGATAGCGTGGCGGCTGAGACCGGCCTTGAGTGTCTCAAGCTTGGCCACGATGCGGTCATGCGCCAGCGGCTCACCAATGACGCCGGTGGATGAGGTAAAGACACGCTCCACCGCCACTCCGGTCGCGGTTGCAACGGCCTGCGTCACCTCTGCCACCGAGGTCTGGCCGTAATGGCCAGTAAAGGCATTGGCATTGCCCGAGTTCACAAGGATCGCCGCAGGTCCGCCATTGGACCCGCCGATCTTGTCCTGACAGTCCAGAACGGGCGCGGCGCGGGTCGCCGAACGGGTAAAGACCCCCGCCACGGATGTGCCGGGATCCAGCACGGCAAGCATGACATCCGTGCGCCCCTGATACCGCACGCCTGCCTCGACCGTGGCAAAGCGCACGCCGTCGATGGCGGGCAAGTCAGGGAATGCCGCGGGAGCCAGCGGCGAGACCTTGGTGATCGTGGCCACGGGGATTACTCCTGAAACAGATCGATTTGCCGAATGACCGACAGGTCTGTGCCCTCAAGATCCGGGCGTTCGATCTGTGCCTGCTCGGTCAGTTCATCGATGCGGGCTTGGATCGCGTCCTGCTGCAGGGTCTGTGCCAATTCCCCACGCACCGCCTCCAGCGCGGGCGCCTGGGATTTGCGCTTGTCGTTCAGGATCACCAGATGCCATCCGAACTGGGTTTGAACCGGGTCCGATACCTGACCCTTTTCCAGTTCCACAACGGCAGCTTCAAATTCCGGAACCATGCGACCTTTGCCAAACCATCCCAGCGCGCCCCCGTTCGGGCCGGACGGTCCGGTGGAATGTTCCTTGGCGAGCTCTGCGAAATCCGCGCCGTCGTCCAGTTGCGCCTTGATGGCTTTGGCCTCGTCTTCCGTTTCTACTAGAATGTGGCTGGCGTCGAATTCGTCATCGCCCTCGAAATCGGCATATTGCGCGTCATAGGCTGCCTGAATCGCCTCATCAGTCACTTCGGCCCTGGTGATCGCATTTACCGTCTGAACGGCCTGCAAAGACCGCGCCTCATTCTCGATCGCCAGTGTGTTCAGCGATGACAGGCCATCCTGCTGCTGGCTCAGCAATTGCTGCTGTACCAGTTGTTCAAGGATGAAATCATACAGAACATCGTCTTCCAGCTGCTGATATTGCGCCGGAAGGGCGGCAACCGTCGCGATGACGTGACCCAATGTGATCTCAGCCCCGTTCACGCGCGCCACCACTGTGCCGGTGTCCGGCGCGGTCTGGGCCGAAAGCGGCAGCGCCATCATGGCTGCAAACGCCAGCGATGGCAGAAAAGTGAGGCCTTTGGGCATGGAATCATCCTATTTCTTTGCCGCGACAGGGCGCGGCGTTGACACTTCAGAACCTGCCGCTTACATCGCTTTGAAGCCTTGGACAGGGCCGCCTTTCACCCCCCGTATCTATGGGTTGCGCGCAAGGTGGGCAAGCCTGTCGCAACCAAGACAAGAACAGATCCGCTGGAGTGAACATGCTGGGACTCGGAACGCTCGCCAAAAAGGTGTTCGGAACACCGAACGACCGCAAGATCAAGGCGACCCGCCCCCTGATCGAAAAGATCAACGCGCTGGAGCCTGAGTTCGAGAAATTGTCGGATGAGGGTCTGATCGAAAAGACCGCCGAGCTGCGCAAACGCGCGCTGGATGGCGAAAGCCTGGACGATCTGCTGCCCGAAGCCTTTGCCAACGTGCGCGAGGGCGCCAAACGCGCGCTGGGTCTGCGTGCCTTTGATGTGCAGTTGATGGGCGGTGCCTTCCTGCATCAGGGCAATATCTCGGAAATGAAGACGGGCGAGGGCAAAACGCTGGTTGCCACCTTCCCCGCCTATCTGAACGCACTGACCGGCAAGGGCGTGCATGTGGTTACGGTGAACGAATACCTGGCCAAGCGAGACTCGGAGTGGATGGGCAAGGTATTTGGGGCCGTAGGCATGACCACCGGTGTCATCTGGTCCGGACAACCCGATGCGGAGAAGATGGCCGCTTACAAATGCGACATCACCTATGCCACCAATAACGAGCTTGGGTTCGATTACCTGCGCGACAATATGAAAGCGGATCTTGAGCAGGTCTATCAGAAGCACCACAATTTCGCGATTGTGGATGAGGTCGACTCGATCCTGATCGATGAGGCGCGAACGCCGCTGATCATTTCGGGCCCGGCGCAGGACCGCTCGGATCTTTATACCGCGATTGATGCGGTGATCCCGCTGCTGAGCGATGATCACTATACTCTGGACGAAAAAAGCCGCAGCGTGACCTTTACCGACGAAGGGAACGAATTCCTTGAACAGCAATTGCTGGCGGCCAATCTGATCCCCGAAGGACATTCCCTTTATGACCCGGAAAGCACCACCGTGGTGCACCATGTCAATCAGGGCCTTCGTGCGCACAAGCTGTTCCAGCGCGACAAGGACTATATCGTCCGTGACGGCAACGTGGTTCTGATCGACGAATTTACTGGCCGCATGATGGCGGGTCGTCGCCTGTCCGAAGGCCTGCACCAGGCGATTGAAGCGAAAGAAGGCGTACAGATTCAGCCCGAGAACGTGACGCTGGCCAGTGTGACCTTCCAGAACTATTTCCGCCTTTATGACAAGTTGGGTGGCATGACTGGTACAGCCCTGACCGAGGCCGAAGAATTCATGGAAATCTATGGCCTGGGCGTGGTCGAAGTGCCAACCAACCGCCCAATCGCGCGCGAAGACAGGGACGATCAGGTCTATCGCACAGCCATCGAGAAATACGGCGCGATGATCAAGCAGACCAAAAAGGCCACCGAAAAGGGTCAGCCGGTTCTGCTGGGCACAACCTCGATTGAAAAGTCTGAGCTGCTGAGCCAGATGCTGACCAAGGAAGGCATCGAACACAACGTTCTGAACGCCCGCCAGCACGAGCAAGAGGCGCAGATCGTCGCAGATGCGGGCCGTCTGGGCGCGGTGACCATCGCCACCAATATGGCCGGACGTGGCACCGATATTCAGCTTGGCGGCAATGTCGAGATGAAAGTGCTGCAGGCGCTGGCCGAAAACCCCGAAGCCGACCCGGCTGAGTTGCGCGAGGCGGAAGAGGCCAAGCACGCAGAAGAAAAACAAAAGGTTCTGGACGCAGGGGGCCTCTATGTCATGGCCTCGGAACGCCATGAAAGCCGTCGTATCGACAACCAGCTGCGCGGCCGTTCGGGCCGTCAGGGTGACCCGGGGCGCACCGTGTTCTACCTGAGCCTCGAAGACGACCTTATGCGCATCTTCGGCTCGGAACGGCTGGACAAGGTTCTGACCACACTGGGCATGAAAGAAGGCGAAGCGATCATTCACCCCTGGGTCAACAAATCGCTTGAACGGGCGCAGTCCAAGGTTGAAGGCCGCAACTTTGACATGCGTAAAAACGTTCTGAAATTCGACGATGTGATGAATGATCAGCGTAAGGTGATCTTTAGCCAGCGTCGTGAAATCATGTCATCCGAGGATCTGTCGGATGTTGTGTCAGATATGCGCGAGCAGGTCATCGATGATCTGATCGACGAATATATACCGCCGAAATCCTATGCAGATCAATGGGATACAGACGGTCTGCACGAGGCGGTCAAAGACAGGCTGACCATCGATGCCCCGGTTCAGGACTGGGCCGCCGAGGAAGGCGTGGATGACGAACAGATCCGCGAACGGCTGGTTAAGTCGTCCGATGAGATGATGGCGCAAAAGGCCGCAGCCTTTGGCCCCGAAAACATGCGCAACATCGAAAAGCAGGTACTGCTGCAGACCATCGACAGCAAATGGCGCGAGCATCTGCTGACGCTGGAACACCTGCGCTCGGTCGTTGGTTTCCGCGGCTATGCCCAGCGCGACCCGTTGAACGAATACAAGACCGAAAGCTTTCAGTTGTTCGAAGGCATGCTGGATTCCTTGCGCGAAACAGTCACGCAACAATTGTCGCGTGTACGTCCGCTGAGCGAAGAGGAACAGCGCGAAATGCTGGCGCAGATGCAGGCCCAACAGGCGCAGGCGCAGAAAACAGTTGAAGACGCAACCCATCAGGCCGAGGCAGAAGCCGAGGCCAAAGCGTCGGGCGATCCGCTGCCGGGCTTTGTAGAAGATGATCCGAGCACCTGGGGTAATCCATCGCGCAATGATCCCTGCCCCTGCGGATCTGGCAAAAAGTTCAAACACTGCCACGGGCGTCTGGCCTGACGCCAGACCCCTGCGGCGCCCCATTCAAAACACAATGACTCCGCCCTGCGGCCACATATAAGCCGCGTTTGCAAACGAAAGTACGACTCGCTCCTGAGATTGGGGGAACGAGTTTTGTTTGTAGTTCGAAATTATGTGACCACGGGCGGCACAATCGCGTGTGCTCTGGCCATTGGGTATTTGATGCAGAACGGATCCGCGGCTGCGCCCGAGGCGGAGCCGGCTCCCAAACGTGTGGCCTCAAACGTCAACCAGGGCTCAGTCCTGGCTGGTCTCGAAGATATTACGCTGACCTCGTCGTCCCCGGCGGCACCCGAAACCGTGCCTGATCTGTCAACCGGGTCGCGAGCCCACCCTGGTCGTCATACCGATTGCAAGCTTAGCGCACGTGCTTATACCACTTCGAATGCCAGCGCCCGACTGACCCTGAAGGCTCCCTGCCACGTTGAAGATCGGGTCGAGGTCCATCACAGTGGGTTGGTTTTTTCCGCCACCACGGACGAGAAAGGCGCCTTGAGCCTGACCATGCCCGTCATGTCGGAATACGCCATCTTCCTGTTCTCGTTTGATGACGAAAAGGGTGCGGTTGCCACAACCCACGTGCCCGAACTGAACCATTATCACCGGATCGCTCTGCAATGGCAGGGCAGCTCTGATCTACAGCTCCATGCGTTGGAATTTGGGGCGGCCTACGGTCAGGCAGGTCATGTCTGGTCCGGCCCCAATGCGGGGGGCGAAGGCAGCGTTGTCCACTTTGGACTGGCTGGTACGGACCTGTCCCGCAACGTTGAGATTTATTCTTTCCCGTCGCATGCGACCCAAAATGCAGGCGCGGTGGCGCTCAGCGTTGAAGCCGAGGTTACAGCAACCAATTGCGGGCAGGCACTGGACGTTCAGGCGCTTGAGTGGCGCGGCGACAAGCGTCTGCGGTCGCGTGACCTGACGGTCGATTTTCCGACCTGCGATGGCGTTGGTGACTTTCTTGTGTTGAATAATCTGTTCCAAGACCTGACAATCGCCGCCAAATAAACGACAGGCGGATCAACAGTCTCAGATGACATTTCTACGCGGGGTCTGCGCCGCGCTGGTCGGCATGATGGCCGCATCAGGCGTGGGCGCACAGGACATCACTCTGACCTCTCATGATGGCAAGGTCGAAGTAGTCGGCAACTTTTTGGGTTTTGACGGAGAGTTCTATCGCGTCGAAACCCAGTTCGGCGTGTTGACGGTGGATGGCTCAGGCGTGACCTGCGACGGACCGGCCTGCCCCAGCCTGATGGATTTTGTGGCCGAAGTTGTCTTTTCCGGCTCGTCCACAATGGGTGAAGTCTTGTTGCCCGCCCTTGTTAAGGGGTTTGCCCAACAGGAAAACCTGACCGCCGTGCAGGAACAGAGCAACGGCTCCGCACTGGTTTACGCGCTCTATCAGGCCGACCGAACAGCACCAATGGCGCGTTTTGTCTTCCTGACCTCTAACACAGGCCAAGGATTTGATGATCTCGTGTCGGGTCAGGCAGACATTGTCATGGCGCAGCGGGAAATCCGGCCGACCGAACAAGAAGCCGCTTTGGCCGCTGGTCTGGGAGATCTGTCAAACCCCCGCAGGTCCCGCGTTCTTGCCCTTGACGCCATGGTCCCGGTGGTTGCAATCGATAACCCTGTCGGACAGATTTCACCCGCAGATCTGGCGCGGCTGTTTTCTGGCGAGATCACGAACTGGTCCGCGCTGGGCGGACCGGATGCGCCTGTCGCCCTGCACCTGACGGATCAGGGCTCGGGCTTGGCTCAGGCGGTCGAAGACCAATTACTGACCCCCGCCAAGGCCACAATGTCGGATGCGATCTTGCGGCACACGCGCAGCGGCGCGCTGGTTACGGCCGTGGGCGCAGATGCGTTCTCGATCGGGATCGCCAGCCATGCCGAGGCTGCGTCGGCCCGCGCGCTACCATTGGCCGGAGGGTGCGGCCACGCGCTGACCGCAACCCGACAGTCAGTGAAAACCGAAGACTACCCTCTGACCGCACCGATGTTTCTGTACCTGCCACCCCACCGGTTGCCGCGGGTCGCGCGTCAGTTCCTGGCCTATTCGCTGGGGGAAGCGGCGCAAATGGTCATTCGCGACGCCGGCTTTGTCGATCAGGCCCCGGAAACGGTGCGCGTTGGTCTGCAGGGGGATCGTCTGGCCAATGCCATCGTTGCGGGCGGGGCCGAGGTGGGTCTGGATGAGCTTCAACGCATGGTCGATATCCTGCGCCCGATGGAGCGGCTGTCCTTTTCGTTTCGGTTCGAGCCGGGCTCATCGCGCCCTGACGCCCAGTCCCGGTCGAATATTTTGCAGCTGGCGAATGCGCTGCAAACCGGAGTGTACGATGCGCGCGAATTGGCATTTGTGGGCTTCAGCGACGGCAACGGCCCTGCAAGTTCAAACGCGCGTATAGCGCTCTTGCGGGCAAAAACGGTGCGAAACGCTGTGCTGGCCGCCATCGAAACCTCGGTTCCGGAGAACGTCGATATCACCGTGGAAGGGTTCGGAGAGGCGATGCCAATGGCCTGCGACGACTCGGAATGGGGCCGCAAGATAAATCGCCGGGTTGAGGTTTGGGTCCGGTAGACCGTTCGAGAGGCGCGGCCTAAAGGTACCCTTCCGCGCGAAAGCTCAACTCGGTCGATTTTCCGATGATCAGATGATCGTGCAGGGTCAGCCCAAGCGCCGAACACGCATCCTGAATGCGGGTCGTCATGTCGATATCTGATTGCGACGGGGTCGGATCGCCTGACGGATGGTTATGCACCAGGATCAAAGCCGACGCATTCAGCTCCAACGCGCGCTTGGCCACCTCACGCGGATAAACCGGCACATGGTCTACGGTACCTTTGGCGTGTTCCTCATCTGCGATCAGAACGTTCTTGCGGTCCAGATAGAACACGCGAAACTGCTCGATCTCCCGATGCGCCATGGTGGTATGACAATAATCCAGCAGCGCATCCCATCCCGATATGACATGCCGCTGCATCACCCGCGCCCGTGCCATCCGATGAGCGCAAGCTTCGAGGATCTTGAGATCGGTAATGACCGTATCGCCCACGCCCTTGATTTGACGCAACCGTTCCTCTGGCGCCGTCAACACGCGGTTGAAATCCCCAAACGCATCCATCAGCGCCCGCGCCAAAGGTTTCACGTCCTGTCGCGGAATCGACCGAAACAGTGCCAGTTCCAAAAGCTCATAATCCGGCATCGCCGCCGAACCGCCTGACATAAACCGTTCGCGCAGCCGCTTGCGATGGTCTTTGATGTAGGAGGGTAACCGACCACCGGGCAGCGGCTGCGCTGGCGCTTCGTCCGTTTCAAACAGCATGGGGGCTTCGGCAAAGGCGTCCTGTGTCATGGACTCACCTTGGCTCAGAATCGGTTTCCAAAGGGTTAATACGGATTAAGGGCAGGGCGCGGAGCGTATCCGCGCTTCATCTGACCAAGATATCCCCGGGCGGGCACTGTTAGAAACAGCGCTCGTTACCCTTTCATCCCATCCCAAAAGGATTTTACTGACGAGAAAAAGCTTTTGGATTCCGGATGGTTGTCTTCACCCAGATCGTCAAATTCGCGCAACAGCTCTTTCTGTCGGCTGGTCAGGTTGACCGGTGTTTCCACCGCAAGCTCGATGAACATGTCGCCCACGCCACCGCCACGCAAGGCAGGCATTCCTTTGCTGCGCAGACGCATCTGACGGCCCGACTGGCTGCCCGCCGGAATTTGCACGCGGCCCCGACCGCCATCAATGGTCGGCACTTCGATGGACCCGCCCAGCGCGGCTTTGGCCATACTGACAGGGACGCGGCAATAGAGGTTCACGCTGTCGCGTTCGAAAAGTTTATGTTCGGACACTTCGACAAAAATATAGAGATCACCCGGAGGGCCACCGCGCATTCCGGCCTCGCCCTCGCCCGCCAGACGAATCCGGGTTCCGGTTTCGACGCCGGCGGGGATGTTGACCGACAGCGCACGCTCTTTCTCGACGCGGCCCGCGCCATTGCAAGATTTACACGGGTTCTTGATGATCTGACCCAGCCCCGAACAGGTCGGACAGGTGCGTTCAACGGTAAAGAACCCCTGCTGCGCACGGACCTTGCCCATGCCCGAACAGGTGGGGCAGGTTGTCGGCTCTACGCCGCCCTCGGCGCCCGTGCCTTCACAGGACGAACAGGCCACGGCGGTGGGCACATTGATGGTTTTCTGAAGACCGGCATAGGCCTCTTCCAGCGTTACCCGCAGGTTATAGCGCAGGTCGGATCCGCGCGCTGCACGACGTCCGCCACCGCCTCCGCGCTGGCCGCCCATGAAATCGCCGAACAGATCGTCAAAGACATCAGAGAACGCGCTTGAGAAATCGCCCTGACCAAATCCGCCGCCCGGGCGGCCGCCGCCGCCCATGCCGTTTTCAAAGGCCGCGTGGCCAAACCGGTCATATGCGGCCTTTTTGTCAGCATCGCGCAGCACATCATAGGCCTCGTTGGCCTCTTTGAACTGCGACTCGGCGTCCGGATTGTCCTTGTTGCGATCGGGATGCAGTTCCTTGGCCTTCCGGCGGAAACCTTTTTTGATCTCATCCGCAGAAGCGCCCTTGGACACGCCGAGCACTTCGTAATAGTCGCGTTTGGACATCAGTTTTTCCTTCTGCCTCAACGTAAATGGGCCGGCCCGGTATCCGGACCGGCCCCAATTGGCCCGGTAACCCGTTAGCTGCGCTTGTCGTCGTCCAGATCTTCGAATTCGGCGTCGACGATGTCATCTTCACCCGGCGCTGCATCTGCGGCTGCGGGCTCTTCTTCGCCCTCTTCCGCCTGCGCCTTATAGATGGCCTCGCCCAGCTTCATGGCGGCCTCGGTCACGTTCTGGATCCCTGCCTTGATCTTGTCGGCATTGTCTGTTTCCAGCTCATCCTTGAGCGCGGCAACGGCCAGTTCGATCGCCTCAACC
This sequence comes from Ruegeria sp. H6, assembly GCF_056532975.1. Taxonomy (NCBI): domain Bacteria; kingdom Pseudomonadati; phylum Pseudomonadota; class Alphaproteobacteria; order Rhodobacterales; family Roseobacteraceae; genus Ruegeria; species Ruegeria sp. H6. The sequence continues at coordinate 88,119 of NZ_JBQFOA010000006.1, forward strand.
GTCGACGGATCGACCTTGTCGCCGTGTTCCTCGATCGATTTCTCGGTCGCGTGGACAAGGCTTTCGGCCTGGTTCTTGGCTTCGACCAGCTCTTTGCGGGCCTTGTCTGCCTCGGCGTTTTCTTCGGCGTCCTTGACCATCTTTTCGATGTCGTCATCCGACAGACCGCCAGAGGCCTGAATGGTGATCTTCTGCTCTTTGCCGGTGCCTTTGTCCTTGGCCGAAACCGAGACAATGCCGTTGGCGTCGATGTCAAACGTCACCTCGATCTGAGGCATGCCGCGCGGTGCGGGCGGGATCTCTTCGAGGTTGAACTGACCCAGGATCTTGTTGTCCGCGGCCATTTCACGCTCACCCTGGAACACGCGGATGGTTACGGCGTTCTGGTTGTCCTCGGCGGTCGAGAAGACCTGAGACTTTTTGGTCGGAATGGTCGTGTTGCGGTCGATCAGACGGGTGAACACGCCACCGAGCGTCTCGATACCCAAGCTGAGCGGGGTCACGTCCAGCAGAACCACATCCTTGACGTCGCCCTGCAGAACACCGGCCTGAATGGCAGCGCCCATGGCGACAACTTCGTCCGGGTTCACACCTTTGTGCGGCTCTTTACCGAAGAACTTGGTGACCTCTTCGATCACTTTCGGCATCCGGGTCATACCGCCGACCAGAACAACCTCATCCACGTCGCCAGCCGACAGGCCCGCGTCTTTCAGAGCGGCCTGGCAGGGTTTCATCGACTTCTTGATCAGGTCCGAAACCAGCGATTCCAGCTTGGCACGGGTCAGCTTCATGACCATGTGCAGCGGCTGGCCGTTCGAGCCCATCGAGATGAACGGCTGGTTGATCTCGGTCTGCGAGGTCGAGGACAGCTCAATCTTGGCTTTTTCAGCGGCTTCTTTCAGACGCTGCAATGCCATCTTGTCCGCAGACAGATCGACGCCGTGTTCCTTTTTGAACTCATCCGCCAGGTAGTTGACGATGCGCATGTCAAAGTCTTCACCACCCAGGAAGGTGTCGCCGTTGGTCGATTTCACCTCGAACAACCCGTCGTCGATTTCCAGGATGGTCACGTCGAAGGTACCACCACCCAGGTCATAGACCGCGATGGTTTGGGTTTCTTCCTTGTCCAGACCATAAGCCAGAGCAGCAGCTGTCGGTTCGTTGATGATCCGCAGCACTTCCAGACCGGCGATTTTACCGGCATCTTTTGTGGCCTGACGCTGAGCATCGTTGAAGTATGCAGGAACGGTGATAACCGCCTGTGTGACGTCCTCACCCAGATAGCTCTCGGCGGTTTCCTTCATCTTGCCCAGAGTGAAGGCCGAGATCTGGCTGGGCGAGTACTTTTCACCGCGGGCCTCAACCCACGCATCGCCATTGCCGCCATCAACGATGGCGTAGGGCACCATTTTCTTGTCTTTTTCGACTTCGGCATCATCCACGCGACGGCCGATCAGGCGCTTGACGCCAAAGATCGTATTGTCGGGGTTGGTGACCGCCTGACGTTTTGCAGGCTGACCGACCAGACGCTCATCTTCTGTAAAAGCGACGATCGAGGGCGTGGTCCGCGCCCCTTCGGCGTTTTCGATGACCTTCGGCTGCGAGCCGTCCATGATGGCCACACAAGAGTTTGTGGTTCCGAGGTCAATCCCGATTACTTTTCCCATTTTTGCAATCCCTTTTCTATTTAAGGCGATGTCCCGAGGCCGGGACCCGTTATGGCATCCCTGCCCCGATCTCATGTGCACGAATGGTCCTACACCATCGCGCGTCCCGGCGTATATAAGGGCGTGATCAGGGGCCTGCAAGCGTTCAGAAATGCAGTATTTATGGAATTTGGGGCCTTTTTTGGCAACGTGATGGAAAGGAATGGGGATTCGGGGATGACTCGATTGCTGCTGCGGGGTTTCGACATCAGGAAAGGCTATCTGGATGGCCAGGCACAGACAGCGCTGGTCGAGGCGTTACGGCCGATTCTGAAAGCCGCGCCATTGTTTCACCCCACCACACCCTCGGGCAAGAAGATGTCGGTCAGAATGACCTCTGCCGGGGATCTTGGCTGGGTCTCGGACAAAGCCGGTTATCGTTATCAGGAAACGCACCCAAAGGGCCCTGCCTGGCCTGCGATCCCGACCAATATCCTCGAAATCTGGCGCGCGGTCACACAGGCCGAACGCGATCCCGATTGCTGCCTGATCAACTATTACGCCGAAGGCACACGTATGGGATTGCATCAGGACAAGGACGAGGCCGATTTCTCCTGGCCCGTCCTGTCAATCTCGCTGGGGGATGATGCGCTGTTTCGCATCGGGAACACCACGCGTGGGGGCAAAACGGATTCGATCTGGCTGGGATCGGGTGATGTGGTGGTCATGGGTGGCCCGGCACGGCTGATCTATCACGGGGTGGATCGCATCCGGTTCGGATCCTCCAAGCTGCTGCCCAAAGGTGGGCGCATCAACCTGACACTGCGTGTTGCCCGCTAGCGGCGCGCGTCCCAGCTTTTGGAAACATGCTTGCGGGTGTAGAATTCGGCCAGCAGACCAAGCATGGTCAGCGTAACCCCAACCCAGAACGCATATTCCCAACTGGTGTTCCGGGGGAAATAGTTCCTGAACACAAAGCCCCGGCACTGATCAATGATGTGAAACAGCGGGTTCCATGCAAACAGAAACAGCATGGTTGATCCTAACGCGTTGGCAACAAACATCTTTCCGGAAAAGATCATGTTGAGGCGACGATAGACAGTCTCCATTATCATAGCGGACCTAGGAAACCAGGGCTTTAGTGCCAGGAAAAACAACCCGACCGCACATCCCGTGAACCACGCAAGAATGAGCATCATGAAGGCGCCCGCGGGCTCTTGTATTTCCAGTGGCGCGATTGTGACGCTGTAGACGAACAAAATGACCAGGATCGAGATGATTTGCGTATAAAGCGCCCCCATCGCAGCAGCGACCAGCATGATCGAGACATTGATGGGTGAATGCAGCATCATCGGGTTGTTGCCGTTACCAACACCGGAAATCGCAGTGACCGATTTGTTATGCGTCATGAACAGGAACACGCCTGACAGCAAATACAGGATGAATTCGCCGCGGATCTTGGCGATGGGCGCCCCCACCCGACCCAGGAAGGTCAGCATCAAATAGAAAACCATTAGGATTATGATCATCTGAACGATGTTGATAATGACCGCCAAAACCGCATTGGAATGCTGAGATCGGATGTTCCGCACAATCGCATGGAAAACCAGTTCCGCGGTTGTGAAGGCACTACCCAGTAGTGTCTGATTTCGCTTGTACTGAAACACTCGGTTTCTCTTTCCTGCTGCGTCGGACCTAATCTCGCACGAAATTCTTGCTGTTCCGTATCCAGCGCATCATAAGGCCGTCAAAGACTTGGTTCAACAAACCACAGGAACGGAGCTATTTTGTGACCTATGACGCCCTCATTCCCGTTATTCGCCGTCTTGCCCTGGAGGCAGGTGACAAGATCATGCAGATCTATGAGGCGGATGATTTCGACGTGAAGGTCAAATCCGATGCCAGCCCGGTTACCGAAGCGGATGAAGCAGCGGATGCGCTGATCTCGGCCGGGCTGCGCGCCGCGTTTCCCGATGAGCTGTTGGTGACCGAAGAACAGGCCGCCTCGCACAGCGAAAAGGGCGACACGTTCCTGATCGTCGATCCGCTGGATGGAACGAAAGAATTCATCAACCGCCGCGGCGATTTCACTGTGAATATCGCGCTGGTGGAAAACGGCGTTCCCACCCGTGGTGTGGTTTACGCACCTGCGAAGGGGCGCATTTTCTACACGCAGGCTGATGGACAATCGGTTGAGGAAACCGGGGATCTGGACAAGGAAAACCCGGGTGCAGTGACAGCAATTTCAGTCTCTAAACCGGACAATTCCGCGCTTTTGATCGTAGCATCAAAGTCGCATCGGGATCAGGCGACCGAGGATTACATCAATAAATATCAGGTCAAAGACAGCAAAAGCGCCGGGTCCTCGCTGAAGTTCTGTCTTGTGGCCACGGGTGAGGCGGACCTTTACCCTCGTGTGGGCCGAACGATGGAATGGGACACCGCCGCCGGTCACGCAGTTCTGGCCGGTGCGGGAGGCAATGTGGTGCGGTTTGATAACCATTCGCCGCTGACCTACGGCAAAGACGGCTATGCAAACCCGTTCTTCATCGCCTACGCTCCGGGTGTTGATCTTAAGGAAGCCTGATGTCTGTTCTGATCGCAATTCCCGCCCGTTATCCATCTACCCGCTATCCGGGCAAGCCGCTGGTGCCGTTGACCGGGGCCACGGGCAAATCGATGACCTTGATCGAACGGTCGTGGCGCGCGGCAATGTCTGTTTCGGGCGTGGATCGCGTGGTTGTTGCCACGGATGATGACCGCATTCGCGAGGTGGCCGAGGGTTTTGGCGCCGAGGTTGTCATGACCTCGGACACCTGCCGCAATGGCACGGAACGTTGTGCGGAAACCCATGCGGCGCTGGGTGAAGGGTTTGACATCATCGTCAACCTGCAGGGCGATGCCCCGCTGACGCCGCGTTGGTTTGTCGAAGATCTGATCAACGGTCTGCGCAATGCACCCGAAGCCGGGGTCGCGACACCCGTTTTGCGCTGCGACGGGGATGCGTTGAACAGCCTCTTGAACGACCGCAAGCACGGGCGCGTTGGCGGCACGACAGCCGTGTTCGGCAACGACAACAGCGCGATGTATTTCTCGAAAGAGGTGATCCCCTTCACCTCAGAGACCTATGCCAGCGATGCGGATACGCCGGTGTTTCACCATGTCGGCGTCTATGCCTATCGCCCCGATGCGCTTGCGGCCTATCCCACCTGGTCCAGCGGACCATTGGAGTCGCTGGAAGGGTTGGAACAGCTTCGGTTCATGGAAAACGGGCGCAAGGTTCTGTGCGTCGAGGTCGAGGCCCGGGGCCGTCAGTTTTGGGAGCTGAACAACCCGCAGGATGTGCCAAAGATCGAGGAGATGATGGCCGCCATGGGTCTGGAATGACCCTAACACGGGGCATTTGCACGGTTTTGATCGGATTGGCACGGGCCTGTGGTGGCGATCCCGGATTGGCGACGGTCGGATGAATGGGCCTCAGCCTTCGAAACTGAGACCGATGGGCAAACTGCGTTTGCGCCTGCGGCGGCAACGCCTGTTGTGGCGATCTTTTCGCAGCCGTCATCAGTTGACCAGGCTGGCGGATCGCACCGGTCAGATCTCTCCGGACGCGATCCTTTGCTTTTCCACCATGCGCAATGAGATCACGCGCCTTCCGTGGTTCCTGAAACACTATCGTCGTTTGGGCATCGACCACTTTCTGGTCGTCGACAATGACAGCGACGACGGTACGGTCGCATATTTGCTGAACCAGCCGGATGTTTCGGTCTGGCAAACCAAGGACAGCTATCGCCAGTCCCGGTTCGGGGTCGATTGGCTGACATGGCTGCAAATCCGGTACGGGCATGGGCATTGGTGCCTGACGGCAGATGCAGATGAATTGCTGATCTATGCCCATCACGAGACCCGAGGCCTGCACGATCTGACCGCTTGGCTGGACACACAAGGCCAGCAGGCCTTTGGTGCGCTTTTGCTGGACCTGTATCCCAAAGGCCCGCTTGCGGGGCAGTCCTATGCCCCCGACCAAGAGCCGACCGAAATCTTAAGCTGGTTTGACCCTGGCCCATATCGCGCACAGCGGCAGGAACCACTGGGAAATCTATGGGTGCAGGGCGGCGTGCGCGAACGGGCGTTTTTTGCAGACACCCCGCGCCGGTCACCAACATTGAACAAGATCCCGCTGGTCAAATGGTCTCGGCGCTATGCCTATGTGAATTCAAGCCATTCGGCGCTGCCGCGGCGGCTCAATTTCTGCTATGATGGGCCGGAAGGCCGCGCCCCGTCCGGGGTGATCCTGCATACCAAATTCCTGCCGGAAATCGTCGACAAATCCGGGATCGAAAAGTCTCGGCAACAGCACTTTCACGCCCCATCCGAGTTTGCCCATTACTATGACGCAATCGCGCAAAGCCCCAACCTTTGGAGCCCGGCATCCGTGCACCTAACCGGGTGGAGGCAACTGGAAAAGCTGGGGCTGATGACCGCGGGCGGGTGGCAGGGCTAGCGGCATCTGGCGAAGGGGGGAAATAAACCGATTTTAAACCCGTTGCCTCCCATGGTTCGAAAATGCCATAAAACGTTACTTGTCCAGCACCACACAGCCTTTGGCCACTCACGGACAAGCTTGCGGTAAAAACAGATGGGTCTGCGCGTGAGCCTATTGGATTCCTATCGCATGAGATTGCGGCGCAAGCGCCGCCTTTTGCGTTGCCTGCGCAAACGCCGCGAGCTGGAATGCGTCAGCGACAATACCAAGGCCATTCGCAAATCCGATATGCTGCTGGTCAGCGTGGTGCGGAATGAGGAAATCCGCCTGCCCTATTTCCTAAGTTACTACAGGAAACTGGGTGTCAATCATTTCCTGTTTGTGGACAATCACAGCGATGATGGGACGTTCGACTATCTGTCGAAACAAACGGATGTATCCATATGGAAAGCGAACGCCAGCTACAAACGCGCCACTTTTGGCGTGGATTGGACCAACTATCTGCTGCGCCGATACGCCCATGGCCACTGGGTGCTGACCGTTGATCCGGATGAGTTTTTTATCTACCCGTTCTGCGACACCCGTCCGATCCAGGCCCTGACCGATTGGCTGGACGATTCCGGGGTGCGCAGCTTTGGCACCATGCTGATCGACATGTACCCGCAAGGTCCAATCGAAGAAGCAGTATATAGCCCGGGCCAAAACCCGTTCGACATCGCACCCTGGTTCGATGCCGGAAATTACATGATTTCGCGCAACCCGACCTATGGAAACCTGTGGATCCAGGGCGGGCCGCGCAGCCGCGTGTTCTTTGGCGACAATCCCAAAAAAGCCCCGGCCCTGAACAAAATTCCGCTGGTCAAGTGGAACAGGCGCTATGTCTATGTCAGCTCGACCCATTCACTTTTGCCGCGTGGATTGAACCATGTGTACGAAGAAAATGGCGGCGAAAAGGCCAGCGGCGCGCTGATGCACGCCAAGCTGATCAACACTTTGGGTGAAAAGACGCGCGAGGAAATGGTGCGGGGCCAGCACTATAGGGCCTCGGACGAGTACAAGGCCTATGCCGAGCAGTTGGAGAACCAGCCGGTTTTCTGGAACGAATGGTCCGAGAAATACATCAACTGGCGCCAGCTTGAAATTCTCGGGCTGATGTCCAAAGGAAATTGGGCATGAGCGGGCTTGGCATTGTCATGTTGGTCCACACGGCGCTGGATCGGGTCGAACAGGTCGCCCGCCATTGGGCATCGGCCGGATGCCCGGTTGTCATCCATGTCGACCGCAAAGTCCCCAGATCAGAGTTCAACGCCCTCAAAACCGCCTGTGCCGATGAACCCCAGATCCGGTTTTCCGAACGGCATGTTTGTGAATGGGGCGGTTGGGGCATCGTTGCGGCGTCAAAATCAGCCTCGGCGAAAATGCTGCAGGAATTCCCGCATGTCCGGCATGTGTTCCTGTCTTCGGGCGCTTGCCTGCCTCTGCGCCCGGTGACCGAGCTGATCGGCTATTTGTCTGAACGGCAACGTGTGGACTTTATCGAAAGCGCCACAACGGAGGATGTGTCCTGGACCGTAGGTGGCCTGGATTACGAGCGGTTTACCCTGCGCTTTCCATTCTCATGGCGAAAAAACCGAAGGCTGTTTGATTTTTACGTCAACCTGCAGCGCAGGCTGAGGATGCGCAGGTCTATTCCTGTCGGCATAATGCCACATATGGGCAGCCAGTGGTGGTGTCTGACACGCCAGACCTTGTCTGCGATTTTACAGGACCCCAAGCACAAGGTTTATGATCGGTATTTCAAAAAGGTCTGGATACCGGATGAGTGCTATTTTCAGACCCTTGCGCGGCTTTATTCGACCCATATCGAAAGCCGGTCGCTGACCCTGTCAAAATTCGACTATCAAGGCCGACCCCACGTTTTCTATGACGATCATTTGCAGCTGCTGCGCCGGTCGGATTGCTTTGTCGCACGCAAGATATGGCCCCGGGCCGATGGTCTCTACCGCGCGTTCCTGACGGATCAGAAAGGCGCGATGAAACCTGCAGAACCAAACCCCGCCAAAATCGACCGCGTGTTCGCGAAAGCCGTGGAACGACGCACTCAGGGCCGCGAAGGCCTGTACATGCAGAGCCGCTTTCCACGGTTGGACCGAAGCCGGGCTTTGACAGCCTTTCCCTATTCCGTGTTTCAGGGGTTCGCGGACGTTCTGGAGGATTTCGAAAGATGGCTTGCCAATGCGACCGGCGCACGGGTGCACGGACATCTATTTGACACGCAAAAAGCCCGCTATCAGGGCGGCCAGGCAATGACGAACGGCGCCTTGCCCGACAGCGCCGTGCTGCGCGACTACAATCCCGCAGCGTTCCTGTCGAACCTGATCTGGAACACCAGAGGGGAAAGGCAGTGCTTTCAGTTTGGCCCCACGGATTCGCAGGGCATTGTCGAGTTTCTCGCCCGGGACAAAAACGCACAGATGTCGATCGTTACGGGTGCGTGGGCTGTTCCCCTGTTCCGATCAAACAAGGACTTCTGCGATGTCCGGGCCGAGGCCGCGCGCCTGCAACAGATCGAAACCAAGCAGATGCGGTTGCTGCAAACCATTCAAGCCAACGCCAATCTGCGCATATGGTCGATTGCGGATTTCGTGGAATCCCCGATGGAGCCGATGAAAACCATTGTCGAGGAAATCGGTCTGGCACAGCCCGGCCCCATGTTCGAGGCGCCAAAACTGGTTGATCTGACCGGGTTCGGGAAGTTTCTGCAAAACCTCAAAAATCAGGGGATGCACCCCAATCTGGTGGGAGACTTTCCGGTGGATGATATCTTCGGCGGCAAGGCGAAACCTTTCCGCAAGCCTTATCTGGTGAAATAGTACGGCATGACTTCACGCTTCGACTATTTCATCGTGCTGGCTGATATGCGAACCGGCTCGAACCTGCTGGAACAGCACCTGAACGCGCTGGACGGGGTGACTTGCCATGGCGAGGCGTTCAACCCCTATTTTGTTGGTCTGCCCAAATGGGATGACCTTCTGGGATTTACCGCAGAACAGCGTGATCGGGATCCGATGGCTCTGGTCGCTGCTATTCGTGAGGCGCCGGGGGTGTTGAACGGGTTTCGGTTTTTCAGCACCCATGATCAACGTGTCCTGCGACCCGCGCTGGATGATCCGCGCTGCGCCAAGATCATCCTGACCCGCAACCTGCTGGACAGCTATATCTCACTCAGTATCGCGCTTGAGACCAGCCAGTGGAAACTGGTCAACATAAAGCAGCGCCGCGAAGCACCGATCCGGTTCGATGCCGAGGCGTTTTATGACTTGGTCGAACAGCGGCAGGGCTTTTTGACCGCCGTTCAAGGGCATTTGCAAAGAACCGGCCAAACCCCGTTTCACATCAATTATGACGATCTGAACGACGTGGGGGTCATAAACGGTCTGGCCCAGTGGTTGGGCGTGGACGCGCGGCTTGAGGAACTTGACCAAAAACTAAAGCGGCAAAACCCCGGCAGTTCCTTTAGCAAAGTCACCAATCCCGGTGATATGGAAAAAGCCGTGGCGGGGGTTGATCTGTTCAACCTGCAACACACACCCAGTTTTGAGCCTGCGCGCAGGCCGGCTGTTTCCCGCTATGTCGCGGCCCCTAAAACTGCGTTGATGTTTCTGCCCATCCGAGGCGCGCCTGAAGACGAAATCAAAGCCTGGATGGCCGATCTGGACGGGGTGGCACAGGATGAACTGGTGACCGACCGCAACCGCAGGCAGGTGCGCAGTTGGTTCGAAACCAATCCCGGCCACCGAAAATTCACCGTTTTGCGGCATCCACTGGCGCGTGCGCACAGCGTGTTCTGCCACCGCATCCTTGGCACCGGTCCAGAGGCGTTCGCCCGCATTCGCAACATGATGCGCGGGCGGTACAACTTGCCGATCCCTGCGAAAGAAGACATGGATGCCTATACGCTGGATCAGCATCACGCGGCGTTTTCATCCTTTGTTGTCTTCCTGCGCAGCGTTCTTGCGGGGCAGACACCCATCCGCGTGGACGCCGCGTTGGGCACGCAGGCCAAAATACTTGAGGGGATCGCGTCTTTTGCGTCACCCGATCTGATCCTGCGCGAAGAGGATCTGCAGACCGACCTTCCTGATCTGGCCAGAAAACTGGGCCATGCTGATCCGGTGATCCCCGAACCAGGTCCGCCCGATACGCCCTTCACACTGGACCAGGTCTACACGCCAGAGCTGGAGGCGCTGGCAGCAGAAACCTACCAGCGCGATTATGTACAGTTTGGGTTTAGCGACTGGAAGTCGACCCTCAGGGGCGCAATGTGATCAGCGTGCCTTCGTTGACCATCGCATAGATCTCTTCGATCTCTTCGTTTTTGACGGCGATACAACCGGCTGTCCAATCCGGGGTCTTTTTGGCCCGCTTGAATTCTGATCGCAGGTTGGGCTGACCGTGGATAAAAATGTCTCCACCCGGATCCACACCCGCCGCCTTGGCCTGCGCGATATCCTGGGAATTCGGATAGGAAATGCCCAAAGACAGATGATACCGACTGCGTGGATTGCGCCGGTCGATCAGGTAGGTGCCCTCCGGGGTGCGCCCGTCGCCCCGTTTGGTCTTGGTCCCGTTCGGGGCAAAGCCAAGATCCACCTCATATTCCTTGAGGATCTGCTCATGATGCAGAAGGTACATCTTGCGCGCGCCCTTGTTGATGACAAGCGATGTCACCTCGGGGCCGTTGTAAGTCAGAAATTTGGGATTTGCTGAGGCACAGGCCGAAAGGCTCATCGTAGCCATTGCACCCAATCCAAATGCTCGACGATCCATGTTTACACTGCCTACTGTTTTTTTGTCGTACTGCTTTTTTGGAAAGCATTATGCCAGAACGCCTGAAAACTGAAATCACTTTTTGCTGTTTTCCTGTTCGACCAGTCGGCGTTCGATGCTTTCCAGCCGCTCTAGCACCTGATCGCGGTACGCATCGGTCTTGATCTCATCCTCAGCGTGGTGTGCGTCCTGCATCGAATTTACGATCAGACCGACCAACAGGTTCACCACGGCAAAGGTGGTGACCATGATAAACGGCACGAAGAACATCCAGGCATAAGGGTACACTTCCATGACCGGTCGGACGATGCCCATCGACCAGCTTTCCAGCGTCATGATCTGAAACAGCGTATAGGCCGACAGCCCCAGATCGCCGAACCAATCCGGGAAGGACTGCGAGAACAGCTTGGTCGAGATCACCGCGCCGATATAGAACAGGATCGCCATCAGCAAAAACACACTCGCCATACCGGGCAGGGCCGAGATAAAGCCCTCGACCACCCGGCGCAGACGCGGCGCGACCGAGATGACGCGCAGCACCCGCAGAATCCGCAGGGCCCGCAACACCGACAGCCCGGCCCCGCCGGGAACGAGGGCGATCCCGACGATGACAAAATCGAAGATATTCCAACCATTGAGAAAATAACGGCGGCCGCTGGCCACCAGCTTCATCAGAATCTCGATCACAAAGATGGCCAGGCAGATCGAATCCAGAAAGACGATCACACCTCCAAAACGGTCCATCAGACTGGGCGCGGTTTCCATCCCCAGCAGCACCGCGTTCACCAAAATGACGCCAGTGATAAAGCGCGAGAATCCCGGCTTCTCCACGAAGTTCTGCAAGGTCTGCCTGATACCCATTGTCGCGCCGCTCTGTTCGTTCATTTCTTTGTTGGCCCCGTAAAGCTTGCCGCCAGTTCCGTGTGTGACGACCATCTAAATTGGTCAACCACCTGTATCCAATCAAGGGCGTAACCGGCATTAACAAGATGTCTGGCGTCGCGGGCAAAACTGACCGGGTTGCACGAAACATAGGCAATCACCGGCGGTTTGGCCTGTGCCAGTTCCAAGACCTGCGCTTCGGCCCCGGCCCTTGGCGGGTCTAACACAACAGCATCAAAAGATTTCAGCTCATCCGGCATGAGCGGGCGACGGAAGAGATCACGCGCCTCGGTCGTGACACGCTTGAGATCGGGTGTCTTGCGCCACCCCTGATCCAGCGCGCGGGTCATCTCTGCCTCGCCTTCAACCGCGTGCACTTCGGCGGTTTTAGCCAGCGGCAAGGAAAAGGTTCCGCAGCCGGCAAACAGGTCTACCACTGTCTTTGCGTTTTCTACTATTTCCAAGGCAGCCTGTGTTAGAGCCTGTTCTCCGTCCTTCGTTGCCTGCAGAAACGCGCCGGGGGGCGGGGTGACGGCGGCCGATCCAAATCGCTGAGCTGGTGGTTGGCGCATGGCAATGACCTCGCCATCCCAGGCCAGACGCGCCAGCCCGTGCTGTTCGGTCGCTTGCGCCAGAGACAGTTCCAAAGGTCCGTCCAGCGGTTTGCCCCCAGTGACCGAGACGTCCAGCCCGACTTCGGACAGGGTCAGCGTCACCGCCAACACGCCCTTGCGGCTGCTGCCCAGAACCGCCAATGCTTCGGCCACAGGGATGCCCTTGATCAGAGCGGGATCCAGCAGATGGCAATCGGGAATTTCGGTGATCGTATCCGAGGCGCGGCCATGAAATCCGGCCAGCGTCCCTTTCTTGGTACGGCGAACAGCGATGGTTGCTCTGCGGCGCGAGCGTTCGCGCGAGGTGTGGATCGGACGCATCGGCGCGTCGAGCCCCTGCGCGGCCAGCGCTTTGCGCACCACCTCAACCTTCCAATTCGCCACAAACGCGCCCGAGGCGTGCTGTAACTGACAACCACCGCAGGCTTTGTAGTGTCGACAGGGTGCCTTGACGCGATGCTCGGACGGGGTGATCACCCGAATATCGCCCAGCTGCGATCCGGTCAGGATGCCGCTCACCACCTCATTTGGCAGCGTGCGGGGGGCATAAATCGGTCCGTCGGCGATACCGTCACCCTGATGTCCAAGGCGAAGAATGGTGTGTTCCTGCGTCATGGCTGGCCTGATACAAGGGCCGGGGCGGTAACAAAACCCCTTGGGGCCCTTATTCAGCAGCTTCGGTCTGGATAAACCCACCGGACTGACGATGCCAGAACCGGGCATACAAGCCGTTTTGCGCCAGCAACGCATCATGCGTGCCGTTTTCGACAATCCGCCCCTCGTCCAGCACGATGATCCGATCCATCTCGCTGAGTGTGGACAGGCGGTGCGCGATGGCTAGAACGGTCTTACCCTCCATCACGCGATGCAGCGCAGTTTGAATTGCCGCCTCAACCTCGGAATCCAGGGCCGAGGTTGCCTCATCCAACACAAGAATGGGCGCATCTTTCAGAATGGCGCGCGCCAAAGCGATCCGCTGCCGCTGCCCGCCGCTCAGTTTGACGCCACGCTCGCCCAGATGGGCGTCATAGCCTGTTCGGCCCTGCGCGTCTTCCAGACCAAGAATGAACTCATGCGCCTCGGCCTTGTGCGCGGCGGCGATCATAGCGTCCTCAGACGCATTGGGGTTGCCGTACAGAATATTGTCGCGGGCCGAGCGATTGAACATCGCGGTTTCCTGCGTCACCATGCCGATCTGCTGGCGCAGGCTGTCCTGCGTTACAAGGGACACGTCCTGACCGTCGATCAAAACTGCGCCTTTTTCCCTGTCATAGAGCCGAAGCAGCAGCGAAACCAAGGTTGACTTACCGGCCCCCGATGCACCAACGATGCCTAGTTTTTCCCCGGGGGCGACAACAAGGCTCAGGTCGGCAACGCCGCCCACATTGCGCCCATAGGCAAAGGTGACGTTATCGAAAGCGATCTCTCCGTTGGTCACGTTCAGAGGCTGCGCAGAGGGCGCATCCTCAACCCGTTCGCGGCGGGTGAGGGTTTTCATGCCGTTCTCGATCTCGCCAACATTGGCATAGAGCGCCATGAGCGTGAAACTGACCCAGCCGGTCATCTGCGAGATTCGAACAGATACCGCACCGGCAGCCACGATATCGCCGGTTGTTGCATTCCCGGCCTGCCACAGCAGCACGGTGGCGCCAATCAGCAATACCGGCAGCACACCGGCCAATGTCATCAGGACAAACCGGAACCAGGCAGAAAGTTTACCGAAGTCCAAAGACCTTTCCCGCAACGTCACCATCGAATTCCGCGCGGCCTGATCCTCAAAGCTGGAATGGGCGAAAAGCTTTACCGTTTTGATATTGGTGATCGTGTCGACAACCTGACCCGTCACCATCGCGCGTGCGCCAGCCCTTGCGGCCGACTTTTTTCGAATGCGCGGCAGATACCAGCGGATCAGAACGAAATAGACGGTCAGCCAGGCTGCAAAAGGCAGCATAACCAGCGGGTGAATAGACCCTAACAAAAGCAAAGAACCCGCAAGCGAGGCCATGGCGAACACAATCGCACTGATCGTTTCGGACACAACCTGCGTCATCGCCGTTGAGGTTTGCATCTGCTTTTGCGCGATGCGCCCGGCAAAATCATCGTCAAAATAGGTGACCGACTGGCCCAGCGTCCAACGGTTCAGCTTGGCCAAAACAAGCGGCGGCAAGTTCGGCATGACGATATAGTTGTTCGACACCGAGGACAGCCCGAACAGAACCGGACGCAGCAGCATGAAAAAGGCAACGGCGCCCAGGATCATCCACAGATTGCCGCCCGAAAAGAATTGCTCGGGCCCGCTTGCTGTTGCGATGTCGACAACGCGGCCCAGTATCCAAGCGGTCCCTGCCTCCATCGCGCCCGCAATCGCCGAGAAAAAGGCCGCGATGAACAGCATCGGCCATGCACCGGACAGACACCAACGGATGAACGCCCCCAACGTTTGTGGCGGGGGCGTTTCGGTGGATCTGAAAGGTTGGATCAGATCGGCTATTTTCATTCAGCTGCCTCCGGATTCATGAAGCCCCCCGATTGCCGCGCCCAGAATTGGGCGTAAAGACCGCCCTGAGCCAAAAGGTCGGCATGTGCGCCCTCTTCCACGATGCGGCCCCCATCCATCACCAGAATGCGGTCCATTTGCGCAATGGTGCTGAGCCTGTGGGCAATCGCGATCACTGTCTTGCCTTGCATCATACCGTAGAGCGTTTCCTGAATCGAAGCTTCGACCTCGGAATCTAGGGCGGATGTCGCCTCGTCCAACAACAAGATCGGCGCGTCCTTGAGGATGACCCGCGCCAGCGTCACACGCTGCCTTTGACCACCACTCAGCTTCACGCCCCGTTCCCCCACATGGGCATCATAGCCGGTGCGCCCCTGCGGGTCTTGCAGGTCCAGAATGAACTCATGCGCCTCGGCCTGTTTGGCGGCGGCGATCATCTGTTCCTCGGACGCTTCGGGACGGCCATATAGAATGTTGTCGCGGACCGACCGATGCAGCAATGCGCTGTCCTGCTGCACCATGCCGATATGGCTGCGCAAACTGTCCTGCGTCACGCCTGCGATGTCCTGACCATCGATCAGGATCGCGCCTTGTTCGACGTCATAAAACCGCAAAAGTAACTTTACTAGGGTCGATTTTCCGGCACCGGATCGTCCGATCAGGCCAATCTTCTCGCCCGGTTGGATCACCATGTTGATATGATCCAGACCCCCGGTTTTCCGCCCATAGTGGTGCGACAGATCGCGGATTTCGAGGCGCCCGTCGCTCAGCTGCAGCGGTTTCGCCGCGGGTGCGTCCAGCAAAGTGATGGGCTGGGCAATGGTCTGCATCCCTTCGGCCACGATGCCAAGTTGACGGAAAAAGCTGGTCAGGGCCCACATGATCCACCCGGTCATCGCGTTCAGGCGCAGGGTCAGGGCGGTTGCCGCCGCCACGACCCCGACCGAGGCGCTGCCTTGCATCCACAAGGCAATGGCCCAGCCGACAACACCAACAATCAGCACCCCGTTCAGGGTGACAAGAGCGGAATCCATTATGGTGAAAATCCGCATCTCGACCTGAAAAGTGCGCCGGGTTTCCTCGATCGCCTCACGCGCATAGTCCAGCTCCTGATCGGCGTGGGCGAACATCTTGACAGAATGGATGTTGGTATAGCTGTCAACAACCCGCCCAGTCACAGCTGACCGCGCATCGGATGCCGCCTGCGAGGCCGGGCCAACTCGTTTGACAGTCCAGCGAACCAACAGACCATAAAGCGCAAACCAGATCAGCAGCGGCAGCAAAAGCCGCGGATCCGCAGCCATCAGCAATATGGCGGCCCCGATCAGGTAGGCAATCGAGAAGGAAATGGCATCAAAGACCTGAAACACGGCCTCGCCCGCTGCCGGTGGCGTTTGCATGATCCGATTGGCAATGCGGCCCGCAAAGTCGTTTTCGAACCAGCCAACTGACTGGCGCAGAACATGTTTATGCGCCCGCCAGCGGATCAAAGTGCCAAAGTTGGGCAGGATCGTGTTGTTCAGCAACAACACGTCCACGATATGCAAAATCGGCCGCAGCAACAGCACGAAAACGGCCATCAGTATCAACTCGGTCCCATGCGCCTGCCAGACCTCGGCCGGAGGCCCCGACAGCAGGTCAACTACACGGCCCATGTAATAGATCAGACCAACCTCAACCGCGGCCACAAAAACCGAGATCAGGCCCGCCCAGAAAAAGACGCGGAAAAAGGGCCGGGAATAGTCCAGCATGAAAGGCCACAGCCGCGTCGGCGGCGTGTCGGTTTCCCGATACGTGACAAAAGGGTCAACAAGATTCTCGAAATAGCGAAACATGGAGAGTGCTCCGATTGAGCAGTAGATAGGTCATGCGAAGAAAGATGGCGCCAGAACACCACCCCTACGGGTCACGTGTTCCGGGCTTTAGCCGAACCAGATCCCGTAATACATTCGCATTCCTCCCTCCATCATGAGACAGGCGCACCCTGCCAAATCAAATCGGGTTTGTCATCCCCTTTTGAGACTTCAATTCAATCGGCTAGCAAATCTTCGCGGCTCAGCGCAAAACCCGAGGCGATCCAGCGCGCCTCAAGCTCGGCCAGTTTCCGGCCCAGCGCCGCGCCGGAATAGTCGGGGATCAGGTCCCTGGCTTTGATGGGAAAATCAGCTTTGGCCCCTTGTTTCAAGGCCGCGCGCATGTCGTCCGACCAGGGCTGTTCCAGAAACGCACAGCGCAGCAGGGTTTCGTGCAATCCGCCCTCGGCGCCATAGCGAAAACCAAGTTCGGCGATGCTGGCGGACCCTGCCGCCTCATCCCGCATCCGCGTCAAACGTTGCAACTGCGCCTTGCTGAGACGCAGTGTCCCGGCCACATCCGCAGGCGCAATCGCCGCCAGCCGTCGAATCGGATCGGGCGTGGCGTGGGCCTCGTGCTCCAGGTGGATTAGGATGGGCAGAGATCGGTCGTCGGCCCCCGGCAAAACCTGCGCCAGAACCCCGGCTTGCCGCATCGCCGCCACAGAAGGCGCCGGATCAGGCGCGGCAAGCAGCTTCAACAACTCGGCCCCAACGCGTTCGCGGGACAGAGCAGTCAGACCATCCAAATTCGCGGAAATTGCCGACAGCGCCTCGGCGTCGAAACCCGCATCGGGATCGCCGTACCAGGCGTGAAACCGGAAATACCGAAGCGACCTCAGGTAATCTTCGCGGATACGGTCCCCGGCATGTCCGATAAACCGCACGCGGCGGGCCTGCAGGTCCTTGAGCCCACCCAAAGGGTCCAGGATCGATCCGTCCGGACGCGCATAAAGCGCATTCATCGTAAAATCGCGGCGGGCGGCATCCTCTTCGACATGGGTTGAAAACGCCACCACGGCACGCCGGCCATCGGTTTCGACATCCCGGCGAAAGGTGGTGATCTCATGCGGGATGCCGCCACTTAGCACGGTGACCGTACCGTGATCTATGCCGGTCGGAATGGCCTTGAGGCCCGCAGCCCGCGCCAATTCCATGACCTTTTCGGGCCGCGCATCGGTTGAGATATCAATGTCCGAGGCAGGTTCGCCCAGCAGTGCATTGCGCACGCAGCCGCCAACAAACAAAGCCTGCGCGCCCGCCTCCGTCAGGGTTGCACACACTTTCTGTGTCACGTCAGCCGTGATCCAGTCATCGGTAATGCGCTTCATTCGCTCATCCGCGCTGCAAGCCCTCGTAAGATCCGTGCCGTCGCGCCCCAGATGTAATACGGTCCAAATGGCACAACAAAGTATCGGCGTCGCTGCCCCTGCCAGCGGCGCGACTCGACAATATAATTCGCCGGGTCCAGCACATGCGCAAGAGGAACCAAAAAGACCTCGTCAACTTCGCCGGGTTCGGGAATCGGGTCAAACCCGTGCTCAAGGATCGACACAACCGGGGTTACGGAAAAGGACGTCACCGTTTCATGCGTGGGCAAATGACCCAGAATACGGGGCAGATCGACGGGCAGACCAATCTCTTCCCGCGCCTCACGCAGAGCCGTGGCAGTCACATCCCGGTCGCCTTCGTCCTGTTTTCCGCCGGGAAAAGCGATCTGACCCGGGTGATGTTTCAGGGCCGAAGACCGCTTGGTCAGAATGATCTGCGGCACATCCCCCGTCAGAGAGATCGGTACAAGAACACCGGCGGGACGCAGTTTACGCCCCGCCGGCAGTTGAACATCGGGGTTCAGGTCAAAATCGCTCGACCCGTCGCCGGGACGGTCCAGCGCCGCCCTGAGGTCTGCGATCGTGTCACGCACGGTCCGAATCTTGGGCCTCGAATCCGACGGTCTTTGGATCCAGCACGTAATGGGCGCCGCAGAACTGACAATCGGCCGTGACCTCGCCGTCATCGGTTGTCATCGTGGCGATATCTTGCGCGGAATAAATCGACAGGCTTTGTCGAACGCGTTCTTCCGAGCAAGTGCACCCGAATTGAACCGGCTGCGCGTCATAGACACGGGGCTGTTCCTCGTGAAACAGGCGCACCAGCAGATCGGTCGGTGCCACAGTGGGTCCGATCATCTCAAGGTCATCCACCGTATCCAGCAGGATGTTGACGCGATCCCAGTTTTCACCTTCCTCGCCATCCACCAGATCCGAGGCCGACAAGATATCCCCACTGCCTTCGCCGGACGCCGCAAAGGGCGAGGCTTTGGGCATGTGCTGCAACATGATGCCACCGGCGCGCCAGTGCTCACCCACGCCCGGTTCGGTCGACTTGCCAAAGCTCAGCGAGAACCGGGTCGGCAGCTGTTCGGACTGGGCAAAATAGGCCTCGGCACAGGCGCTGAGCGAGCCGCCCGCCAAAGGTGTGATCCCCTGATACGGGTGCGTCCCTTCGCCCTGATCGATCATGATCGCGAAATAGCCTTCGCCGACCTGATCAAAGGGTGCGCTGTCGGTCAGCCGATCGCGGTCGAAACTGGCATAGGCCCGGATCTTTGCGGGCTGCCCCTCTTCCTGAGGCGCATAGTAATCGGTCGCGATCATCCGCACCGCGCCCTTGGACTGCACCTGCAGCGACAGCTTCCAGCGCAGCGAAACGGTCTGGCCGATCAGTGCGGTCAGCAAAGCCATCTCGGCCACCAGCGCCTCAACCCGCTCGGGGTAGTCGTGCTGTTTCAGGATGCCGTCCAACACGCCATCCAGCCGCGCCACGCGGCCACGCATGTCGGACAGATCGAGTTGAAAGGGCAGGACGGTATCGTCCCACGCGATTTTTGTTCCAATAGACATGGGGTTTCCTTACACGCCACAGGTTGGCATACCGGCACCATATAGGTCGCAGAGCTTGGGTTGTAAGGGGCCATACATGATCAGACGATTTGGGGAAAGCCCCGTTCCCGGTCAGAAATACACCCGACGCCCCGGTGTGTACGCAATTTTGCCGCGAGGTGCGCAATTGTTGCTGACCTGTCAGACACAGCCACACCCGGATCTGCAATTGCCCGGCGGCGGCATCGACCCCGGAGAATCACCCATTTCCGCCCTGCACCGCGAGGTGTTTGAAGAAACCGGGTGGCTGATCTCATCCCCACGACGCATCGGCACGTTTCGCCGCTTTGCCTATATGCCGGAATATGACCTCTGGGCCGAGAAGATCTGCATGATCTACCGCGCCCGCCCGATCCGACAGGTCGGCCCCCCGTCCGAAGAATTTCACGAAGCGCTCTGGATGAATTCCGCAGACGCGGCCCATCTTTTGGGCAATGCCGGTGACCGCCATTTTGCGATGCAACACACACAGCAGCATCAAGGCCCGTTATATTCGAAATAGACGGCCGAGACGTCGTCCTCCATCCCGCCGCCGGGGGGCATGGCCTGCGTCAGCCGCCAGAACATATCGTCCAGAAACTCGGACCCGCCCTGATCGGCTGCGCAATCGCGGGCCATGCGCACCAGCCCGTCATCTTCCAGCATCGAGCCGTCCGCCATGCGGCATTCTGTGAACCCGTCGGAATACAAAAGCAGTTTGTCGCCCGGTTTCATATAGGTCTCGGTTTGCTGAAAGCTGACATCGGGCAGCAAGCCGATCGGCATCCCCCCTTCGCCCAGAAACTCTGCTTCGCCAGTCTGGCGCAACAAAAGCGGATGCGGGTGCCCTGCCTGTACCATTTTCAGATGCCCGTTGCGCAGATCGACAATGGCATAAACCATCGTGAAATACTCTTCGATACCGGAATCCGCCATCAGGCGATTGTTCAGGGATGCGGCCACCTCCTCGGGCGGAAGCAAGGCGTAGAACTTGTTGAATCGCCGCTCCATTGCGATGTTCTGATCGAAATGTGTGCTGGACAGGTAACCGCCCAGCCGCGCTGTCATCATGGCCGAAGTGATACCATGCCCCGACACATCAATGCTGTAAAAGCCCAGACGGTTCACACCGGGCGAGAACATGCCCACCAGATCCCCGCCGATATGCCCGCAGGGTTTCAGCAAAAGGCTGACCCGGGAATTGCCAAAGGTCCGGTGCAGTTCCGGCACAAGTGATTCCTGGATCTTGCGCGCCTGCATCAGGTCCTTGTCGATCGCGTCATGGGCCAATTTCAGCTCTTCCAGCGCGTCTTCAATCATCCGGTTCTTGTCTGACAGCTCGCGCTGCATCACCAGAATGCGCGCACCGGCCGAGATGCGCGCGCGCAGTTCATCCGCCTCAAGCGGTTTGATCAGGAAATCATCGGCCCCGGCGTCCAGACCGCGGGCGACCTCCTGCTTTTCGCTTTTGGAGGTCAGCAGAATGAAATAGCTGTACTGATCATTATCCAGCGCCCTGAACTTCTGGCAAAACTCCAGACCGCTCATCCCCGGCATCACCCAATCGCTGAGGACAAGGTCAGGCAGGCTGGTGCTGCATATTTCAATCGCATCTTCGCCATTGTCGGCTTCGAGAACCTCGAACCCCCATTTCTTGAGGGATGCGGCAAGGATGCGCCGCTGCAGACGGCTGTCGTCAACGATCAGAACCCGCTGGATCGCGCCAAAATCCAGCGCGACCTTGGCCTCGGCTTGACTGGTATCTTGCACGCTGGAATCCCTGTCCATTTTCGACCCCTCAAACTTACGACTCGCTGGTTTAACATCCGGTGAAGACGCAAAATCAGCCGTGACTTAAGCCGCCGTTTACGAATGGGGCCTAACACTTGATCCAGTTTCCAATCGGAGGGCGGCCATGATTCACTGGCCCAGAGTCAGACAATTGCGGGATGAAGTTGGTGCCGACGAATTCGACGAAGTCGTCGAGATTTTTTTGGACGAAGTGCACGAGGCCATAACCCGCGTGAAACAGGACGCCCAGCGCGTACAGCTGGAACAGAATCTGCACTTTTTGAAAGGCAGCGCGCTCAGTCTGGGTTTTGATCAGTTCTCGCGCCTGTGCCAGGATGGCGAACGCAAGGCCGCCGCCGGTCAGGGGGACGAAGTCGATCTGACCGAAATCCTGGCATCCTTTGATACCTCCAAATCGGTCTTCCAATCAGAGCTTGCGCAGAACCTCTAAATTACAAACTGCGCCAGGGTCTCATCTTCGGTGATGTCGGTATAGGTAAAACCGGCGTCATCCAGATGCGCAAACAGGCGCGCGAAATTCTCTGGCTTACGGGTTTCGATTCCGATCAGGACCGAGCCGAAATTGCGCGCCGATTTCTTCATGTATTCAAACCGGGCGATGTCGTCCTCGGGGCCGAGGATATTCAGAAACTCTTTCAACGCGCCGGGGCGCTGCGGCAGGCGCAGAATGAAGTATTTCTTGACGCCGGAATAGCGCTGCGCCCGTTCCTTGACTTCGGGCAGGCGTTCAAAGTCGAAATTGCCGCCGGACGTCACACAAACGACGGTTTTGCCGCGGATAAAGCTCTGCACATCGCCGATTGCTTCGATGGCCAGCGCACCTGCGGGTTCAAGCACAATACCTTCGACATTCAGCATCTCGATCATCGTGGTGCAGATGCGGTCTTCGGACAGGACCAGCACGTCAGACAGATGCCGATCCTTAAGCAGTTCGAACGGCTTGGCCCCGATCTTGCCCACCGCCGCACCGTCCACGAAATTGTCCACGTGGTCCAAAGCTACCGGATGCCCCGCCGCCATCGCCGCATGCAGGCAGGCCCCGCCCCTGGGTTCGACAAACAGGCAATGGGTCCGATCCCCGAACCAGGTCGCGACGCCCGAAGACATGCCACCGCCACCCACCGGCAGCAGCACATGATCCGGCACCTTGCCCAGCTGTTCCTCGATCTCGACCGCCAATGAGGCCTGGCCCTCGATCACATCCGCATCATCGAAGGGCGACAGAAAATGCCCACCTTGCTCGGCGCACCAAGCCTGCGCCGCAGCCAGAGTGTCATCGAAATAGTCGCCGGTCAGGTGAACCTCGATATTATCGCCGCCGAAAATGCGGGTCTTCTGGATTTTCTGCTGCGGCGTTGTCACCGGCATGAAAATCACGCCCTTCACGTCCAGATGCTTGCACATATAGGCCACGCCCTGCGCGTGATTGCCCGCACTGGCGCAGACGAACAGGTCCTGCCCCTGCTGTTTGCGCATCGCATTGAACGCGCCGCGGATTTTGTAGGACCGCACCGGGCTCAGGTCTTCACGCTTGAGCCAGATATCAGCCCCGTAGCGATCGGACAGATGCGCATTCCGCTGCAACGGCGTCGCCGGAAAAACAGAGCGCATCGCCTGTTCGGCAGCGCGGGCGCGGGTCATGAAATCGCTCATGCCCGAGTCAGTGGCCTATCCTGACCAAAAGGGCAAGGAATACATATGTGTACGGCGCTCAGGAGAGTTCGCGCTTTTCGATGCAAAAGCCATAAAGCGTAGTCAAAATGCTCAAACCGATCATGGTCACAATCCACTGCACAACAGCATTCATCAGGAGCCCCACAGTGGCCGACAGCACGCCGAACAACCCGGCAACAAAGCCTATGACAAAGGAAAAGGCGAAGAAAACGACAAAGGTTAGCAATATTGCCCCGGCAATCGGTGCCGTCGCACGCCACGAGTCACCAAGTGTCATCCTATTGTCTAACGCGCATGACGGAAGAACCAAACTGAGGCGTTGCAAAACCCAAAGCGCGAAAATGAACCCGAAGGCTGCAATGGCTCCGCCAATTGGCCAGCCAAAAGCAATAACCAGACCGGCAACGATGCCGAACATGACCACAGCCAATAGTCCCAACAACAATGCCCAACCAAAATAAGCCAATATCCGTGAGCCGTTGAACGCGGGTACCGCGCCTTGCGGGTATTCTTCCAATAGACAGTAGCGATGCCATGACACCGCAACCCATAGCGCCGCGACATAATTCAAAACCGCTAAAAGAAAAACACCGCCGACATTGCCCTGTTGGCCTGTCACAAAGTCTGGACCCACCGCAAAAAAAATATCACGCCCAACAAAGCTACGGCGATAATCGGTGACGACACTCGCAGAGCTGTGTTCAAATCATGGAAAACCATCCGCACCGAATGTACAAAAATCTGCCAGCCCAACATCTTGAAATCGCCCTCTCAACCAATCCTTGTTCTCTATCCGCCCGTTTCACCCCAATTCCTAGCCTGCGTCAACGCACATAACTTGCCCCCGGTTCCAAAACCCGCTAGGGGCCAGTCGTTCTACGCACAAAGGGAAATCAGATGTCCGCGCCCAAGAAAGTTGTTCTGGCCTATTCCGGTGGCCTTGATACCTCGATCATCCTGAAATGGCTGCAGACCGAGTATGGTTGTGAGGTTGTGACCTTTACCGCCGATCTGGGTCAGGGTGAGGAACTGGAACCCGCCCGCAAAAAAGCCGAGCTGCTGGGGATCAAGCCCGAGAACATCTATATTGAGGACATCCGCGAAGAATTTGTCCGCGATTTCGTCTTCCCGATGTTCCGCGCCAACGCGCAGTACGAAGGTCTCTACCTGTTGGGTACCTCGATCGCGCGGCCTTTGATTTCGAAACGACTGGTTGAGATTGCCGAAGAAACCGGTGCCGATGCCGTGGCCCATGGCGCAACCGGCAAAGGCAATGATCAGGTGCGGTTCGAACTGGCGGCTTACGCGCTGAACCCCGATATCAAGGTCATTGCGCCGTGGCGTGAATGGGACCTGACCAGCCGCACCAAACTGCTGGAATTTGCCGAAGCAAATCAGATCCCGATAGCCAAGGACAAACGCGGCGAGGCCCCGTTCTCGGTCGATGCGAACCTGTTGCACACCTCGTCCGAGGGTAAGGTTCTGGAAGATCCCGCCGATATGGCGCCGGACTATGTCTATCAGCGCACGGTGCATCCCGAGGACGCACCGAATGAGCCCGAATTCATCGAGATCGGTTTCGAGAAAGGCGATGCGGTCAGCATCAATGGCGAGGCGATGAGCCCCGCAACCATTCTGACCAAACTGAACGAATATGGCGGCAAACACGGCATCGGTCGTCTGGATCTGGTCGAAGGCCGTTTCGTCGGAATGAAATCGCGCGGTATCTACGAAACTCCGGGCGGCACCATCCTGCTGGAAGCGCATCGTGGGATCGAGTCCATCACCATGGACCGTGGCGCGATGCATCTGAAAGACCAGCTGATGCCGCAATATGCCGAGCTGATCTATAACGGGTTCTGGTATTCGCCCGAGCGCGAAATGCTGCAGGCTGCCATCGACCGCTCGCAAGAGCATGTCACCGGCACCGTCCGCGTGAAACTCTACAAAGGTCTGGCCTCGACCGTGGGCCGCTGGTCGGATCATTCGCTCTATTCCGAGGCGCATGTGACGTTCGAAGAAGACGCGGGTGCATACGATCAGAAAGACGCGGCGGGCTTTATTCAGCTGAACGCGCTGCGCCTGAAGCTGCTGGCAGCACGGGACAAGCGGTTGAAATAACCACACGGAAAGGTTGCGAACCACCCTCGGGCCGCAACTTCGCCGCATAAATGCCCGTTTGATCTTGCATCCAGGGCGGGCTGATCCAGAACGGATCGGCTCGTTTTTTTATTTGTGATTGAGGCAATCATGGAATCTGAAACCCAACAAGGCACCCCGACAGAATTTGAATTCCGGGGGTCCGCTGGTGAGTTTTTCGGCATCTGGATCGTCAACCTGTTGTTGTCGATTGTCACCCTTGGCATCTACAGCGCCTGGGCAAAGGTGCGGACTAAGAAGTATTTCTATCAGAACACCTATGTCGCCGGGCGCAGTTTTGACTACCACGCGACGGGGCTGCAGATTCTGATCGGGCGGGGAATCGTTGTGGCCGGGATCATCGCCTACACGATACTGGCGGCCATTCCATTGGTCGGACTAATCCTGCTGCTAGGCCTGCTGGTCCTGATTCCCTATCTGCTGGTGCGGTCCTTGCGGTTCAACGCACGGATGTCCAGCTGGTCGAATGTGCGGTTCAACTTTCACGGAAAAACCGGAACGGCGGCAGCGAATTACTTCCTCTACCCCTTCATCGCGGCGCTAACACTCTACACCACTTGGCCTTTTGTGACGCGGTCAATTCAGCGGTTTCACGTGAACGGCCACACGTTTGGTCAGACGCCAATGCATTTCGACAGCCCAATTGGGCCGTTCTACAAGGCGATGTTTGCGGCAATCGCATGGGTTGTGGTTGCAATGATCCTATCCCTTGCGGTTTTTGGCGGGAGCGCATCGACACTAAGTGCATTTCAAACATTGGAGGACGATCCGCAGAACGTCGCGGCGCTGCTGTCGGTGATATCGCTCTACGGCTTCCTTCTGTTCGCCATTATTCCCGCCACGATCATCTATCACGCGATGGTGCGCAACACGGTCTACAATTACACCGATCTGGGTGGCAAACACCGGTTTTACTCCAACGTTTCAGCCCTGCGTCTGTTGTGGATTTCAGTCTCGAACTTTGTGGTTATCGGCTTGTCGCTGGGGCTTTTGCTGCCCTGGGCGCATGTGCGGCGGGTTCGGTATCTGGCGGCGCACACGATCTTTATTCCGGGCGGTCCGCTGGATGAGTTCGTGGACGAGGTCACCGCAAATGTCAGTGCCATCGGCGACGCTTATGGTGATATAGAAGGGTTCGACATCGGCATCGCGGTTTGATCCTTGGCTGACCAACCTAACGACATCAGCGCGTCCGTCACCGGGCGCGCGTATCCTCCGCTCAGCTCACGCGAGGTGCCGGTACGGTTCGCGCTGGGTACAAATACCGCGTGGCTGATCGGCCATGACAACAAGGTTCTGACCCGCTCTGACCCGGCCGCGCTGAAAATTGAGCCCCGCGTTGGCCAGACCGAGCGGCGGGTGAACTTTCCCGACGGCACCCTGTTTCTGACCAACAATCATGACGCGTTGGAACATTTGATCCGGGATTCCAGCGGCTCGGACCTGCATCGGTACGAACAGCTTCATCCGCGTCTCTTTGTTGTTGTGCTGGCCTGCCTGGTCGGGGCCTGGGGGGCATGGAAATATGGGCTGACGATTCTGGTTGCTCTGGCCGTCTGGATGACACCGCCCACGTTGACATCGGCAATTGAAGCGGGCGTCATGCAGGTCGTCGATCAGATCATGGCCGAGCCCAGCACGCTGGCAGAGGAAACCAAAGACAATGTGCGCCGCGATTTTGAACGTTTGCTGTTAGCCATGGGCCCCGAGGCGGAATCGCATGTGTATCATCTGGAATTCCGCCACCTGCCGGGTATGGGCCCAAACGCTTTCGCTTTGCCCAACGGAACCATCGTCATCAGCGATGCACTTGTGGATATGGCCCCGCCGGATGCCGTGGCGGGCGTTCTGGGGCATGAGATCGGTCATGTCGCCGAACAGCATGGGCTGCATCAGATCTACCGCTCGGTCGGGGGCTATGTTCTGATCACTTTGCTGGCCGGTGACACGGGGCCGATCCTGGATCAGGTTCTGCTTGAGGGGAACCTGCTTTTGTCCCTGTCGTACTCGCGGCAGCATGAACTGTCCGCAGATCGGTTCGGCGTGAACCTTGCACGTGAGGCCGGATTTGATCCCGGCGGGCTGTCCGAATTCTTCGCGCTTTTGAATGCGCAATACGGCGAACAGACCTCGGACTGGTTCAGCACCCACCCCGGTTCGGTGGAACGTATGGAAGCGCTCGATGCACTGACCCAAGGTCAATAGGCCAGCGACCTTGCCACGCGCGAGCGATCCCCCTAACCCGAAGGGATTACAGGAGGATTTCCATGACACTCAGCGCCATAGCCGACGGCATCCGTACCAATCTTGAGGGTAAGTCCTTTGAGGGTTCGCTCAAATTCGACTGTGGAGCCGATGGGGTGATCGTATTGGCAGACAACACCGCCACCACAGATGACCGCGACACCGATTGCACCATCCGCATCTCTCGCGACAATCTGTCGAAGCTTCTGACCGGTAAGCTGAGCCCGATGACCGGGGTTGCGATGGGCAAGATTAGGATTTCAGGCAATATGGGGATTGCGCTGAAGCTGGGTCAATTGCTGGGATAAGCCGATAAACTCGTTTCACCAGCCTGTGACAAACCATGTCAGCGGATTGAAACAATCGGCAGATCGCGCCAGCTTTGTTTTGGAAGGAGATTTGCCATGACCCGGACTGCCTATATCGACTACATCAAGCCAACCCTGTTGTTTGCGTTGATCACGCTGGCCGCATTCCTGCGCGCCGCACCCGCCCCGGCTGCGGGCACAGAAACGCTGACCGTCGCCGGCGGTTGTTTCTGGTGCGTTGAATCCGATTTCGAATCCGTACCCGGCGTCATCGGCGCCGTGTCCGGCTTTACCGGCGGCAAAACCGCCAACCCGACCTACGACCAGGTTTCAAAGGGCGGCTCTGGCCATTACGAGGCCGTTCAGATCACCTTTGATCCGGGACGCGTTTCTCGCGAAACCCTGCTGAACATGTTCTTCCGCTCGGTCGACCCGACCGATGCCGGTGGTCAGTTCTGCGACCGGGGCGACAGCTATCGTACGGCCATTTTCGTCTCTAACGCAGCGGAAAAAGCCGTTGCCGAACGGGCAAAAGCCAATGCCCAAAGCGCGTTGGGTCAAACCGTTGTCACCCCGATCCTCAATGAAGGCGCGTTTTATCCGGCCGAGGCCTACCATCAGGATTACTACAAAGGCGACAAGCTGGTGCTGACCCGCTTTGGCCCCAAGCGCCAGAAGAACGCTTACAAGGCCTATCGCAAAGCCTGCGGCCGGGATGCCCGTGTCAAACAGCTTTGGGGTGGCGACGCACCATTCGCGGGGTCCTAATCGAACCGCGCCTCCTGAACCTCATTCAGGTCAGGGATGACATCCGCCGTACCGTGCCGCGTGACCATCAGGGCCGCGGCACGATTTGCTTGGGCGATGGCCTGCGCCATGGGCATCCCGCGATCCATTCCCGCAAGCACATAGCCGGTAAACGTATCCCCCGCACCGGTCGTATCCACAGCCTTCACCTTATGGGCGGGAAAGTCAGACATCTCTCCGTGGTGATAGTACCGCGCACCATCGGCGCCCAAGGTCACAATCACATGCGCAATCTCCAGATCTGTGACGGATTGCCCGGTGGCCTGGCGCAGTTGCTCGGCCTCGATCTCATTCAGGATCAGAAAATCCAGATGAGGCAGAACCGCCTGCACGGAGTGCGCCTGAAACGGAGCGGCAGCATAGCAGACTTTCAGGCCAAGATCGCGCCCCATCTGCGCGGCTCGGCTTTGCGCATTGGTTTCGTTCTGCATAACCAGCAAATCTCCCGCAATGGCCGAGGACAAAGCCTGGCCCAACTGGTCGTCAGAGATTGCGTGGTTTGCGCCCTGAAACAGGATAATGTTGTTCTCGCCCTCCGCATCCACCGCGATGATGGCGTGACCGGTTTGCGTGTCGACCTCGGCGATATGGCGCGTGTCGACGCCATATTCCATCAGCCGATCGCGCGCCCAGCGCCCATCGGCCCCGATCGCCCCGATATGCGCAACCCGCGCCCCGGCACGCGCAGCAGCGACGGACATGTTGGCACCCTTGCCACCCAAAAACCGCTGCAGCCCCTCGGCGGCCAGGGTTTCACCCGGTCTGGGCAGGTGCGGCAGGGCGTAAACCATATCCGCGTTGATAGAGCCGAGATTCCAGATCGTCATGGCTTGCCCGAGATATCGCAGGACGCCAGTATCGCCATGTTCAGAATGTCATTGGCCGTTGATACGGTCGAGCAGATCTGGATCGGCTTGTCGACACCGCTCAGGATCGGGCCGATCACGGTGGCACCCCCCATTTCCTGCATCAACTTGGTCGAGATCGAGGCCGAATGGCGCGCCGGAACGATCAGGATATTGGCCGGGCCAGTCAGACGCTGGAACGGATAGCTGGCCTGCTGATCCACGTTCAGCGCGACATCCACGGTCATCTCGCCCTCATATTCAAAGTCTACGCCACGCTGATCCAGGACCGCCGGCGCACGGTGCATTTTTTCCGCCCGCTCAGAAACCGGATATCCGAAGGTCGAGAAACTGACAAAGGCAACGCGCGGCTCAAGCCCCATGTGGCGCGCAACCGCGGCCGAGCGTTCAGCGATATTGGCAAGATCATCCTCGTTTGGCCATTCATGCACCAGCGTATCACCCATCAGAACGATGCGGCCTTTGTGCAACAAAGCGGTCACGCCCGCGGCCCCGTGGGCCGCGTCGGCGTCAAATACATGGTTGATCCGGTCCAGAACATGCGCCGATTTCCGCGTGGCCCCGGTGACCAGCCCATCCCCATGCCCATGCGCCAGCATCAGGGCGGAAAACACATGCCGATCCCGCGCTGCAAGGCGATGAATATCCTTGCGGTCAAAGCCCCTGCGCTGCAATCGGTTATACAGGAAATCCGAATAGGTTTCGAGATGAGCGGTGTTGGCGGCATTCACCACTTCAAGCTCACGCACCGCGTCGCCTAGCCCCGCTTCTTCCAGCTTTGCCTTCACATCATCGGGGCGGCCCACCACCAGCGCCTTGCCAAAGCCCGAGCGTTGATAGGTCACCGCCGCGCGCAAAACGCGCGGATCATCACCCTCGGCAAAAATCATTCGGCTTTGGGCCTGACGCGCGCGCGCGTTCAGACCGCGCAAAATGCTTGCGGTCGGATCCATCCGGGATTTGAGGCTCAGCTCATAGGCTTCCATATCGATGATTGGCCGCCGCGCCGCACCAGTATCCATCCCCGCCCTGGCAACCGCAGGTGGGATACGGTGAATCAGACGCGGATCAAACGGCGTCGGGATGATGTAATCACGCCCAAAGGTCAGTGATTTGCCGTAGGCCATGGCGACCTCATCGGGCACATCTTCGCGCGCCAGATTGGCCAGCGCATGGGCGCAAGCGATCTTCATCTCGTCATTGATAGCGCGGGCGTGGATATCCAGCGCACCGCGGAATAGATAGGGGAAACCCAATACGTTATTGACCTGATTGGGATAATCGCTGCGCCCGGTCGCTACGATAGCATCCACGCGGACCTCATGCGCCTCTTCCGGAGTGATCTCGGGGTCGGGGTTGGCCATGGCAAAGATCACCGGATTGTCGGCCATGCTGGCCACCATGTCCTGCGTCACAGCACCCTTGACCGAGACACCAAGGAACACGTCGGCCCCTTTCATCGCATCCTCAAGCGTGCGCAGATCGGTCGAAATCGCATGGGCTGATTTCCACTGGTTCATCCCCTCGGTCCGACCCTGATAGATCACGCCCTTGGTGTCACAGACGATGCAGTTTTCATACCGCGCGCCCATCGCCTTGAGCAATTCGATACAGGCAATCCCCGCCGCGCCCGCGCCGTTCAGAACGATTTTCACATCTTCGATCTTCTTGCCCGAGATATGCAACGCATTCAGCAGCCCCGCCGCACAGATCACCGCCGTGCCGTGCTGGTCGTCGTGAAAGACTGGGATGTCCATCTCTTCCTTCAGGCGCTGTTCGATGATGAAGCACTCAGGCGCCTTGATGTCCTCAAGGTTGATGCCACCAAAGGTCGGCCCCATCAGACGCACCGCGCGGCAGAACTCATCGGGGTCTTCGGTGTCCAGTTCAATGTCGATCGAGTTCACGTCGGCAAAGCGTTTGAACAGAACCGCCTTGCCTTCCATCACCGGTTTGCCGCCCAGCGCCCCCAGATTACCAAGGCCCAGCACCGCCGTCCCGTTCGAGATCACGGCCACCAGATTGCCCTTGTTGGTATAGTCATACGCGGTCTCGGGCGCTTCGGCGATGGCCTCGCATGGAACGGCCACACCGGGGCTGTAGGCCAGCGACAGATCGCGCTGTGTGGTCATGGGCACGGTGGCCTGCACCTCCCATTTGCCGGGGGTCGGGTCCAGGTGAAAGGCCAGCGCCTCTTCTTTGGTGATCTTCGTCTTAGCCATCGGATACGTCGTTTCTTTACAAGTTGGGGCCCTTGCGTCATAGCGCAGGCCGGTCTGCGCCTCAACGAGAATAGATTTCACCTTTCGCAGCGTTTGACAGGTTTGTAAGGTCACGCCCGGAAGACGCCAAAAGGGGGCCGCCTTTGTCCACAGTCACGCCGATGATGGCGCAATATCTTGAGATCAAAGAGGCCCACTCGGACGCTCTGCTGTTTTACCGCATGGGCGATTTCTACGAGATGTTCTTTGACGATGCGGTGAACGCCGCCGAGGCGCTGGACATCGCCCTGACCAAACGCGGAAAGCACAATGGCGCAGACATTCCGATGTGCGGCGTGCCGGTTCATTCGGCCGAAGGGTACCTGTTGTCGCTGATCCGCAAAGGGTTTCGCGTAGCGGTTTGCGAACAGATGGAAAGCCCCGCCGAGGCGAAGAAAAGAGGCTCTAAATCAGTCGTGAAGCGCGATGTGGTTCGGCTGGTAACACCCGGCACGCTGACCGAAGACGCGTTACTTGAGGCCCGGCG
The DNA here is from genome assembly GCF_056532975.1 of Ruegeria sp. H6. Lineage (NCBI taxonomy): Bacteria > Pseudomonadati > Pseudomonadota > Alphaproteobacteria > Rhodobacterales > Roseobacteraceae > Ruegeria > Ruegeria sp. H6. The sequence goes on from NZ_JBQFOA010000006.1 coordinate 120,467, forward strand.
CCACAATTTCCTGGCCGCTTATTCCGACGTGCGGGATGAGGCCGCAATCGCTTGGGCCGATATCTCGACTGGCGCGTTTCACGTGATGCCATTGACTTCGGTGCGCCTCAGCCCCGAGCTTGCGCGGCTAGCCCCGTCCGAGTTGATCGTGGCCGAAGGCGCGCAGGATGGGCTGCAAGACCCTGTGCGCGATCTGGGTATCTCGCTGACGCCCATCGGACGCGCCAGTTTCGACAGCACGGCGGCGGAAAAACGCATCTGCAGCCTGTTCAATGTCGGAGCGTTGGATGCGTTCGGAACCTTCAATCGTGCCGAAGTTTCTGCCATGGGCGCGCTGGTCGACTATCTGGAAATCACGCAAAAGGGCAAATTACCCCTGCTGCAAACGCCGCTGAAAGAATCCGAGGATCGCGTGGTGCAGATCGATGCCGCCACCCGTCGCAATCTGGAGCTGACCCGGTCCTTGTCCGGCGGGCGCGCCGGATCGCTGCTGGCGGTGGTGGATCGCACTGTAACACCCGGTGGTGCGCGGCTGCTGGAACAGCGCCTCTCCAGCCCATCGCGAAACCTGGACGTCATTTACGCACGGCTGGACGCCGTGACTTTCGCAACCGAAGACAGCCTGATCACGTCAGACCTGCGCGAGGCATTGCGCAAAACCCCCGATCTCGACCGTGCCCTCTCGCGCCTGTCGTTGGATCGCGGCGGCCCCCGGGATCTGGCGGCGATCCGCAACGGCCTGACCCAAGCCGCTTCGATCGCTGAGATCTGTGAGGGCCAAAACCTTCCCGTTCTGCTGACATCAGCCCTGCAAAGCCTCGTGGGTTTCGATGACCTGTTGAACCTGTTGGATGAGGCATTGGTCGCCGAACCCCCTCTGCTGGCTCGTGACGGCGGCTTTATTGCGCCGGGATATGACGCCGAACTGGACGAAGCCCGCACTCTGCGCGATGAAGGTCGATCCGTGATCGCGGGGTTTCAACAGAAATATGCCGAAGACACCGATATCACATCACTGAAAATCAAGCATAACAACGTGCTGGGCTATTTCATCGAAACCACGGCCACACATGCTGAACAAATGCTGAACCCACCGTTCAGCGAGACTTATATCCACCGCCAAACCACCGCCAATCAAGTGCGGTTCACAACCGTGGAATTGTCCGAGATCGAAACCCGTATCCTGAACGCGGGAAACCTGGCGCTTGAGATTGAAAAACGGCTCTATCAAAGGCTCTCCGACGGGATTCTGACCCTTGCCGCCCGCCTGAACCAAGCCGCACGCGGGCTGGCAGACCTGGATCTGACCACCGCGCTGGCTGATCTGGCGCGCGGGGAAAACTGGTGCCGCCCCCAGGTCGATACCTCTCGGGCCTTTGACATTCAGGGCGGTCGCCATCCAGTGGTCGAGCATGCGCTGCGCCAGCAATCAGGCGATGCCTTCATCGCCAATGATTGCGATCTAAGTGCCGAAGACGGGGCCGCGATCTGGCTGCTGACCGGCCCCAACATGGCCGGTAAATCCACCTTCCTGCGCCAAAATGCCTTGATCGCGCTACTGGCACAAATGGGCAGCTACGTTCCGGCAGAACAGGCACATATCGGCGTGGTCAGCCAACTGTTCAGCCGCGTGGGCGCATCCGATGACTTGGCACGGGGGCGTTCGACCTTCATGGTCGAGATGGTCGAAACCGCCGCCATCCTGAATCAGGCCGACGACCGGGCGCTTGTCATCCTCGACGAAATTGGCCGCGGCACGGCCACCTATGACGGCCTATCGATCGCCTGGGCCACGCTCGAACACTTGCACGCCGCCAATCAATGCCGCGCCCTGTTCGCCACACACTACCACGAACTCACCGCACTGGCGGGCAAGCTCGAAGGCGTCGACAACGCCACCGTCGCCGTCAAGGAATGGGAAGGTGAGGTCATCTTCCTGCACGAGGTCCACAAAGGTGCAGCCGATCGTTCTTACGGCGTGCAGGTCGCGCAATTGGCCGGCCTGCCCGCCTCGGTCGTTGACCGCGCCCGCACCGTTCTTGAACAACTGGAAAAAACCGAACGAGAGGGAGGCAAACAAAAGGCGCTGATCGACGATCTGCCCCTGTTCTCAGCCGCCGCCCCAACACCTCCGGCACCCAAGGCGTCACCGGTCACGGACATGCTTAACGACATCCTGCCCGACGAACTCAGCCCCCGTGACGCGCTCGACCTGATCTACAAATTGAAAGAGGCGGCCAAATCCTGACCGCCCCTTCATCTTTTCAAAAATACTCTCGCCGAAGGCTTGGCTTTGAAAAAGCCAATCAGCTCGCAGGGGTCGACGACACGCCAACCTGCGCCGGGCGCAGCAAGCGGTCATGCAACATGAACCCTTCGGCAGAAACCTGAATGATGTCGCCCGCCTTGGTGCCCGGCACCGGGGCCTCAAACATCGCCTCATGCACATTGGGATCAAACCGATCACCAACCTGTGGCGTAATCACCTCGATCCCGTGCTTCTGGAAAACGTCTTTCAGCGCCCGCATGGTCAGTTCAACACCTTCAATCAGACCAGCAGCCACGTCTTTCTGCTCATCGGTTGCAGCTTCAAGGGCACGTTTCATGTTGTCGTAAACCGGCAGCATATCGCGCGCGAGCTTCGACCCGCCATACTGTTCGGCGTCGCGTCGCGCCTTGTCACCACGCTTACGCGCGTTCTCGGCATCCGCCAGCGCGCGCATGAATCTATCTTTGTATTCATCTCGCTGGGCCCGCAGCTCATCCAGCTCCAGCGCCTCTTCGCTGATCTCAGCAATCTCCTCGGCCAGTTCTTCGGCTTCTGCGGACATGATATCGTCCAGAAATTCTTCGTTCTTGGGCTCTGCCATCTCTTACCCTCTAGCTCCGGTCGGAAATCAACTTGCCAACCAGTTGTGCTGTATAATCCACGATCGGTACAATCCGTCCGTAATTCAGACGTGTTGGCCCAATGACCCCAACCGCACCGATTATCTTTCGATCAGCGTTCATATAAGGAGACACCACCAAAGAGGAACCCGAAAGTGAGAAAAGTTTGTTCTCAGAGCCGATAAAAATGCGCACACCTTCGCCATCTTCGGTCAGTTCCAGAAATTCAGCGATGTCGCGCTTGCGTTCCAGGTCGTCAAACAGCGTGCGGATGCGGTCCAGTTCTTCGGCTTCACCCGACTCACCCAGCAGATTCGACCGCCCGCGCACGATCAACCGGGCCGAGTCGCCCCCGTTCCCGTCCCAGGCGGCCATGCCGCTATCGACCATCGCGCGCGCCAGCACGTCAATTTCCTGCTTCCGCGCATCGATTTGATTTTGCATCTGCCGCCGCACATCGCTGAGAGTGCGGCCTTCAATCAGTGCATTCAGAAAGTTCGCGGCCTCGCGCATGGAACTTGGCGTTTGTCCGGGCGGTGGCGTGAACAGCCGGTTTTCCACATGCCCGTCAGAAAACACCAAAACAACCAAAGCACGATCATGACCCAATGAGACGAACTCGATATGTTTGATTTCCGCCTCATGCTTCGGCGTCAGAACCAGCGACGCGCCCTGAGTGACATGAGACAGCGCAGACCCCACACGGTCCAGCATTCCGCCCACATCCCCAGCGTTAGAGCCGAAAGTCTCATCCAGTTTCTGCCGATCGTCATCGCCAAGATCCCCGACCTCAAGCAAACCGTCCACGAACATGCGCAGCCCCTGCTGCGTGGGGATCCGACCGGCGCTGACATGGGGGCTGTCGAGCAGTCCCAGAAACTCAAGATCCTGCATCACGTTGCGCACCGTCGCAGCGCTGACTTTTTCCGACAGGGTGCGTGTCAGGGTGCGGCTGCCGACTGGTTCCCCGCTTTCCAGATAGCTTTCGACGATCAGCCGAAACACCTCGCGCGACCGCTCGTTCATCTCGTTCAGGATTTTGCTTGCTTCGCTCATGCATCTTCCCCTGCTGGTCGTCATTAAATCGCAGGCAAATGAAAGGTCAATCGGGGTTGCATCGTAACGCCGCGGGGCGTTATCCCCAACCCATCAAACAAAGGAATTCCCATGCGACCCTCAGGACGTGATCTAAACGAAATGCGCGCCGTTTCAATTGAGACGGGCTTTACCAAACATGCCGAAGGGTCTTGCCTGATCAAGATGGGTGACACGCATGTGCTGTGTACTGCCACGATCGAGGATCGTGTGCCGCCCTTCATCAAAGGCTCTGGTCTGGGTTGGGTCACCGCCGAATACGGCATGCTGCCCCGCGCGACCAACACCCGGATGCGGCGCGAGGCCGCCAGCGGCAAACAAGGCGGGCGCACCGTGGAAATCCAGCGACTGATTGGCCGCGCCCTGCGCGCAGGGGTGGATCGGGTTGCGCTGGGTGAACGTCAGATCACCGTCGACTGTGATGTGATTCAGGCCGATGGCGGCACCCGTTGCGCGTCGATCACCGGAGGTTGGGTGGCGCTGCGGCTGGCGGTGAACAAGCTGATGAAAGCGGGTGACGTGATTTCTGACCCGCTGGTTGACCCGGTCGCCGCCGTGTCCTGTGGCATCTATGCCGGTCAGCCGGTTCTGGATCTGGACTACCCCGAAGACAGCGAAGCGGGCGTGGATGGCAACTTCATCATGACCGGATCAGGCAAGCTGATCGAAGTGCAGATGAGCGCCGAAGGCTCAGTCTTTAGCCGGGCGCAGATGGATCAGCTGATGGATTTAGCTGAAAAAGGCGTATCTGAACTGGCTGCCGCGCAAAAGGCCGCCACCGCATGACACGCAGGTTCGAAGGCGACAAGCTGCTGGTCGCCACCCATAACAAAGGCAAGCTTGAGGAGATGGCGCATCTGCTCGAACCTTTTGGGGTAACGGTTGTTGGTGCTGGTGAAATGAACCTGCCCGAACCGGAAGAAACCGAAGACACTTTTGTCGGTAACGCCCGGATCAAGGCCCATGCCGCCGCCAAAGCAACCGGCCTGCCTGCGTTGTCCGATGATTCCGGCATCACCATTGATGCCTTGAACGGCGCGCCCGGCGTCTACACTGCCGATTGGGCGGAAACAGGCAATGGCCGCGATTTCCTGATGGCGATGACCCGCGCCCATACAGAGTTGGAGGCAAAAAACGCCCCCCACCCTCGCGCCGCGCAATTCCGCAGCACGCTGGTGCTGGCCTGGCCCGACGGGCATGATGAGGTGTTCGAGGGCATTGCCCCCGGTCATCTTGTCTGGCCGATCCGGGGCGAAGGCGGGTTCGGCTATGACCCAATGTTTGTTCCCGAAGGTCACGACATTACCTTTGCGGAAATGGATCGCTGGGAAAAGAACAAGATCAGCCATCGCGGTCGCGCGGTGGAAATGTTCGTGAAGGGCTGCTTTGGCAGATGATTGGCGCAACGGGGGCTTTGGCCTGTATGTGCATTGGCCCTTTTGCGAGGCCAAATGCCCCTATTGCGATTTCAACAGCCATGTTTCGCGAAATATCGATCAGAAACAATGGCTTGACGCATATCTGAGCGAACTTCACCGCTCAGCCACCGAAACACCCGACCGGGTATTGAATACGATTTTCTTTGGCGGCGGCACACCTTCGCTCATGAACCCGGAAACCGTTGCCGCGGTGATCGACACCGCCCGCGCCCTATGGCGCCCAGCCAACGACATGGAAATCACGCTTGAGGCCAATCCCGGTTCGGTCGAGGCTGGCCGATTTACCGCCTATCGCGATGCTGGCGTCAATCGCATCTCGATGGGCGTGCAGGCGCTGAACGATGATGATCTCCGCCGTTTGGGCCGAATCCACTCGGTTCAAGAGGCCCGCGCCGCCTACGAAATTGCTAGAAACTGCTTTGATAGAGTCTCTTTTGACCTCATCTACGCACGCCAGCACCAGACGCCCGAAGCCTGGCAATCTGAGCTGAACGAGGCGCTGTCGATGGCGGTTGATCACCTGTCCCTCTATCAATTGACGATCGAAGAAGGCACCGCCTTTGGCGATCGCTATGCGATTGGTAAGCTGTCCGGCCTGCCCGAAGATGACAGCGCCGCCGATATGTATCTGGCAACACAGGAGATTTGCGAAAAACGTGGGCTTCCAGCCTATGAGGTTTCCAACCACGCGCGCCCGGGCGCGGAATCGCAACATAACCTGATCTATTGGAGATACGGGGATTATGTTGGCATAGGGCCCGGCGCGCATGGGCGGATTACGTTAGATGGCCAAAAGATCGCCACAGAAACCTTCCTGAACCCAGCGCGATGGTTAAAGTCTGCGTCCGAAGGAAATGGCGAATCCGGTCGAACTACTCTGCCCTCTGAAGATCAGGCTAATGAATACCTTATGATGTGTATCCGTTTGAACGAAGGACTAAATATTGATAGATATGAGTCTCTGTCCGGTCGCGTCTTGGATAGGACAAAAGTGGACCACCTCGAATCGATTGGCATGATCGAACGACGCGATGAGACATTGCGCGCCACCCCACAAGGCCGTGCCGTATTGAACGCTGTGATCCGGGAATTGTTGGAGTAATCTCTTGCGTTATCTATGGGCCAGCCTTGGATTGATCTGTGTTGCATTGGGGGTCATCGGAATCGTCCTCCCCTTGCTGCCCACCGTTCCATTCCTGCTTTTGGCCGCCTTCTTCTTTGCCCGATCTTCATCTCGGCTGCATCACTGGCTGATCACACATAAAACCTTTGGACCACTGATCCAGGATTGGCAAAGCTCCGGCGCAATCAGACCTGCAGCAAAAAAGGCGGCTACTGCATCGGTCGCCGCCATCTTTGCCATATCGATTTTTCTGAAAGTACCCAGTTTTGTACTGGTCATTCAGGCGGTTACCCTAACCGCCGTCATGATCTTTATATGGACCCGCCCTAACGGCTAAGCTTGGCACAAAGGTCGTCCAGCTGATCCAGATTTTCGTAGGTCAGGACCACCTGCCCGCTTTCACTGCCAGCCTTGTGGTTGATCGAAACCTTCATCGCCAGAATAGCAGACAAATCCTTTTCCAGCACCCGTGTATCTGCATCCTTTCCAGCGTTGAGGTTGCGACTCTGACGCACGGGTTGAGAGGAGTCGGACTGATGCTGTTTCTTCACGAGGTTTTCCGTCGCCCGGACGGACATCCCCTCACGCACAACCTTCGCAGCCAATTCCGATGGGTTGTCGGCCGTGATCAGGGCCCGGGCGTGACCGGCCGACAGTTTGCCTTCGACCACCAGGGTCTGCACATCCATCGGCAATGAGAGCAGACGCATCAGGTTGGCGATGTGACTGCGGCTTTTGCCCAAAGCCTCGGACAGTTTTTCCTGAGTATGTCCAAACTTGTCCATCAACTGACGATAACCAGCGGCCTCTTCCACCGCATTCAGGTCCGCACGCTGGATGTTCTCGATGATGGCGACTTCAAGCACTTCGGTGTCGTCGAAATCACGGATTATGACTGGGATATCATGTAGTTGCGCCATTTGAGCGGCGCGCCAACGCCGTTCGCCAGCAACGATCTCGTATTTGTCACCATCGATCTTGCGCACGATCAGGGGCTGGATAATTCCCTTTTCTTTGATGGATGCTGTCAGATCATCCAACTGATCCTGCGAAAACGTTCTCCGCGGCTGATCCGGGTTCGCCTGCAGCTTCTCAATCGGCACCGTTTGGTCCGGGCGACGAGGTTCGGACGTTGCCAGATTGTCCGCCTCGGTTGTTACATCCGCCATCAACGCGGAAAGCCCGCGCCCCAGCCCTCGGGGTTTGCTCTTTTTGGCGCTCACTTCGCCCTCCTGACCGCCGCTCAGGCGGCTGCTTTCTTGTTCTTGTAGATGACTTCCCGGGCCAAGTGCCGATACGCCATCGCCCCCAACGAGCCCGAGTCGTATTGCAAAACCGGAAGCGCATAAGACGGCGCCTCGCTGACCCTGACATTTCTGGGTATTTTGGTTTTAAATACCATCTCACCCAGATTGTCACGCGCATCCTTTTCAACCTGACGGGACAAGTTGTTGCGGTTGTCATACATGGTCAACACAACACCTTCGATTCTCAGGTCCGGATTCGCGGTTTGCCGAACCTCACGAATGGTCAGCATAAGCTGCGACAAGCCTTCGAGCGCGAAGAATTCACTCTGCAACGGTACAAGCACCGAATGCGCCGCGACCATAGCGTTTACAGTCAACAGATTGAGGGATGGCGGGCAATCAACCAGGACAAAATCCAACTCAAACGCGTCAATTGCCGTTTGCCGCAACGCGTCATGCAGCAGATAGCTTCGCTTTTCGTTCGAGATGAGCTCGATATCAGCCGAACTCAGATCGACCGTTGCCGGAATAACCAGAAGGTTGTTGATTTCGGTTTCCTGAACAACAGCCTCAAGCGGCGCATCATCGAGGATCAGATCATATGTCGTCCAATCGCGATCCTCGACACCCAACCCGGTTGAGGCATTGCCTTGCGGATCCAGATCAACGACCAAAACCCTGCACCCCGCCTCAGCCAACGCCGCAGCAAGGTTTATCGCAGTTGTTGTCTTCCCCACCCCGCCTTTCTGGTTCGCGACCGCGACAATTCTGGGTCCGCTGGGGCGAGACAGATCAACCACGGGTAACTCCTCTGATCTTTAGGATAACGGCGTTAGGTTCAGTCAAACTCTTAACGGGATCAACCTCAAAGTTCCATTCCTCGCGCGCGTCGTCCAGCTCTTTTTTCCAACCCTCTCCTTTTGGCAACAAAGCGACCCCCAAAGGGCTTAAGTGCCTATCGCAAAAGGAAATAAGTGTTCTAAGGTCAGCCAGAGCGCGCGCAGACATAATGTCAGCACCCAGTGGTTCAATCGCTTCGATTCGCTTGGAGACGACTTTACATTTCAACCCACATTCGCGCGCGACGGTTCTAAGAAAAACGGACTTCCGCTGATCACTTTCCACCAAAGTGAACTGGGTTTCCGGACTGTCCCCAACCGCCATAATCGAACAGACCAGACCGGGAAACCCGCCGCCGCTTCCAAGATCCACCCAATGCACGGCCGGTTCAGCGTTTCGATATACCTGGACCGAATCCTGAATGTGGCGCGTCCAGATATCTTTCAGGCTGTTACGGGACACGAGATTGATCTTCGGATTCCAACGCTCGACCAACTCAACATATGTTTCCAGCCGTTCAAATGTTTCACGTGAAACATTGAGGTCCGTATGCGTCAAACTCATGCTTTGCGCGCTTTCTCTCCCCGCCGAAGCCTGGCGAGGACTAGCGTCAAGGCGGCAGGAGTCACACCTTCGACCCTGCCAGCTTGCGCAATATTCGCGGGCTTTGCCTGGGACAGCTTTTGCTTCATTTCATTCGACAGCCCTTCAAGACTGAAATAGTCAAAATCTAAAGGAATCGCATGCGCTTCATCGCGCTTCATCGCGTCTACATCTCGCTGCTGGCGCTCAATATAGTTCGCGTAAAGCGCGTCGCGTTCAATTTGGTGACGAATTTCGGGATCCGTATCCTGCAGCCCTGGAACAAGGGTAATGATCTGGTCAAAGCCGACATCGGGAAACGCAAGTACTGCCATTGCATCCCTGCGGTTTCCATCCTGATTCACATTGATCCCCGCGCCCCGAATTTCTTTTGGTGTAAAGGTCTTGGCCTTCAGTTTGGTTTTTGCTGTCTCAAGGCACGCCATCTTGCTTTCGAACACTTCCCGTCGATCGTCCTGGACACATCCAAGCTCAATACCAATTGAAGTGAGTCGCTGATCCGCATTATCAGCCCGCAAGGAAAGCCGGAACTCGGCCCGAGAGGTGAACATCCGGTAAGGCTCCGCCACACCTCGTGTGGTGAGATCGTCGATCATCACACCGATATAGCTGTCGGATCGCGTGAAGAGATGAGCATCCCGCCCTTGTGCTTCGAGCGCAGCGTTCAAGCCCGCAACCATTCCTTGGGCAGCGGCCTCCTCATATCCTGTGGTTCCATTGATCTGACCCGCTAGATATAGTCCAGGCACCTCCGGAAGCGACAGAGAAAGCGTCAGTACCCGTGGGTCCACATAATCGTATTCGATGGCATAGCCGGGCTGCAGGATTGTTGCGTTTTCCAATCCCTTGATCGATTGAACGTAAGCTTTCTGAATATCTTCAGGCAGTGACGTCGAGATCCCGTTTGGATACACCGTGTGATCGTCAACCCCTTCGGGTTCAAGAAAGATCTGGTGCGAGTCTTTGTCCGCAAAACGCACGATCTTATCTTCGATAGACGGGCAGTATCGCGGCCCAACCCCATCGATGTGACCGCCATACATCGCAGATTTAGACAGGTTTTGCTCGATTATCTCGTGAGTGCGGGCGTTGGTATGAGTAACGCCACATGCGATCTGGGGCGCTGTGACTGCCCTGGACATAAAAGAAAACAGCGTAGGGTCGTCATCGCCATTCTGCCTGTCCAAAATCGACCAATCAATTGTTCGGCCGTCCAATCTGGGAGGCGTTCCAGTCTTGAGGCGCGCCATGGGCAAATCAAAACCATCCAGCCGTTCTGCCAGCTTTATTGAGGGCTTATCACCCATACGGCCACCCGGGCGTGATATTTCGCCGATGTGAATGATGCCACGAAGGAACGTGCCAGATGTCAGGATGACGGTTTTTGACCTGATTTCGGAATCATCCCCCAACCTGACGCCAACAACACGGGGTCCCTTCATCAGGAAATCAACGACCTCGCCGGTGATGACCGTCAGTTTCTCCTGCCGTTTGGTTTCTGCCTGCATGGCCTGACGGTAGAGTGCGCGGTCAGCTTGTGCTCTAGGCCCTTGCACAGCTGGCCCTTTGCGCCGATTCAACAATCGAAACTGAATCCCCGCCTCGTCCGCAACACGCCCCATAACACCATCCAGCGCATCTATCTCGCGTACCAAATGGCCTTTTCCCAGGCCTCCGATAGCCGGATTGCAGGACATCACGCCTATGTCCCGCTCGGACAAGGTCACCAACGCGGTATTGGCACCCATCCGGGCTGCGGCATGAGCAGCTTCGGTTCCGGCGTGGCCGGCCCCGATGACAACAACATCAAAATCCGAATGTTTCACGTGAAACACTCCTTACTTACCCAGACAGAAACTTGAGAATATTTCGTCAAGCAACGTCTCGACATCTATTCTTCCAACCAGAGATTCCAACGCCCGCACCGCGGTACGAAGCTCTTCTGCTGCTATATCATACAGATCTGGTCCCGATTCCAGAACAGCCCGAGCAGCGATCAGCGCATCTATCGCTTTGTTGAGCGCAACCCGGTGGCGCTCGCGTGTCGCAATACCATGGCTAGTAGTTCGCCCTGCCAAAACACGCGATATATTGCGGATAAGCTGATCAATCCCCTGCCCGGTTTTGCCCGAGATTCCGCCTTCGGACCCTTCGCGCAGGTCAGATTTCGGAAAGACCTGTATATCACCATCCTGCATGGCAACCCCAAGGTCGCTGATTTCATCAGCCAGGAACACGCGCAGGTCGGCGGCGTCTGCACGTTTGCGGGCCAGTTCAATTCCAAGGCTTTCAACATGATCGTCGGTTTCGCGCAACCCGGCGGTATCCAGCAGCGTCACCGGCAGCCCTGACAGGTCCATACGCACTTCAATGACATCGCGCGTGGTGCCGGCATATTCCGAGGTTATCGCCGCGTCCCGTCCGGCCAGCGCGTTCAACAGCGTGGATTTGCCGGCATTCGGCAATCCGACAATTGCAACCTCGAACCCGTTGCGAACCCGCTCCGCGATCAGAACGCCCTTGGCCTCTTTCTCAAGGTCGGCCCGAACGCCGCTGATCAAATCGCGCACTTCCGGTGTGACGTCCGTGGGAACTTCTTCATCGGCAAAGTCGATCACCGCCTCCAACAGCGACGCTGCACGGATCAGATCACGGCGCCAGCGTTCTACCAGAGACCCAAGACCACCTGACAAAATCGTCTGGGCCTGCTTGCGCTGCGCCTCGGTCTCGGCGTCGATCAGATCGGCCAGACCTTCGACTTGCGCCAGATCCATCTTGCCGTTTTCCAGCGCGCGACGCGTGAATTCACCAGGTTCGGCCAGGCGCAGGTCTTCGATATCCGACAGACACCGCAAAACCGCATCAACAGACGCGGTGCTGCCATGTATCTGTAACTCCGCCACATCCTCGCCGGTAAAGCTGGACGGGGCCTGGAATGTTAAGACCAGGCCATCATCCAGACGGTCTTTTTCCGCACCATGGAGAGTCCTGACCCGCATTCCACGTGCAGGTAAATCCCCACCGGTCAATTGGGCGGCAGCAAAATGCGCCTTGGGGCCGGACAGCCGAATGACTGCCACCCCGGCTTTGCCCTGCGCGCTGGCCAAGGCGAATATCGTATCCATTCGAAGGCCTCGCGTCCGTTAAGACCTGTGTCAGGTATTCATCGAATCGAAGAATTCGCCGTTTGTCTTCGTCTGCTTGAGCTTCGACAGCAGGAACTCGATGGCATCGGTGGTGCCCATCGGGTTGAGGATACGGCGCAGGACAAAGGTCTTCGCCAGATCGCCCTTGTCCACAAGCAGGTCCTCTTTCCTTGTGCCGGACTTGAGGATGTCGATGGCCGGGAACACGCGTTTGTCGGCGATCTTGCGATCCAGAACAATCTCCGAGTTACCCGTGCCTTTGAATTCTTCAAAGATCACCTCGTCCATCCGGCTGCCGGTATCGATCAGCGCGGTGGCGATGATGGTCAGCGAGCCACCCTCTTCGATGTTCCGTGCCGCACCAAAGAAACGCTTGGGGCGTTGCAGCGCGTTTGCATCCACACCACCGGTCAGAACTTTACCCGAGGACGGCACCACGGTGTTAAAGGCTCTACCAAGTCTTGTGATCGAGTCGAGAAGAATAACAACATCTCGTTTGTGCTCGACCAAACGCTTGGCTTTTTCGATGACCATTTCCGACACGGCCACGTGACGGGTCGCAGGTTCATCGAAGGTCGAAGACACAACCTCACCCTTCACCGAGCGCTGCATATCGGTCACCTCTTCGGGGCGTTCGTCGATCAGCAGGACGATCAGGTAGCACTCGGGGTGGTTCTGTTCGATCGAATGCGCGATGTTCTGAAGGATCACGGTTTTACCCGTCCGCGGTGGGGCCACGATCAGCGACCGTTGGCCTTTACCGATGGGCGAGACAAGGTCGATCACACGGGCTGACTTGTCTTTGATGGTCGGATCCTCGATTTCCATCTTCAGACGCTCATCGGGGTACAGAGGCGTCAGGTTGTCGAACAGGATCTTGTGCTTGGCCTTTTCGGGGTCTTCAAAGTTGATCTTTGTGACCTTGGTCAGCGCAAAGTAACGCTCATTGTCGTCAGGTGCCTTGATCTCACCTTCAACCGTGTCACCGGTCCGCAGAGAGTGCTGGCGGATCATATCGGGCGAAACATAAATGTCGTCAGGACCCGGCAGATAGTTCGCCTCGGGCGAGCGCAGAAAGCCGAAGCCATCCTGCAAGACCTCAAGCACGCCGTCACCGCCAACGGTCCAGCCTTCATCCGCGCGTTCGCGCAGGATCTGGAACATCATCTCGCCCTTGCGCATGGTCGAGGCGTTTTCGATCTCCAGCTCTTCGGCCATCGCCAGAAGGTCTTTAGGGCTTTTGGCCTTCAGATCAGCCAGATTCAGGGATTCAGTTGTCATGATATATAACCTTCGCCGCAATCAGCGCGGCACGAAGTGGAGTTTCAGTACGGAAGATACGCCGCCCGGACGGGCGTGTTGACCCCTACATAAGCGGCGACAGGGGCAGAGTCAAACGGCGCATGGTAACACATTATGTCTGACCTGCATCGAAACACGCTGCCTTTCCTTTCGGTCGAACGCGCATTTGAATCCATCTTCGATTTAAGAAGACGTAATGTGCCTAGAACTTCAGAACGACCGACAGGACGATGATAACCATCAAAACGGTGGGAACCTCGTTCATCATGCGATACTGCCGCCCTGTGAGCGTATTTCGGCCCGCAGCCAAGTCTTTGCGCCGCGCCATCAGCCAATGATGAAACCAAGTCATCCCGATCACGGCCGCACCCTTGACCCAGGGCCAGGCCCAGTCCCAGCTGACGATGCCCGGCGTGAACACCATGATCAATCCGCAGACCCACACCGCAATGCTGGCAGGTCGCATGATCACCCGAAGCAGCTTTTCTTCCATTTCAAAGAAAATCTCTTGCGCCCCGTCGACTGCTTGGGCCTTTTCTACGTGATAGACGAACAGTCTGGGCAAATAGAACAGACCGGCCATCCACGCGATCACGGCCATGATATGAAGTGCCTTCACCCAGGGGTAGATCGTAAAAAGTAGATCGGTCATTTCGGCCTCGGCTTTGTGATCGGGTCATCCCTAATAAAAAAAATAGAAAAGAAAAAGGATGATGGTTTTGTAGGGAGACCGGAATCCGTGGATTATTCATTTACCCAAGGGTTTTCCCCAGGTGGATAGCATTGCAGAGTTTAAATCGAATTTTGTGAACTTCTAGAAATGTATATTAAAAACATATAGTTACTATGAAATCAATATGAGCGTTCTGGGGATAAGTGCAGGGGTAAACCGGGATAATGGCGAAACCCCCAAGGACAAAGTTATCCTTGTCCCATCGGGAAACATCCTGAGCGACTCGGAGAAGTTTTTGGCGAAATTCCCAGGGTTGCGTGTCAACAGGAAAGCCATACAAAGCACTCAAGAACACTCAATGATTTACGCACGGGGTTTTCCACATGACTGTCCCCATCATCCTGGCATCCGGATCGGCGATCCGCGCACAGCTGCTTGAAAACGCGGCGGTGCCTTTTTCCGTTCAAACGGCGCGGATTGATGAAGACACCATAAAGCGCAGCCTTATGGCAGAAGGTGCGACACCACGGGATATAGCAGATACGCTGGCCGAAATGAAGGCGCGTAAGGTCAGTGACAAAACCCCAGGGGCAATGGTGCTGGGATGCGATCAGGTTCTGGATTTCGAAGGCACGCTTTTGTCCAAACCCAACGCGCCGGATGAGGCTTTTGCCCAGCTTAAACAGATGCGCGGCAAGCGGCATATGCTGTTGTCCGCGGCTGTCATCTATCAGGATGGCGAGCCGATTTGGCGCCATGTCGGTCAGGTGCGATTACGGATGCGCGCAAGCTCGGATGCTTATCTGCGCGATTACGTTGATCGCAACTGGGACAGTATTCGCCACGCCGTAGGCGCATATAAACTGGAAGAAGAAGGTGTTCGCCTTTTTGCTGCCATTGAAGGCGACTACTTTAATGTCCTGGGTATGCCCCTGTTGGAGCTGCTGAACTATCTGGCTGTGAAAGGCGTTATCAATCAATGATCGACCATCGAATTCCTCTGGCTGGGGTGATCGGACACCCGGTGGCACATTCCCGTTCGCCAAAACTTCATGGCCATTGGCTGAAAACCTATGGGCTGGCCGGTCACTATGTTCCGATGGATGTGGCCCCGGCGGATTTGGAAACGGTGTTGCGAACGCTGCCGAAGGCCGGATTTGTTGGCGCAAACGTGACCGTCCCGCATAAAGAGGCCGCGCTGCGGATCGCCGACCATGTCTCGGACCGTGCGTCGGTCATCGGGGCGGCGAACACGCTGGTCTTTCGTACCGACGGGTCGATTCATGCTGACAATACAGATGGTTACGGGTTTATGGAAAACCTGCGCAGCGGTGCGCCGGATTGGAACCCCAAAGACGGGCCTGCCGTGGTGTTCGGTGCGGGTGGGGCATCGCGGGCGATCTTGTCTGCATTGGCGGACGCTGGCGTGCCCGAGATCATTTTGACCAACCGCACCCGCACCCGCGCCGACCACCTGAAAGAAGAGTTCGGCCAGCGCATAACGGTCGTTGACTGGGTGCAGGCCGGAAACGTGATCGAAAACGCCGAACTTGTGGTCAACACCACATCCCTCGGGATGCAGGGCCAACCGGAACTGCGCGTGCCTTTGGATGGGTTGCAACCCGGCGCGGTGGTGACCGATCTGGTTTACACACCGCTGAAGACAGGCTTGTTGCATCAAGCGGAGCAAGCCGGATGCACCGTGGTTGATGGGCTTGGCATGTTACTGCATCAGGCCGTGCCCGGGTTTGAGCGCTGGTTCGGCACCCGCCCCGAGGTCACCGAAGAAACACGCGCGGCGGCCCTGGCATGAGCTTTGCGCTTGGCCTGACAGGCTCAATCGGGATGGGCAAAAGCACCACGGCGCAGATGTTTGTCGCCGAAGGCTGCGCCTTGTGGGACGCCGACGCGGCGGTTCATCGCCTGTACAGTGCTGGCGGCGCGGCAGTGAAGCCGATGAGGTCAGTCTTCCCGGCTGCGATATCCGACGGCGCTGTTGATCGTGGTGCGTTGAAACAGATTATTTCGCAGGATGCGGCTGCCCTGAAAAGGATCGAAGAAATCGTGCACCCTTTGGTGGCCGCAGATCGCGCGACGTTCCGGAAATCGGCTAAAGCCGATATTCTGGTGTTCGATATCCCGCTGCTGTTTGAAACCGGCGGCAACGCGGCCATGGATGCCGTTGCCTGTGTCCGGATCCCGGCGGATGAACAAAAACGCCGGGTGATGGCACGGGGCACAATGTCCGAGGCGCAGTTTGAACAAATCCTGTCCAAGCAGATGCCCAATGACGAAAAATGCGCGCGATCGGACTATGTGATCGTCACCGACACTCTGGACCATGCGCACGCGCAGGTGCAGGATATCGTCAGGCAGATCAGGGCGGGGATGGCAGATGCGTGAGATTGTACTCGATACCGAAACCACAGGGTTTGATCCTGAAAGTGGCGACCGGATTGTGGAAATCGGCGCGGTCGAACTGTGGAACCACGTGGCCACCGGCGAGACCTACCATGTCTATATCAACCCCGAACGGTCTATGCCCGAAGAGGCGTTTGGCGTGCACGGCATTGGCCCGGACCTGCTGGAGGCCCCGCGCCCACCGGAAAAAGGTGAAGTCACGCTGAAAGACAAGCCGGTTTTCGCCAAGGTCGGTCAGGGGTTCCGCGATTTTGTCGGCGACGCAAAACTGGTGATCCACAACGCGTCCTTCGACATGAAATTCCTGAACGCCGAGCTGAAATGGATGGGTCTGCCGCCGATCCCGATGGACCAGGCGCTTGATACGCTGGCGATTGCGCGTAAACGGTTTCCGGGGTCCCCGGCCTCATTGGATGCGCTGTGTCGTCGGTTCAATATCGACAATTCGAACCGTGTTCTGCACGGCGCGCTTTTGGACTCGGAAATTCTGGCCGAGGTCTATCTGGAACTGATCGGTGGGCGGCAGCCTGATTTCGGCCTGTCATCCTCGACCGCTACATCCGCAGGGGGCGGCGAAGATTGGCGCCCGACGCCACGTGCCACGGCTTTGTCTTCCCGGATCACGGAAGATGAGCGCGCAGCCCATGAGGCATTTGTCGAAAAACTGGGCGACAACGCCCTGTGGACCCGCGCCGGATAAAGATCAGGCGCGGGGACAGGAAGCTTACGCTTGCGATGTCTCGTCTTGCTGAGCGGCGGCCTGACGGCGCATCAGCTCGTTGCGGTACAGGGCCACGAAATCGATATTGTCCAGATTCACCGGCGGGAAGCCGCCATCGCGGGTGATGTCGCCGACGATGCGGCGCAGGAACGGGAACAGCATCCGCGGGCACTCGATCATCAGGAACGGGTGCAGCTGATCTTCGGCGACGCCTTCGACGTGGAACAGACCGCAATAATCCAGCTCGCACAGGAACAGGACATCTTCCATGCCTTTGGCCTTGGATGTCAGGTTCAGCTTGATCGACACTTCGAACTGATGATCCTGCGGGCGCTTTTTTGCGTCCAGGTTGACCTGCACGGCAATCTCGGGCTGAACTTCGCCCGATACGCCCTTTTGGGCCATCACGTTCTCAAAGGACATGTCACGGATGAACTGTCCCAGAACGCGCATTTGAACCTGAGGTGCGGCCTGCGCCGCTGTGTTTTCCTTGGCGTCTTCTTCGGCCATGAAACTACTCCAAAACTAAAATCCGCCATTGCTTAGCAAGTTGGGCGCGGTACCTCAATGCAACTCACGGGCCTTCGACCCATTTCGATGGTTTTGAGGGGTCCTTGCGGGGCCGAACCTCGGTAAATTCACCGTCAATGACATCATCTTCGCCAAATGCGGGGCCCCGGTCACCGAATTGCGCGCTGCCCATCTGAAAATGGGTGATGGTGGCCTTGGACTTGAGATACCTGAAAACAGCAACCCGCACAGGCGGGATCAGCAGCGCAAAGCCCACCGCATCGGTAAAGAACCCCGGCGTCAGCAGCAAAACCCCCGACAGCAGGATCATTGCACCATGGGCCAGCGGCTCGGTCGGGTCGTCAAGTTGCGCAAAGGAGCGCTGCAGATTGGCCAGCGCCATGCGCCCTTGCGTGCGGACCAATGCGGTCCCCAATACGGCGGTCAGCACCACAATGCCCAGGGTTGGCCACAGCCCGATCAGACCGCCGACCTGAATGAACAGGGCGATCTCGATGATCGGAACCAACAAAAAAGCCAGGAACAGGTACATTTGCGTTATCCTTTAGCATAGGCCGGGCTGTGGACTTGCCGCCTTCTGTCACCTACATAGTGGCTTGAGGCCGTGGACACAAAGTCCCGGCGCTGAAAAGAGTACGAAATGAGCGACAACCCAATGATCCAGTTACTGGTCCTGGCCGGAATTGCCGTTTTCCTGATCTTGCGTTTGAAAAGCGTGCTTGGCACCCGCGAAGGGTTTGAAAAGCCGCCGCTTTCGCAGCAGCCCGACACCAACCGGTCGCGCCCCGACTTTGAGGTGATCGAAGGCGGCCCGGATCACGATATCACCGACCATGTCGCTGAAGGCAGCAAAGAGGCCGAAGATCTGGCCGCCATGAAACGGATTGAGCCCAGCTTTTCCGTCAGCGAATTCGTTCAGGGCGCACGTGGCGCCTATGAAATGATCGTGATGGGGTTCGAAAAGGGCAACCTGAATGAGATCCAGCCCTTCCTGTCCGAGGAAGTGTTCGACAGTTTTGTATCGGTTGTGGCCGACCGCGAAGACAAGGGCCTGACCATCGAGGCCGAATTTGTCGGCGTGCGCGAAACCACACTGGCCGACGTGAACTTTGACAAGGATACCAACCAGGCGGAAATCACCATGCGCTTCGTGGGTGAGTTGACCTCGGTCGTGCGGGATCGTGGCGGTGATATCATCGAAGGCAACCCCAACACCGTGAAACGCCAAAAGGACAGCTGGACCTTTGCCCGAGTCATGGGCACCGATGATCCGAACTGGCTGCTTGTTGCCACGGACGCATGATTGCAACGCTCCGGTCGCTTTTTCTGGTGGGCGCCATGACCGCCACCAGCGCCGCCGGAGCTGAGGCGACGCGATCCATCCTGTCGTTTGACGAGCTTGATGGCTGGGCCGCCGATGATCACAGCGCGGCCCTTTCTGTTTTTCTGAACACCTGTGCGGATCTGAAAGACCCCGATTGGCAGGCGTTATGTGCCGTGGCCCAAACCTACGAAGGCGACGCGGCGCGCGCGTTCTTTGAGCTGTTCTTTCGTCCGGTCTTGATCGAGGACGGGCAGGATGCATTGTTCACCGGGTATTTCGAGCCCGAGTTGGATGGGTCAACCTCGCCGTCGGGCAAATTTCGCTATCCGCTTTACCGAATGCCACCTGAGGCCCGAAACGCGGGCCAATGGTTAAGCCGCCGAGAGCTTTTGACGAGCGATGTGATGCGCAACCGCGGGCTGGAGATCGCCTGGGTCGATGATCCTGTCGAGTTGTTTTTCTTGCAAATACAAGGCTCTGGCCGGATACGTCTGCCGGACGGCAGTTCCTTGCGGGTTGGTTATGGGGGTGCGAACGGGCATCCTTATCGGTCCATCGGGGCTGAGCTGGTGCGGCGTGGTGCGCTGGGCGCGCATGAGGTCAGCGCGCAGATGATCCGGGCCTGGGTGCGCAAGAACCCCGAAGCCGGGGCCGAGCTTTTGTTTCATAACCCCTCTTACGTCTTCTTTCGCGAGGTCAATCGCGTCGCGCCAGAATTCGGTCCCTTGGGTGCGATGAACCGATCTGTCACCACGATGCGGTCCATCGCGGCAGACCCGGCCTATACGCCATTGGGTTCGCCGGTCTGGGTCGAAAAAGACGGCAAAGACCCTTTGCGGCGTTTGATGATTGCTCAGGATACCGGGTCGGCCATCAAAGGGGCGCAACGGGCGGATATCTTCTTTGGCACAGGTGATGCAGCTGGCAAGGCCGCGGGGCAGTTGAAAGACCCGGGTCGGATGGTTGTGTTGCTGCCCATCCAGCGCGCCTATGCCCTAGTGCCGGATGAGTTCTGATGTCCCGGCGGAAATTGACCTCGGATGAGATTGAGCTGTGGCGCAAAGTGGCCAAACAGACCGAGCGTCTGCATCCGGAAATCCCACAGAGCGTACATCCGGTTAACCTGCCGAAGCCTAAACCCTCGAAACCACCCAAATCCCGCATCGACGCGTTTGAGCTGGGCGAAAAGGCGCAGACGAAGCCCGCGCGTCATACGCTCAAGCCGTCGGTCAGTGATCGGCTCAACACGTTGCCTGTCCAGATGGACACCAAGGCGTTTGGCCGCATGAAACGCGGAAAGCTGAAACCCGAGGGTAAGATTGATCTGCACGGCATGCGTGTTGATGCGGCGCACCCGGCGTTGATCCGGTTTGTCCTGTCTGCGCAGGCGACTGGCAAGCGACTGGTTCTGATCATCACCGGCAAAGGCAAAGACCGGGACGAGCCCGGCCCGATCCCAACGCCGCGCGGGGTGCTGCGCAACCAAGTGCCGCATTGGTTGTCGATCCCGCCCTTGGCGCAGGCCGTTTTGCAGGTGACGCCCGCCCATATCAGCCACGGTGGCGACGGGGCGTATTATGTCTATCTGCGCCGCACGCGTTAGAAATCCCTAAGCGCGCGACGAATGCCGATCCAGGCCAGCGCACAGGCGGCAACGAAATACAGCGCGACCCACAGGAACTGAGTGTTCAGCGCAACCCCCTGATCGATCAGAACACCCGTCAGCCCGGGCCCAATAGCGGACCCCAGAACCGAAAAAGCCGCCGCCAGGGCCTTGATCGCGCCGATATGAGAGGTGCCGTAGAACTCGGCCCAGAACGCTGGCGGTAGCGTGCTGTTGGCTCCGACAGTCAGGGCCAGGAAGACAAGGCCGACAATCCCGGCGGGAATGGACGTGCTGAGTGCAAAAATCACGAACCCGATGGCCATTGGGAATTGGAAAAAAGGCATCATCCGCGCTGTGCCCCATTTATCAAGGGCCCAACCCGCGGCGAACATCGACAGGATCGAAACACCGGTAAAAACCGGGAACAGGGTCACAAGCTGAATATGTTGCCAATCCTTGACCTCGGCCAGATGAACCTGATGAAAGAAAAACGCAGTCCCAAAGGCAGACGGTCCGGCGATCGTCGGGACGAGATACCAAAACAGCGGGTGGAACAGTGCCTCGCGCCGGGTCCAGTGCCGTCCCTTCATTCCGGTTGAGGCGTTTTCTTTTGCCAGGCTTTGCGGCGTGCGCTCCTGTCTCAGCAGCGATCTGAGAACGGGTATCCCCAGCAGGGCAACGATAACCGCCACCCCCCACAGCCAGCGCCAATCCACAAAAGCCATTGCCGTGACAAAGATCATCGGCAACAGCGCCTCGCCCGCAGCAAAACCGGTTGTCGCAATTGACAGGGCCCTGCCCCGCGTTGCGATGAACCATCGGGCCATCGCAACCATGGCCAGATGCGTGCTGAGCCCCTGCCCGAACAGCCGCAGAAGGAAAACGATAAAGGGCAGCAGAATCAACCATGTGTTCAGCGCCATGGCTGCCGACGCCATCGCCAGCCCCAGCAGAACGGCGGGCCCAAGAACCCGAACGCGAAAGACGTCCGTCAAAGTACCGGCCCAAATCATAACCACCGCCGAAAACGTGGTTCCAAGGGAATACAGCCCGCCCCAAGCCCCGTGGCTCAGCCCGTATTCGGCGCGAATCTCGCCTGCGAAGATCGAAATGAAGAAGGTCTGCCCAAAGCTGGACATGAACGTCAGCAAGACACCCGCGCCCAGCCAGGTCGCGTTGCGAACCAGGAAATCTCGCAGGTTGAACGTCGTCACGGTGTGTTGACCTGTGCCTGTCCGGTTTCGGTCAAAACGATCTCGGTCGCGCCATCAGTGTTGCGCTCACTGGGCGGCGCGATGATGTCGATACCGGGGCGGTCCGGTCCGAATGTGTTGCTGACACGACGGACGGAACTGAGGATTGCCAACAGCGCCGGCGATGTGGCCGCAACGAAATGGGATGATCCGGCATCGCTGTTGAAGGCCGTGGTGTCGATCACGTTGATCGGATAGTCGGCCAGTGCCTCGACCGAGCCGATATTGCCCAGTCGCGCGCCCTCGGACGTACCACGTAACCGGCCCGAGATGTTCAGGATCTTGTCCTTCTTCGACACCATCACGATGAACGGATCCGGCGGCGTTTTGATGCTGTTCATCTGCGAGCGGAAAACGTCCACATCCAGATCGGGTGAGATCAGGATCACGCCTTCGATATTCCGGTTCGACCAGCCCGGTTCGCGCAGTTCGGCCTGTCGCATCATCTCCATCGTCAGGGCGCTGCCCATGGAATGGGCGATGACGATGACCCGCTTCACACCCATGGATTTCAGATTGCGAATGGTCTGTTCCAACCCGTCGCGGGCAAACAGCATGCTGTCCAGATCATAGGCATAGCCAGCACCCGTCGCCCGGCTGGGCCAGGAATAGATCAGGGTCGATCCGGGAATGCCGATATCATGCGACAGCTGGGCGGCGCGAAAGGCGGTTTCCGTCTGTGTCGCGTTATAGCCGTGAACAAAGATCGACACCTCATCGACGACGCGCAGCCGGGAATTCAGATCCTGCACGCCCGAGAATTCGGTTACATCGGCCAGAACAAATTGCTTGTTCGGATTGGGATTGGCGTAGGAAAAATCCAGCGTGCCCGGTGTGTGGTTGGGCGGAATCGACACGGTCATTTCCAGAAACCGCAACCCTTCGCCACGGCGAAAGCCATAGGTCCCGTCGGGATCGCGGGCGCGGGTGGTTGCGGCAAAAACGGTCTCGGGCGTACCAACCTTCAATGCGTCGGGCACCGTTTCGGTAACCGAACGGTCCACGCAGGCACCCAGCATGAACACGGCAAAAAAGGGAACAATCAATCGCAGCACAATCGGACCTCGGCCAGAATGAAGGTCACGCTACTGTTTTCTGCGCCCACGTCCAGTGGCCATAAGGGCGGGTTTGGCGAAAACCGGCTGAGCCTTGTTACAAAACGTAACGGCTGAGGTCGGTGGATTTCGTCAGTTCACCCAGATTGTCCTGAACGAATTGCGCGTTCACAGTGATCTCGGCCCCGGCCTGATCGGGCGCGGTGAACGAGAGCTCCTCGAATACACGCTCCATCACGGTATAAAGCCGCCGCGCGCCGATGTTTTCGACGCTCTGGTTCACATCCGCCGCGATCCTGGCCAGCGCGGCGATACCGTCATCGGTGAAGCTGACCGTGACCTCTTCGGTGCCCATCAGCGCGGTGTATTGACGGGTCAGGGCGTTGTCGGTTTCGGTCAGGATGCGCACGAAATCTTCTTCGGTCAGGGCGCGCAGTTCCACGCGGATCGGCAGACGTCCCTGAAGTTCCGGGAGCAGGTCCGAGGGCTTGGCGATGTGGAACGCGCCTGAGGCGATGAACAGGATGTGGTCGGTTTTCACCGGCCCATGTTTGGTCGACACCGTCGTGCCCTCGATCAGTGGCAGCAGGTCGCGCTGCACGCCTTCGCGGCTGACATCACCGCCGCGCGCGTCTGACCGGGCGCAGACCTTGTCGATCTCGTCTAGGAAAACAATGCCATTCTGTTCGACCGATTCCAAAGCCACGCGATTGACGGTTTCATCATCCAGCAGCTTGTCAGCTTCTTCCCCGATCAGTGCGTCATAGCTTTCAGCGACGGTCATGCGTTTCTTGACAGTGCGCCCGCCAAAGGCTTTGCCGAAGATGTCGCCCAGATTCATCATGCCCATCTGGCCGCCGGGCTGGCCGGGAATGTCAAACATCGGCATCGGGTTTGAGGTGTCCGAGAGTTCCAACTCAATCTCGGTATCGTCCAGTTCCCCCGCTTTCAGTTTTTTGCGGAACATCTCGCGGGTGCCTTCGCGCGCGTCCTCACCTGCAATGGCTGCAATCACGCGGTCCTCGGCCGCCTGATAGGCGCGGGCTTTCACATCTTCGCGCATGTAGTCGCGGGTCTGGAGGATCGCCGCATCGGCCAGATCGCGCACGATCTGTTCCACGTCGCGGCCAACATATCCGACCTCGGTGAACTTGGTCGCCTCGACCTTGATAAAGGGCGCGCGGGCCAGTTTTGCCAGGCGGCGGCTGATCTCGGTCTTGCCAACACCGGTGGGGCCGATCATCAGGATGTTCTTGGGGTAAACCTCGTCGCGGATATCATCGGCCAACTGCTTGCGCCGCCAGCGGTTGCGCAAGGCCACGGCGACAGCGCGTTTGGCATCTTTCTGCCCAATGATGAAACGATCCAGTTCCGAGACAATCTCGCGCGGGGTCAGGTCGGTCACGGGTTTGATCCTTTCAATCAGCGGTTTGGCTTACGTAGTCACCGCAGGGGCGAAAACAACATCGGCGGCGTTGCTTAGCAATGCCCTTTCCGCTTTGCAAACGCTTTCCATAGGCGAAATGCGCGCCCTCTGATACAGTGTTTTCAAGGTGTTGAGGGTCAGGAGTGCGCAAGTGACAAAAATAGCCAAGATCACCCTGCTGTTCGTGGTGTTTGTTGACCTGATCGGGCAGGGCCTGGTTTTCCCAATCATCAACTCACTGATCATGGAGACAAAATCCGGCTTCCTGCCCCAAAGCACACCCGATGGCCAGCGGCATTTCTATTATGGCCTGGTGATCGGCTGCTTCTTTCTGTCGTGGTTTCTTGGCGTGGTCTATGTCTCGAAGGTCTCAGATTCCATCGGGCGCAAGAATGCCCTTTTGGTTTGCCTGGCCGGGGCGTTGGTGGGCTATGCGCTGACCATCGCCGCGCTTTATGTCAACAGTCTGCTGTTGCTGATCATTGGCCGTTCGATCACTGGCTTTACCGCAGGAAATCAGCCCATCGCCCAGGCCGCCATGATTGACGGCAGCACCGACGCCGCCGACCGTGACCGTAACATGGGATATATCGTGACGGGCGTCAGTTTCGGGCTTGTGGGCGGCCCGATCATTGGGGCGGTTTTGTCTGATGCAGCCCTTCTGGGCAGTTTCGCAACCCTGAAGACGCCCTTTTATGGCGCTTTCGTTCTGGTGCTGATCGCCATCTTCCTGGTGCTGGTCTATTTCAAAGACACCAGAACCGAACGCGAGCCCTTTGTCTTTCGCCCCCGCGATATCACCGACAGCCTGATTGCGGTGCGCGGTCATCCGATGGTGCTGAAAATCCTGCCCGTCTATTCGCTGTTCATGATTGCCAACGTGACCTTCTATGTCTTCGTTGACAATTTCCTGACCAGCAAATTCGGATATGGCGTGATAGGCGGCAGTGTTGCCATGGTCGTCATCGGCTTTGCGCTGGCGTTTTCCAGCACTTTCCTGGTGAAACCCGCGCAGGAGCGGTTCAGTAAGCACCAGATCATCTATGCCGCGCTGATCGTGATGGTGATCTGCGGTTTTGCCTTTGCGTTCATCCCCAACGGGGTGCTTATCTACGTGCCGGTCTTCTTGTTCTACTTCCTGTTCGGCGTGGCTTACCCAACAATGTTGGGCTTGTTTTCATCCAGTGTCAGTGAAACCGATCAGGGCTGGGTCATGGGTGTGACAACAGCGGTGTTCTGTCTGGCAGGCGGTATCATGTCGCTGATCGGCGGCGGATTGATGAGCATCGATATCCGCGTGCCCTATTACATCGTCATCATCGCCGCGATATTCGGCTTGATCGGCATGCACCGCCGCTGGAAGGGAAAAGAAATCAAGGCCCTACTGGCCTGAGATTTCCTCAACCGTCAGATTGCCATTGGTATAGACGCAGATATCGGCGGCAATGGCCATCGCCTCACGTGCCACCGCTTCGGCGGGCTTGTCGCTGTCCATCATCGCGCGGGCCGCAGCCAGCGCAAAGTTTCCGCCCGATCCGATGGCGGCCACGTTATGTTCAGGCTCCAGCACGTCCCCTGCCCCGGTGATCACCAACAGATCGGTGCCGTCGGTCACGATCAGCATCGCTTCGAGCTTTTGCAAGTATTTGTCCGTGCGCCAGTCCTTGGCCAACTCTACCGAAGCACGGGCCAATTGGCCCGGCGTTGCCTCAAGTTTGGCCTCCAGCCGCTCCAGCAGGGTAAAGGCGTCGGCCGTTGATCCTGCGAATCCGGCGACAACCTCGAACCCGCCTGATGACAAGCGCCGCACTTTGCGCGCGGTGCCCTTGATTACGGTTTGGCCAAGGCTAACCTGGCCGTCCCCGGCGATAACAACTTGGCCGTCTTTTTTGACGCCGATAATCGTGGTGCCGTGCCAACCGGGAAAGTCGCTGTCTGCCATCAAAGCCTCCGTCCTGCGTGCTGCCCTATATGGGACGCACGGGCGCTGGGTGCAACTGTTCTTAAACTGTTCAAAAGATATGCACTGCGTGCATTGCGGGACTGTTGGACGAGCAATTGTGGAATCGCGGTGCTGGTTCTAAATGAGCCTCACAACCGACACAGGGTCGGCTGTTTCAAATCTAAGGACAGCGCAAATGGCTACCATCGCAAAAACCCACGCGCCGCTCGGAGCAGTCACAATCCTGCACGTAGTGGACGCATTCCACCAGACCTTCCAGAACGCAGTTCGCTGGAACGCATCGCGCAAGACCCGCAAAGAGCTGTCGAACCTGACAGACGCTCAGCTGAGCGACGTTGGTCTGACCCGCGAAGATATCGCGAAATTCTGATCCGAGATCAGATCAAGACGTAAGACAAGCCGCTCAATCCGGGCGGCTTTTTCTTTTTCAGCTTTGTATGTATTTGCCTGCGAGATCAGGTAGATAGGCCTCGACCGCGGCGGTGGCCACAACGTGTTTTGTGCCGGCCTCGGTATCTTCGACATCCATGCCGCCCAGCACCGCGCGGACCACCGCGTGCCCTCGTGGCAAATCGGATGCAACCGCGCCGCAATCCACCTCATCGGGCTGCTGTACACCGATTGTAACCTGAACGCGCATCTCCTTGTGGTCGATCCCCAGCTTGGAAAACAGTGTGATGGATGAGTGATGCAGTGCATCCTGAACCGCTCGGCGCGCGGCCTTGGTATAATCCTGACCATACAGATCGTTGCCTGTGCCCATCTCCAGAATGATACGTTTTTCGGTCATTGGGCGGGCTCCATGTCGAAAGAGACAATGATGGCGGCGTTGGCAATCACCGTGCAGCCCGCGCTATGGGGTTTGTCGATATCCAGACCGCCCTGCTTGACGGTGATGTTGGGCTGGCCATAGGGGAATATGGCTTTCAGCGCCTCGGTATCCACGCGGTCCGGTTTCTGCACACCAATCTCGGCGTCGATGATCATGGCCTCTTTGGGAAAGCCGAACAGCTCGGCCATGTTCACCGAATTATGCCAAAGCGCATCCTTGATCGCGCGCAGGGCCGCTTGGGTATAGTCCTCTCGCCGCAGCGAACTGCCCATGCCGAATTCCACCAGAACCCGTGTCTTTGCCATTTCTGTTCCTTGTCGATTTCGCAAACCGTGCGTTCAAATAGAAAAGGCGCCCCGGATGAGACGCCTTTGCTTCATGCCTTTTGCATGGGCTCAGATCGATTCGTCGATCCAGCTTTGCAGGGCCGCCTTTGGGGCCGCGCCCGCGCGGTTCGATACGACCTGACCATCCTTGAAGATGAACAGCGCGGGAATGCCGCGCACGCCCATCGCAGCGGCCGAGTTCGGGTTGCTGTCAACATCGACCTTGGCGATTTTCACCTTGCCGCCATACTCAGTCGCCAGCTCTTCCAGAGCGGGGCCGATTTGTTTACAGGGGCCACACCATTCGGCCCAGAAGTCCACAACAACGGGGACGTCAGAGTTTTTGACTTCGGTGTCAAAGGTATCGTCGGTAACGGCAACGGTCGACATAGTCTGTCTCCTGAAAGGGGAATGCTTGGGTCCCGAACCTAGGTGCGGTGCTGGGCAAGGTCAAGATGTGGGTCGCGCTGCAACGAAACCGTCACGATATCGTGTGGCAACCACATCAGCTGAGCGGTTCTGGTCCAAAGAATTGCGACGCGAACGGTGCGATCAGGATAAATCTGCGACACCGCGTGCGCATAGGCCCCCATCTGCCGCAACAGACCTTCGGGGCAAGCTGACGGCGTATCCGGAACCGTCGCGTTTGATTTGAAATCAATCACTTGCACCTCAGTTTCCGTGACGATTAACCGATCGACCACCCCATGGATACGACGTCCGAATACGTCGGCGGACACCGGAACCTCGGCCAGCGCGTCCGGGGTAAAGATACCCTTCAACGCGTCATTTGTCAGAACCGCGACGGCCTCGTCCAGCAACTCCTGGCGATCCGAATTCGGAATATCGGGCAACAGCCTGGCGCATAGCTCGGGCCACGCGGTGCGGGGCATATCAGGCAGATGCTCCAACAGCAGGTGCAGTCGCGTCCCGCGCAGCTTTGCCGCGTCTTCGCCCTGTCCTGCATCCCCGGGCAGAGCCTTTGCGCCACCAAGGTCCGAGGGGCTGAGGGTCTCTGCTTGTTTTACCGGTTCTGAGGGGGTTTCGCGAAAATGCGGCGGCAAGCCCGCAAGCGATATCTCACTGTGTTCTGCGTCGATCAGCGGCAGCGCATTCCAGTCGCCGTGGGACAGCCTCTTGATCTGTGACCCGGGCAAGGCTACTGCGCCCGCCCGCTCCATGGCTGTATCAACCAGCTGATACCAGCTGGCGCCGTCCTTGCCCACGTCGCCTGCTGCGGCAACGATAAGCCACTTTTCTGCCCGTGTTAGAGCCACATAAAGCAGGCGTAGCCGTTCATTCTCTTCTTTGGTACGCGCGTCTTCGCGGGCTTGCGCGATCAACGTGGGGGATGCGTCGGCCGGGACCTTCCACAGCGCCGTTCCATCCGCTGTCATGATTTCGGCATCGCGCGGGGCCTGCCGTTTGCCGGTGTCCGGCAGGATGACAATCGGTGCCTCAAGCCCTTTTGAGCCGTGCACGGTCATGACCCGGATCATGTTGCCGACACTGCTCATCTGGCGCTTGATCTCCAGATCGTCGGTCTGCATCCACACCAGAAAACCGGTCAGACTGGGAATGTCTGTGCGCTCATAGGCCAATGCCTGTGACAGCAGCGCGTTGATCCCATCCTCCGCCTCGGCCCCCAACCGACCCAGCAGTTTGCGGCGCCCGTCATGGCGGGTCAGGATTCGTTCGATCAGATCAAAGGGGCGCAGAAAGTCGGTCTGCCCGCGCAGGTCGTTCAGCACGGCCAATGTATCCGGAAACTCATCTGCTCGACGCCTGAGGGCGGCCCACAAGTACGTTTCCTCGCGCCGGTGCGACAGGTCAAAAAGCTGTTGCTCCGTCCAGCCGAACAACGGGGATTTCAGGACTGTCGCCAAAGAAAGGCTGTCTTCGGGTGTTGCCAGAAAGCTCAACATCGCAGCGAGGTCCTTAACCGCCAGTTCTGCGCCCACCTTCAGGCGGTCCGCCCCGGCGATGGGTAGGCCAAGTGTTTTGCAGGCGCGAATGATCTCGGCAAACAGGTCCGAGCGTCGCTGCACAAGGATCAGAAAATCGCCCGGCTGCACCTTGCGCCGCACGAAACTGCCAGGCGTTGCGCCATCTTCGGGGATGGTTTCACCTTTGTCGATCATTTCCTTGATCGACTGCGCCACCTGCTCGGCCAGGATTACCGTGTGGTGTCGCGCACCGGGCCGGTCGACCGGATCGGTCCAATGGCCATCCTCAGTGTCTTCGACCTTTTCGACCACAGGCCACAGATCAACGCGCCCGGGCAAATCAGCCTTGAAGGCGCGGTGCTGCGCGTCCTTGTGGAACCCCGCCTGGGCCTGATCCTTAAACAGGATATCGACCAACCCAAGGATCGCGCTGGACGACCGGAACGAGTATTCAAGCGTCGAATCCCACAATTTAGAGCC
This sequence comes from Ruegeria sp. H6, assembly GCF_056532975.1. Lineage (NCBI taxonomy): Bacteria > Pseudomonadati > Pseudomonadota > Alphaproteobacteria > Rhodobacterales > Roseobacteraceae > Ruegeria > Ruegeria sp. H6. The sequence continues at coordinate 150,708 of NZ_JBQFOA010000006.1, forward strand.
CGATTCAGTAAGGCGTTGCCCAAACTCTGCCTGCATGCGGTCAAAGGCTTGCGGGTCTGCGCCCTGAAAGGAATAGATCGACTGTTTCTTGTCCCCGACCACAAAGATGGTGCGTTCGACATCGGTGCGCGCGCCCTCGCCGCTGGTGAATTCCTGCGCCAGTTTTTCAACCACGTCCCATTGGCCCGGGCTGGTGTCTTGTGCTTCGTCGACCAGAATATGGTCGATGCCGCCATCCAACCGATACAAGACCCACTGCGCCACCGAAGGGTCGTTCAGCAATTGCCGTGCGCGCAGGATCAGATCGTCAAAGTCCAGCCAGCCGCGTAGTTGTTTGCGCCGCTCGTACTCAGGCAGAAACGCCGCTGCAAACCGGTGTAGCACATGGGTTTTTTGGGCGGCGGTCAGGGCCAGACGCTGCTGGCGCGCCGCTTCCACCCGCCGCATCAGATCCTCTAGCTGCGGCATCTTTCCTGCCAACGGACCCTCGCGCAGGGGTTTTGTCGGAAAGCTGCCGATCTTTGCGGCAAACGGCTCTTTCGCGGATTTGCCGGTCAGCAGAACGCTTTCGAGCACCGGCAGTTGTGCCAGAACAGGCGCGCGGAACGCGGCCAGCTTGTCTGCCGCCTTTGCGTTGTTTCCACCACTTTCAACAAGAGGGGGAAGGATCGACTGGATCAGATCAACCTCACCGCCCAGAAAGACCTGCCGCAGCAGATCCGTGTCATCGAAGCCCGGCGGCAGGTCGAATTTTTGCAGCAGCGATGGCCAATCCAAGGGCTGCGCAAACAGATCGTGTTTTTGCGCCACTGCTGCGGTCAGCCGTTCGAAACCGGTATCAGTGACAAAGCGTGCGATATCCTCGACCAGATGCGCGTTTGGGCCTTCGGCAAAATCCTCAAGGATTTCCTCGCGCAGCAAGGCGGCGGCGCGGTCCTCCATCTCGGTGAATTGCGGGCTGACACCGGCCTCAAGCGGAAAGCGCCGCAGCAGCGAGGCGCAGAATGAGTGGATCGTTTGGATTTTCAACCCGCCGGGGGTTTCAATGGCGCGGGCAAACAACGTGCGCGCCTGCGCCAAACGGTCCGAGTCGATTGCGCCATCGACACCCAGATCTGTCAGGTGGTCGCGCAAATTCTGGTCGCCCTGCATCGCCCATTCGCCAAGACGCTGGAACAACCGGTTCTGCATCTCGCTCGCGGCGGCTTTGGTATAGGTCAGGCACAGGATGTGCTGTGGCTGCACCCCGCTCAGCAAAAGCCGGGCGACGCGGTCGGTCAGAACCCGCGTTTTGCCCGAGCCCGCATTGGCCGCCAACCATGTCGACGCATCCGGGCGCGCGGCTTGGATCTGCCGCTCGGTGGCGTCGTTTCGGGCGGTCATGTCATGTCCTCCGGCTGGGTGTCGGCGGTGCGATCCCACTCACCAAACCGGGCCAGATGATCATAGTCGCCTATGTCAGTGTCCTTGTGCAGCATCCGACGGGACGAGAACCCTTGATCAGGCTCTAAATAAGCGGAAATAAGTTCTTTCAGCTCGGCCAAAACCTTGTCTGCGGGTTCTTTCTGCAGCGGTGCCGGAACCTCTTTGTAGGTGCCGCCCATTCCGATAAACAACGCCTCTGCCACGGAGGTGGGGTCGAATCCGTGGATGCCGCCCTGCTCGGCCAGCGCCGCTTCGATCAGCAGCTGCTTGTCAAACTTGGACTGCTGGGATTCCGTGGGCGGCGCGCCGGTTTTATAGTCGACGATCCGCAACGCGCCGCGGGCATTTCGGTCGATCCGGTCGGCGCGACCGACAATCGTGAAGTCCAGCGGTGCGAGCGCCAGCTTCATCGCAGCCTCAAACGCAACCGGGCCGCCATCCGCACGACGCGCTGTTTCCGCGCGCAGGAAATCATCTGCGATCCGTTCCAGACGGGCCAGCCAAAGCTTGCGCGCGGTGGGCCAGGCCACATGGTCGTCCAGCAAAGCCTCGGCCCGTTTCAGAAAGTTCTCCCGCGTCAGCAAAGCGGCGTCCAGAACGCTGTCCTTGATGAAATGTTCCAATATGTCGTGGATGACGATCCCGCGCAAAAGCGCATCGGGTGCCTGGACCAGCGGGTCCAGTGGCCTCAGGCGCAGGACGTGTTTGGCATAGATCGCGTAGGGGTCCCGGATCAGACGTTTGATTTCCGTTACCGAAAGACGGCGGGGACGCGCGTTGACCGGTGGGCGCGGCGACGGGCGATGCGCGGCAGGGATATATGGTGCCTTTTCAAGCGCTTTGGCCCAGTCCAGCCATTTGTTACCTTCAGCTCGCATACGATCAAGCGCTTGCGGCCCACCCTGCCCCGGCAAACCGCTCAGCAAGTTGGTCAGACGGTTCAGCCAGCGTGACGCCACCGTATCCGCATCGTCAGATCGGGTGGCGCGGGTCAGCCAGACCTCGGGCGCACCGACGGCCTGCTGAAAATCATGGGCGGACAGACCGATCCGACGCTCGGGCAGCAGCAGGCCCGCCTTGGCCCGCATCTGGCGGTTCAGCCAGGGATCGGGCGCGGCGGCTTCGGGCCAGCTGCCTTCGTTGAGGCCGCCAAGAATCAGCAGGTCTGCCCCCTGTACGCGCGCCTCAAGCGTGCCCCAGATCATGATATGCGGGTGCGGCGCGTCCCGGTCACGCACTTCTTCGCCCGCAAGCAAGGCCCCCAGAAGGTCGGCGAAGTCGTAGGCGGTCATGGATCCGCCATGCTGAGCCTCGGCCTCCAACGACTCCAGGACACCGAGCGCCTTTTGTCCGGCATTCATGTTCCACAGCGAACCAGAACCGTCGGACTGTCCGGCGGAGATTGCCTCGGCCACCTTACGCAAACGCGCGACCCAATCGGGCAAGGGCAACGCATCGGTAATGTGCTGGTCACAGAAAATGGTCGTGATCCAGTTGACCCATTCCTCGGGCGTATCCGTTCGGGTGGCAAAGGCCATCAGGCTTTCTGCATCCGGGTAAGGTGGCCCGTGGCGTCTGAGATCCAGTTCAAGATCGCGGGTATGCAACAGGTGATCGCCGCGCCCGTCGCCGTCGTGACACAGGGGATGTTTCAGCAGGGTCAGAAGGGATTCACCGTCCAGACGGTGCGCGAACAGCCCCACCACATGGCGCAGAAACCTGCCCGGTGGGGATAGCTGCAGCGGCAGGCCGGCGCTGTCATCGGCCAGGATATCCCAGCGACCCAGAGCGGCGCTGACCTGACGGGTCAGCATTCGATCAGGGGTGATCAAGGCGGCGGTCTGGCCATCCTCGGCCGCTTGCCGCAGGCGCAGGGCAATGGCCAGCGCCTCGTCGCGTGGTGATTGCGCTTCGACCAGCGTGACATCTTTTGTAGCGGTATCCAGACCAGTCAGCTTGGGCCCTTCAGACATCCAGGCGTCGGTAATCGGGGCAGGGCGCAATGCAAGCGAAATCAGTTTGTTACGCTCTGGAGAGGGCGCTGGTTCATCGGTCCAGGCGCGCACGGCCTGAGGTGGAAGACCAAGATCCTGCAACAGCTTGTGAAACCGGTATTGCGGGTGATCTTCGGACGTTAAGGCGTCCGATAGCCCGGCCCAGACATTGGGCGGCTGATCAAAATCGAACCCGGGCAGAACAACGGCCCCTTGCGGCAACTGCGCGATCGCTTTCATCAGCATCAACGTCGTGCCCCGCGACCCGGTTGATCCGGCGAGGATGATCGGGTGCTGCGGCGGCGTGACCTGCCACCTGCCGATCAGGCCTTCAACGATCTGCCGTTGCCTGGCCTGCGCATCGTTGCCTGCGTCAACAAAGTGATCGGCGATGCCGATAAACGCCTGCGCGCGCGCCCAATGACCGGACATGTCGCTGACATCCAACTGGCGAATGACCTCGGGCGAAACGCCTTCGCCCTGCATTTCGTCAATCAGCGCAGCCAGGCTGTCCGACAGATCAAACACCGAGGATCGGGCCGCCAGATCAGGTTGTTGTTCCAGCAGCTTGGCGATCAGCTGCGTCAACTCCAACCGACGGCGCAGCGGGGGGATGGCAGGGGGCACCTGCGCAAGCTCCGGCCCGTCGCCAAGGTCGGTCAGCAGCGAAATGCGCGGCAGCAGGCAAGGTGGCCCCTGATCAAACAGCTCGCGCACCCGGCGTGCCATGCGGCGAGTGTTCAGCACCAGTTGGACCCGGGCCAAAGCCTCGGGCGGGTGTGCCGCAAAGCGTCCGCGCAAGCCATTGACCAGTACTTTGGGAAAATCCGCGCCGGGCGGGGCGGCAAACACGCGCGGGGGGGAGCTGTCGTCAAACATCGGCAATCAGGCTTTCGGCCAGGGCAATCCCCTCGGGGCGACCAACATCGCACCAGCGGCCCGGATATTCGGCGGCAAACAGACGTTTTTCGTCATGCATGCGATCCCAGAGCAGGTTCAGCGAAAACGCCCGTTGCTGGAAATCGTGTAAACCCTGGGTCTTGATGATCTGCGCACCGCCATAGATCAGGCCGGGCCCACGGGTGATCCGGCCATCCGCGTCGCGCGTGAAATCACCGGGACCGGTATGCCCAACGGTCCGATCCACGGGGATACACATCAGCAGCGCATCCATGCGATCCGGGTCCCATAGCTCGCGCAGCAGGGCAAGCGGGTTTGGGCCCGCCCAGATCGCATCCGTGTTCAGCGTGAACACTGGATCAGACCCTAACAAAGGCAAAGCAGCGCGCAATCCCCCGCCGGTCTCCAGGATATCCGGCCGTTCATACGCAAAGGAAATGTCATGGCCTACCAGATGAGCCTCGATCTGATCTGCCCGGTAATGCAGGTTCATCACGGTGCGCACAGGCTGAATCTGATCCACAAGGTGCAACGTGTGATCGACCAACGCTTGTCCCGCAACTTTGATCAGGGGCTTTGGCTGCGATTTGGTCAGCGCGCCCATACGGGTCCCGAACCCCGCAGCAAACAGCATGATGGCCTGCGGTTGATTGGTCATTGGGCCCTCAACCGGTTGAGGTTCTCTGGCGTTGGCGCGGGCAGGGACGATCGCAAAATATCGGCGATCGGGACCAGCGTGGGATGTTCAAGATTGCGCATCAGATGATCCCAGGCGGCCGGTATCAGGTCGATGTAATGCGGTTTTCCATAGTCGGTGGCCAGCCGGGCGAAACCGCCAAGAATGCGCAGATTGCGCTGCGCGCCCAGTACTTTATACGCGGTGCGAAAATCGTGATCGTCCACGCCGGAGGCCTGAATATAGGCGTCGATCATGCGCATCTCGATGCCCACGGGTACGGTGCGGCGCACATCCTGCAGCAGTGACATCAGATCGTATGCAGGATGGCCCAGCATGGCGCTTTGGAAATCCAGCAACCCAACCCGTTGCAACCCGTCGCGATCCGGCAGCCAAATCAGGTTTTCAGCATGATAATCCCGCTGCACGACAACCCGAGTCCCACCCGTTTCGCGATGTAGAATATCGCTGAACCGCAACTCGAACCGTTCGCGCGCTTCGGTGTCGTGCTGCCCCAATACCCCTTGCGCGTATTTGGTAAAGGCCAGCGCCGCAAACTCGGTCATCATCGCTGGATCATAGCTGTCTAATGACAGGGTTGGCGCCGCGTGGAGATGCACAAGCACCTCTGTCGCCGCGTGATAGAGAGTCTTTTCCAGTTCTGGATTGCGTTCCAAAACGCGCGCAAACAGGTCGTCGCCGAAATCCTCAAGCAACAAGAATCCGAACTCGGTATCTTCGGCATAGATTTCGGGCGCGTTCAGGCCGACGGATCGCAGGTATTCGGCCATGCGCACAAAGGCCGCGACATCTTCGCCCTTTTCCGGTGGAGCATCCATCAGGATGGCGGTTTTGCCATCGGGTGCTGTCAGGCGTTCATAGCGCCGGTTCGAGGCATCCCCGGCCAAAGACGCATGGGTGGCACCGGCCCAATGAGTTTGCGCGACAAGCGCCTCTGCCAGAACGGCCCGGTTGGTGGTCATAAGATCGCCTCAAGCTTGGTGTTCCACTTTGGGTCTGACCAGGAGGGCCAGAGGTGGCGCGTTTCCATCTGGTCGTGATCGGTTTCGAACCGGAGTGTCAGGGCGGTTTGCGGTGTCAGGGTGCCCAGCTTCTCGGGCCATTCGATCAGACAAACCGCGCTGTCAAAGGCGTCGAGCAGCCCAAGCTCTTCTACCTCGTCTACCGAGGTCAGGCGATAGAGGTCCGAATGCCAGATCTCTCCGACCGAAGTTTCATAGACCTGCACCAAGGTGAATGTAGGCGAGGGGACATCCTCGGGAAGTTCCATCACCGATTGGATGAGGGCGCGCGCGAAATGGGTCTTGCCGCCACCAATGGCACCCTGCAGCAAAACCACATCGCCAGCCTGCAGAACCCGACCCAGCGCAGCGGCCAGATCAGCGGTGTCTTGCGGTGATTTCAGAGTGATTTTCTGCGCCTCAATCATGGCGCCACAATGGACCCGCGCCAGATTGGCCGCAACCCGGTTCAGGCGCTGATCTTGTGTAAATCCGGTTTTTGGCGAATGTCGTCGCCGACCGAAAATCGCACGATGGTCGCACCGTTATACATCGGGTTGATGGTGCAGATTATTTCCGCCCCGTCCCGCTTGCGCAATGTCGACGACCACTGTGATCTGTTGTCACGCATACTCACGAAATCCCGGATTTCACCCATGACGGGTGTTGCAATGCACTGCTCCTGCCAGTCCCGTGTTACGTCCAGAACATTTGCGGGGTCGAATCCGGTTTCTTCAGGTTCGCCCCACATCTCCTGATAGGCAAGGTTGGTCAGTGCCAGCGTACCGTCATCCGAGAACACGGCGATTGCATCCGCCAGCTTGTCCAGAATGGACTGCATCAGATCCATCTCGGACCGGAAACGGCGGGTCAGCGTGATCTCGGCGGTGATGTCCTCGAACAGGAACGCAACCGCCCCGTCGGGGTGTGGGCGCCCGCTGACGGAATAAACCGAGCCCGAGGGCAGGGACCATGTCTCCTGATAATCACCGTCTTGCGCTGCCTCTAGCAGATCGTTCATCTGACGGCGCCAGCTGCGGTAATTCTTGGGTTCAGGCATCATGTGCTGATCCCTGAGCCGGTCAAAAAAGCTCGACAGGCTTGGACGGCTGCTCAGGAAATCGGGGGGCAGAGTGGTCAGGTCGATCAGCGCGGGGTTGAACAGCGCCAGTTGCCTGTTGCGGTCAAAGATGGCCAGTCCGATCGACAATTGTGCAAAGGTCTTGGTCATGGTCTGCACGAATTTACGCTGTGCAGATTCCGCCTCGACAATCGCGTTGATGTCGGTCGCGTAATACAGCTGGCCCTGATCCAGACCCACATGGCTGAGGTCGAACCACAGCTTGTTGTCACTGCCGGCAACAGCAACAGAAACCCGGGTTTTCTTGCCCAGGTGATCGACATCCGTTACCGCCGGAAACACCGGCAGGGTCAGATCCGCATCCCGGCCACGCACTTTGCGCACCAGCGACACATAGGCCGCATTGCACCACCGGACCGCGTGAAGATCATCCAGCAGCCAGACAGGGTAGGGTGCTTTGTCCATCGCCAGCCGTATCGGATCACTGGGATCGCGGCGCGTGGGGTTGGTCCAACACTTGATATCGCGCAATTGCACCCGGACAATGCCGTCGATCCATTCGCACAACACCTCACGTTCGACCGTGCAATCGATGGCGGACACCACCAAGTTGCCTTGATCGCGCACTGTGCCGGGGGTTTCCGGGAAGGCCGGAAAATCGCGTTTGAGCAATCTGCGCAAGTCATCCCAATTGTCGACAGTTTCATACCCGGCCAATGCGACGTCCGAATGGCTGATCAACCGTTCACCGTCGAACAGGAAAACCGTGTCGAATAACGACTGTGGTGACAGTAGGCCAAAGTCGCCGCGAGTCTGCCCCCGGGGCGAAAGCCATTGAAACGCAAGCCAGACCGAGGCGATGCCAACCGCCCCCAGTATGATTATTTCCGTCATGCAAGGGCCCCTATCGAAACAGCAGATTAACTATGCGTTACAATGGTTAACGGGACCTTAACTCAGATTTGGAACGGTTGGTTCACGCCTGACGGAACCGGAGAATCCCCGGTCTGTGCGTCGATCAGGTTGCGCGGCCAAACGACCTGAACGATGGCTCCGCGACGATCCGTATTCTTCTGAAGCGTCTGGTATGGATCCGAGCCATTGGCAAATTTCAACTCGGCCCCGCTGCGTTCCAACAGCGTTTTGGCGATGAACAGACCCAGCCCCATGCCCTCATATTCCGGGCGGGCGCGTTTGTCGGTCTCGCTGCGGCGACGGCGCATGAACGGATCGCCAATTCGCCCGATGATATGCGAGGGATAGCCGCGCCCGTCATCCATGATCGAGATCTTGATCCACTCTGCCGTCCATTCCGCCTCGACCCAGACATTGGCCTGGGCAAAATCAACAGCGTTCTGGATCAGGTTGCGCAGCCCGTGAATGATCTCGGGTTTTCTGAGGATAGACGGTTGCTGCACGTCACCATCCTCGGCGGGACCTTCCGCGAAATGAACGGACTTGCCCCGGTGGATATGCGGCTCTGCCGCCTCGTGAATGACGGTCGACAGCGGCGCCTGACGCAGGTGGAGGTCATCTTTCCCGGCGCGCCCCATATCGCGCAGGATATCGCGACAGCGATCCGCTTGTTCGCGGATCAGGGCAGCATCCTCTTTCAGATCGGGACGGTCGTCCAGTTCCTCTAGCAGTTCGGAGCTGGCCAGCTTGATGGTGGCCAGGGGCGTGCCCAGTTCATGCGCGGCGGCGGCGACAACACCGCCCAGATCGGTCAGCTTCTGTTCACGCGCCAGTGCCATATGGGTGGCCGACAGCGCCTCGGACATGGATTGCACCTCGGAACTGACACGATGCGAATAGGCCCCAAGGAACACGATGGCGATGACGATGGCGGCCCAATTTCCGAACAAAAGAATATCGGGCATGTCCAGCTGGGCCCCAAGGTCGGTGCGCAGGGGCAAGTGAAACTGCGCCAGCAGCGAGGTGAGCACAATCGCAACGCCCCCGACGATCAGGGTGGATCGCGTGCTCATGACATTGGCCGAGATCGTGACCGGCCCGAGCAGCAACAGCGCAAACGGGTTGTTCAGGCCACCGGTCAAATACAGCAGGAAAGCCAATTGCAACAGGTCGAACAGCACCATCAGAAAGTTCTCGAATTCTGACAGGCGTTTGTTTTCGGGAAACAGCAGGATCGCGGTCAGGTTTCCCATCACCGAAACCCCAACCGCGAAGTAACAAAGCCCCAGTTCCAGTTGAACATGATAGGTTTGCTGTGCCACCGTTATGGCCGTGATCTGGCCGATGATCGCGACCCAACGCAGCAAGATCAGGGTCCGCAACCGAATCCACGAGCTGCGTTCCTGCCCGCGCCATAGGCTGGTGTTCGAGTTTGCCATCGGTCATTTTGTCCTGTTGCGTCGGCTGGGTTACTTGATAGGTGTCCGGGCCGAAACGATCAACAATCCCCTGAGCACGGAATTCTGCCATGATCCGCATCTACGCCATTCTTGCTTCCCTCGTTCTGGCCATCGGCATCGGGGCCATGTGGCTGCTGACCCGCGGCGCGGGATCAGATGACCAGTTTGCCCAGTGCCGCTCCAGCCAGATCGCAGGTGGAGCCGCTGCGATTGGCGGGCCGTTCGAACTGGTCAATGGCAAGGGCGAAACGGTCACCAACACTGACGTTATCACCGAACCGACACTGGTTTACTTTGGCTATACGTTCTGTCCCGATGTCTGCCCCTTCGACATGTCCCGCAATGCCGAGGCCGTTGATCTGCTGGCCGAGCGCGGCCAGTCCGTGACACCGCTGTTCATCTCGATCGACCCGGATCGCGACACGCCAGAAGTTGTAGACGACTATGCCTTTAACCTGGGTGGCAAGACCATTGCGCTGACCGGATCGCCGGAACAGGTCAAGGCCGCCAGCAAGGCCTACAAGACTTATTACAAGGCGCACGACAAAAGCGACGAATATTACCTTGTCGACCATTCGACCTTTACCTACCTCGTCACGCCGGAAAACGGGTTTCTCGAATTTTTCAAACGCGATGACACCGCCCAGCAAATGGCCGACAAGGTTGGGTGTTTTCTCGACAAGATCTGACCGCGGCGGGTCCGTTTGACCTTTGAGGCCACACTGCTATTACTCATACTTAAGCCTATGGCGTAAAAGAACAGAAAGACCCGAGAAATGGCAGACAGTTCCCAGCTTGAAATCGGCCCCGACAAATCCCTGTTGTTGGTGGATGACGACGAGCCGTTTCTGAGACGTCTGGCAAAGGCCATGGAAAAGCGCGGGTTCGAGGTTGAAACTGCCGGCTCCGTCGCTGCAGGCCGCGCCATTTCCACCGCCCGTCCGCCTGCCTATGCGGTCGTTGACTTGCGGCTTGAAGATGGCAACGGGTTGGATGTGGTCGAAGTGCTGCGCGAAAAGCGCCCCGACAGCCGGGTTGTGGTTCTGACCGGATATGGCGCCATCGCCACTGCCGTCGCCGCCGTGAAGATCGGCGCGACAGATTACCTGTCAAAACCCGCCGACGCCACGGACATCACCAATGCGCTGCTGGCCAAGGGCGACGAACTGCCCCCACCCCCGGAAAACCCCATGAGCGCGGATCGGGTCCGTTGGGAGCATATCCAGCGTGTCTATGAGCTGTGTGATCGGAATGTCTCGGAAACCGCACGACGCCTGAACATGCACCGCCGAACGTTGCAGCGGATTCTGGCAAAACGCAGCCCGCGATAGATGGCGGTCACCGCTTCGTGATTTGCTAACCCGGGCCGTGTTTCAGAGTGTCCGCTTTGACATCTGAACCCAACTAGGAACATCACGATATGATCGGCTATGTGACCATCGGCGTCTCTGACATGGAGCGCGCCAAGACATTTTATACTGAACTTCTTTCCGACCGCGGCGCCAAGGTGACGCTGGACGCAGGTCGTATCGCCTTTATCGGCAATGAACCCGGCGCGACGATGCTGGCCGTGTGTCAACCCTATGACGGAGAGACATGCGCACCAGGCAATGGCACCATGGTGGCCTTTGCGGCAGACTCCAAAGAACATGCGCAGGCGATGTACGACAAAGCGATCAGTTTGGGGGCGACTGATGAAGGCGAACCCGGACAGCGCGTACCTGACCGCTTTTATGGCGCCTACGCGCGTGACCTGGATGGCAACAAGCTGTGTTTTTATGTCTTCGGTTAAATCTGGGCCAATAGGCTAAGGTGGCGATTTGTATACGCCCGTCGCACTTCGACCGGCGGGCGTAGTACGATGTTCAAACCTTCCATTACTGCCCGGTCGGGGCGACCAAAGAACTTTGTCGCTTCACTCTCCGAAAACCCCGCGATTTGAGTCGCTTCCATCCAGGCGCTGATTTTGTCGGCTTTCTTGATCTGCCGTTTCACCGTCTTTGGCACCTCGGCGGGCAGGCCGAACCGGATGTGGATCGCTGCCGCCAGCCGGTCATCCAGCGCCCCGTAATCCGGGCCAACAGCGGATTTGACGGGCGAAATCATGTCGCCGATCACATATTCGGGGGCGTCGTGTAACAAGGCCGCCAGCCGCCATTTCACCGGCGCATTCGGGGCGATGCGGCCAAACAGCTCTTCGACCAGCAGCGAATGTTCCGCCACCGAATAGGCGAAATCGCCGCCCGTCTGCCCGTTCCAGCGCGCCACAAAGGCCAGCCCGTGGGCGATATCCTCGATCTCGATATCCACCGGAGTGGGGTCCAGCAGGTCCAACCTGCGACCCGACAGCATGCGTTGCCATGCGCGGGGTTGTGTTGCCATTATGCCATGCCTTGTGAAGTGGGACACATAAAAATCGTATTTTTCTGCTATGATGTACCTGTCAGGATCACCAGCTGCCAACGTTTTCTTGAGCATTCGTGCTTTGAACCAACGTGAAACGATCCCGACATCAAGGACTGAGGGGGGTGCTGACTCCTCCCAGTTGCGCCCCTCTCGAACCGAAACTTGGATCGAAAGGAGCTTGTTATGTTCAAGCGTTTGTTCGGAATTGCACTGGCCTTTGGAATGGCTGCTACCGCGCCCCCGGCGTTTGCCCAGAATTGTGCACAGCGTGATCATGTGATTGCCAAGCTGCAAGACGGCTATGCGGAAGAGCTGGCTTTTGGCGGATTGCAGAAATCCGGTAGCAGGCAATCGGTTATGGAGGTCTGGACCTCAAAAGAGACCGGAAGTTACACCGTTCTGGTCACACATGCGAACGGCATGAGTTGCATTGTCGCCGTTGGCACCGATTTCTTCGAAGCGATCCCCAAGATCAAGGTTGAGGGAACGCCCAGCTGATATTTACAGCGCCAGGGTTTTAACCCGGCCATCCACGTTGCCACCTGCCCAAAGGAATGCTAGGGCAGCCCGGACCAAGATTTACCGGAGTGGAGCACCTGATGGCCGGGGACTATATCGTCAAAGACATCTCATTGGCCGATTTCGGCCGCAAAGAACTGGATATCGCCGAAACCGAGATGCCGGGCCTGATGGCTTTGCGTGCGGAATATGGTGAAAGCAAGCCTCTGAAAGGCGCCCGTATTGTTGGCTCTTTGCACATGACAATCCAGACCGCTGTATTGATCGAAACGCTAGTGGCGCTGGGCGCCGATGTGCGCTGGGCATCGTGCAACATCTTCTCAACCCAGGACCATGCGGCGGCAGCGATTGCCGAGGCGGGCATTCCGGTCTTTGCCATCAAAGGCCAGACACTGGAAGAACACTGGGATTATCTGGATAAATCCTTCCTGTTCGAAGACGGCCCCAACATGATCCTGGACGATGGCGGCGACGCAACGCTGTATATCCTGCTGGGCGCCCGCGCCGAAGCGGGTGAGGACATCATTCCCGTTCCGGGTTCGGAAGAGGAAGAGGTGATCAAGAAGCAGATCGCCAAGCGTATGGCGGCAAGCCCCGGCTGGTTCACCAAGATGCGCGACCAGATCCAGGGTGTCTCCGAGGAAACCACCACCGGTGTGAACCGCCTGTATCAGCTGGTGAAAGACGGCCACCTGCCGTTCCCGGCGATCAACGTGAACGACTCGGTCACCAAGTCGAAATTCGACAACAAATACGGCTGTAAGGAATCGCTGGTCGATGGTATCCGCCGCGCCACCGACACCATGATGGCCGGTAAAGTTGCCGTGGTTTGCGGCTATGGCGACGTGGGCAAAGGTTCGGCTGCTTCGCTGCGCGGTGCGGGTGCCCGTGTGAAAGTGACCGAAGTTGACCCGATCTGCGCGCTGCAAGCGGCCATGGACGGTTTCGAAGTCACCCTGCTGGAAGACGAAGTCGCCAGCGCGGATATCTTCATCACCACCACCGGCAACAAGGACGTGATCCGCATCGAGCATATGCGCGCGATGAAGGACATGGCCATCGTCGGCAACATCGGTCACTTTGACAACGAAATTCAGGTGGCCAGCCTGAAGAACCACAAATGGACCAACATCAAGGAACAGGTGGACATGATCGAGATGCCCTCGGGCAACCGCATCATCCTGCTGTCCGAAGGCCGCCTGTTGAATCTTGGCAATGCCACAGGGCACCCTTCGTTTGTTATGTCGGCTTCGTTCACCAATCAGGTTCTGGCGCAGATCGAGCTGTTCACCAAGGGCGATGAGTACGAAAACAAGGTCTATATCCTGCCCAAACATCTGGACGAGAAAGTCGCCCGCCTGCATCTGGACCGGATCGGTGTGAAGCTGACCAAGATGGACAGCGAACAGGCGGCCTATATCGGCGTGAAACCCGAAGGCCCGTTCAAGCCGGAACATTACCGCTACTGATCGTTTCGCTGCCATGACGCAAGACACGCAACGCCGCCGGTTTTTGTACCGTGCGGCGTTGTTTGTTTTCAGGATCTCGGTTGCCTTGATCCTGTTTGGCGGCGGCGGTTGGTGGCTGTTGGCGCATCCGCAAACGCCGGTACCTGCCCATTGGAACCCGCTTGAGGATCTGACGATTGACGCCCCGGTCACCTTCGTGACGCCGTTTCAAGTGGGGCGCGCGGTTCAGGACACGGCAATGTGCCGCGCCATAATGGCGGATGCCGGCATTGCATTCACCACGATGGACGATCTTGTGGTGGATCAGAATTGCGGGATATCCGGCCGCGGCCTGCTGTCTGAACTGGGGCGCGCAAGTATTGCGCCGGTTGAAACCCGTTGCGCCACTTCGTTGCGGCTTGCCATGTGGGAACGCCACGTGGTGCAACCCGCCGCGCGTGAATTGCTTGACACCGAGGTCAGCGCAATCCGGCATATCGGCAGCTATAATTGCCGCCGGATGCGCAGCGCCCAGGGTGAAAATAACGGCTGGAGCAGTCACGCAACAGCCGATTCGATCGATATCATAGGCTTTCGATTGTCCGATGACCGCAGCCTGTCGTTGCTGGACGATTGGAATGGCGGTGGATCCGAGGCGGCCTTTTTGCGCCGAATTGGGCGTGGCGCATGCAAGTGGTTTCGGGTCGTTCTGGGCCCGGATTTCAACCGGCTGCATGCCGATCACTTTCATCTGCAGGGTCCCGGTTGGGGATATTGCCGTTAGGTCAAGGTAGCCAACCGCGGGAGCCTTTCCTCGCGTTACGGGGAATGCGCAGGATTTTTCCCTTTGTGCATTTTTTTGGTGCCGCTACCGTAGCCGCGGTTTTGAAGGACCATTTAAGCATCTGAGCGAGGAGACACTTATGGGAAAGCGCGACGAACTGATTGCGAAATATGCCGAAGATCTGAAGTCCAAATGTGGCATGGACGCCGATATGGACTTGTTGACAAAGGTTACAATTGGGTGTGGTCCGGCCATCTACGATGCGGATGCCGAAACCGTTGCGGCCAGCCAGGACAGTGAAATCGAGACGGTCAAAAACAACTTCCTGATCAAAAAGCTTGGCCTTTCCGATGGGCCCGAGCTGATGGAAGCGATCGACAAGGTCATGGAAACCTACGGCAAATCCGAGCGCAACAAATACCGCGCGGTCGTCTATTACATGTTGACCAAGCATTTCGGAAAAGAGTCGGTTTACAGCTGATTTATTGGGAACGCTTGCAGGCCCCATTTGCAGGCGTTTCTAATTTGTTTTTTGTTTTAAGTACTTGGGATTTGAAATCCCGTCGGATCTTTGGCTAGATTGGCTACATGACCAGGACGGTCAGAGCCAGAGATTTCCATACGCGTGTGGTGAGTTGGGAGCACGCGGGGGTGGGGAAGGTTCTGTATCGTCGGAACCTTCCCTTTCAATTTAAAGAACAGGATCAATCCGCCTGAGTCTGACCCATGCCGCAGACGACAGCCCATTCCTGATCGCTGACCGGCTGAACGGACAGGCGCGAGTTTTTGACCAGCACCATCTCGGCCAGCCGTTCGTCTGCCTTGATCTGATCAAGTGTCACGGGTTGCGAAAACGGGCGCACCGCTTTGATATCCACGCATTCCCAGCGTGCATCGTGGGTGGTGCTGTCGGGATGAGCTTCGGCACAAACTTCGACGATACCGACAACCGCCTTTTCCTTTTGCGAATGGTAAAAGAATCCTCTGTCGCCGATTTTCATGTCGCGCATGAAGTTGCGCGCCTGATAGTTGCGCACCCCATCCCATTCCTCACCCACATCGCCCTTTGCAACCTGCTGGTCCCAGCTCCAGGTCGAGGGCTCGGACTTGAACAGCCAATACGCCATTAGCCCACCACCTTTTTCCAGGGGATCAGCTCGACCGACTGGAACAGGCCAGCCTTGGCGTAGGGGTCATTGTCGGCCCAGCTCTGGGCGGCGCTTAGGTCTTCGACATCCAGAATGATCAGCGACCCGATCATCGCATCGCCGTTCAGCAGTGGACCGGCTTGCGACACAACGCCGGTTTCCTCGATATAGGCCAGATGGGCCGCGCGGTTGTCCAACCGGGTTTGAACTGCGCCATCTTTGTCGCGCGCGATCAGGGCGATTAGCATGTTATTCCTCCTTCAAGGGGCGATTGAGCAGAGCTTCAATCGCGTCAGTTACACTGTAAGTTCCTTTGCTCAGCTCGGCCACAGCCGCACTGATCGGCATCTCCAACCCTTCGACTTTCGCGATGTCGGTTACCGCCTGAGCGGTCGCCACGCCCTCAACAGTCGTGGTGCGGTCGAATGATTTATTTAGACCCAAACTCAGGCCAAAACGGTAGTTTCGTGACAGCTCGGAAGAGCATGTCAGGACAAGATCACCCAGGCCGGACAGCCCCATCAGGGTTTCGGGCAAAGCCCCGTGTGCTGCCGCAAATCGCTGCATTTCCGCAAATCCGCGCGTCATCAACGCGGCGCGGGCGCTGTCGCCTAACCCCGCCCCCATACAAGCGCCGCAGGCGATGGCCATAACATTTTTCAGCGCCCCGCCCAGTTCTGCCCCGGTCGTGTCGGTCGTTCGATACAGACGAAGCGCAGATGTGGTCAGCGCCGCTTGCAAATCCTGCCCCAAATCCGACTTGTCGCAGGCCAGGGTCAGGGCCGTGGGCAGGCCCCGCGCAATGTCATCGGCGAAACTGGGACCGGTCAGCAGGGCAGGGTGCGCGTCCGGGACAACTTGCCGAATAACGGCAATCGGACCAAGCCCGCTCGACAACTCGATCCCTTTGCAGCAGGCAACCAGTGTTTTGCCCGACAACACAGCCGCATTGTCCTGCAAGGCCGCACGCAGTTTCTGCATCGGAACGGCCAGCAGGATAGCCTCGGACCGGCAGGCCACCTGGATGTCCGACGTGACAGAGAGCGCATCGGGCAGTGTAACTCCGGCCAACCGTGCTGCGTTCTGGCGCGATGCCCGCATTTCATCCGCGCGGGCCGCATCCCGTGCCCACAGCATGACAGGGCCATTTCCGGCCAGCGAGATTGCCAGCGCAGTGCCAAACGCCCCTGCGCCCAGTACCGAAACACTCATGCCTTGGCCCCCTTTTTGCCACCGCCCAGCATCGCGGGGCTGGTCTGGTCCAATGGCCAGCGTGGTCGGGCCGTCAGGGTCAGATCATCTTGTTTCCCGTCGCGAAAACGCTCGATCCCGGCATAAGCGATCATGGCGGCGTTGTCGGTGCATAAGGCCAGCGGAGGCGCTGTAAACTGTGCACTGTTTTCGGCACAAACAGTCTCTAACGCGGTCCGAATGGCCGAATTTGCAGCTACGCCGCCCGCCACGGCCACCACCGGCTTCGCAGGGTCCAACGCCAAGTAATGCGCGATCGCGCGGCGCGTTTTCTCGGCCAGCGTAGCAACCACCGCCTGTTGGAACCCGGCGCACAGATCGGCGCGGTCCTGTCGGGTGAGCCCGCCTTTTTCCGCAACAACCTGATCGCGCATGCGCATCAATGCGGTCTTCAGACCCGAAAACGACAGATCGCATCCGGGCCGGTCCAGCAGGGGCCGGGGAAAGCGGAACCGGCTGGGATCGCCCGCGCGCGCCTCAGCCTCGACCGCGGGGCCGCCAGGTTGGGGCAGGCCAAGCAAGCGGGCGGTTTTGTCGAACGCTTCGCCGGGCGCGTCATCGATGGTGCCGCCCAGGCGGGTAAACTCTTCGGGCCCATGCGCGATCAGGTATTGGCAATGCCCGCCCGACACCAAAAGCATCAGATAGGGAAAGGGGATGTCATCGGTCAATCGCGGCGTCAGCGCATGGCCGGCCAGATGATTGACCCCAACCAGTGGCAGGCCGGTTGCCGCGCTGATCCCCTTGGCGCACATCACGCCGGACATGACCCCGCCGATCAGGCCGGGCCCGGCAGTTACGGCGACGGCATCCATATCCTGCAGGGTCAGCCTGGCTTCGCCCAGCGCCTGAACCACGCAGCCATCTAGTTTCTCGGCATGGGCGCGGGCTGCGATTTCTGGCACGACGCCGCCATAGCTGCTGTGCAAATCCGTCTGGCCATAAACGACCGAAGACAGGATCTGTGCCGTTTGCCCGGGGACATGGCGCACCACGGCGGCGGCGGTGTCGTCACAGCTGCTTTCCAACCCCAAAACGGTAAGTGTTTGCACCATCGGCCTGATCCGTTGCATCATGATCTTACGGCGGGGTATCACCCTGCGCGCGAGCAAACAATCCTTGTGGCCCGAGGCATCGAACCTTGTATTTGTTGATGACCCGCCCCCGCGCCGCCTCGCAGAGGTTTGTCGCGCAGTTGCCGACCCGCACGATAAACCGGGTCACGCCGCTGTTTTCCCCATTGCTGGAAATCCGACCGCTCAGTGTTCAGGTCGATACAGATGGGATGAAGGGCCTGATTTTTACATCGGCAAATGCGGTGAATGCGGCGGTTTCGATGAATGTGGACCAATCCATACCGGCCTATTGCGTCGGCCCCGCGACCACCGGCACCGCAAAAGGATCCGGCTGGGATGCGCAAATGGTTGGCGGCACAGCGGAAGAACTGGTGGCGAACCTGCTGCAACTCCGGCCAGACAGCCCTTTGCTGCATCTCAGGGGGGAACACAGCCGCGGTAACGTAGCCGAACGGTTGACCGAGCTTGGGATCACAACGCAGGAGCAGCCTGTATACCAACAACGCCTGTTGCCATTGACCGAGGACGCACAGAGCGTCGCCAACGGGACACAGCCGGTGATCGTGCCCTTGTTTTCGCCACGCACGGCGCGACAATTTGCCGATGTCTGGACCGGCTCGGCCCCGCTGTGGCTGATCGCGATCAGCGAGGCGACGGCGGAGCCCCTTAAATCATTGGACTATACGCGCCTGAAAATCGTCAAGGAACCGACGCCCAAGAAAATGCGCAAGGCCGTTAAAAAGCTTGTGAAACACGCGTTCCGGGTTGAGGGCACGCCGGGGGCAGACTAACTTGGTACCGTTCGCATTTCAGGTTCTTTCAGATTCGATAAGGGGAAACGACGGTGGCGGGTGACAAGAAAACCGATCAAGAGCCGGTAGAAGACCCCAAATCAGAAGACATGATCGAAGAGGGGGACACCCAGGATCGGGTGGAGTCCGACGCGGCAGAGCTTGACGTGGAAGACACCGCGGACGAGGTCTCTTCCGAAGCCGAAGCCGAAGCCGAAGCCGAAGCCGAAGCCGAAGCCGAAGCCGAAGCCGAAGCCGAAGCCGAAGCCGAAGCCGAAGCCGAAGCCGAAATGGCGAACGTCCATGTCGCGGAACCGGCACCGACCCAGCAAAGTTTGACCGAGCAGGCAGATGAAAAGCGCGGTGGCTTTGTGCCGGCCCTGTTGGGCGGCGCGATTGCCGCGGCGGTTGGGTTTGCGTTGGGGCAAAGCGGAGTGTTGTCTTCGGGCAGTTCTGACACCACCGAAGCGATGCAAGCGCTGGAAGCCAAGTTGACGGATCAGGCCGACCAGATCGCAAAGCTGACGCAAACACTGTCCAACAGCCCCGACGTATCTGGCCTATCGGATCAGATCACCACCTTGTCGGATAAGCTGGCACCGGTTGAGGCCGACTTGAATGCGGTCAAGACCAGCGTGTCGTCGCTTAGTGCGTCTGTTGAGCCGCTGGCCGGTCGACTGGCTGATCTGGAAAAGCGCCCGGTTGAGGCCAGCGTGTCACCCGATGTAACTGCCGCCTTTGATGCCGAGATGAAAAAGCTGCAGGACTCGTTGGCCGCCCAGCGCGCCGAGGTGGAAAAAATGGTGGCCGACGCGCAAGCGCTTGAGGCGAAAGCCGCCGCTGAATCCAGGGCGGCTGCAAATGCCGCGATACTGTCCCGACTTCGCACGCAACTGGCCGCGGGCCAGCCCTATGAAGAGCTTGTTTCTCAGCTCCAGGCAGGTGGCGTGGAAATTCCTGACGCGTTGTCCGCATCGGCCAAAGAGGGTGTCGCGTCCCTGACCGATCTCAGCACCTCTTTTGCCCCCGCCGCGCGCACGGCGCTGGCGGATGCGCGTGATGCTGACAAGGGAACGGGCCTTTTGGCATTTCTCGAACGTCAAACCGGTGCCCGGTCTGTGACCCCGCAGGATGGTGACGACCCGGACGCGATCCTGTCACGTGCGCAGGCGGCTTTGTCGGATGGGGATCTGTCCACGGTGCTGAGTGAGCTTAAATCATTGCCCGAGGCGGCGCAGACCGCCATGGCCGAATGGGAGCAGGCGGCCCAAACCCGATTGACTGCGGTTGAGGCCGCAAATGCGCTTGGCACAAGCGCGAACTCGAACTGAAGGACCTGCCATGCTCTGGTCATTGTTAAAGATCCTTGTTTTTGTTGCCATTATTGGCCTGCTTGCCATGGGTGCCGGATACCTGATGGAATCCAGCGGTGGCGTTCAGGTGACCGTTGCGGGTACGGAATACACGCTGGGGCCATTGCAATCGGTGATCGCGCTGGGCGTTTTGGTGCTTGCTGTCTGGCTGTTCTTCAAATTACTCAACCTACTGATCGCAACGCTCAAATTCCTCAATGGGGATGAGACGGCGCTGTCGCGTTACTTTGACCGCTCGCGCGAACAGCGCGGATATCAGGCGCTGGCTGATGGTTTGATGGCGCTGGCCTCGGGCGAAGGGCGCGCCGCCATGACCAAGGCCAACAAGGCCGAAAAGTTGTTGAACAAGCCCGAGTTGACCAATCTGCTGGTGGCACAGGCGGCCGAGATGACGGGCGACACAAAAAAGGCGTCTGACACCTACAAAAAGCTGGTGACAAACAATGCAACCCGTTTTGTCGGTGTGCGTGGGATCATGAAGCAGAAGTTGGCCGAAGGCGATGATGAAACCGCCCGTAAGCTGGCCGAAAAGGCGCTGGCGCTGAAGCCGCGGCATGAGGAAACGCAGGACGTTCTGCTGAATCTGCAGACCAAGGCACAGGATTGGGCGGGCGCGCGGTCAACGCTGACGTCGAAACTGAAGGCGGGGTATCTGCCGCGCGATGTGTTCAAGCGCCGCGATGCGATCCTGGCCCTGTCCGAAGCCAAGGGCATTCTGGACGAAGATGCCTCGGTCGAGCAACAGGAACGCGCGATTGAGGCGAACCGCCTGTCGCCCGATCTGGTCCCTGCCGCTGCCATGGCGGCCCGCGCCTATATCGCCAAAGACAAGCCGCGCGCTGCCACCAAGATCCTGAAAAAGGCGTGGGAGGTTCAGCCTCATCCCGATCTCGCCCATGCTTTTGCGGAAATCGCGCCGGATGAAAGCCCGGCGGATCGGATCAAGCGCTTTGCCGCGCTGACGCGGGTTCACCCGGAAAACATGGAAACCCGGTTGATCCTGGCCGAGCTGAATATTGTGGCCGAAGACTTCCCCGAAGCGCGCCGGGCGCTGGGCGATGTGGTGGAAACAAGTGCGGATGCGCGGGCCTATACGTTGATGGCTGCGATCGAACGGGGTGAGGGTGCCTCGGACGCGGTTGTTCAGGGCTGGCTGGCCCGGGCGCTGAATGCGCCGCGTGGACCGCAATGGGTCTGTGACAACTGCCATGACATTCAGGCCGAATGGGCGCCCGTTTGTCAGAACTGCGGCAGCTTCGATACGCTCAGTTGGCAGACACCGCAAACGCCCGAAATCGCCAGTGCAACCGGCGTACACATGCTGCCGCTGATCGTTGGTGCGCTGGAAGACAAGGCGGATGAACCTGTCGAAGAGCCTGAGATGCCAGAGCAGGACGGCGCCGAGGTGATCGAACTGGACGTGGAACCGGTCGAGGAAAAGGCCGAGAAACAAGCCTGACATACCGGGCAGCGGATGATTGTCGCGATCTGTTCCGTTTGCTAACGTCGACCGCACGTCGGGGAGGGCGTGCAGACCCATATGTTGGACTATTCGCATAACGGCTGGCTTGTGGCCGCGTCGCTTGCTGTGGCGCTTATGGCCGGGTTCACCGGGCTCTACCTGACGCATGGGGCGTCGAAACTGGATGTGCGGCAACGCAAGCTGGTGGTGGCCTTAGCGGCCGTCGTGCTGGGCGGCGGCATCTGGTCGATGCATTTCGTGGCCATGCTGGGGCTGCAGCTGCCCATCCTGTTCTACTATGACGCGCTGATTACCCTGATGTCGGCGCTGGTTGCGATCCTCATGGTCGGGCTGGCGCTGTTGTTGCTGCACTTTCGACCTCGAACCGCGCCGACCGTGATTGGTGCGGGGGTCATCGTCGGGCTGGGCATTGTGGTGATGCATTATGTCGGCATGGCGGGGATGCAGCTGTGCCGTCCTGTCAACAACGCGCTGGACATCGCTCTTTCGACATTGGCATCGGTTGTGCTGTCGGTGGCGGCCATCTGGGTGGCTTATGGCAACCGCACGCAGCGAAATATCCTTTTGGGCACGGCCTGCTTTGGTCTTGCGGTCTTTACCATGCATTTTGTCGCCACCAACCTGACCGATTTTGTGGCCAGCGATACGGCTGGCGGTGCGGGTCCGGCATTGGACAATCAGGTGCTGGCGATGGGTGTGACCGTCGCCGTGTTTCTGATTTGCGGCGCGTTTCTTCTGACCGGGATCACCTTTATCGAGCCCAAAGCCGCGCTTGCGCCCGCTACCAATTCGACGCCGCCAACGGAACCATCCACGATGCGCGCCGGAATTCCCTTTGAGAGGGAAGGCCAAACGTTCTTTGCAGATCCCGCTCAGATCGCGGCCATTCGGGCTGAGGGACACTATACGGTTCTCTACATGGGGGCTGAGAAACTCTTTTGCCCCTGGTCCATCACCGAAGCCGAAAAGAGGTTGATCCCCGAGGGGTTTTTGCGCGCGCATCGCAGCTATCTTTTGAACCCGCGACATGTCTCGGGGTTCGAGCGGCACAAGGATAACGGGACCTGCTATTTCGACGATGTCGAGGCGCTGAGCAAAGTCCCGGTCAGCCGGTCCCGCCTGACGGACATTCGCGAGGCGCTGGGCCTCTGATCGCAACTCGTGCAGCCCATTCGCATTTCGTGAAACAGGCTGCGCCCCCCGTTTTCCTTGGCTGGATCGGTTGATCCCTGCGCCCTTTGATCCTTCGTGGAAACCCCAGGCACTTTGCTCGGACCCAGGGAGGAAAAACATGATACCAGCCGGTTTTGAGTATCACCGGCCAGGCGACATCGCCTCGGCCATTGGCATTTTGCAAGAACACGGAGATGAGGCGCGCGTGATCGCGGGCGGGCACAGCCTGATCCCGATGATGAAGCTGCGCATGGCCGAGATGGGCCATCTGGTCGACCTGCAGGCCATTGAGGAGCTCAAGGGCATCGGTGTCGGGTCTGACACCGTCACCTTGGGCGCGATGGTCACGCAGCACGAGTTGATCACCCATGACGGGTTGGCCGCTGCCGTCCCGCTGATCCGAGAGGCAGCGCTGCAAATCGCGGATCCTCAGGTCCGGTACATGGGCACTGTGGGCGGCAACGTTGCCAATGGAGATCCGGGCAATGACATGCCGGGGTTGATGCAATGCCTGAACGCGACGTTTGATTTGTCCGGTCCGGATGGCGCGCGCAGCGTTGCCGCACGTGACTTTTATGAAGCCGCCTATTTCACCGCGCGTGAAGACGAAGAAATCCTGACACGGATTTCGATCCCTGTTCCCGGCGCAGGCGTTGGTCAGGCCTATGAGAAACAGAAACGCAAGATCGGCGATTATGCCACCGCTGCGGCTGCAGTGATGGTGGGCAATGGCACGGCTTCGGTCGCGATGACCAATCTGGCCGACACGCCGATCTGGTCCGAAGACGCCGGCACCGCTTTGGCGGGTGGCGATGTCGATGGCTGTGTGGCTGCGATGCTCGATGCGATTGATCCGGTCGCCGACAATCGTGGCCCTGTCGAATTCAAGAAACATGTGGCCAGCGTCATGCTGCGCCGCGCCATCGACCGCGCGCTAAGCCGCGCGGGTTGAGGAGGGATTACCCATGTCGAAAATGCACGTCAAACTCACCGTGAACGGCAAAGAGGTCGAAGGTCTGGCCGAGCCGCGCACGTTGCTCATTCACTTCCTGCGGGAAGATCTGAAAATCACCGGCCCTCATATCGGGTGCGAAACCAGCCATTGCGGCGCCTGCACCGTGGATATCGATGGCAAGTCCGTCAAATCCTGCACCACCTTCGTGGCGCAGGTGAACGGGGCCGATATCACCACGGTCGAAGGGTTGACCAATGACGACGGCAGCCTTGGTGTGTTGCAGGAAATGTTCCGTGAACATCACGGACTGCAGTGCGGCTTCTGCACGCCGGGCATGATCACCCGCGCGCATCGCTTGCTACAGGAAAACCCGAACCCGACCGAGGAAGACATCCGTTTCGGCATGGCCGGGAACCTCTGCCGCTGCACTGGCTATCAGAACATCGTCAAGGCGATCTCAGCCTCGGCTGACATGCTGAACGCTCAGAAGGAGGCTGCGGAATGAACGACCAGACAATGACCCCCGAAGAACGCGCCGCCAATCTCAAAGGCATGGGTAGCTCGCGCAAACGCGTCGAGGATGTGCGCTTTACCCAAGGCAAGGGCAATTATGTCGATGACATCAAGCTGGACGGGATGCTGTTCGGCGACTTTGTGCGCTCCCCCTACGCACATGCCCGCGTCAAATCCGTGAACAAAGAGGCCGCATTGGCGCTGCCCGGTGTGATCGCTGTTCTGACGGCTGAGGATCTGTCTCCGCTGGGCCTGCACTGGATGCCGACCTTGGCCGGTGACAAACAGATGGTTCTGGCCGACGGCAAGGTACTGTTCCAGGGCCAGGAGGTCGCGTTTGTCGTGGCCGAAGACCGGTACATTGCGGCGGATGCCGTGGAACTGGTCGAGGTGGATTATGAAGAGCTTCCGGTCATCACCGACCCGTTCGAGGCGCTGAAATCCGATGTGGTCCTGCGTGAAGATCTTGAAGGCCAGACCGAAGGCGCGCACGGGCCGCGCAAGCATCACAACCATATCTTCACCTGGGAACAGGGCGACAAAGACGCGACCGAGGCCATTCTGGCCGAAGCTGACGTAGTCGCCGAGGAGATGGTCTATTACCACCGCACTCATCCCTGCCCGCTGGAAACCTGCGGGTCCGTGGCCAGCATGGACAAGGTGACGGGCAAGCTGACGCTGTATGGCACGTTTCAGGCCCCGCATGCGATCCGTACGGTTGTGTCGCTGATTTCGGGCATTGCCGAACACAATATCCGCGTGATCAGTCCTGATATCGGTGGCGGGTTCGGCAACAAGGTCGGGGCTTATGCGGGCTATGTTTGCTCGGTTGTGGCGTCGATTGTCACCGGCAAGCCAGTGAAATGGGTCGAGGACCGGATGGAGAATCTGATGTCCACCGCCTTTGCCCGCGACTACTGGATGCAGGGTAAGATCGCGGCCACCAAGGATGGCAAGATCACCGGGCTGTGGTGCCACACTACTGCGGACCATGGCGGCTTTGACGCCTGTGCTGACCCGACCAAGTTCCCGGCAGGCTTCATGAACATTTGCACCGGGTCGTATGACATCCCCACCGCTTATCTGGCCGTGGATGGTGTCTATACCAACAAGGCTCCGGGCGGGGTGGCCTATCGCTGTTCCTTCCGTGTGACCGAGGCGGCCTATTTCATCGAGCGCATGATCGAGGTTCTGGCCATCAAGCTGAACATGGACGCCGCCGAGCTGCGCCGGATCAACTTCATCAAGGCCGATCAGTTCCCATATCAGTCCGCACTGGGTTGGGAGTATGACTCGGGCGAATATCACACCGCCTGGGACAAGGCGCTGAAGGCTGTCGATTACGACGGTCTGCGCGCCGAACAGGCGCAGCGGGTCGAGGATTTCAAGGCTGGCAAAACCCGCAAGCTGCTGGGCATTGGTCTGACGCATTTCACCGAAATCGTGGGTGCCGGGCCAGTGAAGAACTGCGATATCCTCGGGCTGGGTATGTTCGACAGCTGCGAAATTCGCATCCACCCGACTGGGTCGGCTATTGCGCGATTGGGGACGATCTCTCAGGGTCAGGGTCACGCCACGACCTTTGCGCAGATCATCGCCAGCGAGATCGGCCTGCCTGCAGATGACATCACGTTGGAGGAAGGCGACACGGATACAGCGCCTTATGGGCTAGGGACCTATGGATCTCGATCCACGCCTGTGGCTGGTGCGGCAACGGCAATGGCCGCGCGCAAAATCCGTGCCAAGGCGCAGATGATTGCGGCCTATCTGCTGGAGGTCCACGACGACGATGTCGAATGGGATGTGGATCGCTTTGCGGTCAAAGGTGCGCCCGAGCGGTTCAAGACCATGAAGGAAATCGCCTTTGCAGCCTATAATCAGGCGATCCCGGGGCTGGAACCCGGGCTGGAGGCGGTCAGCTACTATGACCCGCCGAATATGACCTACCCGTTCGGGGCCTATATCTGCGTCATGGAGATCGACGTGGATACCGGCGAGTGGGACGTTCGGAAATTCTATGCGCTGGACGATTGCGGCACCCGGATCAACCCGATGATCATCGACGGGCAGGTGCATGGCGGCGTGACCGAAGCGTTGGCCATCGCGATGGGGCAAGAGATTGCCTATGACGAAATGGGCAATGTCAAAACCGGCACGCTGATGGATTTCTTTCTGCCGACCGCGTGGGAGACGCCGAACTATATCACCGACTATACGGTGACGCCCTCGCCCCACCATCCGATTGGTGCGAAGGGTGTTGGTGAGAGCCCCAATGTTGGGGGCGTGCCCTGTTTCTCGAACGCGGTGCATGATGCGTTCCGGCCCTTTGGGCTGGTGCAGAGCCATATGCCGCATGACCATTGGCGGATCTGGAAGATTGCCAATGGGCTGGGGATGCATGGGTGATTGGTCTCGGACCGGTTTTGGCCGGTCCGAGCGAACGGAGGGGGCCAGCCCCCTCGCAACCTCCCCCAGGATATTTTTAGCCAGATGAAGAATGGATCCTGGTTTTGACTTTGAGTGACGTGCAGAACGGGTTGGCCGCGCAGGGCTATGTTGCCGATGATCGGTTGGCGATGGCGTTGCATCTGGCGCAGGCTTTGGGGCGGCCTTTGCTGTTGGAAGGGCCCGCAGGGGTGGGCAAGACCGAGGTGGCAAAGGCAATGGCGGCGTGGCGTGATACCCGCTTGATCCGGTTGCAGTGCTATGAGGGGCTGGATGCGTCTCATGCGATTTATGAGTGGAACTATCAGCGGCAATTGCTGGCGGTCAGGGCAAGCGAGGCGCAGGGCGGTGTTGGTGAGGCGCAGTTGTTTTCCGATGCGTATTTGCTGAAACGTCCCTTGTTAGAGGCTATTTCCGAGGACAAGCCGCCTGTTCTTTTGATAGATGAGATTGATCGGGCGGATGAGGAGTTTGAAGCGTATTTGCTGGAAATCCTGTCCGACTTTCAGATCACCATCCCCGAACTTGGGACGGTCACGGCGAAAGCGCGACCTGTTGTGATCCTGACAGCCAACGGGACACGCGATCTGTCGGACGCGTTGCGGCGGCGGTGTTTGTACAGTTTCCTCAACTACCCCTCGCGTGAATCCGAGATGGCCATTCTGAAGGCGCGGATGCCCGAGGTTGAGGGGTTGTTGGCGCGGCAGATCATCGGCGTCGTACAGGCGCTGCGCAGTGAGGATCTGGAGAAAACGCCGGGTATTGCCGAGATGCTGGATTGGGCGGCTGCGCTGTCTGGATTGGGTGTGAACGATCTGGCGCAATCCCGGGAGGCGGTTCAGGCGACCCTGGTCTGTTTGTTGAAAACCGCCGCTGACTATGATGCGGCCCCACCCGAGCTGCTGGATCGCTTGATCGGAAAGGTGGCGTGATGCAAGTGACGCGCTTTCCCTCTCGCGCAGCTGGCCTGGCTGATCGGATGTCGGGGTTCATGGCGCATCTGCGCATGAATGGTATGCGCGTAGGCGTGAGCGAAACCGGAGACGCCCTGGCCGCTTTGTCGGAGGTCGAGGCCACGGATGTCGCCCAAGCCCGGCAGGCATTGTGTGCCCTCTTGGCCGGGGATGCAGATGACTGGCGGCGCTTTGACGAATTGTTCGACGCATATTGGTTCAATGCGGGCAAGCACCGCAGCGGTGTGGCTCAGAACGCCCATGTCCGCGTGCAATCGGCAAAACCGATGATCTGGCAAACCCGGGATCAAGCCGTTCAAGAGGATGGCGCGGGTCCGGATCAATCAGCGACCACTCCGGATACCGGAGAGGGTGAGGCCGAAGGAACAGATGGCAAGTTGATTGCGACCCGAACGGCCAATCTGAGCCGGCGGGACCTGCGCGAATTGATGGATGAACAGAGCCTAAAACAGGCGGAAGTGGCTGCAACGCGGATTGCACGCGCTATTCGCGATCGGCGATCCCGGCGGCGTAAACAAGCCGCCAGAGGACCTGCGCTGGACATGCGGCGCATTCAAAGGGCCAGCCTGTCTCGGGGTGGCGAGCCGATGGACCTGTTTCGAAAAGCGCGCCCCCCGCGTCCGATGCGAATCGTCGCCTTGTGCGATGTCAGCGGGTCGATGACCGTTTATTCGCGCGTGTTTCTGGCCTTTCTCAAAGGGCTGATCGGCAGCGGGTCCGAGGCGGATGCCTATCTGTTTCACACGCGGTTGATGCGCGTGACCGATGCGTTGCGCGACCACGATTCGATCCGGGCGGCGGGACGGCTGTCGCTGATGGCCGAAGGTTTCGGGGGCGGCACCGATATCTCCGGGAGTCTTGAACGTTTCGTCGCGGGCTATGGCGCAAGGGCGCTGAACGGGCGTACCATCGTTCTGATCTTGTCGGACGGGTATTGCAGCTCTGACCCGCAGGCTTTGGGCCATGTATTGGCCCGGCTGCAACGCAAGGCCCGCCGTGTCGTCTGGTTGAACCCGCTGAAAGGGTGGAAAAACTATGAGCCGGTGGCCGCCGCCATGCAGGCTGCGCTGCCGCATCTGGATGCCCACCTGCCCGCGAACACTCTGGACGCTTTGGCGGCGCTTGAGCCCGAATTCCGCAAGTTGTGAAAGGTACAGCCATGCCCGGTTTCGACATATTCGACACGATCGACACATTGCGCGAAAAAGGCGAGAGCTTTTGTGTCGCCACGGTGTTGCGCACGGCGGATGCGACCTCGGCCAAAGCCGGGGCAAAAGCAGCTATCACCCGGGGTGGTGACATCCTGGGGCATCTTGGCGGGGCCTGCGTTCAGCGGGCGGTGCGAAAATCTGCAGATCAGGCTCTAACAAGCGGCGAACCGCAGCTGATCAGCATCAAACCCTCACACAAGGTGGTGGCCATGTCGGATACGGATGGGGTTCAAACCTACAAAAGCGGCTGTCCGTCAGGGGGAACGGTGGATCTGCTGGTCGAGCCATATCAACAAGCGCCGCGTCTGATGATTTTTGGCGAGACACCCATCGCATCGGCGCTTGCCGCCCATGCGAGCCTTGCGGGGTTCCGCGTCTGCCTGCCCGAGGGGTCCGAAGGTCCGGATCATATCCCATTCGATCCCACCGATCTGACCGCATTTAACATCGAGGCGCGGGATTTTGTGGTTGTTGCCTCTCAGGGCAATTCGGACAGCACGGCGTTGAAGGCAGCGCTTGCGTCGCCTGCGCGGCGTGTTTCGATGGTTGCCAGTCGACGCAAGGCGCAGGTTTTGTGCGACAAGCTGATCGAACAGGGGGCCGAGCCCGCTCAGGTGGCGCGGCTGAAAGCCCCGGCAGGGCTGCATATTCACGCTGTTGACCCGCATGAGATCGCGCTGTCGATTCTGGCCGAGATCGTCAAATGGCGAAACACTGACAAGAACACGGAGACGCTCAATGATGAAAAAATGGCGTGAGCGGTTGCGGGCCTTCTGGCCAGCGCGACCTGAAATGTCTACCAAAGAAGCGACGGAAGAGGCGCTTCGCGTGTATCCGAGATGTTGTTAAACAAGGAAAATCCCAATGGAACTAACCGATGAAATCCGCATCTCCGCACCGCGAGACGTCGTGTATGAAGCGCTCAACAATCCCGAAGTGCTGCGCGATTGCATTCCCGGCTGTGAAGAGCTGACGCAATCCGCACCCGGCCAGCTTGAGGCGAAGGTCGTGCTCAAGATCGGGCCAGTCAAAGCGAAATTTGCGGGTGAAGTAACGCTGGATACCTCGAACGCTCCGAATGGCTTTACCCTGACCGGTGAGGGCAAAGGCGGCGCTGCAGGGTTTGCCAAGGGCGGCGCCGATGTCACCCTGACCGAAGAAGGCGCCGAAACCGTTTTGGCCTATACGGCAAAGGTTGATGTGGGTGGCAAGATCGCCCAGTTGGGCAGCCGGCTGATCGCCGGGACGGCCAAGAAACTGTCCGGCAAGTTCTTTACCAAGTTCGGCGAAATCGTCTCGGAACAGGCGGCAGGCTGATTTTGACTGGGCCTCGGGCCAACCCGACGGTTTCACATTGACGCACGGGCCTTTGCACGCGATCAAAAGACCGACCTGCGGACCCCTTTCCGCAGGCGGAGACCCGCATGACCCACGACGCGCAGCAAATCGAGGCACTTGAGGCACGGCTACGCCAGACCCCAAACGACATGCAGGCCCTGCGTCGGTTGGTGACACGGCTGGACCAAATGCCGCCTGACTTTGCGGGCGACGGTCGGTTTACAGCCGCTCAGCGGTTAATCGCGAACAGTTTGCCAGAGGATTGGCAGCTGGCTTTTCTGCATGGGAACACGGCCGCAGAAAGCTATGGGGAATGGCAGGGTGCGTTGCGCAAGGCGGGGATCAAGCGAGCCGTTCCCATCGGTCAGATCTTTGCCGGGCGCACGATGACGATCAAGGGCACCCACGCGCATTGTGGTGAGCGGCTGAAGTTCTTCGCACAAACCGGCGCGATCTCTGCACTGTGCAACGATTGCTACAAGGTTCAGATCCTGCCGAACAACCTGGAGGCCCTGATCCGGGTCTATTTCTTGCTGATCAATCTGAGGCTGCCGAATGACAACGCCCGGAAATGCATGATCGAACTGCGTGACGGGATCAAATACCCCTACAAAGCCTATATCTACTGCGAAAGTATCCCTGAGGTTCAGGAGTGTCTGGCAGCGTTTCAACGCGCACAGGCCGAGGTTGGGATTGCGGGCGTCCGCTCACAGATTTCGCATGGATGTTCGGAATATTCTCAGGCCTATCCGGCGTTCAAGTTTGACGAACATTCACGCGATGCGTTTCGGGCGCCATCAGAATGGGCAAAGATCGAGCGGGAGTATTTTGGGAAAATCGCCCTCACCCCACCCAAACGCACCGATAACAGCAAACCGCTGATCAGCCTAAGGGACGTATTCGCGTTTCGAACATGGGCCAAATACGCCGAACTTATCGGCGACCCCAGCGCTGAAAGGTTCAAAAACCCCACCGCCCCCGATTTGCCACCCGTCTTCCTGCAGCGCGTGACCGCACAGGCCGCCAAGCGGCGGGACGAGCTTGCCGAATTGGTGTCTTAGGCGGGCCCTCTGCCGAAGGGTAAATTGCGTGGCGTATCGAATATTGATGCGTTTCAACAACTTGCATGTCGCTGTATTTGCCGCCATTCTCGGTAGGTACCAGACAGATGCGTCCAAAAGGGGCAAAGAATGCTGATTACGCTTGTTGCTTGCATGCGTAACGAGGCGGCGGTGCTGCCGGAATGGATCGCTTACCATCGCGCTATTGGCGTCACGGATTTCGTTGTATTTACAAATGATTGTGAGGATGGCACCGACCTGATGCTTGATCGCCTTGCCGAGTTTGGTGGCGTGCATCATGTGCCCAACCCCCGGCAAGGCAAGAAGACGGTACAATGGAAGGCGCTCAACCGGGCGAGGCATCATCCGGCTGTCAAAAAGGCGGATTGGCTTGGTGTATTGGATGCGGATGAATATCTCGTAATTCATCCGGGCGAAGGAAAACTCCAGGATCTGATCGCGTCTGACCCGGATGCTGCCGGGTTCATCTTGTCTTGGCGGATGTTTGGCTGCTCGGGCTTTTCGGCCCCCTTAGCGGATATGCGCCTGACCACCCGGTTCACGCGGGCCGCGCCGGACCGGATGCTTTGGCCCTGGCGATCTGTTCAACATAAATGTCTGTGGCGAAACAACGGGCGTTACAAAAAACTGGGCGTCCACCGTCCTTTGGAACCCACCTCGGAAGCTCGGGATGAATATTGGGTGGATGACCGCGGCCAACGGCAGCCTCCGCCAAAAGCCACAGTAAGCCTGCATGATCAGCCGCGATACGGGCTGGCACAGATCAACCACTATGCGCTTGGCTCTTATAGCGATTTTCTGCTGAAACAGGAACGCGGGCGCCCCAACCGCAGCGATCTGCCAATTGATATTGACTATTGGATCGAGCGGGATTTCAACGATGTTGAAGACCAGAGTATTTTGCGCTTTTCAGATGCGATAGAAGACGGCATTGCCTCAATGATGACAGATACGAAACTGCGAGAGCTTTACGAGCAGGGTCTTGCGTGGAAGCAATCGCGGATTTCTAAACTTAGCGAAACGCCGGAGGGGTTTCAGACTTTGCAACTGCTCGAACATCTGGGTCAGGGCAAAAGCCTTCCTCTGGCCAGACAGCGCCAGCTGTTGCATGCGTTCATGGCCCTTCGGCGAAAAGAACTGGCCCTGGATGAGGAGCAAACCGTTGGAAGGGCTGGCGACCTTGCTTAAGTTGGATGCCTGAGCAAAGGAATAGGTTTTGACGGACCCGGCTATTCTTACCGAATTGCGCGATCGAAAAAGTCGGCACGGGACAGTGTTGGCGGTTTCGATGATGAAAGATGAGGCAACCTATCTGCTGGAATGGGTCGCGCATCATCTTGCGGTCGGGTTTACGGATTTGCTGGTCTATACCAATGACTGCACCGACGGAACGGTCGAGATGCTGCAAAGGCTTGAGGAACTTGGCCTGGGCTATCATCGCGAGAACAAGATCCCCAAGAACATCAAACCTCAACCCTCGGCCATCAAACACGCGCAGAAAGAGCCGATCGTCGGCGCGGCCGATTGGGTGATGTTGTTTGATGCAGACGAATACCTGTCGATCAACCACCCTTCCGGGGAATTGGACGGTTTGTTGGATGATGTTGTTGCCAAAGGCGCCAATGGTCTGGTCGTCACCTGGCGGGTATTTGGCTCTGGCGGGGTTGTTGATTGGTCACGCGAGCCTGTAACGGAACAATATCAAAGGGCGGCCCCGCCCCTGTGGAACAAGGGATGGGGTGTAAAGACGCTGTTCAAGTTCGATCCGGAGTATTGGAAGCTTGGAATTCACCGGCCCAAGATCAAACGCAAGCACATAGAAAAAGGATTCGCCGACAAAGTCCATTGGCTGAACGGCTCTGGCCAGCCTATGGAGGAGTATTTCAAATTCCGTGGCTGGCGCTCTATCCGTCGCACGGTCGGGTACGATTGGGCGCAGTTGAATCATTACGCGGTGAAGTCGGTTGATGCGTATGCGGTTCGAAAGTTTCGCGGCAACGTCAACAACAAGAAAGACAAATACAACGCTGACTATTGGTCGCTGCAGGACCGCAACGAAGTTCAGGATCGTTCGATCTTGCGGCACGCCCCGCGCCGTGCCCAGATCATGGCCGGACTGCTGCAGGATCCGGTCTTGTCAGACTTGCATGAAAACGCCCTGGCGCGGGTCGAGGCCCGCTTGAACGCGTTCCGGTCGACCGATGCATATGAGGCTTTGAAGTCCAGCCTTGTTGAGGCAAGCGCTGTTCCGATCACCAAAGTCGACGCCAAACCACCGAAAGCGCGCGATCCTGCCAAGATCGCTGCGCGCATGAGCAAGGTCGAAAAGCAGACATTGCAGCATTCGGAACACACAAGGAAAGCCCCCACATTCATCCGGCAAAGTTGGGCTGGCGAAAGCTTGTATGTGGATCAGCGCATTGATTTGTCCGAAGACATCGACCTGGAATGGGTAGACAATCAAGGGCTGCAATTGCCGGTCGATCCGCGCATTTTTTCGCCATCGGGGCTCGAAGGGGTCGTGTCCGGCAAATTCGACCGCCGCAACGCGCGCAATATCTCGACCTACTATGCCGACAGCTCTCGCATTCTGGACGTCGGGGCAGGCGTGGGTTTTGTGGCTATGAAGGCTTTGTCAGCGGGGCATCCGGCCATCGTGATGGCCCATGACGAGAGAAAGGGCATGGACGCCGCCGCCCGTTTGATTGCCCAAAAAAACGGCTTTTTCGATTCCTCTCGCTTTAAATATGTAAGCGGGCCGCTTCAGTTTGACGACAGCGGCGAGGCCCCCGGGCTTGTCGCACTTCTGAACGATTTCTCACCGGATACGCTGCGGCTGGGCGAGGTCGGAGTACCAATTTCAACGCTGATCGGATCGATCCCGGGCAGCCTCAAACGCATTGTGGTCCCTTTTCACAGCGAAGAGGCCGCCACAGAATGGCGGCACCACGCGGCCGAGTTTTTGAAAGCAGAAGCCTTTGAAGAAAAGCCGGACCACGCCGCAGGCGGATCGCTGCTGTTCTGCCGTTCGTGATTAAGGCTGAGGTCAAGCCGGTCAACTTGTCTGATCCGTGAGTACACGGGGTTTTCCGGGGAATTCGGTCGCCCAAAAAGAACGGTCGCAACGTATCTAACAGCATGATCACGCGTCGAGTATTCTTAATTTTTTTGGATTTGGTGCCCAGGAGAGGACTCGAACCTCCACGTCCATACGGACACTAGCACCTGAAGCTAGCGCGTCTACCAATTCCGCCACCTGGGCAGGTGTCGTGGAGCGCCGTTTAAGCCGACTGGCGTGGGGCGTCAACCGGATTCGGACGGAATTTGAAAGTTTTTTGACGGCGCCACAGGCATTGCGTCCAACCCGGCGATACATGGCAATTGCCGGGCGCGGCGTATTAGCGGCTTGTTTGCGGGTCTGATGAATTGTAGATCGGATCAGGACGAAGAAAGCAGGAGCGCCATCATGTCCAAAATGGTCACGATTTACGGTGGATCGGGATTTGTCGGGCGCTATATCGCTCGTCGAATGGCGGCCCAGGGATGGCGCGTTCGGGTCGCGGTGCGGCGCCCGAACGAGGCGATGTTCGTCAAGACCTATGGCGTGGTTGGGCAGGTCGAGCCGGTATTGTGCAATATCCGGGACGATGCCTCGGTTGATTTGGCCATGCAGGGGGCAGAGGCGGTGGTGAACTGCGTTGGTGTCCTCAACGAGTTGGGCAAAAACGATTTCGACGCAGTTCAGGCCGACGGGGCCGAACGTATCGCGCGTTTGGCTGCCAAAAATGGTGTTGCGCGGATGGTGCATATCTCGGCAATTGGCGCGGATGCCGAGGCGGACAGCGCCTATGCCCGCACCAAGGCCAAGGGCGAGGCTGGTGTGCTTGCGCATATGCCGGCTGCCATCATCCTGCGCCCTTCGATCATTTTTGGAACCGAAGATCAGTTCTTTAACCGCTTTGCCGCGATGACGCGATTTGGCCCGTTCCTTCCGCTGGTAGGGGCCGAAACCAGGTTCCAGCCCGTTTATGTCGATGATGTGGCCAAAGCAGCCGAAGCAGCGGTGCTGGGTCAGGGTGAAGCTGGAGTTTATGAGCTGGGCGGCCCCGAGGTCAAAACCTTCCGCGCACTCATGCAGCAGATGCTGGACGTGATTCACCGTCGTCGTGTGATTCTGAGCATGCCGTTCTTTGCGGCCAATGTCATGGCCGGCGTTCTGGACATGCTGAAATTTGTCAGCTTTCAGCTGTTCTCCAATCCCATCCTGACCCGTGATCAGGTCAAGAACCTGCGCAATGACAACGTTGTCGCGGAAGGGGCCAAGGGATTTGTGGAATTGGGTATCGAACCCGCAGCGCTGGATTCGGTTTTGCCCAGCTATCTGTGGAAATTCCGCCCCTCTGGTCAGTATGACGACATCCAGAATTCGGCCAGGAACCTGCGGATGTGATCAGCTGTAGGCGATCACCAGCAGGACAGCACCCAGAATAACGCGATAGACAACGTAGGGCGTAAAGCTGACGCTGCGCAGCAGCCGCATCATCAGGCTGAGCGCCAGCAGCGCTGCGACAAAGGCAAAGGCGGCGGCAATGGCACCGTCCCGGGCAAGTGCTGCGTCTGCGTTGCGTATGACGTCCACTGACAACAAGGTGCCCGAGGCGAGGATCGTCGGGATGGACATCAGCATTGCGATTCTGGCGCCGTCTTCGCGGGAATATCCCAGCTGTCGCGCTCCGGTGATCGTGATCCCGGATCGGGATGTGCCGGGGATCAGGGCCAACAACTGCCACAGCCCCATGATCACGGCATCCCGAATACCCCAATCGGCAGAGCGTTTGGTTTGCGGCCCTTTCTGATCGGCCCAGTAAAGGACAAGACCAAACCCAAGCATGGCCCAACCGATCACGGCGATCGAGCGCAGCAATTGATCCAGGCCGGTTCCAAAAAGAATGGCGCCTGCAATGACTGTTGGGATGGTCGCGATGATCAAGGACAAGGCCAGCCGGGATTCAGGCGTATCCGCCCGACCGGTCAGGGCACGCGGCAAACCCGAAAGGGCCTGTTTCACGTCCGTCCAGAAGTAGACCACAACCGCACCAAGCGTGCCGATGTGAACGGCCACGTCGATTGTCAGCCCCTGATCCTCCATACCCGTCAGGCTTGGAAGCAGGATCAGGTGACCCGAGGAAGAAACTGGCAGAAACTCGGTAACGCCCTGAATGATCGCCACCAGAATCAGTTGCAAAAGACTCATCTAAACCGCCGCGTCACCGCCTCGAATGCACTATGGTCCATGGGTATAATCGCGCTGTCGGAAAGGAAAGCACTCAAATAGGTCCGAATCGGAACTAAAATTGATCTGATTTCTCTGAATTTGTGAGGTGCGCGTCGATATTTCCTAAAATAGGTCAGTATAATTGACTTTTAATTCAGAAACCCATGTCTTAAAGAGGCACGACCAAGCCAATTCATGGAGTCTGACCCGTGGCCAAGCAACCGATGCTGAAATTTGTGCAGATCGACCGTGTCATGCCCGAAAAGCGTGCCGCCGACACCCGCAAGGAAGACTTCGACGAAATCTATGCCGAGTTTGCAGCCGAGAAGGCGGCCGAGCAGGCCAGCCGCTGCAGCCAATGTGGTGTGCCCTATTGTCAGTCGCATTGCCCGCTGCACAACAACATTCCCGATTGGCTGCACCTGACAGCCACGGGGCGCCTGGAAGAGGCCTATGCCACAAGTCAGGCCACCAACGCCTTCCCCGAGATCTGCGGCCGTATCTGCCCACAGGACCGCCTGTGTGAAGGCAATTGCGTGATCGAACAATCGGGCCACGGCACGGTCACCATTGGCACGATCGAGAAATACATCACCGACACCGCCTGGGACAAAGGCTGGGTGCAGCCCGTCGTTCCTGGCGCTGAACGCAGTGAAAGCGTCGGCATCATTGGTGGTGGACCCGGCGGCCTGGCCGCGGCGGACATGCTGCGCCGGTCGGGCATTCAGGTCACGGTATATGACCGCTATGACCGCGCAGGCGGGTTGCTGATGTACGGGATCCCAGGTTTCAAGCTGGAAAAGGACATCGTGCAGCGTCGCAATGATCTGTTGGCCGAAGGCGGGGTCGAGTTCGTTCTGAACTGTGACGTGGATGCCGAGAAGTTTGCCGAGATTCGTGCCAAGCATGACGCTGTGATCATCGCCACCGGCGTTTACAAATCGCGTGACTTGTCCATGCCCGGTAGCGGTTTGGGCGGTATCGAAAAAGCCATCGACTTTCTGACCGCCTCAAACCGCAAGAGCTTTGGTGATGAGGTCGAAGACTTTGACAATGGTCGCCTGAACGCGGCTGGCAAAAAGGTTGTTGTGATCGGTGGCGGTGACACCGCGATGGATTGCGTGCGTACCTCGGTCCGTCAGGGGGCCACGTCGGTTAAGTGCCTCTACCGGCGTGACCGGGCCAATATGCCCGGCTCGCAGCGCGAAACCCAGAACGCCGAGGAAGAAGGTGTGATCTTTGAATGGCTCAGCGCGCCGAAAGGCTTTACCGGGGACGGCTCGGTGTCCGGCGTGATGGTGCAAAAGATGCGCCTTGGCCAACCTGATGCGACAGGCCGTCAAGCGCCCGAAGTGATCGAAGGCGCGGATTACGTGGAAGAGGCTGATTTGGTGATCAAGGCGCTGGGCTTTGAGCCCGAGGACCTGCCGACCCTGTTCGGCCAGCCCGACCTGCCGGTGACCCGCTGGGGCACGATCAAGGCAGCATTCCAGACCGGCGCGACCGAGATGGACGGCGTTTACGCCATCGGTGACATTGTGCGCGGCGCGTCGCTGGTCGTGTGGGCGATCCGCGACGGTCGCGATTGTGCAGATGCGATCCTCGACCGGTTCAACGCCAAAGTGGCGGTTGCGGCCGAATAACGGCCCCCTCTGCTTGAATTCAACGAATTGCCCCACGGGGACGCGTCCGCAAACGGATGCAAGCAAATGACCAAAAACCGAGGCTCAAGCGCAGAACGCGACTCGGAAGAAGGAGACAGCCAATGACCAAATACGATGCCGATTGGGTGCGGGCCGAAGAGGCCAAGCGCAAATGGATGGCGGAAAATGGTCTCTATTCCGAGGAAGAAGAGCATTCTTCGTGTGGTGTGGGCCTTGTTGTTTCGGTCGACGGCAAAGCGTCGCGTAAGGTGGTGGATGCAGGTATCGACGCGCTCAAGGCGATCTGGCACCGAGGCGCGGTGGACGCGGATGGCAAGACCGGCGACGGCGCGGGCATTCACGTGCAGATCCCGGTTCCCTTCTTTTACGACCAGATTCGCCGCACCGGGCACGAACCGAATATGGATGAGCTGGTCGCCGTTGGTCAGGTCTTTTTGCCGCGTACCGATTTCGGCGCGCAGGAACAATGCCGGACCATCGTGGAAACCGAGGTTCTTCGGATGGGCTATTACATCTATGGCTGGCGCCATGTGCCGGTCGATGTCACCTGTCTGGGTGACAAGGCCAACGCCACCCGGCCTGAAATTGAACAAATCCTGATCTCGAACTCCAAAGGGGTCGACGAGGAAACGTTCGAGCGCGAGCTTTATGTGATCCGCCGCCGTATCGAAAAGGCAGCCGCATCAGCGGGCATCTCGGACCTTTACCTCGCATCTCTCAGCTGCCGTTCGATCATTTACAAGGGCATGATGCTGGCCGAGCAGGTGGCGGTTTTCTACCCCGATCTGATGGACGAACGGTTCGAATCTGCGTTCGCGATCTATCATCAGCGCTATTCGACCAACACCTTCCCGCAATGGTGGCTGGCGCAACCTTTCCGCATGTTGGCCCATAACGGCGAGATCAACACGCTCAAGGGCAACATCAACTGGATGAAAAGCCATGAGATCCGCATGGCGTCGGGAACCTTCGGTGATTATGCCGAAGATATCAAACCCATCATCGCGGGCGGATCGTCGGATTCAGCTGCATTAGACTCGGTTTTTGAGGTTTTGGTGCGTGCTGGCCGGTCCGCGCCTATGGCCAAGACCATGTTGGTGCCCGAAAGCTGGTCCAAGCAGGCGGTTGAGTTGCCGCAGGCCTGGCGCGACATGTATTCCTACTGCAACTCGGTGATGGAGCCATGGGATGGCCCCGCCGCCTTGGCTATGACCGATGGCCGCTGGGTCTGCGCGGGTCTCGACCGGAACGGGTTGCGCCCGATGCGCTATGTGGTGACCGGGGATGGTCTGGTGATTGCCGGGTCCGAGGCCGGGATGGTTCCGATTGATGAGGCATCCGTGACGGAAAAGGGCGCTCTGGGTCCAGGGCAAATGCTCGCCGTCGACATGAAAAAGGGCAAGCTGTTCCGCGACAAACAGATCAAGGACAAACTGGCCCGTGCGCTGCCCTTTGGCGAATGGGTCGGCAAGATCAAGGATCTGGACGATACGCTGGCCGGCGTGTCCGAGGCGCCGATTTTTTCTGGCGAAGAACTGCGCAAGCGCCAGATCGCTGCTGGCTATTCTGTTGAGGAACTGGAACAGATCCTGGCCCCGATGGCCGAAGACGGCAAAGAGGCTTTGGCCTCGATGGGGGATGACACGCCATCTGCGGTTCTATCCAAGAAATACCGTCCACTCAGCCATTTCTTCCGCCAGAATTTCAGCCAGGTGACCAACCCGCCCATCGACAGCTTGCGCGAATACCGTGTGATGTCGCTGAAAACGCGGTTTGCCAACCTCAAGAACGTGCTGGACGAAGATAGCAGCCAGACCGAAATCGTGGTTCTGGAAAGCCCCTTTGTCGGCAATGCGCAGTGGGACAAACTGGTCGAAAGCTTTGATGCGCCGCTGGCGGAAATTGACTGCAGCTTTGAACCAGGTCAGGGCGCACTCAGCGCCGCTTTGGCCCGTGTTAGAGCCGAAGCCGAAGAGGCTGTGCGCTCGGGCGCGGGGCATCTGGTGCTGTCTGACATGAACTCGGGTGCGGGTCGCGTGGCGATGCCGATGATCCTGGCGACCAGCGCCGTGCATTCACATCTGACCCGTCAGGGGTTGCGGACCTTCTGCTCGCTCAACGTGCGGTCCGCCGAATGTGTTGACCCGCATTATTTTGCCGTGCTGATCGGGTGTGGTGCGACCGTAATCAACGCCTATCTGGCCGAGGATTCGCTGGCAGACCGCATTGATCGCGGCTTGCTGGACGGAACGCTGACTGAAAATGTGGCGCGCTATCGCGAGGCGAT
This sequence comes from Ruegeria sp. H6, assembly GCF_056532975.1. Taxonomy (NCBI): domain Bacteria; kingdom Pseudomonadati; phylum Pseudomonadota; class Alphaproteobacteria; order Rhodobacterales; family Roseobacteraceae; genus Ruegeria; species Ruegeria sp. H6. Next base: position 191,377 of record NZ_JBQFOA010000006.1, read on the forward strand.
TGATCAGGGTCTTTTGAAGATCATGGCCAAGATGGGGATTTCGGTGATCTCGTCCTATCGCGGCGGTCTGAATTTCGAGGCCGTGGGCCTCAGCCGCGCCATGGTGGCCGAGTATTTCCCGGGCATGACAAGCCGGATTTCCGGCATCGGGGTCACCGGCATTCAAACCAAGCTGGAAGAGATCCATGCCAAGGGTTGGGACAGCGGTTTGGACGTGTTGCCCATCGGCGGATTCTACAAATCGCGCAAATCGGGTGAGACCCACGCGTGGGAAGCGACCTCGATGCATATGATGCAAATGGCCTGTAACAGAGCCTCATATGAGCTGTGGAAGCAGTATTCGGCCAAGATGCAGTCGAACCCGCCGATCCACCTGCGCGACCTGATGGATTTCAAACCGCTGGGCAAGCCCGTGCCGATTGAAGAGGTTGAATCCATCACCTCGATCCGCAAACGGTTCGTCACACCAGGCATGTCGCTGGGCGCGCTGTCGCCCGAGGCGCATAAGACGCTGAACGTGGCGATGAATCGGATCGGTGCCAAATCTGACTCGGGTGAGGGTGGCGAAGATCCGGCGCATTTCGTGCCGGAACCCAATGGTGACAACCCGTCCGCGAAGATCAAACAGGTGGCGAGCGGTAGATTCGGTGTGACCGCCGAATATCTTAACCAGTGTGAAGAGCTTGAGATCAAGGTGGCCCAGGGCGCCAAGCCCGGTGAGGGTGGCCAGTTGCCCGGCATGAAAGTGACCGATCTGATTGCGCGTCTGCGGCATTCGACCAAGGGCGTGACCTTGATTTCGCCACCGCCGCACCACGACATCTATTCGATCGAGGATCTGGCGCAGCTGATCTATGACCTGAAACAGATCAACCCGCGCTGCAAGGTGACTGTGAAACTGGTGGCATCTTCGGGCGTGGGCACGATTGCCGCCGGTGTGGCCAAGGCCAAGGCGGATGTGATCCTGATTTCCGGCCACAACGGTGGCACCGGGGCCTCGCCCGCGACCAGCATCAAATATGCCGGGCTGCCGTGGGAGATGGGCTTGACCGAGGCGCATCAGGTTCTAGCGATGAACAACCTGCGCGACCGGGTGACTCTGCGCACCGATGGCGGGTTGCGCACGGGGCGCGATATCGTCATGGCCGCGATGATGGGGGCCGAGGAATACGGCATCGGCACTGCCGCCCTGATCGCGATGGGCTGTATCATGGTGCGCCAGTGCCAGTCGAACACCTGTCCGGTTGGGGTTTGTACGCAGGACGAGTCCCTGCGCGCCAAGTTCACCGGCAACGCCGATAAGGTCGTCAACCTGATCACGTTCTACGCGCAGGAAGTACGCGAGGTTCTGGCCAGCCTTGGCGCGCGGTCTGTCGATGAGATCATCGGCCGGGCCGATCTGTTGGCGCAGGTCAGCCGGGGTTCTGCGCATCTGGATGATCTGGACCTCAATCCGCTGCTGATCACCGTCGATGGCGCGCATGACATCGTTTATGACCGCGACAAGGATCGGAATGCGGTTCCGGATACTCTGGACGCTGAAATCGTCCGCGATGCGGCGCGGTTCCTGAAAGACGGTGAGAAGATGCAGCTGTCTTACGCCATTCAGAACACGCACCGGACGGTCGGCACGCGGGTGTCCAGTCATATCGTGCAGAATTTCGGCATGCGGAATACGTTCCAGGACGACCATTTGCATGTAAAACTGCAGGGCTCAGCCGGTCAGTCGCTGGGCGCGTTTGCGGCTCCGGGGCTCAAGCTGGAGGTGTCGGGTGATGCCAATGACTATGTCGGCAAGGGCTTGTCGGGTGGCACAATTGTCGTGCGCCCTCCCCAGGTCAGCCCGCTGAAGGCAGATGACAACACGATCATCGGTAACACGGTGCTGTATGGCGCCACAGACGGCCACCTGTTCGCGGCGGGTCGCGCAGGAGAACGGTTCGCGGTACGTAACTCGGGGGCCAAAGTGGTGATCGAGGGCTGCGGGTCAAACGGGTGCGAATACATGACCGGCGGCGTTGCGGTGATCCTTGGCGATATCGGTGCGAACTTTGGGGCCGGTATGACCGGCGGTATGGCCTACTTGTACGATCCCGAAGGCAAAGCCGAACTGCTGATGAACAAAGAGACGCTGGTGATCTGTCCGGTGACTGTCGATCACTGGGAAGCGCAGCTGAAATCGCTGATCGAACGGCATGCTGCGGAAACACACAGCCGTAAGGCCCGCGATATCCTGCAACATTGGGCGGTGGAAAAAGGCCACTTCCTGCAGGTTTGCCCCAAAGAAATGCTGTCCAACCTCAGCCACCCGCTGACCAGTGAGGTGAGCGCCGTTCCGGCGGAGTAAGCACCTGAAACAAGCCCTTCGCGTGTTATTTGTACCACGCGAAGGGCGGCGAAACGCAAATATTGCGCAGGGCATTCTTGTTTACGAATCGAGAACCTGCCTAGCTTTAGAATAAGAAACCGATCGCGTGCCGGCACCGTGCTGGCATCTCTGTTGTTTCCTTGTTCCGGAGCGGGCGAATGCCAACGACGTATACGGACCAGTTTTTTATCCTTGACCCGGCGAACCCCGGGGCAAATGGCACCGTGCCCGGTTCCACCCTGACGGTCGCAACGCTGGATATCGTTGATCAGAACGACGATGGTCTGATCAACCGACTGGACCCGCCCGGCGGCGGGGATACAGTTGATGGGTCCGACATTACTGCTTCGTATTTCGATGACGTGGTCACGATTGAGTTGGCCGACGGCACGCCAGTCACCTACACGGGTGTCACGTTTTATCTGGCTGACGGGCGCGAAGTCTTCACACCTACCGATGGAAGCGTGTTGCAGGAGGGCACATTTGTGTCCTCTTCCATTGTGGATACGAGTGACACAGGTGCGAGTTTCGGGTCGCTCGATCCCGCCGACCTTGCTCCGCCCTGCTTTACGCCCGGAACTTTGATCGACACCCCAGATGGTTCGCGACGGGTCGAAGATCTGAAGGTTGGCGACCTGGTTCTGACTCAGGACCGTGGGGCGCAGCCATTGAAATGGATTGGCAGAACCACCGTCGAGGCAACCGGGAAGTTTGCGCCTATATTGTTCAACAAGGGCGTGTTGGGTCTGACGGCCCCCCTTTTGGTTTCGCCACAACACCGGATGCTGATCGACGATTGGCGCGCGCCATATCTGTTTGGCCACGCCGAAGTGCTGGTTGCCGCCCATTGCCTGGTGAACGGTAACACCGTCTCGCGGGTCGAGGGCGGCCAGGTCGAATACATCCATCTACTGTTTTCCGACCACGAAATCATCGTGGCCAACGGTGCAAAAAGCGAAAGCTATTTTCCCGGGCACGCGATTTCGCAGTCTTCCCGCAGAGCGCAGGCGGAAATTCTGGAATTGTTTCCAGAGCTTGCGGGCGTTGGCGTGAATGAGCTCAGAACCGTGCGGCCGGTGGTGCCCCCGCGCGAGGCACGGCTGATTGCCAAATAAGCCTTTCCCATCACAACCGGCGCGACGTATAGCAAGGACATGGCAAAGAAAGCAGCCCGCTCCTCAAGCGGTAAGAAAAAGAAGTCATCACAGGCAAAAAAACGGCGCTCTGTCTTTGGTCAGGTGCGGCGCTGGGCAGTGCGCGTTGCACTGGCTAGCGTCCTTGGCTTCATTGCGCTCGTGCTGCTCTATTCGGTCGTCAATCCGCCGGTCACGCACACGATCTGGTCCGAATGGCGGCGTCTGGGCCGGGTTGAGCGGGAATGGGTTCCGATCGAAAACATCGCTCCGGTCATGGCCCGGTCTGTTGTTGCGGCTGAGGATGCCAATTTCTGCCTGCATTGGGGATTTGACGTCGAGGCGATCCGAGATGCGCTGGAAGACGGTGGATCTCGCGGAGCCTCGACGTTGTCGCAGCAAGTGGTGAAGAACGTGTTCCTGTGGCAAGGCCGCAGCTGGGTGCGCAAGGCGCTTGAGACGTCAATGACCCCGGTCGTTGAAATCATCTGGTCCAAGCAGCGGATCATTGAGGTCTATCTGAACGTCGCCGAAACGGGACAGGGCATCTTTGGTGTCGAGGCCGCAGCGCAGCACTATTTCGGCGTCAGCGCACAGAACCTGAGTGCCGTCCAGGCCGCGCGATTGGCGGCCATCCTGCCTTCGCCCCGCAAAAGGTCGGCCCGGGACCCTTCGGTCTGGACCCGCAGACGCGCGGCCTCGATCCAGGATGGGGCGGCTACCATCCGCGCAGATGGTCGCGCGGATTGTTTCGAGGATTGAAACCGCCCCCCCGACAAGGCTAAAGCTGAAAAGGTATTATCTGGTTCGATTGGAAGTCCATGGCGCGTCTGTTTCACGTACCCCTCTCGCCTTACTGCCGTAAGGTCCGGCTCTCACTTGGGGAAAAAAAGATCGAGGTCGAACTGGTCGAGGAGAGATATTGGGAGCAGGACCCGGATTTTATGCGCCGCAATCCGGCAGGCAAAGTGCCTGTGTTGCGGCTGGACGGGCAGTTGATGTCCGAAAGCGCCGCGATTTGCGAGTATATTGAGGAAACCCGGCCCGAGCCGCCGTTGATGCCCAAAAAGCCCGAGGCCCGGTTCGAAGTGCGTCGCCTTGTGGGCTGGTTTGACGACAAGTTCCATCACGAAGTGACCTCGAAGCTGCTGTATGAGCGGGTGAACAAGAAGGTGACGGGGCAGGGCTATCCCGACAGCAAGAATGTCAAGCAGGGCGCCAAGGCGATCAAGTACCACCTGGACTACATGTCCTGGCTGCTGGATCATCGTCGTTGGCTGGCCGGGGATCAGATGACGTTGGCCGATTTCGCGGCGGCGGCACATTTGTCGGCGCTGGACTACATCTCGGACGTGGATTGGAACCGCTCTCAGGCCGTGAAGGACTGGTATGCCAAGATCAAATCCCGCCCTGCATTCCGGTCGATTCTGGCCGATCAGGTGCCGGGTTTCCGACCCCCTCCCCATTACGCCGATCTGGATTTCTGATAAGGTGACGGCTGACTTTGTCCCTCGTGTTGAGGTGCGAACCCCTCAAGAGTATTTGTAGCCAGATGAAAAGCGGATCGGAGTTAAAGGAACGGCTGATTGCCCAAGCCTTGTCCGAAGGCTTTGTCTCATGTCGGATATGTCGACCCTGGGATGTACCCGACGTGCCGGACCGGCTGCAAGAGTTTCTGGATGCCGGGTATCACGGGCAGATGGGCTGGATGGCCGAACGCACCCATTGGCGCGGCGATCCGGCGGCGCTGTGGCCCGAGGCGCGATCCGTGATCATGTTGGCCGAAAGCTACACGCCTGATCATGACCCGAGCGCGATATTGGACCATCCGGACAAGGCGGCGATTTCCGTTTACGCGCAGAACAAGGACTACCACGATCTGGTCAAGAAGCGCCTCAAACGTTTGGCGCGCTGGCTGATTGCCGAAGGTGGCGGCGAGGTCAAAGTGTTTGTGGACACGGCCCCGGTGCCCGAAAAGGCCCTGGGCCATGCGGCGGGGCTGGGATGGCAGGGAAAACATACCAATCTGGTCAGCCGCGATTGGGGCAATTGGGCCTTTATAGGGTCTGTTTTCACAACTTTGGACCTACCAAGGGATGCGCCCGAAGTCGATCATTGCGGGTCCTGCCGGGCGTGCCTTGACGTCTGTCCCACTGACGCGTTTCCGGCCCCCTATCTGTTGGATGCACGGCGCTGTATTTCCTATCTGACCATCGAACACAAAGGCCCGGTTGACGAGGCCTTGCGCAGCAAGCTGGGCAACCGGATTTATGGTTGCGACGACTGTCTTGCCGCGTGCCCGTGGAACAAGTTCGCAGTTGCCGCCAGCGACATTCGGTATGCGGCCCGGGACGAATTGAAAGCCCCTGTGCTGGCAGACCTGGCTGCCCTGGATGACGCGGGGTTTCGCGCGTTGTTTTCCGGCTCGCCCATCAAGCGGATCGGGCGCGACCGGTTCGTGCGCAATGTGCTTTATGCCATCGGGAACTCGGGTGAACCCGGGCTGAAACCGTCGGCGGAAGCATTGCAAAACGATCCGGACCCGGCGGTGGCGGATGCCGCGCGCTGGGCGGTGCAACAGCTGCCCTAAATGCCGCAAACAGGCTGGACGCGCCGCGTTTAACCGCTACACCCGAGACAGACGAACAGACGGAGGACCCCATGGCGTTGGCATTGGGTGTGGATACGGGCGGAACCTATACCGACGCGGTGTTGATCCGCGACGAAAAAGAGGTGATCGCCTCGGCCAAAGCGCTGACAACGCGGGCGGATCTGGCGGTTGGGGTCGGTAAGGCGATCTCGGCTGTTTTGGACGATGCCGGGATTGCACCGAATGAGGTTGCGATGGCCTCGCTCTCTACCACATTGGCCACCAATGCGCTGGTTGAAGGGCAAGGCGGGCGCGTCGCTCTGATTTATATCGGGTTTCGCGAGGGTGATCTGGAAAAGCACGGGCTTCGCGAGGCGTTGAAAGATGACCCGGCGCTGGTTGTGTCCGGCGGGCATAACCACGCCGGCGGCGAAGCGGCCCCGTTGGATCGGCAGGCCATTTCGGATTTCCTTGACGCACAAACCGGGGTCTCTGGCTATGCGATCGCTGCGCAATTCGCGACCCGAAACCCGGCGCACGAGCTTGAGGCCGCGCGAATTGTGGCGGAAAGGACCGGCGCGCCGGTCACATGCTCGCACCAGTTGTCTGCCAAGTTGAATGGTCCCAAACGCGCCGTAACGGCAGTGCTGAATGCGCGGCTGATCGGGATGATCGACCGATTGATCGGACGGGCGAAGGACAGGCTGCAAGAACTGGGCATTACCGCGCCAATGATGGTTGTGCGGGGTGATGGCGCGTTGATGAGCGCTGAACAGGCGCGGGACCGGCCGATTGAAACCATCCTCAGCGGGCCAGCCGCATCTATCGTCGGCGCCCGCTGGTTGAAGGGAGCGGACAACGCGCTGGTGTCTGACATCGGCGGGACCACAACGGATGTGGCTCTGATCCGCGACGGCAAGCCCGCGATTGATCCCGCTGGCGCCAGCGTTGGCGGGTTTCGCACCATGGTCGAAGCGGTTGCGATGCGCACCCATGGCCTGGGCGGGGACAGTCAGGTTCATGTGGTGACCGAAGGCTTGGGCGGCGGCGTGTTCCTGGGCCCCCGGCGGGTCCTGCCGGTTTCGCTGATCGCGACCGAAGCGCCCGAATTGGTCCATGCCGTTCTGGACGAACAGTTGCGTGCCACCACGGTGGGCGAGCATGACACCAGATTTGCGCGCAGGTTACCGAGCGTGCGCGCCGATGGCGTTGGCCCCCGAGAAGAGGCGTTGCTTGAACGCTTGGACGATCAGGTTCTGCCCTTGGATAAACTGCTGCGCACCCGGATGGAGCAGGGCGCGCTGACCCGTTTGGTGGATCGGGGCATCGTTCAGGTTTCGGGCATCACTCCATCGGATGCCAGCCACGTTCTGGGGCGTCTGGCCGAATGGGATGGCGAAGCGGCCCGAAAAGCGGTTGAGGTGATCGCCAGACGGCGTGTCGGATCGGGTGATGTGTTGGCAAAAACACCGGAAGAGCTGGCGCAGATGATTATCGATCAACTGACGGAACAGACGTCTTTGGTCTTGTTAGAGACTGCTTTTGCCGAAGAAGCCGATAGCTTTGCGCTGCCCGCCCCTGACCTTGCCCGCCATGTTTTGCTGCAGCGCGGCCTGGCGGGTCATCGGGGTCTGGTCGCGCTGGACGCCGGGTTGAACCTTGATGTCGTCGGGCTGGGCGCCTCTGCCCCCAGCTATTACCCCGCTGTGGGCGAGCGTTTGCATTGCCGGATGATCCTGCCCGAACATGCCGGTGTGGCCAACGCGATCGGGGCGGTTGTGGGTCGTTTGACCCTGCGCAGGTCGGGCACGGTAACGTCACCTGCCGAAGGGCGATACCGCGTGCATCTTGAGGACGGGCCGCAGGACTTTTCGGATTCGCAAGAGGCGCTGACCCTTCTGGAAACCGTCTTGCGGAGTCAGGCGGAAGGTGCGGTTCGGGACGCTGGCGCCGAAGATATCCGCGTTATCGTCGATCACGACATCCGCACCGCCAAGATCGAGGCACAGGAAGTGTTTGTCGAAGCGCTGATCACGGTCGAGGCCAGCGGGCGACCTCGGGTCGCGGTGGGGTAGACCCCCCACCGCACGCAATTTATTCAGCCGCGTCGACGCGTTTGGGCAAAACCCAGTCCTGCCGGGGGAAGTGGCAGGTATAGCCGTTGGGGATGCGCTCCAGGTAATCCTGATGCTCGGGCTCGGCCTCCCAGAAATCGCCGACCGGTTCAACCTCGGTCACCACCTTGCCGGGCCAGATCCCACTGGCATCGACATCCGCAATCGTGTCCAGCGCAACCTGTTTCTGGGCGTCGTCCACATAGTAGATGGCTGAACGATAGCTCATCCCCCGGTCATTGCCCTGACGGTTCAGGGTGGTGGGGTCGTGGATCTGAAAGAAAAACTCCAGCAGCTTTCGGTAGGAAATCTGCGCCGGGTCGAACCAGATCTCGATCCCTTCGGCATGGGTGCCGTGGTTGCGATAGGTGGCGTTCGGTACATCGCCGCCGGTATAGCCGACGCGCGTGCGCGATACGCCGGGAAGTTTGCGGATCAGGTCCTGCATGCCCCAAAAGCAGCCACCGGCTAAAACAGCGCGTTCTTCGGTCATTGGATATCCTCCACATGTGTCAGGTAATCGCCGTAGCCTTCGGCCTCCATCTCGTCGCGATGGATGAACCGCAGGGCGGCAGAGTTGATGCAGTAACGCAAACCGCCATGTTCGCGCGGGCCGTCGGGAAACACATGGCCCAGATGGCTGTCCCCATGTTTCGAGCGGACCTCGGTTCGGACCATGCCGTGGGTCGTGTCGCGAAATTCCTCCACATGCTCATGGATGATCGGCTTGGTGAAACTGGGCCAGCCGCAACCGGATTCGTATTTATGGGTCGAGGCAAAAAGCGGCTCGCCCGAGACGATGTCGACGTAAATCCCCGGTTCCTTGTTGCCCAGCAGCTTGCCGGTGCCCGGACGCTCGGTCCCGCTGCGCTGGGTGACGTGGAACTCCTCAGGAGAGAGAGCGGCGATGGCCTCGGGGTCTTTGGTATAACGGGTCATTGCGCCTCCTGTCATTGGTGTGTGGTCTACTATTTGGGCATATCCGCGCGGAAATCAAAATCATATTTCAACCTGCTCGCGGGTCCGTGCAATTGATCCGAGGGGCGGCGTGCCGCGTAAACAGGTTAACAGGAGGTGAAGACATGTTACGGATGGCTTTGTTGTCGGCTCTGATCTTTTTGGCCAAAGCCGTTCAGGCGGCACCGCTCAGCGCTGAATTCAACTCGATCGACGGGGGTACGCTGTCGTTGGAAGACTGGCGCGGGCAACCTGTTCTTGTGGTCAACACGGCGTCGCTGTGTGGGTTCACCGGTCAATATGCCGATCTGCAAGAGTTGCATGAAACCTACCAAGAGCAAGGTCTGGTGGTTCTGGCGGTGCCTTCGAACTCGTTCCGTCAGGAGCTGGAGTCTGCCGGAGACGTCAAAGAGTTTTGCGAGATCCACTATGATCTGACCCTGCCGATGACGGATATCATCGATGTCAAAGGCCCCAATGCGCATCCCTTCTACAAGGCTGTTGCGTCACAGACCGGCTTTGTTCCCAACTGGAATTTCAACAAGGTCCTGATTTCGCCCCAGGGCACTGTTGTTGCTACCTACGGGTCGGGCACCAAACCGAATGGCCGTAAGCTGATCAATCAGGTTGAAGCCTTGCTGCCCTGAGCGGGCTGGCGCGAGAGCTGTACGGCAAGGATACCCAAAGTGGTGATCACCACGCCCACCGCGTCCAGTGGGCCCAGCCGTTCGCCCAGCAAAAGATAGGCGATGGCAACGCCAAAGACCGGGTTGAGAAAGTGGAACGTGGCCGCGCGGATCGCACCGACCCGGTTGAGCAGAAGAAACCAGATCAGCGTCGCGATCAGGCCCGGAAACAGGGTGGTGTAGGCAAAGGCCATGGCCAGCGGCAGGGTCGGGTTGATATAGATCGTCTCAAATATCGGTGCGGCGAAAAACAGGACGGCAGAGCCCACGAACATCTGCAGCCCCACGACCATCATAAAGTTTCCGCCAGACGTCGCCCCGCGCACGGCGAGCGTTGCAAAGCTAAGCGCCAATGCACCCAAACCGCACAGCACGATCCCGAACAGATCGACGCCTGCGCTGATGCGGCTGCCCATGATCAGAGCCACGCCAACAAACCCGGCCAGCAACCCCACGACGCCCATGGGCTTTAGCCTGTCACCCAAAAACGCCCAACTGGCAAACGCGACCAGCAATGGCATGGTTGATGCGATGATCGCCGCGACCGAGGCCTCGACCGTTTGCATGGCGTAGAAATTTAGACCCAGATACAGCGCGTTTTGGCATAGCCCGAACAGGAAGGTCGCGCGCCATTGAGCGGGGGTCAGGCGCCAGCTTTGCCCCATGGCGCGGGCAATCGCCACGCCGATTATGCCAGAGATCAGGAACCGCAGCGCCAGCGAAAACAGGGGCGAGGCATCGGCCACGATGATGCGCGCCGAGGTAAAGGCCGACGACCAGATCAAGGCAAAGGTCAGCCCCATGGCAATGGCGCGCAGATCCATTTGGTTCTCCTGAGATTTCCGGGCAGACCTTTGACGGTTTTTTAGCCGACCGCAAGCAAAAGGGGCCGCCAATCGGCGACCCCTAAAATTCAGATGTTGAAAGCCGCGGCTTAGCCGTTCACGCTGTCTTTCAGTGCTTTGGCGATGGTCATCTTGACGACCTTGTCGGCTTCTTTCTTGAACTGTTCACCGGTGGCGGGGTTGCGCACCATACGCTCGGGGCGTTCACGGCAGTAGATTTTGCCAACGCCGGGCAGGGTGACAGCACCACCTGCGGACACTTCGCGGGTGATCAGGCCGGTCATGGCCTCCAGCGCCGCGTTCGCGGATTTCTTGTCTGTCCCCATTTCCTCAGCGAGAGCAGCAACCAGCTGAGTCTTTGTCATAGGCTTTGCCATTTCTTGGTCTCCTTAACGTGCCCGATAATTTGGGCCTCACCGCGTAACTGTAACGGGATATTGTGGGTGAACACAACGAATAGTAGCGCTGAGAACCATAAAAATATGGGGAAATCGTTGCTTTTTTGCGTCAGAGAAAGGCCGTTTCGTCGAAAGAGCGCAATTTCCGGCTGTGCAGACGCTCAAGCGGCATGCCTCGCAAGTGTTCCATCGCGCGTATGCCGATGGCCAAATGGCGGCTGACTTGTGTTGTATAAAAGGACGAAGCCATGCCTGGCAACTTCAATTCGCCATGCAGCGGTTTATCTGAAACACATAGCAACGTGCCGTATGGCACCCGGAAACGATACCCGTTTGCGGCAATGGTTGCGCTTTCCATATCCAGCGCGATGGCCCGCGATTGGCTGAGCCGCTGCACCGGGCCGGATTGATCGCGCAACTCCCAGTTGCGGTTGTCGACGGATGCGACGGTGCCGGTGCGCATGATCCGCTTTAATTCATACCCTTCCAACTCGGTCACTTCGGCCACGGCGTGTTCCAGGGCCACCTGCACTTCGGCCAGCGGAGGGATCGGCACCCAAACAGGCAGATCATCATCCAGCACCTTGTCTTCGCGCAGATAGGCATGGGCCAGCACGAAATCCCCAAGGGCCTGGGTGTTACGCAGCCCGGCGCAGTGGCCGACCATCAGCCAGGCATGCGGGCGCAGGACAGCGATGTGGTCGGTGGCGGTTTTGGCATTGGATGGACCCACCCCGATATTGACCAGCGTGATCCCCGACCCGTCGGCACGTTTCAGGTGATAGGTCGGCATCTGCGGCAGTTTCAGCGGTTGTTCCAGCGTCGCGTCCGCCTCGGTGATCTCGACATTTCCGGTCGACACAAAGCTGGTATAGCCACTTTCGGAATCGGCCAGTTTTTCGCGTGCATAAGCCTCGAACTCGGACACGTAAAACTGGTAGTTGGTGAACAGGATGTGGTTCTGGAAATGGCTGGGATCCGTGGCGGTATAATGCGCCAGTCGGGCCAGCGAGTAATCGACGCGCTGCGCAGTGAACAGAGCCAGCGGGCCGCACCCGTCCTTGTGAACATCCACGCCGTTGACGATGTCATCATTTGTGGTTGTCAGGTCCGGCACATCGAACACGTCGCGCAATGTGAAACCTGCAGCCCCTTGTTGCGGCACAACCAGATCTGGGTTGTTGGCCACGGCGAAATGCACGGGGATCGGCGTGTCCGATACACCGATGGTCACCGGCTGATCATGGTTCTTGATCAGTAGGGCGATCTGTTGGGTCAGGTAAGACCGGAACAGGTCGGGCCGTGTCACGGTGGTGGCATGGATACCCGGTTCGGAGACGTGGCCAAAGCTCAGCCGGCTGTCGACCTGCGCATAGGTCGAGGTCTCGATCCGGATCTCAGGGTAATAGGCGCGAAACCTTGAACAGGGTGTTTCCTTTTGCATCGCGGCAGAGAAGCTTTCGCACAGAAAGTCCGTCGCCTGATTATAGAGCTGTTCCAGCCGCTCAACCGCAGCGACAGGATCCGTGAAGCGTTCCGGTTTCGGTGCGGCCGGTGTTTTGAGTGTTGTCATGCAAGGGGTTCCAGAAGGTCTATCTTTTCAAATGTGCGCACATCGACCAGCCCAAGGTCCGAGATCCGCAATTCCGGGATTACGACCAAAGCCAGCAGAGAGTGCTGCATATACGCGTTGTTCAGGTTACAGCCGCAGGCCTGCATCGCAGCCACCATGGCGTCGGCCGTGGCAGCAACTTTGGCGGCGGGGCTGTCGGACATCAAGCCAGCGATGGGCAGTTCAACCAGGGCAAGCTCTTCGCCGTCGCGGTAGATGGTGATGCCGCCGCCAATCTCGGCCAGACGGTTGGCGGCAAGGGCCATCTGTTCGCGGTCGGTTCCTACGACAATCATGTGATGGCTGTCATGCGCCACGGTCGAGGCCATGGCCATTTTGCCCTGATATCCAAAGCCCGACACAAAGGCGTTTGTCACACCGCCCGTGGCCTTGTGCCGTTCGACCAGCGCTATCTGGCAGACATCGCCTTCGCCCTCGACCAGCCCGCCGATAATCGGCAGCTCGGCCTTCAGGGCTTTGGTCGGGGCCTGATTTTCAACCACGCCGATGACGTTCGCCTGTACCCGGTTGGCGCCTTTGGGGGCTTCGATCTCAAAATCACCCGCGGCCAAGGCGTGACCAAGATGCACGGTGTTGCGCGCGCGATCAGGCCAGTTGAGATGCGGGCAATCGACGGTAATTGCACCATTTTCCGCAACGACCTGTCCGCGCGCGATCACGGTTTCAATCGGCAGCTCGGTCAGGTCCGAGCTGAGGACGATATCCGCCCGCCGTCCCGGCGTGATCGAGCCGATCTCGCGTTCCAGATCGAAATGCGTGGCCGTGTTGATCGTTGCCATCTGCAGCGCCACCAAAGGATCGCATCCGCAGGCAATGGCGTGGCGCACCACCCGGTTCATGTGCCCGTCATTGACCAGAGTGCCGGAATGACAGTCATCGGTGCACAGAATAAAGTTGCGCGGATCCAGACCCTTTTCCGTCACCGCGGTGATCTGGCTTTCAACGTCGTACCAGGCCGAGCCCAGTCGCATCATCGACCGCATCCCTTGGCGAACCCGCGCGATGGCATCCGCCTCGCAGGTACCTTCGTGATCGTCCGCAGGCCCGCCCGCGACGTATGCCGCGAATTCAGGCCCTAAATCTGGCGAAGCATAATGCCCGCCCACCGTTTTCCCGGCGCGCTGGGTCGCTGCAATCTCGGCCAGCATCTTGGGGTCGCCGTTGATTACGCCAGGGAAATTCATCATCTCGCCCAGACCGATGATACCGGGCCAGTTCATTGCTTCGGCCACGTCCTCGGGCGTGATTTCATAGCCCGTCGTCTCCAACCCCGGGGCCGAAGGCGCGCAGGACGGCATCTGGGTAAAGATGTTCACCGGCTGCATCATCGCCTCGTCATGCATCATCCGCACACCGTCCAGACCCAGCACATTCGCGATCTCATGGGGGTCGGTGAACATGCTGGTGGTGCCGTGCGGTATAACCGCCCGGGCAAATTCCGCCGGGGTCAGCATCCCCGATTCGATGTGCATATGCGCATCGCACAGCCCGGGGATCATGAACCGTCCCCCGGCATCAATGACCTCCGTGTCGGGACCGAAACAATGCGAGGCATCCGGACCCACATAAGCCACGCGTCCAGCGATGATGGCGACCGAGTGGTCTGTCAGAATCTCGCGGCTGTGGACATTCACCCATGCCCCATTGTGGATTACCATATCCGCAGGCGCACGACCTGCGGCAACAGCGATCAATTGAGGGGCGACATCGGGCCAGCTAGGGAAAGGCTTGTATTCCATGGCCCAACTTTCCCCAACGAACGGAAAGGTGCAACCCCCACCGGTCGCCTATCATGAAATCATCACACAACCTAAATGCCGCGCCACCTGCAGCGCGTCAGCGCTGCCACCCCCAACCAGAGGAGAGGCCCCATAAGGGGCCGCGACGATGGGCGGGAGCGCGCCGTACTATGCGGAAACACCTGCCGCGATCTCCGCGCGAATCCAATTGGCAAAGGCCACCGCGCCGGGTGTTTCCTCGGCCTGAGGGGACAAGAGTAGGTAATAGGCCTCTTCCATCGGCGCACGGTGTTCAAATGGGGCGACAAGGCGCCCCTGGCCTATCAGGTCCTCAACGATCAGGTCATGCGCCAGACAGAGCCCGCCGCCGGCCATAGCCACCGACAGGCTGACCAGATAGGTGGTGGAATAGGTGATCGGTGGATGGGCCCAAGGCATACCCTGATCTTCGGCCCAATTCGCCCAGTTTGACAGCAGGTTGGAGCAATCGAACAAGGGCTGCAATTGCAGGTCGTCCATCGTCACCGGATACCCCGGGGCGCATACCGGATAGTAATGGTCAGTCCGCAAAAGCTCGGTTCGCACCGTGTCGGCAGGGCGCAGGGAGTAGCGGATCTCGACCGCGGCGCCCTGGGCCATTTCCCGGGGCTCCCACAGCTCGGTGAAGATGTTCAGATGCACTTCGGGGTGTTGTGCCTGAAACCGGGGCAGGCGCGGGGCCAGCCAGTTGACGGCAAAAGTGATGTTGCTTTGCACCTGCACAGCGTTCTGCTGCGCACCGGTCACCGCCTGGGTGCCGCGGGCAAGCGTGCGAAAGGCTTCGCGTACGACGGGCAGATAGGTGATCCCTGCCTCGGTCAGTTCCAGCGCGCGGGGGCGGCGCAGGAACAAGGGCTGGCCCAGATACCCCTCCAGCGACTTGATTTGCTGGCTGACCGCGCTTTGGGTCATGTTCAGATCGCGCGCGGCACCTGTAAACGACAGATGGCGGGCGGCGGCCTCGAATGTGCGCAACCACCCCAGCGGAGGAAGCTGTTTCTGCATGTGCATAACCTTGCCATTAGCTTTGCTAATGCAATAGGAGTGATTTTTTCGTTGGTCAAATCATTGCGGCGCAGGCACGGTTTTCCAAACACCCGCTGCCCAAGGAGCCTGTCATGACCGTCACAGACCTGCGCCCGAACATGGAACATTGGCCTGAACGTGTGGACATGGCCGCCACCTTCCGCTGGACCGAGCGGCTGAACATGCACGAGGCGGTGGCCAATCACTTCAGCCTTGCGGTGAACGATGCTGGCACCCGATTTCTGATGAACCCCAATCAGATGCACTTTGGGCGTATCCGTGCCTCGGACCTGTTGCTCTTGGATGCGAACGATCCTGACGTGATGACCCAGGCCGGTGCTCCGGACCCAACCGCCTGGGGGTTGCACGGATCGATCCACCGCCACTGCCCCCACGCGCGGTGCGTGATGCATGTGCATTCGATCTTTGCGACGGTCTTGGCCGCGCTCGCCGACAGCACTCTGCCGCCGATCGATCAGAACACGGCAACGTTCTACAACCGGTATGTAATCGATGATGCTTTCGGGGGGCTGGCCTTTGAGAGCGAAGGCGAGCGCTGCGCCTCGATGCTTTCGGACCCGAAAAAGAAAGTCATGATCATGGGCAATCACGGCGTGCTGGTGATCGGCGACAGCCCGGCAGATACCTTCAATCGGCTCTATTACTTTGAGCGCGCGGCCGAGACCTATATCCGCGCCCTGCAAACCGGTTTGCCGCTGCGCGTTCTGTCTGATGAGATTGCCGAAAAAACTGCGCAAGAGCTGGACAACTACCCAGATCAGGCCGAGGCGCATCTGCGTGAGATCAAGATGCTGCTGGATGCCGAGGGCTCGGACTATGCCAGCTGACCTCTGCAACCCTCGCAGAACACAGGGATCACAAGCATGACCGAAAATCCACAGATGCAGGACATGAGTCGCGAGTGGAATTATCATCCGGATCTGCCCCTGCATAACCCTTCGGTTTTCCAGTGGCCGCCGCGTCCGGCTTATCTGGCGGGTTGGTTGGCCCGGAACTGGCTGACCCTCAGCGAACGGGTGCTTATGGTGGGTTTGGCCGTGCTGCTTTGGGCCGTGTTTTACCCGCCTCTGTCTGATGCGCAGAATTTTGCTTTTGGGTGGATTTTCCGGGTTTGGCTGGTGAACTTTGTGATGATCTTCGCCGTTGCGGGCGGCTTGCACTGGTATTTCTATATGCGCAAAGCGCAAGGCAAGAAGCTGAAGTTTGAACGGCGCGATCAGGGCAAGAACAACAAGCTGTGGGATTTCGGCGACCAGCTTAAGGACAATATGTTCTGGTCACTGGGTTCAGGCGTACTGCAACTGACCGGGTTTCAAGTGGTCACGATGTGGCTGATGGCCAACGGCTATGCGCCGGTCATCACATTTGCCGAGAGCCCGGTCTGGTTCATTCTGTGGCTGATCCTGATCCCGATGTGGTCCGCCTTTCACTTTTATTGGGTCCACAGGCTGCTGCATCAGCCGTTCCTCTACAAAAAGGTCCACAGCCTGCACCATCGCAACGTCAATATCGGCCCCTGGTCCGGGTTTTCGATGCATCCGGTCGAACATTTCTTTTACCTGACGACCCTGTGTATTCACTGGATCGTGCCCTCGCATCCGATCCACCTGTATTTCCACATCGTGTTTCAGGGCCCCGGTGCGGCGATGACCCATACCGGCTACGAGGATCTGTTGATCAAGGACAAAAAGAGCCTCGCGCTGGGCACGTTCTATCACCAGCTTCACCACCGGTATTACGAATGCAACTACGGCAATCAAGAGATGCCCTGGGATCGCTGGTTCGGCACGTTCCATGATGGCTCGCCCGAGGCCACCGCGACAACACGGGCGCGGAAAAAGCGGATGTTCGGATAGGCGCTTCTAGGTTCTCTCAAACAGCGCGATGAACGCGGTGTCGTCGCGATTGGGGCCTGCGGCCAGATCGCCGTAGATGCGGGTTTCGGGCAGGTGGAGGTTTGTGATCCGATCTTCTTCCAGCCGACGAAACGCATCGGCAAAGCCTAGCTTTTCAAAATGTTTGGCGTTGATCGACAAGGCAAACTGCGCGCCGGGCCTGGCCACACGCAGCAGGGCGGGCAAAACCTCGGGGCCCAGATGCCCATGCGTGAAGGTGCCAGAGGATACGACCCCGGAATAGCTTTCGCGTGGCACCGGAATGCCTTGGGTCAGGTCCGCTTCGATCGCATCGCGATAGACGTCCTTGCGCATTGCCTGGTCCAGCATCTCTTTGCTGATATCGGCGGCATCAATGGGCCCCACGCCCAGCCCTGCCAGAATCGCCCCGCACAGCCCGGTTCCGGCCCCCACATCCAGCACCGGGCCTTGGCCACCTGCGCCGACAAAGGCGCGCGCGGTCTGGATATGCAGCTGGTAATCCTCCAGTGCGGCAAAGCTGTCGTCGTAATCCTTGGCCCATTCGGCATATAGCTGTTTGTTCTCGTCCGGAGAGTTCAGATCGTAGGCGGCGTGCAGGTTGGGGCGCTTGTCACTCATGGCTTCATGAAGGCCCAATGACGGATTCGAATCAAGCCTGCGGACAGAGCCCTTGCATCCGGCGGGCCGGGGCCTCATCAAGGGGGGATGACAGGCACTCTTTTTTCGTTCGGGCATGGTTACACGGCCAGGGCCCTGTCGCGGCATCTGGCGCCGCAGGGATGGCGCGTGGTCGGCACATCGCGCGACCCGGCGCATACCGACGCCATCCGGGCCTCGGGCGCCGAGGCGATGATCTGGCCCGGTGCGACCCCGGACCTGAGCGGCGTGACCCATATGCTGATCTCAACCGCGCCAACCGCAGAGGGCGATCCGGTTCTAGCCGAGCTTCAGGCACAGATCGCAGCGCGGGCAAATCAGTTTCAATGGGTCGGATACCTTTCGACCACCGCCGTCTATGGTGACCATCAGGGCGCGTGGGTCGATGAAACCACGCCGCCGACGCCAACCGCAGAGCGTGGCAAATGGCGGTTGAGGGCCGAGACCCAATGGGCGTCGATCCCCGATTTGCCGCTGCACATCTTTCGGCTGGCCGGAATCTACGGGCCGGGTCGCGGGCCGTTCTCGAAACTGCGGCGCGGCGGATTGCGGCGGATCATCAAACCGGGGCAGGTGTTTTCGCGCATTCACGTCGAAGACATCGCGCAGGTGCTTGCGGCCTCGATGGCGCGGCCCGATCCGGGGACGATCTATAATGTGTGCGATGACGAACCCGTCCCGCCGCAGGATGTGATCGGGTATGCTGCGGAATTGCAGGGTCTGCCCTTGCCGCCAGCCGTACCCTATGAAGAGGCGGATTTGACGCCCATGGCGCGAAGTTTCTACAATGAAAACAAGCGTGTCAGGAATAACCGCATCAAGGACGAGCTTGGCGTGACATTGAAATACCCCAATTACCGCGTCGGGCTTGAAGCGCTGTTGGCGCATCAGAACGCGGATTAGCCGGGGCACCTTCCGCTTATCGGATTTGAGGACAGCAATGGAAAGCCGAACCGCTGCGTTGAACATCACGGTCTCTACCCTGACCCGGCAGCGTCCCGAGATGCTGAAGGCGCTGATCCTCAGTTGGGGCGACCTTGTCCTGCCCCCCGATACCACGGTTCGCTTCCTTGTGGTCGAAAATGACACCACGCCAGCCAGTGAGGCGACCGTAGCGGCTTTTGGTGGTGCGTTGGCGAACGGATGTACGATTGGCTATGTGCTCGAACCCGAGCTGGGAATTCCCTTTGGCCGCAACCGCGCCGCCAAAGAGGCCATTGCCGCGGGCGCAGATATCCTGTGTTTTGTCGATGATGACGAGGTCGTCGCCCAAGATTGGCTGGACCGGCTGGTGCAGGGATACCGCGACAGCGCGGCTGTGCTGTTGGGCGCGCCCCTACGGGCGGCGGGACCTGCCGGATCGGAAACGGCCCTGCAGCGCCTGATGCTGCGCAATATCAGCAACCGGTATCTGGCCAAAGAGCAAGCCGCCGCGCGCAAATCCACATTGAACGATACGGGCGGCGTGACCATCGTGACCAACAACTGGTTGGGGGAGGTCCGTCTGTTTACCGAACACGGGCTGTGGTTTGACGAAACGATGCGAATGACCGGCGGTACGGATGCCAAGTTCTATGCGCAGGCGGTGGAAAAGGGCCTGACGGTCGGATGGGTGCCGGACGCCTTCGTCTATGAGACGGTGCCGCCCGGGCGGTTGTCCTTCTGGTATCAGGCCGCGCGCGGGCGCGATCAGTCGAACACCCATATGCGCCGCAAGCTGGGCACCCGACCACTGAGCGCAGCCCTTGGATTTCTAAGCATTCCCATCCGGCTACTGGCCCTGGCGGGTGCAATTGTGCTGATGCCGTTTCAACCGGACCGCCGGTATATTCAGCTTGCCAGAACTCTGGGCTGGCTGGTTGGCGTATTGGGCATCCCGTTTGGCTACAAATCCGCGCTTTATAAGAAAGTCAGCGGTCACTAGGTGGCGGGCTATCAATCAGGCCAAAGCCATAGTTTTTGATTATTAATATGATCTAAAAACAAAACTTATTTGCATGGTTTTTATTTGCTAGCGTGGCCGCGAGACGAGACAAGCGAGTCGCTGATGACGTGTTCTGACAGGGTGTTTCCGAACGACCAGACCCGTGGCCCTTGCCATGTGGTCCGGCCGTGCGCGCCCTCATCCATCGGCCTTGTTGACCTCATCCTTTTTTGACCGCGCGAGCACATCAGACTTAGCCAGGAATGGAGATGAATTATGGACGGAAGCGATAACCCAAAGATGGGTGGATGCCCGGTAATGCACGGTGCCGGTACCCAGTCGAATCGCGATTGGTGGCCTAACCAGCTGAACCTTTCGATCCTGCACCAGCACGGCGCTGCCTCAAACCCGATGGGCGAGGATTTCAACTATGCCGAAGAGTTCAAGAAGCTCGACTTCAAAGCGCTGAAAGAAGACCTCTATGCGCTGATGACGGATTCTCAGGACTGGTGGCCTGCGGATTATGGTCACTACGGCGGGCTTTTCATCCGTATGGCCTGGCACAGTGCGGGCACCTACCGGACGGCAGATGGCCGTGGCGGTGCCTCGACCGGCAATCAGCGCTTTGCGCCGCTCAACAGCTGGCCGGACAATGGCAACCTGGACAAAGCACGCCGCCTGCTGTGGCCGATCAAGCAGAAATACGGCAACCAGATTTCCTGGGCTGACTTGATGATCCTGGCGGGTAACTGCGCCATCGAATCCATGGGTGGTAAGACCTTTGGTTTTGTCGGCGGTCGCGAAGACATTTGGGCGCCTGAGATCGACATCTACTGGGGGTCCGAGACCGAATGGCTGGCTCCGACCGACAATCCCAACAGCAGGTACTCGGGCGAGCGCCAGCTGGAAAACCCGCTGGCGGCGGTTCAGATGGGTCTGATCTATGTGAACCCCGAAGGTCCCGATGGTCAGCCCGATATTCTGGCCTCGGGTCGTGATGTGCGTGACACCTTTGCCCGTATGGCGATGGATGACGAAGAAACCGTAGCGTTGATCGCTGGCGGCCACACGTTCGGCAAGGGCCATGGCGCGGGTGATCCCGATCTGGTGGGCCCAGAGCCCGAGGCTGCCCCGATCGAGGAAATGGGCTTTGGCTGGATCAACAAGCTTGGTTCCGGCAGGGGCGATGATACCACAACCAGCGGGATCGAAGGCGCATGGACTGCGAATCCGATCCAATGGGATAACGGCTATTTCGACCTGCTGTTCGGCTATGACTGGAACCTGACCAAGAGCCCCTCGGGTGCCTGGATATGGGAACCGGTCGGCGTGACCGAAGACGACATGGCCCCGGCGGCGCATGATCCGTCGAAAAAGGTCAAGACAATGATGACCACCGCCGACATGGCGATGCGCATGGATCCGATCTATGGCCCGATCTCGAAGCGGTTCCATGAAAACCCGGATGAGTTCGCAGATGCCTTTGCCCGCGCCTGGTTCAAGCTGACCCACCGCGACATGGGTCCCCGTTCGCGCTATATCGGCGAAGAAGCCCCGACCGAAGAGTTGCTGTGGCAGGACAATGTGCCCGCCGTTGATCACGATCTGGTCGACGATGCCGACGTGGCTGACCTGAAAGCCAAGATCGCTGCTTCTGGCCTTTCGGTTTCGGAACTTGTTTCAACCGCATGGGCTTCGGCCTCGACCTTCCGTGGGTCGGATATGCGTGGCGGCGCCAATGGTGCGCGTATTCGCCTTGCCCCCCAGAAGGATTGGGAGGTGAACGAGCCGATGAAGCTGTCCAAGGTTCTGGATGTGCTGCAGGGCGTTCAGCAGGCCTTTAACGATGCGCAGTCTGGTGGCAAGAAAGTGTCTCTGGCGGATTTGATCGTTCTGGCCGGTGCTGTTGGCGTTGAACAGGCGGCCAAAGCCGGCGGTCAGGATGTCGAAGTTCCGTTTGCGCCGGGCCGGACGGATGCGACGCAGGACCAAACGGATGTCGACAGCATTGGCATGCTGGAACCGGCAGCAGACGGGTTCCGCAACTACCAGAAGACCGAGTTCAGCGTCTCACCCGAAGAGCTGTTGGTCGACAAGGCTCAGTTGCTGACGCTCTCGGCGCCCGAGATGACTGCTCTGGTTGGCGGCTTGCGGGTACTGGGTGCGAATTTTGGTGACAGCGCTCATGGTGTGCTGACCGACCGTGTCGGGACGCTGAGCAACGACTTCTTCACCAACCTGATGGACATGAGCACCGAGTGGAAACCCGCTGGTAAGGGTGTCTACGAAGGTCGCGATCGCGCCAGCGGTGAGGTCAAATGGACCGGTACCCGTGTCGATCTGGTCTTCGGTTCCAACTCGCAGTTGCGGGCGCTGGCCGAGGTATATGCCCAGTCGGATGCCGGGGGCAAATTCGTCTCTGACTTTGTGTCGGCCTGGAACAAGGTGATGAACGCGGATCGTTTTGATCTGAACTAATCCCGAAGCTGCTTATGTGATTGCGCCGTCCGAGGAGACTCGGGCGGCGTTTTCATTGGCAGTACCTCAGGGTTCCAGCATGGTGCAGGGGACGATTCCTCCGCGAAGCTGAACTCTTTCCCGATCTGATCAGCCTGGAAGCCATGTAGGCAGGGCATTTCTTAATCTAACCTGTTGTTTTTATTAACATGAGCGAGTTTTTGCGAAGAAATGTGAAGTTTTTTCAAAATGGGGGTTGCAGCTTTTTGACCCAATCCGTAAATACGCCTTCACCGGCGCAGCAGAGGTTGTTGTTTGGTTGGCTGAGAAGGCCTGACGGACTGGAAAGACGGTTGAGACGCTCGGGAGAGACTGGGGGCATCTGAGGTTATGGAATGGGCGGTAGCGCTGAGTGATTGGCGTTATGGTCTGGTTTTGGGT
>NZ_JBQFOA010000007.1:0-180103 GCF_056532975.1 Ruegeria sp. H6
GCTTTTCCACCGCCTCATAGGCCCCGGTCGACGCCCCAGACGGCACCGCCGCCCGACCCATCGTCCCGTCTTCGAGGATCACATCAACCTCAACCGTCGGATTGCCCCGACTGTCCAATATCTCGCGCGCGTGTATGTCTATGATCGTGCTCATCTGCGGGTCCTTAAGGCTACACATTGTTGCCCGCCTCTTATCAGCAACCCGTTCGATGTGCACCAGTCGCGCTATCGCTAACGCGGCTCTTTTTTGAATTTTAGGGCTAACGGTTTGTTGTTTGCGCCAACAGTCTCAGGCCGGAACCAATGCTCTGGCCAACCGCCGTTCGCGGACAAAGGTATAAAGACCTGACCCGATGATCAAACCCGCCCCTGTCAGCGTCATCGCATCCGGGCGTTCGTTGAACATCAGCATGCCCGCGATCATCGAAAACACCAGGCGCGTATAGCGGAAAGGCATCATGGCCGAGGCCTCGCCCACGCGCATCGCCGCGACGATGCCGTAGTAGCCCAACATGCTGAAGATCACCGCCGCCACATACGGCAGGGTCTGAGCCGATTGCACGGGCGCAAATGTTTGCCCGGTCGTGATCATCAGCGCTGTTCCCGCCAGTATCGACGCGATGTAGGCCTGCATCGCAACAACGGTCGAGGCCACCCGCACGTCCAGCTTGCGGGTAATCAGATCGCGCGCGGCTATCAAAAAGACCGTCGCGAGAACCAAAAGCGTTTCCGGCTGGAATCCATCCAATCCGGGGCGAATGATCATCAGAACACCAAGAAATCCGACGCCAATCGCGCTCCACCGTCGCCAGCCCACTTTTTCGCCCAGAAACAGCGCCGCACCCATGGTCACCGCCAAAGGCAGCGCCTGGAATACGGCTGCGACCGTCGAAAGATCGATCAACGACAGAGCCGTTACGAAAAGAACCGCTCCCAGACCTTCGGACGCGGCGCGCGCCATCGGCAATAGCTGCCATGCGGCCGGATCAAAGATCCGTTTGCGCGTCGCAACGGACAGCAGGGCGAAGCTCGTGCCGCAAAAGACACCCAACGCAATCAGAATTTGCCCGGTCGGAACAGAGGCCGACAGGTGTTTGATAAACATATCCTCGATTGCAAAAGCTGCCATCGATCCGACCAGCAGCAGGATGCCGTTAACGTTATTCATGCGCGTTTCCGTAGGGACAGGCGGCCAAAGACAGCCACCAGGTCAGCAGAACCGCAACTTTCGCGACGTCGCAAGCGTTATTGCGACATGTTTGATGAATAAGCGTGTGCCGAACTATTGCGGTTGGTGATGGATCAATCCTTTTCCAGCGGAACACCGTAGAGTTCCAGCCGATGGCCTTTCAGCTTGTAGCCCAGCTTGGCCGCGATCTTTTCCTGTAGCGCCTCGATCTCGGGGTCGACAAATTCGATCACCGCACCCGATTGCATGTCGATCAGGTGATCATGGTGATCGCGTTCGGCGTCTTCATAGCGCGCGCGCCCGTCCCCGAATTCCAGCCGTTCCAGGATACCGGCCTCTTCAAACAGTTTGACCGTGCGATAGACAGTGGCGATCGAAATGCCCGAATCTTCGGCCGAGGCGCGGGCATAGAGCTCTTCCACATCCGGGTGATCTTCGCTTTGCTCAAGCACGCGGGCAATGGTGCGCCGCTGACCTGTCATGCGCAGGCCCTTGGCCTCGCACCGGGCGATGATCGTGTCCGACATGGTTACCCCCAGTCTTGTTCGGGCTTCTGTCATAATACGTCGGCGCGCCGCGCGCCACAGGCGATTTCGCCTTCAGGCGCTGCGTTGCAAATCAGCCCAGACCGGCAGGTGGTCCGAGGCGATATGCGCGGGGCGCACATCATGCACCCCATGGGCCGCGGCGCGCAGCCCCTCGCCCAGCGCAATCCGATCCAGCGCGCCCAGGGGCTGGGCCGCTGGAAAACTGGGCACCGGGGGCAGGAACCGCATGTCAGGCGCTAGATGATCCAGGACGGGCTGGCGCGACCATTCATTGAAATCACCGGCCCAGACCGTTGGCATCCTGGTCAGATCAGATTCACTGCGCCGGATATGTGTGATCTGTCGACGGCGCGAGGCTGAAAGCAGGCCCAGATGCATACCCATCACACGCAAGGGACCAATGGGCGTCTCAAACTCGACCCGCACCGCACCGCGAGGCTCCAGCCCTGGCAGTTCGTGGTGTCCGGTCTGGCGAACCGAGATATGATCGCCTTTCCAGATGACGGCGTTTCCATGCCAGCCCAAACTGCCGGCCCCGCCCAGATCGACGATCTGCCAGCCGGCCTCGTCGAGCATGAAGTGCGGCAGCGCCGCGGGTCGTGGAGGCAAACGTTTGTCAGCCTCTTGCAACACAACGATGTCGGCCTGCATGCCCTCGATCACCTGCAGAATGCGCTGCGGTTGTCTGCGAAAATCCAGACCGATGCATTTTTGAATGTTGTAGCTGGCAATGCGAAGGGTCTGTGTCATGAAACGGTTTTGTTCGGCATTTGATGATCCCTGGCAACCCGGCCCTGCTCAAAACTGCGTAACCATCAGATGGACCGGCTCACTACCTTCTGCGGATGAGGCATGTCCCGTTCCCGTCACGTCTTCTGCCCAGAACAAATCCCCTGCAGTGAAATCACGCACCTCACCCGACCCGGCCTGAACGCGAAACGTGCCCGACAGCACCGTCGCAAGCTGTTTCTCGGGCGAGCGATGCTGAACCCCCGCCCATCCCGCAGGCAAAGTCAGAAAGACGAAACGTGCGGCGTCAAATTCGTCCGAGACATGGAACGGTTTGGCAGGCGGCGCAAACGATTTGAGTTCTAGGTCAACCTCCTGGTCTTCAAAATATGAAACGCCCTCGGCATCTTCCAACAATATGGAGTAGCGCATGACATTCTCCTCAAAATCACTCGGACCAGTTCGCCGTGCCAGTCATTATGCAATATTCTTCGGGGTTGGTAAGTCATCAACGAAAAGAGCGTTTCAACGGTTTGAAGCCGTCTGGCGCGCCGGGGCTTCATGTCTGTTGCCTGTTTACGTCCCGCAAAACGTGGCGTGGACCACCTCGTTCTGGGCCGGCGGGTACGTGAGGTCTGTTGCGCCCAGCTGGTCTTCATACGGCCGTGCCAACACATTGTTCAGGCGATGGAACGGGTCATAGTCGCCTTGCACGGCTGCCTGAATCATCTGTTCGATTCGGTGATTCCTGGGGATGAAGGCCGGGTTTGAGGCGGTCATGATCTGTTTCGGCGCGTCCTCATGCGTCAACCTGCTCTGCCAGTCCTGAGCCCAGGCGTCAAAAGCCTCGGGGTTGGTGAACTGATCGCGCGCCTTGTCGCCGCCCAGCGCCCGGAAGGTGTTGTTAAAATCCGCCTGGTTCTCGGCCATCAGGGTCAGCAGCTTTGTAATAAGTTCCTGATCTCCGTCGCAGGCAGTTGTCAGGCCGATTTTGGCGCGGAATTTCGCCAGCCAAGCAGCCTGGATCAGGTCGGGCATGGCATGAACGATCTCGGTCGCCTCTTCGACTGCGGCCTCTTTGTCTTCGAACTGCTGGATCAGGGCCGTGGCCAGTTGCGCGATGTTCCACACGGCGATTTCGGGCTGATTGGAATAGGCATAGCGCCCCATCCGGTCGATCGAGCTGAAGACGGTGTTCGGATGATAGCTGTCCATGAAGGCGCATGGGCCATAGTCAATCGTCTCACCGGCGATCGAGCAATTGTCGGTGTTCATCACACCGTGAATGAACCCTACTCCCATCCATGCCGCAATCAGACGCGCCTGCGCATCCCGTACCGCGCTGAGCAATCCCATCGGGCCTTTGGCGTCAGGATAGTGTCGGGCGATGGCATAGTCGGTCAGTTGCCGCAGGTTATCCATCTGCCCCCGCGCGGCAAACACCTGAAAACTGCCGACACGCAAATGGCTTTGCGCCACACGTGTCAGCACTGCGCCGGGCATTGGCCCTTCGCGCAGCACGATCTCGCCAGTCTCGACCGCGGCCAGGGCCCGGGTTGTGGGGATGCCCAGCGCGTGCATCGCCTCGGACACTATGTATTCGCGCAAAACGGGCCCCAACCAGGCTCGCCCGTCGCCTTGCCGCGAAAACGGCGTGCGCCCCGAGCCCTTAAGCTGAATGTCACGGCGCAAGCCATCGGTGCCGATCACCTCTCCCAACAGCACGGCACGTCCGTCGCCCAGCTGCGGGTTGTAAGTGCCGAACTGATGGCCGGAATAAAGCTGCGCCAACGGCTCGGCCCCGTCGGGCATGGCATTGCCGGCAAAGACCTGCGCCATATCCTGCACCTCGGCAGGAGAGATACCCAGCACCCCTGCCAGGTCGTCGTTGAATGCCACCAGTTTCGGCGCGCGCACGGGTTCGGGGGCCTGCCTCGCGTAAAACGTGTTGGGCAGCCGGGCAAAGCTGTTGTCAAAAGGGATCGTCAGGGTCATGCGGCAAACATATGCCCCTTGTGTGCGATTACCATAGCCCTGCTGCCCGACACGTGCATAATCGCCCAAAATCCGATGAGGCCCACAATGACCGCGCAAGAGATCATTGATCACCTGAACCTGCAAAAACACCCCGAGGGCGGCTGGTACCACGAAACCTTCAGGGCTGAGTCGCAAGGCCGGTCCACTGGCACCTGTATCTACTTTCTGCTCAGCGCAGGTGAAGTCAGCCATTGGCACCGCGTGGATGCTGCCGAAATCTGGCTTTACCACGCAGGCGCGCCGTTGGTTCTGTCTATGAGTGAGACCGATGCAGGTCCGGCCACCGACCACGTTCTCGGCCCAGACCTGTCCATCGGCGCTCTGCAATTGGTCGTGCCAAAGGACCATTGGCAGTCCGCTAGAACGACCGGAGACTACACGCTAGTCAGTTGCGCCGTCACCCCGGGGTTCGAGTTCGAAGGCTTCGAACTGGCCGCGCCCGGGTTTGACATCCCGCGGGCCTAGCCTCATGGATCACCGCGCCCTTATCGCATCGATACCGCCCGAGGCGAAAGACAGCCTGCAGCGTCGTTCGGATGCGGCAGGGTTGCGTCACCTGGTGCTCTATACGTGCGTGCTTGCGGTGCTCGGCACCGGTATCGCCCTGCGCGTGCCGCTTTGGCCGCTGCTTATCCTGCCGCAGGGAATTGCGCTGGTGTTTCTGTTTACGCTTAGCCACGAATGCACCCACAAGACACCGTTCCGCACCGGATGGGTCAACGAAGTTGTCGGGCATCTGGTTGCCGTTGCGATCGCCCTGCCCTTTGTTTGGTTTCGATACTTTCACCTGGCCCATCACAAATGGACAAACCATCCGGAAAAAGACCCCGAACTGGGCGGAAAGCCTCGGCCAAACGACTGGCGCAGCCTGACCCTCTACCTCAGCGGTTGGCCTTACTGGAAAGGGATGGCACAAGTCTTGTGGCAAAACGCATTCGCAGAGATCGACGCGCCCTATCTTCCCGAACGCCAGCATAAGGCTATGCGCTTTGAGGCGCGTGTTTTGCTCGCGATCTACGCGCTGGCTCTGATCAGCCTTTTGTTTTCATCCACGTTGTTCTGGCTCTGGTTCCTGCCTCTGGTGGTTGGTCAGCCCTTTCTGCGTCTATACCTGCTGGCCGAACACGGGCTCTGCCCGCCGGTCGCCAACATGCTGGAAAACTCGCGCACCACGTTCACAAACAGCATCGTCCGCTTTCTAGCCTGGAACATGCCGTACCATGCCGAACACCATGCGTTTCCAAATGTCCCATTTCATCAACTGCCTGCCTTGCACGGCTGGACCCAAGCCCACCTGAAGTCCACGTCCGACGGGTATTCCGAGTTTACGGCAGACTATGCGCGCGCATTGGGGCGCTGACGACGCCGCCGCCAATCAGAGCACTCACACCCGTTGTGCCGGGGCATGAGGTCGGCATGCCGCGCGCCACCCGCACAGCGAGATAGGCAAAGGCCTGCGCCTCGAGCATATCGCCGTTCAGGCCAACGGCCTCGACCGGCTCAACCGGGCAATCCAGCGAGACGCGCAGCATCTCCATCAAAACCGGATTGTGACGCCCGCCGCCAGTGACCAAAACCCGCGACGGGGCTTTGGGGCAATGCTCCATCCCTTTGGCGACACCGGCCGCGCACATCGCAGTGAGGGTGGCAACTGCATCTGCATCGCTTAATTCCTGCACCAGACCGATCATTTCTGCGAAATCGTTTCGATCCAGAGACTTCGGAGGCATCCGCACAAAATAGGGCTCGGCCAGAAACAGCTCAAGCGCGCCTGTTTCAACCGTCCCGTCCCGCGCAATGGCACCATCGCGGTCCATCGGCAGGCCAAGCCGCGCTTGCATCAGATCATCCACTGGCGCATTGGCGGGACCGGTGTCAAAAGCCAGCAGCGCGCCGGGCTCTTCCGGCCCTGCAAAGCTCGGGTCAACGTAGGTCAGGTTGCCCACACCGCCCAGGTTCAGGAAACACACCGGCGCAGTCTCGCCAATCCATTTGGCGCAGGCAAAGTGAAAGAACGGGGCCAGCGGCGCACCTTCGCCCCCCATCGCCACATCATCGCTGCGGAAATCCCAGACCACCGGCAGGCCAAGCGCTTGTGACAGGCCCAGCCCATCGCCCACCTGCAGTGTTCCCCGCCCTTTGGGCTCGTGCGCCAGGGTCTGGCCATGGCAGCCGATCAGGTCAACCTCTTCGAACTCGGACAGAACCTCGGCATGGGATCTTGTCACCACTTCGGACGCAAGCTCTACATCGGGGCCGTTCCACTGCCCCAAGGCGGCTTTCAACACGGCACGCTCTTGTCCGGAATACGCACGATAGAGGCTGGGTCCAAAACCGTAGATCTCACGTCCGTCCGTCTCGACGACCGCCGCATCCACACCATCCAGCGAGGTGCCCGACATTGTTCCCAAGGCCATAACCGGCCCTTTGCCCTTGATGGTCGCGTTCACTGCCCCCTCCTGAACTGGGAAAATGCGCTGTGGATCGATTGGCTCAACCCTACGGTGATTTGCCGACACGTTGCCCACCAACGCACGGCAAAGGCAAGGGCGTTGCGCCAGAGGCCCGACTTTTTCAAAACCCGTCGCAGGATCAGCACGCATCCTGCTTTGGCCCCTGAAACGCCCACCATGGGTCGCGATGCGCGCGGCTGCACCACCATGGATTTTCTTGGATTTGATGCCTTTTCCTTGGTTCTGACGCCGCCTATACAGTGCCCCGCAACATAAACCCAAAGGGCACGCTATGACCTACCACCCCAAATCAGATTTCATCGCCACGATGATCGAGCGCGGCTTTCTTGCCGACTGCACCGATTATCAAGGCCTTGACGACGCGCTGATCAATGGGTGCAAGCCGGCCTATATCGGCTTTGATGCAACGGCCAAGTCGTTGCATGTGGGTAGCCTGATCCAGATCATGATGCTCCGCTGGTTCCAGAAAACCGGCCACCAGCCAATCACCCTGATGGGCGGCGGGACCACCAAAGTGGGCGATCCGTCGTTTCGCGCGGATGAACGCCCCCTGCTGGGCCCCGAGCAGATCGATGAGAACATCGCGGGCATCAAAAAGGTGTTCTCGGCTTACATCGACTACGATTCAGACGCCGAGAACAAGGCCCTGATGCTGAACAATGCCGAGTGGCTGGACGATCTGAATTACCTCGATTTCCTGCGCGACATCGGGCGGCATTTCTCGGTCAACCGGATGCTGTCGTTCGAGTCGGTCAAATCCCGGCTGGACCGCGAACAATCGCTGAGCTTCCTCGAATTCAACTACATGATCCTGCAGGCCTATGATTTCCTTGAGCTGAACCGCCGCTATGGCTGCGTTCTGCAGATGGGTGGCAGCGACCAGTGGGGCAATATCGTCAACGGTATCGACCTGACCCGCCGTGTGCTGGATCACGAGATCTACGGCCTGACCTCACCCCTGCTGACCACCAGCGACGGCAAGAAGATGGGCAAATCGCAGGACGGTGCCGTTTGGCTGAATGCCGAGATGCGCTCGCCCTACGAATTCTGGCAGTTCTGGCGCAACACCACCGATGCGGATGTGGGCCGGTTCCTGAAGCTCTACACCGAATTGCCGGTGGATGAGTGTGACCGGCTAGGCGCGCTGCAAGGGTCCGAGATCAACGAGGCCAAGATCCGTCTGGCTAATGAGATCACAACCCTGCTGCACGGGGCCGAAGCCGCAGCAAATGCCGAGGCGACGGCGCGCGAAGTGTTCGAAAAGGGTGGCGTTGGCGATGACCTTCCGACCCTGACCCTGTCGGATGCGGACCTTCCGGTGTCGATCGTTCAACTGATCGTCAAATCGGGTCTGGCGAAATCCGGGAAAGAGGCCAAGCGTCTGATCGCCGAAAACGGTGCCAAACTGGACGATGCGCCGTTGACGGATGCGGGCCTGATGATCGATGCCGGGGCGCTGTCCTCACCCATCAAGCTGAGCGCGGGCAAAAAACGTCACGCTTTGGTGCAGATGGGGTAACACCTTTGATCGGCTAAAAGAAAAACGGCCACCGGATGCGGTGGCCGTTTGAGTTGGTGCCTACAAAGCCGTCAGTGAACTTCAGGCGAAAGGTTACTTTTTGCCTTTTTCGCCACCTTTTCCACCTTTGTCGCCGCCCTTGCCTTTGCCGCCTTTGTCGCCGCCTTTGCCTTTGCCGCCTTTGCTGCCGCCACCTTCGTCGTTATTGGCGTTATTGCCTTTGCCTGGGCTGCTGCCTTCAGGACCGTTTCCGCTCCCGTTGTTGCCCTTGGATCCGCCTTTTCCACCCTTGTCGCCGCCTTTGCCGCCACCTTTACCGGGTTTGCCGTCTCCGCCTTTGCCAGGCTTGCCGTCACCGCCTTTGCCGGGCTTGCCGCCACCCTTGCCGGGTTTACCGTCGCCACCTTTGCCGGGCTTGCCGTCGCCGCCCTTGCCAGGTTTACCGCCGCCGTTGCCGGGTTTACCGGGGCCGTCATCGCCGCCATCCCCTGGATCGGTTCCGCCGCCGTCACCTGGACCGGCTCCACCACCATCTCCCGGATCGGCTCCACCGCCGTCACCTGGATCAGTGCCACCACCATTTCCGGGGCCGGTGCCTCCACCGCCGCCTGCGCCACCGCCGGTTCCCGCTGAACCGCCGCCGCCACCAGAGCCAGAGTTGCCTCCGCCACCGCCGCCATTGCCGCCGCCGGTGTTTTCAGCAAAGCCACCAAACGAGCCGCCATCGCCCGATACGTCCGAGCTTCGGTTCTCACCGGACAAACCGGACCCCGACAGGCTGGCCGTCGGCAAGTCTGTCAGCACGTCTGTCAGCCCGGGGCATTGCGCCGCTGTGTTTTGCAATATGGCATCGAAATTTGAATGGTTCTTCAACCGGTTGACAAAGCCACGCGTCACATGCGTGCATTCGCACATCGTCGCGTAGTCGCCAGAGTTGGCCGCGTTCCGTGCCGTTTTCCAATCGCAAACCTCAGGCGCTGCAGCTGCGCTGCTGGCCATCAGAACGCCGATGAAAGGTGCAATGGCAAATGCACCCAGCTTGTGTTTCGTACTCTTTAACATGTCGGTACCTCCTGACTAAGAAACACCCGACCTTGTCAGGCTATTCGTTCACGAAATGGCGACGATGCGTGAAGTGTGAATGAACAGTTTCTGATGATTTGTTAATGTCGCTTTAGGCCGGTGGGATAATCAGACTGACCATTTCTCTGGACAGGCCACCGCAGAACCCATTATTGAACATGTGTTCATAAAACTGGGAGACATCCGCCATGCATCTGTCGAACACAGCCGCCATCGTCACCGGAGGCGCCTCGGGCCTGGGCGAAGCAACAGCGCGGTATTTTGCAGAACACGGCGCGCAGGTCACCATCCTTGACCGCGACGACAGCCGCGGGCCCAAAGTCGCGGGCGAAATCAACGGCCATTTTGTACGAACCGATGTCACCGATGAAAGCTCGGTCGCAGATGCGGTGGCCTTCGGCATGGAAAAAATGGGCAAAATCACAGCCACGGTGAACTGCGCGGGAATTGCCTATGGGATCAAAACGGTCGGCAGGGACGGCCCGCACCCGTTGGACGCGTTTCAGCGCACAATCGACATCAATCTGGTGGGTACGTTCAACGTCTCTCGGCTAACCGCTGTCGAAATGTCCCGGAACGACCCCGACCCTGACGGCGCGCGGGGTGTGATCATCAACACCGCCTCTATCGCTGCCTTCGACGGGCAAAAGGGACAAGCGGCCTATGCCGCATCGAAAGGCGGGGTTGCGGGCATGACTTTGCCGATGGCGCGCGATCTGGCCTCGACCGGCATCCGCGTCATGGCCATCGCGCCCGGTATCTTCATGACTCCGATGCTGGCCGGCCTGCCAGAAGAGGTGCAGGCCCAATTGGCCGCCGATGTCCCAAACCCTGCCCGTTTGGGCGACCCGCGCGAATTCGGGCGGCTGGCAGGGTTCATCGTCGAAATGGGCTATCTGAACGGAGAGGTCATCCGCATCGACGGTGCGCTTCGGATGCGATAGATCTGGTCCATGACCGAACGCGAGAAAATGATTGCCGGCGCGTGGTATTGCTGCCTCGACCCCGAGCTTGATGCCCTGCGCGCAGCGGCTCGGCGTGCGGTTCACGCGCATAACACCTGCCACCCCGACAAACGCGGCAACTTAGATCCCGCATTGCGTGCTCTGCTGGGTGATCCTGGCGACGATTGTTTCTTCGAGGCGCCGTTTCACTGCGCCTATGGTATTCATATCCACCTGGGCAAACGGGTCTATTTCAACGCTGGCTGCACCATTCTGGACACGGCACGGGTGCAGATCGGCGATGACACGATGTTCGGACCTCAGGCACAGATTTACTGTGCGCAGCACGCCAAAGACCCGGCAGAGCGCGCCCGTGGGCTGGAAATCGCGTTGCCCGTGACAATCGGGAACAACGTCTGGGTCGGCGGTAGCGCGCTAATTCTGCCCGGAGTGACAATCTGCGACAACGCCATCATCGGTGCAGGCGCGGTGGTCACAAAGGACGTCGCCGCCGGTGAAACCGTTGTTGGCAACCCTGCGCATCCTCTCTGACAGGGCTCAGGACAGAACCCGATTCTGACCCCAATCGGCAAGCGCCTCGATCACCGGACGCAACGCCTGCCCCTTTGGTGTCAGGCTGTATTCCACTTTGGGCGGTATCTCTGCATACACTTCGCGATGTACGATCCCATCGGCCTCCAACTCGCGCAATTGTTTGGTCAGGCTGCGCTGTGTCACAGTTCCCAACGCCCGTGACAATGCATTGAACCGCATTGTCCCGCCGAGCAAGTGATAGATCACCAGGCCTTTCCACTTGCCCGAGATCTGCTCCAACCCGGCCTCGACCGGGCAACCGCCGCTGCAATCATATCTTTCGAACCGATCCATCCCAGACCTCATGTTTTACAGTATACAAACGGTGCCTACCTGCAAAAATAGTGCGTACTTGTGCGATTGGCCTGTGTGTCACATATCTCAAACCATCGCAACAATTCACCCCAAGGACACACCATGGCCCTGACCATTCTCGCCCAAATCACCGCGCACCCCGGCAAAGAAGACCTTGTACGCGCCGAACTGGAAAAGCTGATCGACACCACACGCCGCGAAGAGGGTTGCATTCAATACGACCTGCATGTCGACACCACCAATCCCGGCTTTTTTGTCTTTTATGAAACCTGGGAATCGCGCGCGCTGTGGCAGACACACATGAATGCACCGCACCTTGCGGCCTATATGGCGGCGACCGAATGCAGCGTTGCCGACTTTACCCTGAATGAGATGGCACGGATCGGATAGACACCCGTCAAATACCCGGGGCCCTACGGCCCTGGGGCATCGAGTGTTTTGGGAAATCAGGTTAAGCTTGCCCTTAGCTCGCCTCGGCTTTTTCTTCGAGCGTCAGCCATTCTTCCTCAGCCGCGGCCAGCTTTTCCTGACGCTCAACCAACGCATCAGTCGCCTTCTGGAATTTCACCGGCTCACGCGTGAACAATTCCGGGTCGGACATCAGTTCTTCAAGCTTGGCAATCTCGGCTTCCAAACGCTCGATCTCTGCTGGCAGTTTCTCCAACCGGTGTTTTTCCGAGAATGACAAACCCACTTTTGGCCTTGAATCCTGCTTCACCTTCGGCTTTGAGGACTTTGTTTTTGCTTCTGTTTTTGCGACAAGATCACCCCGCTGAGCAATATAGTCGGTCCAGCCACCGGCATAGACCGTCGCGCGGCCATTGCCCTCCATCGCGATTGTGGTCGTGGCGACGCGATCCAGAAAATCCCGGTCGTGGCTGACCAGCAAAACCGTGCCATCAAAATCGTCCAACAACTCCTGCAACAAATCCAGGGTTTCGACATCCAGATCGTTTGTCGGTTCGTCCAACACCAACAAGTTCGACGATTTGGCCATCAGCTTGGCCAGCAACAGCCGCGCTTTCTCTCCCCCCGACAAGGATTTGACAGCCGCCCGTGCCTGCTGATCGTCGAACAAAAATTCTTTGAGATATCCCACAACATGTTTGGGCTGTCCGCGCACCATCACCTGGTCCGCCTTGCCCGACACGCGCATCTCGGGATCGCCGGTCAGGCTGTCCCACAGCGTCATCTCGGGATCCAACTGCGCTCGCGCCTGATCGAAAACCGCGACCTCCAGATTGGTCCCAAGGCTTACAACCCCTTCATCCGGGGCCTCCTGCCCCAAAAGCATCTTCAGAAGCGTCGTTTTGCCCACGCCGTTTGGCCCCACAAAGGCCACCCGGTCGCCGCGCTGAACCAATAGGTCAAAGTTCCGCACAATTTGCGTGTCGCCGAAGTATTTGACCAATCCCTTGGCCTCGATCACCTTGCGGCCGGATTTGGGACCAGCCTCAAGCGACATGGCCGCCGCCCCCTGCCGCTTGATCTGCGCGGCTTTCTCGGCCCGCAGGGCCTGCAAGGCGCGGACCCGACCCTGGTTGCGCTTGCGCCGCGCGCTGATGCCTTCCACAGCCCATTTGGCCTCAGACTTGATCAGGCGGTTCAGCTTATGGCGCTGCTGATCCTCTTCATCCCAAATTTTGTCACGCCATGCTTCGAACGCGTCAAAGCCCTGCTCCTGCCGTCGTACCGCGCCACGATCGATCCACAAGGTCGCTCTGGTCAGGGCCCGCAGGAACGCGCGGTCATGCGAGATCAGCACAAAAGCGGCGCGCGTCGCGCCCAGTTCCCGCTCCAACCAGGCGATGGCCTCGATATCCAGATGGTTGGTCGGCTCGTCCAGCAACATCAAATCGGGCGCTTCGGCCATCAACTTGGCCAAGTCCGCACGCCGCCGTTCCCCGCCCGAGGCGGTCTCAACCGCGCGCGAGGGATCAAATTTCAACCCTTCACCCGCGCGCTCAACTTTATAGAACTCTCCCGGCTCCAACCCGCTGGAGGCATAATCACCCAGCGTCGCGAACCCCTCCATCCCCGGGTCCTGCTCCATATACCCAACGGATTTTCCCGGCGGCACGACAATGTCGCCCTGATCAGCCTCGACCAGACCCGCCATCACCTTCATCAAAGTGGATTTACCCGACCCGTTCCGCCCCACTAGGGCCACACGGTCGCCGGGCTGGACCACCAGATCAAGGTCCGAAAACACCGGATCACCCCCGAAAGTCAGGGAAATGCCGGACATCTGCAACAAAGGAATTCTCGCCATGCCCGCCAGCTAAACCGGCAGGGCTGGCGCGTCAACGTCCGCATCTTCTTCTCGTTGAAAATACGGAAATTACACGACCACCGCCCGCAGCAGACGTTTCCGGGCTGGGGGAATCGCATCGATCTCAAGCCCGGTGAACACGTGCAGCGTATTCATGTGCCGGTCCACCACTGCATGATCACTGACCCAACCGCCCATCATCAGATAGGTGCGCAGCAAGGGCGGCATCCGCCGCATGGCCTGCTTCAAGTCCGGTCTGCGCCGCAGCCGAGCAGCAAAGCGGAAGACATCGGGGGCTTTCACCCTTGGCAACCAGCGTTTCGGGGCCAGATGCCGATGTTTTAGCATCGCAAAAGCATCCAGATACTCCGTCGTCTCGGTCCCTGCGAAGGAAGAGCACCCAAACAGCATCTGCACGTTGTTCTGGTCCACAAAGGCGGTCATAGCGCCCCATGCCACGCGCAGAATATCCGCGTCGGTCCGGTTGGGATGAATGCAAAAACGCCCAATCTCAACCATACGCCCCTCAAAGCCCTCCAGCCCGGACAGATCGTAAAACTGGGCCGAGTAACTGCGGCTCACCTCTGTCCCGCTGTCCATGGTCAACAGGCGAAAACAACAGACCAGTTGAAAATCTTCCCGGCTGTCTTCGACCAGAATATGTGTGCATCTGGTGTCAAAGACATCCCGATCCGGCTGCGTTGTGCCAAATGCTATGCTGCGCAGGTCCTGTGCGGCAGCGACATCGGCGGCCGATCGCGCCAGACGCGCGCGATACCGGCCCTTGTTCAACACATCTGCATTCGCCATGGTCGCATCCTCCGCGGTTGCTGACCCGATCTTCGGTGCGGCGTCCCTAACACTAGATGTGTGACCATCCGATGAAATCACAAGACGTCGCAGAAAATTAGTTGGCGCCCGGGATGTTCGCCGGGTTGAAGTTGCCGATGTTGCCCAACAGCTGACGCAGGAAGCCTTTGTCCTGAACGCCCGAATCCGTCACACGACGCTCCAGCGGGATGACAAGACCATCCTCCAGCCCAAAGCGTTCGATATTGCGCACGACCCCGCGCTGATCAAAGCTGATGGCCACCAGTTCGCGCTCGACCACTTCGGGCTTTTTCGGGCCATAATGCCGGATCCGAGACGACACGTAGTAATAGCCCGAGTCGCGGACGACGCCCGAAGCACTGGGCGCTCCAATGGTTTCTTCAACCGTTTCGCGGGTATCCACGCCGACCTTGATCTGCGCCAACTCTTCGGCCGGAGGGATATAGCCGTGGTTCTTGAAAACCGGCGTGCAGGCAACCGCCGCCAAGAGGGCTGCAAAGGCCAGCGATCTGGTCGCCGGTTTCAAACTGATTGCACGCTTCAACATTCACACCCTCTTGCCTTGGCCTTGCGCGGCTTCTATCCGATTACAGAAACCGGTGCTCCGGTTCAACACAGGAAAGGGTCACAAATGACCGCACAGAAACCGTTTCGCGTCGCCGATCTGCCGCAAAACGCCCCAACGCAGTTCGAATTGCGCCCCGATGCCGATGTTATGAACGCCCTGAAACAAGATCTGGGCCTGCTCGGTCTACGCAAGCTGTCGTTTGTCGGCACCCTGCGCACGCAGGGCAAGCGTGACTGGGTTCTGGACGCAAATCTCGGCGCGACGGTCATTCAACCCTGTGTGATCACCCTCGAACCGGTGACAACCCGGATCGAAACCCAGGTGCGTCGGGTCTTTGTGGCCGATTGGCACGAACCGGACGAGCCCGAGTTCGAAATGCCCGAAGATGATGAGACCGAACCCCTGGGCACTGAAATCGATCCCGCACAAGTCATGGCCGAGGCGCTGTCCCTTGCCCTGCCCCAATACCCACGCAAAGACGAGGCGGAATTGGGTCAGGCCAACTATACCGAACCCGGCAAACAGGCCATGACCGATGACGAGGCCAAACCCTTTGCCGGATTGGCGGGTTTGCGCGATGCGCTGAAAAAAGACGAGTGACAGGGGCCTGATTTCCTGTCATAGCAGGCCCCGAAAAAATCGCTTGAACATGTCGAGAATCGCAGTATTTTCGCGCGCTCATCGGAATTTGGGTTGGACATTGCGGGGCTCGTCCCCTAAACGCGCGTCAAACCACGAGAAAAACGAAGTACGAAACCCGGCCGGCAGCGAATCTGCCAGCCCATATCAGACAAAGGTTGAGACCATGGCCGTCCAACAGAACAAAGTTTCCAAGTCGCGTCGCAACAACCGCCGCGCACACGACGCTCTGGTTGCTGCAAACCCGAACGAATGCCCGAACTGTGGTGAGCTGAAGCGCCCGCACCATGTCTGCGCGTCCTGCGGCCACTATGATGATCGTGAAGTCGTCGCACAGGCCGACGAAATCGACCTGGACGAAGACGCGGCCTAAGCCTGATTGGACGCGGGCCAAGGCATGACGGATCAGCCCCAGCAAACCGGACGGATCACCATCTCGGTTGACGCTATGGGCGGAGATTCGGGCCCCGCCGTTGTTGTGGCGGGCATTGCCAAATCCGCGAACAAGAACCCCAAGATCGGGTTCATTCTGCACGGTCAGGAATCGCTCCTGCGTAAACTGGTTGCCAAACGGCGCGTCCTTGAGGGGCGCGTCGTTTTTCGTGATTGTCCGGACGTCGTCAAGATGGAGGACAAACCCAGTCAGGTTGTGCGCAGCGGCAAGCAGACCTCGATGTGGTCGACCCTGGAAAGCGTCAAGACCGGCGAGGCCCATGGTGCAGTGTCCTGCGGCAATACCGGCGCGCTGATGGCGCTGTCGATGATGCGCTTGCGCAAACTGCCCGGGGTGAACCGCCCCGCCATCGCCATTCTGTGGCCGTCGCGCAATCCGCAGGGCTTTAATGTCATGCTGGATGTGGGCGCAGATGTGCGCGCCGACGCCAAAGATCTGCTGCAATATGCGCTGATGGGTGCATCTTATGCCCGCAACGGCATGGCCCTGTCGCGCCCGCGGATCGGCCTGCTGAACGTTGGCACCGAAGAACATAAAGGGCGCGCGGAACTGAAAGAGGCGCATGCCCTGATCTCGGGGTTTGCCGAGCAGGCCAATTTCGATTTCGTCGGCTTCGTTGAAGGCAGCGATATTCCCGGCGACACGGCGGATGTCATCGTTACGGATGGGTTTACCGGCAACGTGGCGATCAAGACCGGAGAAGGCACCGCCAGCCTGATCGGCGATCTGCTGCGGCAGGCCTTCAAATATACGCCCCTGTCGCGTTTGGCCTCGATTTTGGCAATTACCTCGCTAAATCGTCTGAAAAAGCGGATCGACCCGCGCCGGGTGAACGGCGGTGTGTTTCTGGGCCTGAACGGGACGGTGATCAAATCCCACGGCGGCGCGGACGCCACGGGTGTTTCCGCGGCGGTCAAACTCGCCTTCACTTTGGCCGAGTCGGGCTTTTCGGAAAAATTGGCGGCACGGGTTGCATCCACAGCCGCCCTTGCACAAGATGCCGCGCAATCTGCGTCGCAATCGGAATAATAAGAAAAAGGCAGTACCCCAACATGGCAGGCCGTTCAGTTGTTGTAGGTGTCGGGCATTATTTGCCAGAGCGTGTTGTCCCAAATGCCGAGTTCGAAAAAACTCTGGACACAACGGATGAATGGATCAAGACGCGCTCGGGCATCGAACGCCGCCACTTTGCCGCCGACGGGGAAACCACATCGGACCTTGCAACGCATGCGGCAAAAGCCGCGCTTGAGGATGCCGGGCTGACAGCTGACGACATCGACGCCATCGTTCTGGCGACCTCGACCGCTGATCTGACTTTTCCATCTGCCGCCACCATGGTGCAGGCCCGGCTGGGCATGACCGGCGGTTTTGCCTTTGATGTTCAGGCCGTTTGCGCCGGGTTCGTCTTTGCCCTCAGCAATGCCAATGCGCTGATCCTGTCAGGTCAGGCAAAGCGCGTGCTTGTGATCGGGGCCGAGACCTTTTCGCGCATCATGGACTGGACGGATCGCGCCACCTGCGTGCTGTTCGGCGACGGCGCCGGCGCGCTTGTGCTTGAGTTGCAAGAGGGCGAAGGCACCCCGGAAGATCGCGGTATCCTGTCAACCGACCTGAACTCGGACGGGCGCTATCAGGACCTGCTGTATGTCGATGGCGGTGTTTCGACTCAAACCACCGGGCATTTGCGGATGCAGGGCAATCAGGTTTTCCGCCATGCCGTTGAAAAACTGTCGAAAACCGCAGAAACCGCACTGGATCGTGCCGGGTTGGGCTGTGATGATGTCGACTGGATTGTGCCGCATCAGGCCAATATCCGCATCATTCAGGGCACCGCGAAGAAAATGGGCCTGCCGATGGACCGCGTCGTTGTCACGGTGCAGGACCACGGAAACACCTCTGCCGCGTCCATCCCGTTGGCCATGTCCGTGGGCAAGCAACGGGGTCAGATCAAGCCCGGCGATCTGATCGTGACCGAGGCTATCGGGGGCGGTTTGGCTTGGGGCGCCGTGGCATTGCGCTGGTAACTGGCACAATCCGGCTTACGCAGCCGCTTGCAATTCATTGATATTGACAGCGAATTTGCCGTCAACATATGCTTTGATATCGAAAGGGGTGCTGGCATGAGCGATAAAACACTGACGCGGATGGATCTGAGCGAGGCGGTATTTCGCGAGGTTGGTCTTTCACGGAATGAAAGCGCGCAACTTGTGGAAAGCGTTTTGAACCATATGTCCGATGCTTTGGTCCGCGGCGAACAGGTGAAAATCTCATCCTTCGGCACGTTCAGCGTCCGGGACAAAACCGCCCGGATCGGAAGAAACCCCAAAACCGGTGAAGAGGTTCCGATCCAGCCGCGCCGCGTGCTGACCTTTCGCCCGTCGCACCTGATGAAGGATCGCGTCGCCGCCGGGAATCGCAAGTAAGCCCTGAGGCCCGCTGAGATGAGCAAGTCCCCCGACGCATTCCGCACAATCAGTGAAGTTGCGGATTGGCTCGGTGTTCAGGCGCATGTGCTGCGCTTTTGGGAAAGCCGTTTCACACAGGTCAAGCCGGTCAAACGGGCCGGTGGGCGCAGATATTACCGCCCCAACGACATGCGTCTGCTGGGCGGGATCAAGAAGCTGCTGCACGAAGACGGCATCACCATCAAAGGTGTGCAGCGTATTTTACGCGAACAGGGCGTGACCCACGTGGCCTCTCTGTCGCCTAGCCTGGATGATGAACCCGCAGGCACGGCCACTGACGACAGCACCGTGGTGCCGTTTTCACCAACCCCTGCCCCTGCCGCAGAACAGATTCGCCTGGACCTGCAAGAGCCACCGCACTCTGCAACACCCGAGGCGGTCAATGGCAAAACCCAGCCCAGCGACACGCCCGAAACCACTGTGGCCTCACCTGCAGTAGATACGGCCCCGTTGCTTGGGGGGGTGGCGTCCTTGGCCTGGAACCGGTCGGAATATGATGACGAGCTGCTGCATCGTATCGCGCCCATCGCCAAGGATCTGCGCAGCTGGCTGGACCGAGTGGAAAGCCGGTCGGCGGGATAAGATAAAAGGCGATGATTTCCTCTTGCCCCCGCCGGGAAAGTCTTTATGAACACTCCAACGTCGGGCTATGGCGCAGCCTGGTAGCGCGTCCGTCTGGGGGACGGAAGGTCGCAGGTTCGAGTCCTGCTAGCCCGACCAAATCACACCGACGTTTATGGCAAATTGGCCAGATCCCGCTCTGGCAACCGGGGGGATCAGAATGACAGGCGTGTGCGCAAGCCAGCAGATCGAAGCCATGATCGAGCGTGCGGAGATTACCGCGCAGCCCGGCATTATTCCCGAACAAATCCAACCGGCCAGCCTGGATCTGCGTCTGGGAACAGTAGCTTACCGTGTGCGCGCCTCGTTTCTGGCTGGTGAAGGCCGTTCCGTTGCAGATCGCCTGACCGAGTTCGAGATGCACCGCATCGATATCTCGGACGGCGCAGTGCTGGAAAAAGGCTGCGTCTATCTGGTGCCGCTGATGGAATCGCTGGCTTTGGACGCGGGCACCAACGCGGTGGCAAACGCCAAAAGTTCGACCGGACGGTTGGATCTGCTGACCCGCACGATCACAGATGGCGGCACCGAGTTTGATCGGGTGCCCGCAGGCTATTCCGGCCCGCTTTATGCCGAGATCTGTCCGCGGTCGTTTTCGGTTCTGGTCCGCCCGGGCATGCGTCTGAACCAGATCAGGTTTCGTCAGGGCCAAGCGGTACTGAGCGATGCTGAATTGTCGGCCCTGCACGCCGAATCGCCTTTGGTCGATGGGCCTGCTGTCATTCAGGACGGATTG
Organism: Ruegeria sp. H6; assembly: GCF_056532975.1. NCBI lineage: Bacteria > Pseudomonadati > Pseudomonadota > Alphaproteobacteria > Rhodobacterales > Roseobacteraceae > Ruegeria > Ruegeria sp. H6. Next base: position 20,019 of record NZ_JBQFOA010000007.1, read on the forward strand.
GGCTTTTCAGTGGATTTGCGCCTGCCCGATACCGATCTGGTGGGCTATCGCGCCAAGCCGCACACGGGTGTCATCGATCTGGACCGGATCGGCGAATATGATCCGCAGGAATACTGGGAAGAGGTCCGCACCCGCGACGGGCGGATCATCCTTGACCCCGGTGCGTTCTACATTCTTGTCAGCCGTGAAGCGGTCCACATCCCGCCTCTTTATGCCGCCGAAATGGCCCCCTATCTGGCGATGGTCGGAGAGTTCCGGGTGCATTACGCGGGCTTCTTTGACCCCGGCTTTGGCCATGCCGAGGCGGGTGGAGCCGGGTCCCGAGGTGTTCTGGAAGTGCGCTGTCACGAGGCACCGTTTGTTTTGGAACACGGTCAGGTCGTGGGGCGGCTGGTCTATGAGAAAATGGCCGAACTTCCTGCGCAGCTCTACGGTGCGGGCATTGCATCGAACTATCAAGGACAAGGCCTGAAACTGTCCAAACACTTCAAAACAGCAGGCTAAGTCCTTAGAATTTCATGAAACGCCGTGCTTGCCGCGTCAACCGTTGGGCCTGCTTCATGTTCTGTTTCTGGCGCTTGGCGTCCTGCTGCATATGCCGCGCCGCCTCGGGGTCGGACCGATCCCCGGCCTGTTTCGAACCACCCATCCGGCTGGCCATGTCAAAGCCTTTGTCGACGCCCTTGTTCACAAGGCGGCGCGTGATCTGACGTATGATCATGTCGATGATCCGGTTGGCGTTCATGGTTCAACTCCGTTTGTTGCCCCTCAACATAGGTGAATTTTGAGGTTGCGAAAGGGGGTTTGGATCACTCTTCCTCGAACAGTTCCGATTGGTCCTGATCATCGTCTTCCGCCCCCTCGCCCAAGGGAACAACACCGGGCGGTGGACGGTTTTCCAAAAGGCCGGCGGCGCGGAGTTCCTTCAAGCCCGGCAGATCGCGCGCGTTTTCCAAACCGAAATGGTCCAAAAACTGCGGAGTCACTACAAAGGTCACCGGACGGCCCGGTGTCATGCGGCGACGGCCCAGACGGATCCACTCCATCTCCAGCAGCTGATCGATGGTGCCGCGCGACACCGACACACCGCGAATTTCTTCGATCTCAGCCCGGGTACAGGGCTGATGATAGGCGACAATCGCCAGCGTCTCGATCGCTGCACGGCTGAGCTTGCGCGTCTCAACGGTTTCCTTCTGCATCAGAAACCCAAGGTCCGGCGCGGTGCGGATGACCCAGGCCTCGCCCACACGGGTGACGCGCACGCCACGGCCTTCATATCGCTTCTGAAGCAATTCAAGGGCTTGCGCTGCATCGCTGCCATGCGGCATCCGCGCCTCAAGGTCGGCGATTGTAACGGGCTCGGCGCTGGCGAACAGCACAGCTTCGACCATGCGCTCCTGCTCGGCCAGAGGTGGCGCGTCAAACAGGGTTCCGGTGCCGTCTTCCTGCGGGGCGTCAGTCACGGGTGTCAGTCCTCTTGCGTAAGCTGATCGGGGCAAAGGTTTCGCTCTGCCGGATCTCCATTTGCCCTTCTTTAACCAGTTCCAGCGACGCGGCAAATGTCGCCGCCGTGGCCGACCGTCGGCGCACGGGATCAGCGTCCCACCCTTCGGGCAGATAGGTCTCCATGTCTGTCCAGGTGCCTGCAAAGCCAATCAAAGGCCGCATCCGTTCCAGCGCCTGCTCCATGGTAAATACGGCGTCGCGATCCATGACAAAGGGGCGAAATTCATCCCGCGTTCGGATACGCGCATATCCCTGCATCAGGTCCAGCAGAGTGGCGGAATAGGTCACAGTGCGAACACGGGTGATGTTCTCGCCCTGCCCGCGCTTGAAAAAGTCCCGGCCCAATTGGTCACGCGCCATCAGACGCGCCGCCGCGTCCCGCATTGCTTGCAGGCGTTCCAGCTGAAAGGCCAGATGCGCGGCCAGTTCCTCACCCGAGGGGCCATCGTCATCCGGGTCGGGCGGCAGCAGCAGGCGCGACTTCAGGAACGCCAGCCACGCGGCCATGACCAGATAGTCGGCAGCCAACTCAATCCGCAGCGCACGGGCCTTTTCGACAAAGGCCAAGTACTGCTGCGCCAGCGCCAGAACCGAGATTTTGCGCAGGTCGACCTTTTGGGTCCGCGACAGGGTCAGCAACACGTCCAGCGGGCCCTCGAACCCGTCCACGTCCACAATCAATGCCTCGGCGGCCAAGCGATCGGCGACCGAGGCAGGATCTTCGCTGAAAAGACTATCCGACATATACCTGCCCGCCCATTAGGGCAGATAGTTCCGCCTCGGCGGCAGGGATGTCAAGCGCCTGCGGTGCAACGCGCTGTGCCAGCGCCCGGTCGGCGCGGGTTTGCGCGGTATCCGTCATCTCTCCGGCAGTCTCAAGCACAGCTTTTCGGTCAGCATAAGAACCGTTGCAATGCAGAACCACATCACACCCCGCCGACAGCGCCTGCTGGGCGATGTCGGTTGGCGCGCCGCGCAGGGCTTTCATGGTGATGTCGTCGGTCACGATCAGACCGTCAAACCCGATACTCGTGCGGATCAGGTTGATCATATGGGCTGAAATCGTGGCAGGTTTCGGGTCGATCTGGTCATAGACAAGATGGGCGGTCATCCCCATCGGCAGATCGTTCAGGGCTCGAAACGGGGCAAAATCGGTCGCGGTCAACTCCGCCTCGGACAGGGTGATCTGCGGCAAATCGTGATGCGTGTCCAAGGTCGAACGACCATGACCCGGCATGTGCTTCATCACCGGCAGAACGCCGCCGTCCAAATGACCCTGCGTCGCAGCCCGGCCCAGACGGGCCACCTGAGCAGGGTCGCCCCCGTAGCATCTGTTTCGCAGGAAAGCGTGCGTTTCAGCCCGAGCCAAATCTAGCATCGGGGCACAATTGCTGTCGATGCCCAGCTCGAACAACTCGTTGGCGATCAGACGATACCGCAGGTACATGGCCCGCTCTGCCGCATCGCCGGCCTGTTCGACGTGATCCAGCGGCGGCATCCATTCGCGCGCCAACGGCGCCCGCAAGCGCTGTACGCGCCCGCCCTCCTGATCGATGGTGATGGGACAATTGCGTCCGACTGCCTCACGGAAATCGTCGCAAAGTCCGCGGACCTGATCGGCCGTGTCGATATTTCTGGCAAACAGAATGAACCCGAACGGGTTCATCTCGCGGAACAGGGATTTTTCGTCCGATGTCAGGCGTAACCCGGTGGCATCGGTGATGACCGCGCCAAATCTCAACGCACAGCGACCGGGATGCAATCTGCACCCTGCGCCACCAGCGCCGCGCAGAATTGGCGTGAGTCACTCAGGTTGTCAAAGCCAAGCACGCGCAGCCGATAGAACGTGCGACCACCGCTTGAGGTTTTCTGGATAACACGCTGTTTTCCATCCATATAATCGCCAAACTGCCCGCTCATCCGGTCCCATTGCGCGCGCGCGACTTCGGGGCTGTCATAGGCCCCCAGCTGCGCCAACCGAGTTCCTTTGGCCAGATCATCCGGGCTGACATCCAGACCTGCGGCGGCCTTCACGGCAGCATTGATTGTCTGTTCCGTTTGGCTTGAGGCTGAAATACCGGCAGGTGCGGCCCGGGCCGGCCTGACATGCGGACGCAAAGACCGGCGCACACCTGGCAAAGCGGCCAGTTTCGGGTCAGGCAGCTGCGCTGCATAATCCACCGGATCAATGGCAGGCTCTTCTTCCAACGATGCGATCTGAACGCCTTCGGCAGGCTGGTCGTCAGTCGTCGCGGCCTCGCCCGCCAATTCGGCGACCAGCGCATCAACGGCGTTTTGACGCAGTTTCAGCGCATCATCCTGCGAGATCTCTTCTTCGACGACATGCACGGCCTTGGTTGGGACAAGCGTGCCCATCGGTGCGTCTTCGTCGGTCAGTGATACGGGGCGGGGCGCAAGGATCAGGCGGTCCGCGGGTTTGGCAGCAGAACCCACAGCCGCGACCGCATTCACGGCAAGCCCCTGATGATCGGCGGTTGTTCCGCCGGGTTTCTCGGGTTGAATGCGCATCGGACCTTCGACGGCGCGCACGACCGGCACTCCGCTGACGTCCCGCATGACCAGCTTGTAACCCCAGACGGCGACGCCCGCCACCAGTGCAAGTGAAGCGACCGCACCCACTACATTCAAGGCACGCCCGATGCCGGAACCGGCGGGCGCCGTACCTTCGTAGTGCTGAGATTCGCCCGGATGATCATAGTCATCCTGCGCATACGGTTGATTCGTGTAATGCATATGCTCGGGGCGCATCTGCCCCGAGTAATCGTGACTCGTCATTTCCGCCTCACCGCCCGATTGCGCCTTAAAACGTGGCGCGCGGGTCATTTCTTGTCTGCCTCAATCCGGCGGTTCGGTCGGTATTGGTTACCGCATCTCCTGCGCCGGGGTGACACCAAGAATACCCAGACCTGCTGAAATCACAACAGAAACGGCACGGGCCAGTGCGATTTTTGATTGGCTTGTGGCAACATCGCCATCCTGGATAAATCGCAGCTGAGTTTCGTCATTGCCCTTGTTCCACAGCGCATGGAAATCCCCTGCCAATTCATAGAGATAGAAAGCAACGCGGTGCGGTTCATTGGTGCGGGCAGCAATTTCTACCAAGCGCGGCCATTCGGCCAGCTTCTTGGCAACCGTCAGTTCCGAAACGTGGTCGTTCTTGCTCAGATCAGCCGCGACAAGGGTCGCATCATCGGCGGCAATCCCGGCCTCAGCGGCGCGACGCAGCACGCTCATGACCCGGGCATGGGCGTATTGCACGTAGAACACCGGGTTCTCGCGGCTTTGTTCCAACACCTTGTCAAAATCGAAATCCAGCGGCGCGTCGTTCTTCCGGGTCAACATCACAAACCGGGTCACGTCGGGCCCGACCTGATCGACCACATCGCGCAGGGTGACAAAATTCCCCGCCCGCTTGGACATCTTGAACGGCTCGCCATTCTTCCACAGCTTCACCAACTGGGTCAGCTTGATATCCAGCGATACGTTACCATCGGACAGCGCCGAAACAGCCGCCTTCATCCGTTTGACATAACCGCCATGGTCTGCGCCGAACACGTCGATCAGCGCGTCAAAGCCACGGCTCACCTTGTCATAGTGATAGGCGATGTCGGGGGCGAAATAGGTCCACGACCCGTCCGATTTCTTCACCGGGCGGTCCACGTCATCCCCATGCTCGGTCGATTTGAACAGGGTCTGCTCGCGCGGTTCCCAATCCTCGGGCTTCTTGCCCTTTGGCGGCTCCAAAACGCCCTCATAGATCAGGCCCTTGTCGGTCAGCGATTGCAGAGCGGCCTCGATCCGGCCTGTGCCATAGAGAGATTTCTCTGAGAAGAATACGTCCATCTCGACGCCCAGAGCCTTCAGGTCTGCCCGGATCAGGTCCATCATCGCGTTGGTCGAAAACTCGCGCAGCTCTTGCAGCCATTCGCTCTCGGGCTTGTCGATCAGACTGTCACCGTATTTCTCTTTCAGCGCCTCGCCGATCGGGATCAGATAATCGCCGGGATACAGCCCCTCAGCAATCTCGGGGCTCAGCCCATTGGCCTCGCGATACCGCTCATAAGCGGACCGCGCCAGCACGTCGACCTGCGTCCCACCGTCATTGATGTAGTATTCCCGCGTCACATCATGGCCGGAATAAGCCAGCAAACTGGCCAGCGTGTCGCCGAACACCGCCCCCCGCGTATGGCCGACATGCAACGGACCTGTGGGGTTGGCCGAGACATATTCGACATTGACCTTTTGGCCATGCCCCATATCCGAGCGCCCATAATCGGTGCCTTTCTGAAGCACCGCAGCCAGAACACCCTGCCAGACCGATGGGGCCAGCCGCAGGTTCAGGAAGCCCGGCCCCGCCACTTCGGCACTCGTGACCCGATCATCTGCCGCAAGTTTCCCGGCCAGCGCGTCCGCAATGTCACGCGGTTTCATCTTGGCGGGCTTGGCCAGAACCATGGCCGCATTGGTTGCCATGTCCCCATGCGCGGCATCGCGCGGCGGTTCGACCGCCACGTTGTCAAAGCTCAGCCCGTCAGGCAGCGCGCCTTCGGACTGCATCTGTGCCAGCGCGTCCAGCACCAGGCCGCGGATCTCGGAAAACAGGTTCATTTCGAATGTCCTTTTGCTTGCCCGGCGGTTTACCACGCAAAGCGTCGAGGTCAATGGATGCATGTGTTTGACCTGCGACCTGACGCGTCGCAGAAAAGCTAAGCGCCCGTCAGTCGCGCGTGGTCCTGCAGGGCAAACCGGTCCGTCATACCGGCGATATAGTCCGACACGATACGCGCCAGCGCCGTTTCATCGCTGGCGGCTTCGATATCGCAATGCCACCGTTCCGGCATCTGCTTGGGATCGCCGAGGTATATGGGAAACAGGTCCTCGACCACTTTGCCCACCTCGGCACGCACCTCCATCACACTGGGGGCACGATACATGCGTGTGAACAGAAAGGCCCGAATTTGCTTGAGCTGCGCCCATAGCGTGTCCGAGAACTGAACGACAGGGTATCCAAGAGTGCGGATCGCTTCCACGCTTTGCGCCCCTGATCCGATGATCAACCCGCGCGACGTGTCGATGACATCGGCGACCATCACGCCAAACACGCGCCGCAACGCCTCATGCCGCCGGCGGTAAGCGTCGAGGCCCGGATATTTGCGATCCACCTCAGCGTAGCAATCGCCAACGATGGGCAGCGTCTGGATTTCTTCGTCCGTGAACAGCCCGGCCCGCAGCCCATCCAACAGGTCGTGGTTGTTATAGGCGATATCGTCGGCCAGCGCCGCAACCTGAGCCTCGGCGCTGGCATGGGTGTGCAGTTCCAGATCAAAGGCTGCGTTGCACTCGGCCAGAGCCCAGGGCAATTCGCCCGTCACCGGGCCATTATGCTTGGCAATGCCCTCAAGACATTCCCATGTCAGGTTGCAGCCATCGAAATCGGCATAGTGCCGTTCCAATTTGGTGACGATGCGAATGGCCTGCGCGTTGTGATCAAACCCTCCGTAGGGCTGCATCAGGTCATGCAGCGCGTCTTCGCCCGTATGGCCAAAGGGTGTGTGGCCAAGGTCATGCGCCAGCGCCACCGCCTCGGTCAGTTCGGGATTGAGCTCCAGGGCACCGGCAATCGTCCGCGCCACCTGTGCCACTTCGATGGAATGAGTCAGGCGCGTGCGATAGCTGTCGCCCTCATGCTCGACAAAAACCTGGGTCTTGTGTTTGAGCCGCCGGAAGGCGCTGGCGTGAATGATCCGATCCCGGTCGCGTTGAAAGCATGACCGGAAACTGCTTTCCTCTTCGGGCACCAAACGCCCCCGCGCGCGGGCCGGGTCCGAGGCAAAACCTGCTCTGTCCAAAGGTTGTGTCCTTGTCGCCTGTCTTTAGGTTTCATATATTGTAGCCAACTGAGGAAATAAACCTTTGGAGCCTGGCATGAACCTGCCCCCAACAGTCACTGAGCGCGCCTTTGACCGCCTGGCCGAAATTGGCGCCGCGGATCAGGGCCAGGCCCTGCGCGTCGCAGTGGAAGGCGGCGGATGTTCAGGCTTTCAGTATGAAATCGCTCTGGATCAGCCGAAAGAAGACGATCTGATCCTTGAAGGCAAAGGCCAAAAGGTCATCGTGGATGCCATTTCGCTGCCGTTCCTGGAGAACGCAGTGATTGATTTCACCCAGGAACTGATCGGCGCCCGCTTTGTCATAGACAATCCCAACGCCACGTCGTCTTGCGGCTGCGGTACATCTTTTTCGATGTAACGGTCTTGGGGGTTTAGCCCCCATATCGTCAGTTTTTTGACCATATGGGGCAAATCTGCGCCGCTACCCCCGAAGCCCAATGTCGTAAGTTGCGCTTTATTGCGTTGATCGGAAAAAGCTGCCGTTGGTTAAACGCCCGAACTTATCATCTCTCGAATTTTTACAGCTTTTTCAAAATGATCGAGCTGATGTGTTTTGATCCACCATTCGGCTGCCTCCATCAAAAGCTCAGGATCATCGTTCTTATTTGCAAAGAATGCATAAAACGAAAGGCCTACCGCCTCGCCTTTCTTGGCGATTTTGTCGTTGCAGACGCCGATGGCTTTTGTTCGCAGAGATTGTCGCACTTTGAAATTATCACTTTTTCTCAAATCGGATGGTGGGGACATATAAGGAACATTTAGGCTCTGCAACGTCGTTTTTGCTTCAAATCCGTCCTGCTGCCTTTCGCGTCCTTGCCTTTGCTTTATCGGAATGCTGCGGCGGAAATAGTTAAGCATTCGCTTCCTCCTCTGCCCGAAAATACCCCGGACCGCGCCACGGCGGGTCGCGAATCTGTTCTGCGGCTTGCCGACCGGCCCGTTCTGGGCGATAGGTTGGCACACAGCATCGGAGGGCCACCCATGAAAATCGCCACGTTCAATATCAATGGCATCAAGGCCCGGGCCGAGGCCCTGCCCCGTTGGCTGGACAGCGCACAACCGGATGTGGTTCTGCTGCAGGAAATCAAATCTGTCGACGAGAATTTTCCAAGAGAGCTTTTTGAAGAGCGCGGCTATAACGTCGAGACCCATGGACAAAAGAGCTTCAACGGCGTGGCCATTCTGTCGAAGTTGCCGTTGGAAGATGTCACGCGCGGTTTGCCCGGGGACGATGAAGACGAGCAGGCGCGCTGGATCGAGGCCACAATTGTGGGCAAGCAAGCGTTGCGTATCTGCGGCCTCTATCTGCCCAACGGCAACCCGACACCGGGGCCAAAATACGACTATAAGCTTGCGTGGATGGAGCGGCTATATGACCGCGCGCGCGATCTGCTGGCGTCGGAAGAACCAGCGCTGATGGCGGGCGATTACAACATTATCCCCCAGCCAGAGGATGCCAAACGGCCCGATGCGTGGCGTGAGGATGCCCTGTTCCGACCGGAAAGCCGCGCGGCCTTTCGAAAGATCCTGAACCTGGGCTTTACCGAGGCGTTTCGCGCCATCACCAGCGGACCGGATCACTATTCATTCTGGGATTATCAGGCTGGTGCATGGAACCGAAATGACGGCATTCGGATCGATCATTTCCTGCTGACACCACAGGCCGCAGACCTGATGAAAGATTGCCGAATTGATGCAGAAATCCGCGGCCATGAAAAGCCTTCGGATCACGTGCCGGTCTGGGTGGATCTGGATCTGTGATCATCTACGCCGTGGCGTCGTAGTCGTAAATCCAGTCATAGCGGCGGCTCAATCTGGGGCCCACGGTGGTCAGCACCATCTGGGCCGCGATACGCATCGGGCCGCGCAAGTGGAAATTCCGTGCATTGGCGGAGGCGGCATCAACAACCTGACGCGCTCTGGTCGCACGCTCAGCTTCATAGGCAGCCATTGAAGTTGCGATGTCAGCCTTGTCAAAGGATCGCGCCAGAACCCACGCATCTTCCAACGCAAGACAGGCCCCTTGCGCCATGAACGGCAGCGTCGGGTGCGCCGCATCCCCCAGCAAAGCGATGCGCCCATTCTGCCACTTTCTGGCAACGGGGCGCAAAAACAGCGCCCAAATATAGGGGTCCTGAACCTCTTGCAAAATCTCGCGTACTTTACCGCCAAAATCTGCAAAACGGGCGCGCAGATCGGTCGGGTCACCTTTGAGGCGCCAGCCTTCGTCCTGCCAATCGCTGCGCTCTTCAATCGCCACGATGTTCATGAGGCTTTGGTCGCGCAGCGGATAGGTCACCACATGACGGCCCGGCCCCATGGTCAGATGCGCTTTGGGCGCTTTCAGATGGGTCTGCCAGGGGATCGTTGCACGCCAGGCCACCTGATTGGTGAAGCCCAACAGCTCTTCCCCGTTCAGAAGCGGGCGGATCGCGCTGCGCCCGCCATCAGCGGCGACGAGGCAATCGGCAGCGATCGAGGCGCCTCCAACGGTTTGCACCACAACTCCGTCCGCGTGTTCTTCGACCCCGGTGACCTTGTGATCAAGCCGAATGTCTACCCCGGCGCTGATGGCGGCCTGTAACAACAGATCGATCAGATCGGCGCGGTGATAATAGTATGTGGCCCCTGCCGAGGGCGCGGGTAGGCGTGAAATGAAACGCCCCTTGGCGTAATCCCGAAGGACGGTGCCGTAAGACATTTGCCCTTTCTCCGGCACCTCTCCGATCACACCCAGGGCTCGCAGTACTTTCAGCCCATTGGCGCTGATCTGCAGCCCGGCGCCGACCTCGGCAATCTCCGGGGCCTGTTCCAGAACCAAAACTTCGGCACCCTTATTGCGCAGGGCCAATGCGGCGGCCAAACCGCCTATACCCGCGCCAACAATGACAAATTTCAGATCAACCAAATTCATGGCACCGGCATAGCCTACAAAAAAAGCCGGAGCCACAGGCCCCGGCGATTTGTTGCTGGTCTCAGCAAGCGATCAATCGTCGCGATGGACTTTCTCGCGCCGCTCATGACGCTCTTGCGCCTCAAGCGTCATGGTCGCAATCGGACGTGCATCAAGTCGCTTCAACGAGATCGGATCACCGGTCATTTCGCAATAACCGTACTCGCCTTCGTCAATCCGGCGCAGGGCCGAGTCGATCTTGGCCACCAGCTTGCGCTGGCGATCCCGGGTGCGTAGTTCAAGCGCACGGTCGGTTTCCTCGCTTGCGCGGTCGGCGACGTCCGGAATGTTACGCGTGTTGTCCTGCAGACCTTCGATTGTATCGCGGCTGCCCGCCAAAAGTTCGTTCTTCCAATCCAGCAGCTTGCGGCGGAAATATTCAAGCTGTCGATCATTCATGAAAGGTTCATCTTCGGCCGGGCGGTAATCTTCCGGCAGAAAAACTTCCTGCTTCATATTGGCTCCCTCGGTATGGCCAGAAACGTCGGTCGTGGTAGTTTCACCTGACATTTGGCACCCCCTTCTGCGCAGCGTTTATCCGACAGGCGAAGGAATGTCACTACACAAACGTAGGATGAACGCACGGTCGTTCGGACTGGTATAATTCTGAGACTTCTAACGGAAAAACACTGTTTTTGTGTGGAATTGGGCGGGCTATTTCATGGCAACGGATGACCAATTCTTAATGTTTGGCATCACGAATCATGGCTCGCGACCCAACGTCCCCTCGTGTTCCAAGCGATGCGCGTGCCCGGCCCGCTTGTAAAAGCGCGCGGCTCTCTGTAACTCGAACAGGGCAATCGCACGCAATTGAATGAGGGCCTTATGACCGCACGTTTCCAAGGTACGGCAGAATATGTCGCCACAGACGATCTGACCATCGCGGTGAATGCAGCCGTCACGCTGGAACGCCCGCTGCTGGTCAAGGGTGAGCCCGGAACCGGCAAGACCGAACTTGCCAAACAGGTGGCCGGTGCCCTTGGGCTGACCATGATCGAATGGAACGTGAAATCGACCACGCGCGCGCAGCAAGGCCTTTATGAATATGACGCTGTCAGCCGTCTGCGCGATAGCCAACTGGGTGACGAACGCGTCCATGACGTTGCGAACTATATCCGCAAAGGCAAGCTTTGGCAGGCGTTTGATGCGGATGAAAAAGTCGTGTTGCTGATCGATGAGATCGACAAGGCCGATATCGAGTTTCCCAACGACCTGCTGCAAGAACTCGATAAGATGGAGTTTCACGTTTACGAGACGGGCGAGACCATCCGGGCCAAGCATCGCCCGATTGTGATCATCACCTCGAATAACGAAAAAGAACTGCCGGATGCGTTTCTGCGCCGGTGTTTCTTTCACTATATCCGCTTTCCGGATGAAGCCACGATGCGTCGGATCGTTGAAGTGCATCATCCCGGCATCAAAGATGGGTTGCTGACCACGGCGCTGACCCAGTTCTATGAAATCCGGGAAACGCAGGGGTTGAAGAAAAAGCCATCAACCTCCGAGGTGCTGGATTGGCTGAAACTGCTGCTGGCCGAGGATCTGACCTCGGACGATCTGAAACGCGACGGGGCCAACGCCTTGCCCAAGCTGCATGGTGCGTTGCTCAAGAATGAACAGGACGTTCATCTATTCGAACGACTGGCATTCATGGCACGCAGCAAACGCTGACCACACGGCATCAACCCGCCCGTGCAGGGATCCCCGCTTGCCTTCATTGGCTGCGAATGTCAGCATTGCCGTCGCCGACCCCAAGCGTCGGAAGCCCATTGCCAAAACAGGATGCAGCCCGTGCCCAACGCCCCATTGATCCGACCCTTACGTCCGGAAGACCGCAAGGACTGGTCCGAATTGTGGGGCGATTATCTGGCGTTTTATGAAACATCGGTGCCCGAGAACGTCTACGACAGCACGTTTTCGCGACTTTTGGGAGATGACCCCCAGGATTTTTCATGTTTTGTCGCCGAAATCGACGGACAGCTTGTGGGGCTGACACATTACCTGTTTCATCGACACGCTTGGAAAGTCGAGCGCGTCTGCTACCTGCAGGACCTCTACGCGCGTCCCGAGGCACGTGGCACCGGCGTTGGGCGCGCACTGATTCAAGCGGTTTATGACGAAGCAGACAGGCAAGAGGCCCCCGCAGTCTATTGGCTGACGCAAGAAGACAATCGCACCGCACGCAAACTATATGATCGTATCGGCAAACTGTCGCCTTTCTTAAAGTATCAACGCCCATGATGCGGATCGCGCTGGCCCTTGTTCTTGGCGTTCTTGCGGGCTGCGACACCATCAGCAGCACCGAACAGCCCACGCGTGAGGCGTTTATCGAGGCCGCATTGCCGCCGGCGCGGTCGTTTTCCACCACCCGTCCTGTTTCCCCGGTGCGGTCTAATGCCAATATCGCTGCCGATTTTCTAGATCTGCATTTCATGCTGGAAAGCGGCGCGGAACTGCCTGTCTTTACGCGGTTCGAACAGCCGATCACCGTGCGGCTGACCGGAACGCCTCCGGCAACGATGCAACCTGATCTGACGCGGCTGTTGTCTCGCATCAGGCGAGAGACCGGGATCGACATTCAGCAGATCTCAGATGGTCCGGCGAATATCACGATCGAAGCGGTCAGCCAGAAACAGATCCGCCGCATTCTGCCGCAGGCCGCCTGTTTTGTGGTGCCGAACTCCTCCAGCCTTGAGGAATACCGCCAGGACCGGCGCAAGCGCAAAAGCAACTGGACCGAGCTGCGCAGCCGCGAACGGATCGGCATCTTCATTCCTTATGACGCCAGTCCACAGGAAATCCGTGATTGCCTGCACGAAGAACTTGCCCAGGCCATTGGGCCGCTGAACGACATCTATCACCTGCCGGATTCGGTGTTCAACGACGACAATTTCCACACCATCCTGACCGGGTTCGACATGCTGATCCTGCGTGCCACTTACGCGCCGGAACTGCAAAACGGCATGACACGGGAACAGGTGGCCGCCGCCCTGCCCCGCGTTCTGAGCCGCCTGAACCCGCGTGGCGACACGCTGCCGGTCCAACAGGTTTCAGAAACGCCGCGTGAGTGGATCAATGCAGTGCAGCGCGCGCTTGGGCCCGGCGCGCCCTCGCCCAAACGGATTCGCGCCGCGCAAGAGGCCGCCCGTATCGGCAAGACGCAGGGCTGGACGGACCAACGACGCGCCTACCCGCATTACCTGCTGGGTCGTATGGGTCAATTCGAAGACCCGGTTGCCGCGCAACAGCAATACCAGATCGCGATGCAGTACCTCAACGCCACGCCAGGCACCGAGGTTCACCGAGCGCATATCACCGCTCAAACTGCCTCATTCGCGCTGGCACAAGGGCGTGGCCCTGAAATGCTGCCCGAGTTGGACCAAGCCATCACCGTCATGACACGCGCCGAAAACGCAGCCCTTCTGGCCACGCTTCTGTTGCTCAAGTCCGAGGCCCTGCGTCAGGCCGGAAAACCGGATCAGGCGCGCTCGGTCAGGCTGGACAGTATTGGTTGGGCGCGATACGGGTTCGGCTCGGACGTGGTGGTCCGCTCGGTCTCGCAAGAGGTTGCCCGGCGGTCCGCTGCCAGCGCAGGTGGATAAAGACGCATGGTAGTAACCTTGGGCATGGCTATTCTTGGCGCGATACTGGGCGCGATGAAAGCACGCAAACGCAACGGCAGCGGTGCGGATATCGCCCAATATGCGGCTGGCTACGGCATTGCCTTTGCGCTGGTTGGCATGATTGTGTCGCTGATCATACTCAGGATGATTATCTGATCCGATGTTTCTGCCCTTTTTCGAAAACCTCCGCAAAGCTGGTATTCCCGTATCCTTACGCGAATACCTGACCTTTCTGGAGGGGATGAAAAAGGGGCTGGCCACCTATGACGTCGAGGCGTTCTATTACCTTGCCCGCGTGTCGATGGTGAAGGACGAGCGCAACATCGACAAATTCGACCGCGCCTTTGCTGCCAGCTTTGAAGGGCTGGACGAGATAACCTTTGATCAGGTGCTGGAGGCGGTGGATATTCCGGCTGAATGGCTGGCAAAAATGGCCGAAAAGCACCTCAGCGATGAGGAAAAAGCCGAGATCGATGCCTTGGGTGGCTTTGAAAAGCTGATGGATACGCTGCGCGAGCGTCTGAAGGAGCAGCAAGGGCGCCATCAGGGCGGCAATAAGTGGATCGGCACTGCCGGGACGTCTCCGTTCGGGGCCTATGGCTACAACCCCGAAGGTGTGCGCATCGGCCAGAAGGAAAGCCGCCATCAGCGTGCGGTCAAGGTCTGGGACAAACGCGAATTCAAGAACCTCGATGACACGGTCGAACTGGGCACGCGCAACATCAAGGTCGCGCTGAAACGCCTGCGCCGCTGGGCGCGCGAGGGTGCCGCCGAGGAATTGGATCTGGACAACACGATCCGCGCCACGGCCGAGCACGGATATCTCGACGTCAAAACCAGGCCCGAACGTCACAACGCGGTCAAGGTGCTGCTGTTTCTGGATGTTGGCGGCTCAATGGATCCGCATATCAAGGTGGTAGAAGAGCTATTTTCGGCCGCACGGACCGAGTTCAAGAACCTTGAATATTTCTATTTCCACAATTGCCTTTACGAAGGCGTCTGGCGCGACAACCTGCGTCGCTGGAACGACCAGACCCCAACCCACGAAGTCCTGCGCACCTATGGGCCGGATTACAAATGTATCTTCGTGGGCGACGCCTCGATGAGCCCCTACGAGATCGCCTATCCCGGCGGTGCCAATGAACACTGGAACCAAGAGGCCGGGCAGGTCTGGCTGCAACGCGCCCGAGACCAATGGGCCTCGAACCTGTGGATCAATCCGGTGCCAGAGAAATATTGGGAATACACCCATTCAGTCGGCATGATCCGAGAGATTTTCGAAGACCGCATGGTGCCCATGACACTGGCCGGGTTGGAACAGGGGATGAAAGAGCTGACGCGGTAGACTGTGGCGGTTCCATCAAGAACCTAAGGTTGCCTCACACATCGATTTCGACCTAGCGCGGCGCGCTCACCCGGCCTTGCATCTATGAATTCGAACTCGCCTTCCTTGACGATCCGGCCTGTTTTTCGCGCCTCGTCCGCCGCGTCGACCATATGTAAGTTGTATTCACCCCAGCCGATCATACCAAGTAATTCTTCGCGAATGGTGACCTTTGTGCCTTCCTCCGCGATGACTTGCTGACCGGGGCGATCGATTTGTTCGGCGGGCAGGACTTCACGATCGCCAACCCAGATGAAATAACCTTGAAACGCTGCACCGAGTTGTTCTGTGATGCCCAACTCATACGTGTAAGGACCTTCGAGAAGGCCGAAAAAGAACGCGCCGTATTCGATGTTACATTCATATGTGCCGACCATATTCGGAAATTCTTCGGCTGATTGCGCCAATCCGAGCGTCGGGCAGGCAGCAAACACCAGGCTTGGAAGCAGAGACTTCAACTGCACTTTCATATCCTCTGTAGTTCTTGGGGTCTAACAAGACACCTATTGATCGATCAGAGGGCAAAACATGGCAAGTTAAATCAATGAGCGGCGAATTTTCTATTTGTCGATCAAGTCAAAACACCCATATCTAAATCATGCTCCGCCTAACCCCGATCCTGCTGGCCGTTCTTTATGCGATTGCGATGTATCGCATTTCCGTCTGGCGCACGCATAAGGAACTGGATGCCAAGTCGACCGAACTCGCGGACCCGGCGCTCAAACGCATGACGGATCGGTTGGCGGCGGCACTGGGGATCGACCGGGTGCCGGTTTATATCTACGAGATCGATCCGGTGAACGGTTTGGCTGCGCCGGACGGACGGATTTTCATCACCCGCGGGTTTTATCGCAAGTTCAGCAATGGAGAGGTCTCGGCCGAGGAAATGGCCAGTGTGATCGCGCATGAACTAGGACATGTTGCTCTGGGCCATGCGCGACGGCGGATGATTGATTTTTCCGGTCAGAACGCGATGCGGGCCGCCTTGATGATGTTGCTGAACCGATTCATCCCCTTCATTGGCGCCTGGATTGCCAATATGCTGACGCATCTTCTGGCTTCGCGCCTGTCGCGCGGGGATGAGTATGAAGCGGATGAATATGCCGCGGCCTTGCTGACCAAGGCGGGCATTGGGATCGGTCCGCAGAAATCGCTGTTTCACAAGCTGGAGGACCTGACGCAACAGCGCGCGGGTGTTACCCCAGCCTGGCTGATGAGCCACCCCAAAACCGATGAGCGTATCGCAGCACTTGAGGCGCTGGAGCATCGGTGGAACGTGAGCAATCAAACCTAAATCCGGCCTTTCGCGCCATGCTTTGCGAGATGAAAAGGCTCCCAGCTAGGCGGCCAGGGCCTTGCCCAGCTTTGGCAGGCGCGCCTTTTTCATCAACCCGCGCAAGTTCCAGACATCACCTGACAGCCGGTTTGCCTGCCCCAGAACCCGTGTCGCGAGTGTTTCTATGCCTTGAGGATCATCTTCCCAAAACCCACGCAGCAGGGTGTCGGGGTCGCGGCGGTCCAATCCTTCTTCGGCGAGGATATTGCGTGGGAAATCCTTGGCGTTCATCGTGACGATCAAGTCGGCCGAGGACGCAATCGCCGTTGCCAACACGTGAATGTCGGCGCTGTCGGGAAGCCAAAGACGCTGTTCCAATCCCCCATCGTGGCGCTGTTCCGCCCGGGGCCATTGGGTTTGGGTCAGGGCAATTTCGGCGCGGGCCTGCACCTCGCCCTCGGGACCGAGCTTGCGGGCGGCGCGGGCCCATTCTTCGAGGATTCGCGCGGACCAGACCGGAGTGAAATGGCCAAGTGCCGCTGCGCCCAGCAACATCTCTCGCATCACCGTCGGGTAGATGACGCAGGTATCCAGAACGGCCTTCATAGACGGAAGAATACCGCCTTGAGGTACCCGCTTTCCGCCAGTTGCGGCAATTGCGGATGATCCGGTCCGGCAAAGCCCGTGTGGATCAGTTGCGCCTGACGTCCGGCCCGCCCGATACCGCGCGCCGAGGCGTCGCGAAACCGGCCCAAATCGGCCGCGTGAGAGCAAGAACATAGGCCCAGATAACCGCCCGGCTTTACCAATGGCGCGGCAAGGCGCGCAACGCGTTCATAGGCGCGCAAACCCGCATCGAGCGCTTGTTTTGACGGGGCAAAGGCCGGCGGATCGCAGATGACCACATCGAACCGGGCACCTTCTGCGCCCAGTTGGGTCAGCACGTCGAACGCATCGCCTTGCCGCGCCTGAAATCGGCTTTCAAAGCCCGAGGCGCTGGCCCCTTGTGTCGCCAGATCCAGCGCCGCAGCAGAGCCATCGACGCAGACCGCATGGGCCGCACCGCCTGCCAGCATGGCCAGACCAAAACCGCCCACATGGCTGAATACGTCCAGCACCTGTGCCTCTGCGCCAACCAGCCGCGCCGCAAAAGCATGGTTGGGACGCTGGTCATAGAACAGGCCAGTCTTCTGACCCCCGGTCAGGTCCGCCATATAGGTTGCGCCGTTCATAGGCACGGGCAAAGGCGCATCCGGGGCCGTGCCGCGCAGGGTATGGTTCTGATCATCCAAACCTTCGAGCCCGCGTGTGCGACCCGATGCGTTTTTGAGAACGGTTTTGATCCCGGTGACTTTGATCAATGCGTCGGTCAGCAAATCGAGACGTTCCTCGGCCCAGGCGGCGTTGGGCTGGATGACACAGGCATCGCCAAAGCGGTCGATGATGACACCGGGAAACCCATCCGCCTCGGCGTGGACCAGCCGGTAATACGGCGCATCAAACAACTGTTCGCGCATCTGCAGAGCGCGGTGCAGGCGGGTTTCGAACCATTCGGCGTTCAGTTGCGTGTCAAGGTCGCGATCCAACACCCGGCACATGATCTTTGAATTTGGATTGACCGCCACCAACGCGATCGGCGCGCGTTTGTCGTCTTCGAGAATGGCCAGCGCACCGGCGGCAATCTTGCGCGTGCGGCGATCCGTGACGATGTCATTGGCATAGACCCAGGGAATGCCATGGCGCAGGCCGCGCGCGTTGGCTTTGGGCTTGAGACGGATGCGGGGGGGATCGGCGGTTTGGGTCATGCCCGCCCTCTTAGTCGCGTTCGCGCGGGCGGGAAAGCCCTGTTATCGGTTGCGGGCGCGCCACCCTCCGCGACGTTTGGGCGTTCTTGCAGTCTCAAGCCCTTCTTTCAGAACCTGTGTCATGGGATGGTCAACGGCTTGTGCGGAATATGCGGCGTGCAGCGCGGTCAAAGCCTGTTGCTGGTCGCGATCTTCTGGCAGGGACAGAGCCCAATCCAGAAAAATGCTACGGCATTCGGGCAGTGCGATGCCATCTATGCGATAGGCCTCGCGGATCAGGCCCTTTGGATCGTTGGGATCATTGCTGCGTGCCATCCTGCCCCTCCTGCACCGCTGCACCGATCAGGTCAGCGGCGGTTGTGTAACTGTCGTGCAATGCCGCCTGCAAATCACCGACCTGCGCGAACCCCGTGGCCCGGCAAAGAAAGGCTGCTCCGCCTTCGCCGATCTTGTCCGCTTCGATCACCTTGCCCGACAGCAGACGCTCGGCGCATTGCACGGACCAACATAGATCATAGGAGTGCCCGAGGCTTTGCGCCCCGGCGACATCCAACAATCCAACCGCGACCGCGCCATCAAGCCCGGCGTGAACATCCCGATCCGCGCTGCCCGACAGCAAAGCCCCCGTCTGCGCGATGAGTTCGATATCCATCATGCGACCAGGACCGTTTTTTGCGTCCCAGATACCCGCTGGCGCTTTGGCCGCGGCCAGACGATCTCGCATCTCGGCCACTTCGCGCAGCACCTGAGCCCGGTCACGCGGATGGTGCAACAGCTCGGTGCGGAAATTTTCGATATCGGCTGCCAGACCACTGTCGCCGGCTATGACTTGCGCCCGCGTCAGGGCCAGATGTTCCCAGACCCATGCCTCGTTTTGCTGGTAATTGGTGAAACTGGCCCAGCTGGTAGCAACGGGCCCCTGATTGCCTGACGGGCGCAGGCGCATATCCACCTCGTAGAGCCGCCCCTGAGACATCGGGGCTGACAGCGCGGTGATCAATGCCTGCGTGAAGCGGGCATAATATGTACGCGTTGCCAGGGGCTTGCGCCCGTCCGACATATCCTGATCCAGAGGATCATAGATGACGATCAAGTCCAGATCGGATTGCGAGTTGATCTGCCCTGCCCCCAACGATCCCATACCCAGAACCGCCGCCCCCCGACCCGGGGCCGGTCCGTGCTTGGCGGCAAAGTTCTGTTCCACACAAGGAAGGATCGCCGCGATGACCGCGCGCGCAAGGTCGGCATATTGCTGGCCCGCCTGCGCGCTGTCGATCAGCCCGCGCAAGTGATGCACCCCGACCCGGAAATGCCATTCCTTGCACCAGCGCCGGGCGAAATCCAGTTGCGTTTCATAGTCGGTTTCGGTTGTAAGCGCCTCGGCCAATTCGGCTTGCAGCGTGGTCTGTCCCGGCCAGTCGGTGAAAAAGCTGCCGCCGATCACCGCGTCAAATACCGAGGCATTGCGCGACAGGTGCGAGGCCAAGGCGTGTGACGTCCCCACGATATCGACCAACAGGTCGATCAGATGCGGGTTGGCCTCGAACAGGGAAAACAACTGCACGCCTGCGGGCAGATCGGCCAAAAAACCGTCCAGCGCCAACAGCGCCTCCTCCGGTTTCGCGGTTTTGGCCAGTCGGGACAGAAGTTCGGGCTTCAGACGCTCGAATATCCGGGCGCCGCGTTGGGACCGAAGGGCCGGATAGGTCGGCCACCGGGCCAGCACGCCACTGTCGAACGTGACCTCTGGTGCCGCCGGGGCCGGCGCGGCGTGGCCCGGGGCAAAGAACCCCTCGGTCAACTCGTGGACCTCGGTCAGGCGTTGCCGCAAATCCGAGGTCAGCGCCTCACTGCTGATCCCCATCAGACAGGCCACACGCTCGATCCCGTCTTCGGATTTTGGCACCTTATGTGTCTGGGCGTCGTGGATCATCTGAATGCGATGTTCGACCTCGCGATGGGCGCGGTAATGGTCGGTGAGTTTCCGGGCCACGTCTTCGGGCACCCAATCTTTTGCCGACAGCGCGGCAAGGCCCGGCACCGTGCCGCGGAGGCGCAGTTCAGGATCACGCCCACCGGCAATCAATTGCCGGGTCTGGGTGAAAAACTCGATCTCACGTATCCCGCCCTGCCCCAGTTTCATGTCATGTCCAGGAATGGACAACGCGCCGCCGGTGCCTTTGTTTTCCCGAATGCGCAGGCGCATGTCATGGGCATCCTGAATGGCCGCGAAATCCAGATGCCGCCGCCAGACAAAGGGGCGCAGCGCCTCCAGAAACCGGTCCCCGGCGGCAATATCCCCGGCGCAAGGCCGCGCCTTGATATATGCCGCGCGTTCCCAGGTGCGGCCCAGGCTTTCATAGTACCGCTCTGCCGCCTCCATCGCGATACAGACCGGGGTGACCGCAGGGTCGGGCCGCAGCCTCAGATCGGTGCGAAAGACATAGCCATCCGCGGTCTTGTCGCTGAGCGTGGCGCAGAAATTCCGCGTGGCCCGCACCATGCCGTGGCGGGCATCGTAAAAGTCGTCCGGATCAAACCGGGTTTCGTCAAATAGAACGATCAGGTCGATGTCCGAGCTATAGTTCAGCTCGTGCGCGCCCATCTTACCCATGGCCAGAATGACCATACCTGCTGCCGTTTCGACATCATCGGCGGTCATCCCCGGCAATCTGCCCCGCCGGATCAGGTTGGCAATCTCGGCCTTGGCGGCAATATCCGCAGCCAAAGCGCCAAAATCAGTCAGGACCGTCGTAACGGTTTCAAGCGGCCAGGCCCCCGCGATATCCGCCAGGGCGGTCAGCAAAGCAATCCGGCGCTTGGCCTGCCGCAATCCCGGTTTCAACTGATCGGGCGGCAGATCGCGGGCGGCCTGCATCTCGGCCGCCAATGCATGATCGGGATCGTCCAGTGCCTGCGGCATCCAATCGCGTTCGCGCTCGATCAGGCCCTTGAGATAAGGGCTGGTGCCCGCAACCCCTGTGATCAAGGCCGCCTGATCAGGCCCCAAATCGCCCACAAGCGCGCTGGTTTCCGCGCCCAGAGCCGCGTCAAAGGCGCGCGGCACGCGCGTGACACGCAACGGGCCTGTCATGGGCGTTCTACCGGCGTGTCCTGGCTGAAGCTGTTGACCCAAACGTCATTCCGCCGCTCCCACAAGGATGAGATCAGCATCGCCTCCCATCCGGATTGGTTCGGGCGCAGGTAATCCGCGCGGTAGGACAGCAGCACGATATCGGGGCCAAGCACGCGCAGTCGCGTTTCGCTCAGCTCGTATTTGGCCATCGTCGGCGCATCGGCAAACTGGCCCACATGGTCATCCCGGTTGGCAAATCCGGTCGGATAAACACCCAGAAAATCCGGGCTCAGCAACGCCCGATCAGCCTGGGCATCGCCTTCGACCAACGCCGACCAGACCTGCCGTTCCAAAGCAAGGATATCGTCGAGACTCGGAGGAGATTTGTGTTCACTTATCTGCATATGCGGAACCTGCGCCCGATCCCGTTCGGCGTCAACCGATTGGCGTGCGCGAGAAAATGTAAATCTTTTTCACATACCCCCTTGCAAGCCACGGATTGGCACCCCACCTAGGGAATGTAAACAACATTTACATTAACCCGGAGACCACAACATGACCGCATTGTCCGACACCGCCGTCCCGCAGAACCCAGGTTGGCTTTACCGCGCCGAGGCCTGGCTGGATAGCAAGGGCAAAGGGGCCTGGATCGCCGCAATGGTCCTTGGCTTTATCTTTTTCTGGCCCGTTGGGCTGGCCTTTCTGGCTTATATGATCTGGAGCAAACGCATGTTCAGCAAATCCTGCAGCCGTCGTACCAACTGGAACAGCCACATGACGGCGATGAAACCGTCGGGCAACAGCGCCTTTGACGCCTACAAATCCGACACGCTGGCCCGTCTTGAGCGTGAGCAAAAGGACTTCGAGGCTTTCCTGCACCGCCTGCGCGAAGCCAAGGACAAGGCCGAGTTCGATCAGTTCATGGACGAACGCGCCCGCGACAATCGCGACGACAAGGATGGCGAGACCGCCTGATGCAAACTTGCCCTGCCCCGGAAATCGGGACAGGGTTCTTTATCACTTTTCAATTGGACCACCCTGAATGACTCATCTTCCCGATCCCGACAGACAGCCGGAATTCTATCAATCCGTCGCGACCAAAAGGTTTGTCGCCTGGCTGTTCGATATCGCCTTTATCTCATTGCTGTGCACGGTCGCGATTTTGTTCACCGCAGGGCTTGGCCTGTTCATTTTTGCCTTCATCTACGGCGTGGTCAGTTTCATCTATCGCGTCGTTACGATCTCGAACGGATCAGCTACGTTGGGAATGCGGTTCATGGGTGTCGAATTACGCGATGCCTTCGGTGAACGGATGGATACCGGCAAAGCGGTGGCCCACACCGCAGGTTACTTTGTCAGCATGGCCTTTCCGATCTTGCAGATTATCTCGGTCATCATGATGCTGACCAATGCCCGTGGACAGGGTCTCACCGACTCGGTTCTGGGAACGGTTCTGATCAACCGCCGGGCCTGAAACTGTGATCGCGTGAATCACTTGGCGGGCCCAGAAACCGTTGCTATCATCCCCCTTGCGGGAAACTTGGGACCTTCATGCGACACACCCTTCCAATTGCGCCACAGTTCTATGTGACGGCTCCTCAGCCCTGCCCTTACCTTGAGGGCAGGATGGAGCGTAAGCTGTTCACGGCCTTGCAGGGTGAAGGCGCGGACCAGTTGAACAATTGCCTGTCCCAACAGGGCTTTCGGCGATCCCAGAACGTCCTGTATCGCCCGTCCTGCACCGAATGTTCGGCCTGCCTGTCGGCGCGCATCGATGTGTCGGCCTTTCGCCCCAGCAAAAGCCAGAAGCGGGTTTTGCGGCGCAATTCCTACCTGAAACGCCGGGCGACCTCGCCCTGGGCAACCGACGAACAGTTCGATCTGTTCCGCCGGTACCTGGATGCGCGCCATGCGGATGGTGGTATGGCAGACATGGACGTGTTCGAATTCGCCGCCATGATCGAAGAGACACCGATCCGCAGTCGCGTTGTGGAATATGCTGACCCCGAAACCGAAGAGTTGATCGCCGTCAGCCTCACCGATGTCTTGGATGACGGGCTGAGCATGGTTTACTCGTTCTACGACCCCACGCTGCATGCGGATTCGCTGGGCACCTACATGATCCTCGATCATATCGAGATCGCGCGCGAGGCCGGTCTTCCCTATGTCTATCTGGGCTATTGGGTCCCCGGCAGCCCCAAGATGGGCTACAAAGCCAAGTTTTCAGGCTTTCAGGCCTATGTGCTGGGCGAATGGCAGGAAATCAAGAATCCCGACCGGTTCGCGGATGCGACGCATCATCCGCTTTCGTCTCCGCCCATTGCCGAGCAAGTGGCAAATATCCAACTGCCAGATCGTCACCCGACCAAAGGCTGACACAGGATGCGGCAGAGCCTGCACGCCGTCACGCTGGTGGTTCCGGACTACGATGCGGCGATTGCCTTCTATACCTCTGCGCTGAATTTCACACTGGTGAAAGATATTGATTTGGGCGGAGGCAAACGTTGGGTTCTTGTTGCCCCGCCCGGAGGCAACGGAGCCGCGCTTTTGCTAGCAAAAGCGCGCGGTGCGACCCAGTCAAAGGCCATCGGCAACCAGACCGGAGGACGAGTCGGGTTTTTCCTTGAGACTGACGATTTTCACCGCGATCATGCGGCCATGTTGAAGGCTGGCGTCGTGTTCGAGGAACAGCCCAGGGTCGAGGTTTACGGAACCGTCGCGGTCTGGAACGACCCGTTTGGCAACCGTTGGGACTTGATTGAGTTTTCTTAATCTTGAGTTAATGATATCTTTTTGTGATTTAAAAACAATTTGATACACCTCTACCCTAATGTGATCCACGGGGTTTGAGCGGCTGAAACGCCTCGATATACACCCCATCAAACCGCGTGCGGTTGAAACCTTACGTGGCGTCACCAGATTGGGCCAGCATCTTCATTAACGCCTCGCCTGCAGGTGCAGGACGTTTTCAGAATGCGCAGTTTCTTGTTCGACGGCAGGCCCCCAACCTGCTGTCGCCGTGTTTTAGGAGGGGAAATTATGGTGAACGCCGCACGCCGACTGGTTTCGGCCAACCTGACAACGCAGATCCTGATCGCCTTGGCGCTGGGATCCATCCTGGGACTGGTTCTCAACCACCTGAGCATTCCTGCATTGCAGGTGCATCTGGTGGATGGCGCCTTGTCCATGGTTGGACGGATGTTTCTGAACGCCCTGCAAATGCTGGTCGTACCGCTGGTGGTTTTTTCCCTTCTGTGTGGTGTGGTTGGTATTGGCGACGTCAAACTGCTGGGCCGCGTGGGCAGCATGACGTTTGTCACCTATCTGGCCACCACCGCCTTGGCCGTTATCACTGCGTTGGTCTTTGCCACGCTCATCGGACCCGGCAAGGGGTTTGAAAGCATGCACCTGGCCGCGGACGGTGTCGAAACGATGCTGCCCAACCAGACCACATGGGATATTCTGGCCAACATCATCCCGCGCAACCCGGTGCAGGCCCTGGCAAACGGAGAGATGTTGCAGATCATCTTCTACGTGATCGTCGTCGGCATTGCAGTGCTGATGATGGGATCCCGCGCCAAGGCTTTTGTCGAAGGCTGTGAATTCATGAACGAGCTGGCGATGAAAATCGTCGGGATCGTCATGGCCTTTGCGCCGATCGGCGTGTTCTGCCTGATCGCGCGGACCTTTGCGCTGGAAGGGTTCGGCCTGTTTGCACCCGTCATCGGCTATCTGACCACGATCAGCCTGACGCTGGTGTTCCACCTGTGTGTGACACTGATGGCGTTGCTGTATTTCGTCACCGGGCTGAGCCCGCGCGTTTTCCTGCGCAAAATCCGCTCGGCCCAGGTGTTCGCGTTTTCGACCTCAAGCTCGAACGCGACGATCCCGGCCACCATGCAGTGCGCGACACAGCGGATCGGCGTGGATCGTTCGGTTGCGGCCTTCGGCATTCCGCTGGGTGCCACGATCAACATGGACGGCACAGCCATCATGCACGGGGTCGCCACGGTCTTTCTGGCCAATGCCTATGGCATTGAACTCGGGCTGGCAGGCTATCTGACGGTGATCTCGATCTCGGTCCTGGCCTCGATCGGTACGGCTGGCGTCCCCGGTGTTGGCATCGTCATGCTGGCGATGGTTCTGAACCAGCTGGGCATGCCGCTGGAAGGGATCGGCATCATCCTAGCCGTCGACCGGATCATCGACATGATGCGCACGGTTGTGAACATCACGGGCGATGCGGTTGTAACGACGATCGTGGGCCAAAAGACCGGCAAACTGGATCAGAGCGTGTTCGACAATCCCGATGCAGGTCGGATCGATTTCTCGGAATTGGAAGTCGATCACGAAACAGAGCAGGCCTTTGCAAGGATCACGCATCCCCAGACCTGAAACTGAAAGGAGGCCCGGTGAGGCCTCCTTTTTTTCGTTGGATCAGTTCGGGATCAAATCCGGAACGATTGTCACGATTGTCGGGAAGAACCACAGGATCGCAATCCCGACCACCTGAATGATCACAAATGGGATGATCCCGCGATAGATATGCCCTGTCGTGACCTCTTTCGGGGCAACCCCGCGCAGATAGAACAGCGCAAATCCGAACGGTGGCGTCAGGAACGAGGTCTGCAGGTTCACCGCAACCATGATGGTCACCCATTTCGGATCGAACGACCCGCCATAGATCACCGGCCCGACAATCGGGATCACGATGTAGATGATCTCAAGGAAGTCCAGCACAAAGCCCAGAATGAACAGCACCAGCATCACGATCAGGAAGACCGTGAACTCGTTGTCAAAGCTCCGCAGGAACTGCTGGATGTAATGCTCCCCACCGAACGAGATCACCACAAGGTTCAGCAACTGCGACCCGATCAGGATAGTAAAGACCATCGAGGTCACCTTGGCCGTCTCGCGCACAACCGGCGTCAGAACGCCACCTGAATACAGAACCCAGCAGGCAAAGATCAGGCCGAACACCGCATAGAGATAGGCAGAATAGGCGACAATGAAGGCGATCCAGCTTTCGACCGAGACGTTTTCCTGGTTGATGCGCAGGTCAAAGTTCACGCCCATCAACAGGGCAATGATCACCGCGAAGGTTGACCAGATGATCACCCGACCCGACAATCCCTGATCCTGCAGCTTGCGATAGGCCGCCAGCATGATGGCACCACCCGCACCCAATGCCGCAGCAGGGGTCGGGTTGGTCACACCACCCAGGATCGAGCCCAACACGGCAATGATCAGAACCAGCGGCGGGAAAACCACCCGGATCAGGTCATTTGTCGCGCATCGCGCTGCGGCCTCTTTGCAGCCATACATGGCCAGGGCAAACGGAATGGCGAGGATCAGGAATGTGGCCCCCGAAGACGTTGTGGGCGACACAAACAGGATGTCGGCCAACAACATCAGCACCAATCCAATGCCGCCGACCATCAAAGGCTGCGGCGATTTCGACGGTGCGATACCACGCCCCAGGACCAGGGTCAGACCCAGCAGGATAGCCAGGACTGCGACACCGTTGCCAATCGGGGCTGCGGCCTCGATCTTGGCTTGCTGCGCAGCGGCCAGTTCCTCTTCGCTCAGGCGTTGTGATTCCGAGGCTCCGCCTGCGGCATCAATTGCCTCCTGCTCGGCCACCGCCTGATCCCAGGCGGATTGTCCGTGCAGCTCGATCATCGCGGCCTGACATTCAGGCGAGACATTCGTGCGCAGGGATGCACCTTCGGAAATGTCCGAGAAGGCCGAGACCGAGACGTTCTGGCTGCCGATTACGCCTGCGCTGCCCAGAAGCAACGCACCAACGATCAGGCCGACCGGTGCACCCAGCAGCCAGATCAGCCCTTCCGAGCGGGTGATCGTCTCACCCGTGCCGCCCGACAGTTCGACCGCCGGGGCCTTTTCCGGGTTCAGCAAGGCATAGCCAAAGGCATACAGCGCATAGAGCAGTGCCAACATGATCCCCGGCAGCAACGCGGCCTGGAACAGCGTACCCACTGAAACCACGGCAGGCTCGCCCAGATAGGTCAGCGCGTCCGTACACCCGGCCTCGACCGCGCGCGTTTCCTGTGCCGTTGAATACAGGTCACCGGCCAGCGTACCCAGCAGAACGATCACAATCGAAGGCGGAATGATCTGCCCCAGCGTACCAGAGGCCGCGATCACACCTGTGGCCAGTTCCGGCGAATAGTTGTTGCGCAGCATGGTCGGCAGGGCCAGCAAGCCCATGGTCACCACGGTCGCGCCCACAATCCCGGTCGAGGCTGCCAGAAACGCGCCCACAACCACAATCGACACGGCCAGACCGCCCGGCAGCGGCCCAAAGACACGCGCCATCGTGGTCAGCAGATCGTTTGCGATCTTCGAGCGTTCCAGTGTGATGCCCATCAGAACGAACATCAGAACCGCCAGAAGGGTTTCGATGGATTGCCCGGCCAGAACGCGTTCGTTCATACGGTTGACGATAAAGGATACGTTGCGGTCCAGCGCGGTTTCCCAACCCGAGGGGAAGACAGGCTCGCCTATCCTGGGCAAATCCGGGTATCGGAACACGGATATCACATCCGGTTTCACCCCCGCGTTGATCAGATCTCGATAGGCCGTCGAACTGGTGTCGATGGCCTGGTGGATCAACAACCCTGCGCTGTCCAGCGCGGCGATGATTCCGAATGAGATCACCCCGGCCCCACCGATGGCAAAGGCCACCGGAAAGCCGGAAAGAATGCCTCCGAAAAGGCAGAAGAATACGATTATGAGGCCGATTTCGACGCCATCAAGTCCGAATAACATAGTCTGGGTCTCCGTCCCTAATGTGCGCCTTCATAGGCTTCTTCACCCTCGCCAAGGCTGTCCTTGTCGAGGTGTTTTCCAACGCTCTCCGGTCCTTCGACATATTCCAGATAGGACCGATAGAGGAATGCGATAGCGTGCAGGAATACCATGCCTGCAAAGGCCACCAGCAGGATTTTGAACAGGAAATAGGCGTTGAACCCGTTGGGGCTGAAGCCGATGGTTTCCACGTTCCAGCGCAGCGCGCGGGACTTGGCCATCAGCCGGTCCAGTGTGTCGCTGGCCGATGGTTTCGGCACGATCAGGTGCCGCCACATGAAGTACCAGCCATACATCCAAGTCAGCACGGCCATGGGCATCATAAACAACATCGCGCCAAGCATATCGATCACGCGTTTGGCCCGGTGACTGATGCCTGCATAGATCAGGTCAACGCGCACATGACCGCCCTGCACAAATGTGTATGTGCAGCACAGGCAGACAACCATCGCGTTGTAAAGCTTAAGTTCCTCGGCGAACCAACTGATATCCATCTGAAAAGGGATACCAAAGCCAAAGGACATATCGGGACGGGTAAAGACCCGCTGCATGAAAACAATCACGATCTGCTGGATGACCATCAGCAACCCGGCCCAGGCAAAAAAGCGGCCTGTCGTGTTTGCAAACCCCTCCAACACGCGGACGATGCCCCACATGAAGTTCCGATAGTAAAGGCCAACTGCGGTCAGCACCAGAAACAGGGTGAAGATCACAAAGAAGAACTCAACCGAACCGCCGTAGTAGACGAACCGCATGATCGCTTCTTTGTCAGACCAATTCAGCCAGAGCTGCGGATGCGTGATGGCGTATCCGAAATTATAGAAAGCTTCGGCGATGTTTTGGATGAACCAGATCAGTCCATTCCACAGGGCGCCGAAGAACGAGATGCCGTTTTCGTCCTGCATATTGTCCCCAGGTCCTCTCGGTTGCGCGTGTGATTATTGCAGATTGTCCAGTCTGCTGCCCGCGCAACGGGAAAGGCCCCCCTGCGACGCAGGGGAACCCATTTTCTTGATCTCTGCCTTAGCCGCGTACGCGGTCACGCTCGGCGGTGTAGACGCCCGACGACAGGTTGTTCCAGGCCGAGGATTCAGCCATCGACTTCATCGCGCTGTCGTGGATGCGCGCGAACAGCTCGTCACCCATGTACTGGTCCAGAACTTCCTGGCTGGCTTTGCCGAAGGCATCCCAGACGGGCTGTGGGAATTCCATGACCTTGACGCCAGCGGCCTGCAGACGCTGCAGCGCCGCACCGTTGTTGGCCAGGAATTGTGCCAGGTTCCACTGGTGGCATTCCGCAGCTGCGATCTCGATGATCTTCTGCTGTGCGGCCGACAGGCTGTCATAAACCTCGCGGTTGGTGGCCAGCGACAGACCTGCGCCCGGCTCGTGGAAGCCCGCGGTGTAATAGGTCTTGGTGATCTCCTGGAAACCGGCTTTTTCGTCCGCCCAGGGGCCGATCCACTCGGTTCCGTCAATCGCACCGGACGACAGCGCCTGATACACTTCCGATCCCGGAATGTTCTGCACCGATGCGCCCAGTTTGCCCAGCGCTTCGCCGCCCAGACCGGGCATACGGAACTTCAGGCCGTTGAAATCTTCGGGGCTGTTGATCTCTTTCGAGAACCAGCCACCCGCCTGCGCACCGGTGTTACCAGCCAGGAAGGATTTCAGGCCAAAGATTTCGCCCAGTTCATCATGCAGCTGCATGCCACCGGCGTGGTAGTACCAGTTCACCAGTTCCTGCGCGGTCATGCCAAACGGAACAGCGGTGAAGAACGCATAGCCCGGGTGCTGACCGACAAAGTAGTAGTCGGCGGCGTGGTACATATCAGCCTGACCGGACGACACGGCGTCGAACACTTCGAACGCGCCAACCAGTTCACCGGCAGCTTTGATCTCAACGTTCAGGTTGCCGTCCGACATGGTGGTGATGCTGTCGGCACAACGTTGTGCGCTGTCGAAAACGCCCGCAAGGCCACGGCCCCACGATGTCACCATGGTCAGCGTGCGCTTGCCCTGCGCATATGCCGGTGCTGCCAGTGTGGTGGCTGCAGCAGCCGAGCCGCCCAGTGCTGACGTTTTCAGAAACTTACGACGATCCATATGAGTGATCCTCCCCTACATATTCAACGCCCGGATTCTGTCCGGGGCGATCGTTTACAGTGCGGCCACCCTAAAGACGCGTTAATGAATGTGAATACCTAGTACTGCGTAGACCGGGGGCTTTTTTCGCGGATTTGGCGAGTTTTTCGGCGATTTTTGATCGCTGAGTCAGGGTGACAGACAGCTTGCGACCCGGTAACGCCCAATCCTTTTGCAATTTTCCCGCAGCTTGCGTAACGATTCGACCATGCGAGGATTCCGAAACCTGTTCTCATTGACCTACGCGCAGAAGCTGTCGCTTGTCGCTGCGATCCCGCTGATCCTGGCGGTCGCGGCGATTGCGCTTGTCGTGGCATACGAGTCCCGTGCCACAGCCGAACGGGAAATCCAGGCCCTGGAACGCCGCCTGATTGCGGCCAAGAAGGACGAATTGCGCAATTACGTCACGCAGGCGCGCAACGGCTTTGCCTATATCTACGGTCGCGCGGCACCCGATGACGAACAGGCCAAAAAGGTTGTCTCGCAAATCCTGTCCGCGATGATCTATGGAAAGGACGGGTTCTTTTTTGTCTATGACTACGACGGCAACAACCTTGTCAGCCCGCGGCAGACCGAGTTCATCAACCGCAACTGGGCCGACCTGACCGACAGTGATGGCACGCCAATCGTGAACGAGTTTATTCGTCTCGCCCGCGAAGGCGCAGGGTGGCACACGTTCATGTGGCAAAAGCCGTCGTCCGGGGAAGAAGCGCAAATGATTGCCTATGTCGTCGGTCTGCAAGACTGGCGGTGGGTGGTTGGCACCGGTGTGTTCATCGACGATATCGTGGCAACCGTCGCCAATGCCCGGGCCGAAGTTGAGGCGCGTGTGCAGCGGACATTCATGTATATTGGCGGCATCGTCCTAGCCGCTGTTCTGATCGTTTTCGCTTCGGGGATGCTGCTCAACATCCGCGAGCGTCGCCTGGCGGATGCCAAGCTCAAGGAACTGACGCAGCGCGTCTTTGATGCCCAGGAAGAAGAACGCGGGCGCGTGGCCCGAGAGCTTCACGACGGGATCAGCCAAATTCTGGTCGGCGTTCGCTATGCGTTGGACAATGCGCGCAGGCGGTTGGGTAAAGGTGACGACAAAGGTGCTCAGGTCCCATTGGAAAAAGGGATCGACAGTCTGGGCTCTGCGATCACCGAGGTTCGACGCATCAGCCGCGATCTGCGCCCCGGCGTTCTGGACGATCTGGGGCTGGGCCCTGCCCTCAAGACGCTGACCGACGATTTCCGCGACCGCACCGGGATCGAGACGGAATTCTCGACCGTTGTGTTTCGCAACCGGCTGGATCAGGACAGCAAGATCGCGCTCTATCGTATCGCGCAGGAGGCACTGACCAATATTGAACGCCACGCGGGCGCCTCACGGGTCACCATCGATCTCAGGGGCCACAAGAAGGGGGCCACAATGCGGATTACCGATAACGGGCGGGGCCTGCGCAGCAATTCAAGCCAGATCAACACCGGAATCGGGTTGCGCAACATGCAAGAGCGCATAGAACAGCTGGACGGCTCGTTGCGCATCCTGTCCTCGCGAACCGGCACGGTGATCGAAGCCAGCCTGCCCCTGAGCCACCTGCTGTCTCCGCAGGAAGAATCCACAAGCTCGCGAAAGGCTGGCACCTGATGTCCGATACAATCCGGGTCCTGATCGTTGACGACCATCCCATGGTTGCAGAAGGCATCCAATCCTTGCTGGAAAGCTATGATGAGATCGAGGTTGTCGGCACGTTGTCCAGTGGACAGGAAGCCGTTGACCGGGTCACGCGCCTTTTGCCGGATGTTATCCTGATGGATCTGAACATGCCCGGGCTTGGCGGTCTCAGCGCGACCGAGATCATACTGGAGCGTTTGCCGGAAACGCGCATCCTGATCCTGTCGATGCATGACAGCCCCGAATACATCTCGACCGCGCTCAGCCACGGCGCCAAGGGGTATGTGCTTAAAGATGTACCCACCGATGAGATCAAGCAGGCAATCGATGCAGTCATGCGGGGCGAGCAATACCTGTGCACCGGCGCCAGCGGTTCGCTGAAACCCAAGGCCGAGGACACCCGAGAGGCCCTGACAGGGCGCGAACAAACGATCCTGCTGGAATTGGCGCAAGGCAAATCGAACAAAGAGGTTGCCCGAATTCTGGATATTTCCGTTCGAACCGTGGAAACCCATCGCAAGAACATCAAGCGCAAGCTGGGAATTTCTTCCACTGCGGGCCTGACCAGATACGCCCTGGAACACGGCATGCTTCAGGGAACCGGGCACAGGTTCTGAGGTTTCGGCTTAGCTTTTTCCACACGAAACAGGCGCAGCCCCTCGTATCTTTGGTTCAATGTATCCAGAGGTTTGAAGCAGCTTTCTGCACTGCGGTATTCAACATAGACCCGAGCACCAGGCATTTGTGACCTAAAGACCGGAGCGCGGGACTAAGCTGCCGATGAACAGACCGATTTGAATGTCTTCTTTCCGTTGGCCTTAGGTCGCTCATGGGCTAACCAAGGTGTCGCAGAGGTTTGGGAGAATGATCATGCTGAAGGTGCTTGTAACTGGTTCGTCGGGTCGGATTGGGCGAGCATTTATTACAGCCTATCGTGAGAAGTATGAGTTTGTGCTGACGGATTTGAAGGAACCTGCCCAATCCTTTCCCGAACCACATCGCTTTGAGCAATCTGATCTGTCGGAGGCAAATGCCGCAGCGGACTTGTGCCAAGGCGTGGACACCGTTGTACATCTCGCAGGCGTACCCGACCCGAACGCAGAGTTTGACGATGTGTTGCCTGCCAACATACTGGCGACAACGCACTTGATCGAAGCTGCTCGTCAAGCAAACGTCCGCCGCTTCGTCTTCGCGAGTAGTGCGCAAACCATCGAAGGATACCCCGTAGACCGGCAAATCGTTCCGGGGATGGCTGTTGCTCCGGCCAATCTGTACGGCGTCTCCAAGTGCTATGGGGAAGCCTTATGTTCGCTTTATGCGACCCAGCACGGCATGTCTTGCGTCTCTTTGAGGATAGGGGCGTTTGAGCCTGCCGACGGCCCACCACTTGAAACCCTGCGTGATCTCAGCGCTTGGCTCAGTCATCGCGACGCGACTCATTTGATTGACCGAGCGATACAAGCCGAACTCAAAGGAAGCTTTATTGCGCACGGCATCTCTAACAATCGATTTAAGCGGCTTGATCTAACTGAAACTTGCAAAGTGCTTGGGTACGCACCGCAGGACGACGCCTTTTCGACCTTTCCAATACCATCCGCTTGAAGGCGACGTTCGTTAACGTCGCAGCATCGGTTGAGTTGGGCTCATAGCGGTCTTTTGATAACACAGCGACCTTTGCTTCCTTCTATTTCCCGAAATCTGATGCCAGAAGTTTAAGAGTTTCACCCGAGCAATTTAAAAAGTGTCCTGACGAAACAGCCCAACATCTCTGACGTTCGGCGGTTGGGCGGAACCCAAATCGCGCGGCCCTCGGGGTGCCAAAACGAAATCAGGTGATATCTTCCCCAAAAAAGACCAGCGTTCCGTCTTCGTCCAGCACATGAAACTCTCGCTGGCCGTAAGGCTGATCAAAGGGCGCGCGCACGCGGCCTGTTGGCAGATCGGCCAGACCGGGCTGAAGGCTTTCAAACAACTCATCAATGCCCGACACATCAATATAGAACGACTGTTCTTCC
Organism: Ruegeria sp. H6; assembly: GCF_056532975.1. NCBI lineage: Bacteria > Pseudomonadati > Pseudomonadota > Alphaproteobacteria > Rhodobacterales > Roseobacteraceae > Ruegeria > Ruegeria sp. H6. Next base: position 54,205 of record NZ_JBQFOA010000007.1, read on the forward strand.
CCCAAAGGTCGCCCATCTTGCCGGGGCGGACATTCCAGCAGACGTATGGCAACCTTGCCAAGGGTCAGGAAAGCGTAATTGTCCTGTCTGAACCCGCAGGCAAAGCCCAAACGGTCACAATAGAAATCAATCTGCTTTTGCAGGGAGCTGCAAAGGACAAACGGGGTTAGATGTAGAATTTGCGCCATAAATCTCTCCTGAAATGCCGCCCCACGTTAACCCGTTTGACCCTAGTCCAACAGAGCGTCCTTTCGATTGCCTTCCCGTTCATAGTGATGAGGCAGAACCCGACCATAGAGCTGCCGCGTGCGCTCGACCCCGCCGCACATGCCCTCGGCCTCGACAAAGGAAAAAATCCCGACATAGCGTTTGCGCGCACCCTCGATCGGTGCAACCCGGTGCAATGAATACCGGCCCTTGAAAATCTGCAGGTCCCCGGGCTGCAAATCCAGTTGGTGTACCGTCTCCATGTTGCCCCCAAGAACCGAGGCTACAGCATCAAAATTCTCTTCCTGCGGGGTACGCAGGTTGGGGACATACTGGAACGCTCCGCCTTGCTCGCCGTTCTGAATGGCCAAGGTGACGGTGAAATTGTTGGTGTCGAAATGCCAGGGAAAGCCCTGCCCTTCTTCGACCACATTCACGATCACATCCGCCAGCGGATCATCGTAGCGAAAGAACTTTTCCGGGCTTTCCCTCAGCGCGTCGCGCACAAAGGGCAAAAACGCAGGATGTTCGTAAATGCGGCGCAACGGGCCAGATTTGGCAAAGTTGTCCGCGGGGACAAACGCATTTGAGCGGTCATAAAACCGCCTGACCGGGTGCCCGACGGCAAAATTGGGGTCATCGCGGGTGAAATACGCGTTGGTCCTGTTGAAGGACCGATAGGCCTTGGGGGCTGCGGCGTCAGCCTCTGCCAGCAAATGTTCAAGCCCCTGTTCATGCACAAAACCGGACAAGACCGCGCAGCCTTCCTGGTCGAGATCGCGATGCAGATCGCTGATCATCTGCGCATAGGCCCGTGAATCCGGGCAATCGATCGGATAACGCCCCAGATCGACAAGATCGTGCAACATGATCTGCCTCCTGTGTTGTTTCGCAACTAGGCCAAGCCTGCCGCAGTGCAAACCCCGCGTCATGCCAATTTCAGACATCGGCCTGACGCTTTCAGACCTGCGATGGCGCCTCGAACCGGGGATCGGCGGCTGATTTTATTAGAAATTTTCGTCATGTGGCATTTTGCGCAACAAAATGTCCAAAAAAACGTGTTTCAGGTTACGAAATTCTTTCAATTGCCTGTTGACGCCCCTTTCCCCCGACCATAATGTCCCCGACAACGCAAAAAGGAGCCTCTGGCGATGAGAACGCTAGTTGTAATCGTAGGAAACACGCGCATGGGCCGGTAACGGTAAACCATAATCGAACCCATGCGCCTCCGAAAATCGGGGGCTTTTTTTATGCGGAATGCAAGACACATGTCGCGAACGGAGCAAAGCAGATGACACGTGAGATGACCGGCGCAAAGATGGTGGTTCAGGCCCTCAAGGATCAGGGCGTGGACACGGTATTCGGATACCCCGGCGGCGCTGTGCTACCGATCTATGATGAGATCTTTCTGCAAAACGACATTCGCCACATTCTGGTGCGCCACGAACAGGGTGCCGTTCACGCCGCCGAAGGATATGCGCGCTCGACCGGGAAACCAGGCGTTGCACTGGTGACATCCGGCCCTGGTGCCACCAACGCGGTGACCGGCCTGACCGATGCGCTGCTGGATTCGATCCCGATCATCGTTCTGACCGGGCAGGTTCCCACCTTCATGATCGGTTCGGATGCGTTTCAAGAGGCCGACACCGTTGGCATCACTCGCCCCTGCACCAAGCATAACTGGCTGGTAAAGGACACGGATTCGCTGTCAACAACCCTGCACGAGGCATTCCATGTCGCCACCTCGGGTCGTCCCGGCCCCGTTCTGGTCGACATTCCGAAGGACGTGCAATTTGCAAGCGGTGAATACCACGTGCCAAAACCTTCGACATCGCATTATCAGCCGGTTCTGAAAGGCGATCTGGAAGAAATAACCGAACTGGTTGCCGCAATCGAGACAGCCAAGAAACCTGTCTTCTACACCGGCGGCGGTGTGATCAATTCGGGCCCTGCCGCCAGCCAGTTGTTGCGCGAACTGGTGGATGCGACTGGATTTCCGATCACTTCGACCCTGATGGGGCTGGGTGCCTACCCCGCCTCTGGCGAGCATTGGCTGGGCATGTTGGGCATGCATGGTCTGTATGAGGCCAATATGGCGATGCATGGCTGCGATCTGATGATCAATATCGGTGCCCGATTTGATGACCGGATCACCGGCCGGATCGATGCGTTTTCGCCAGACTCGGTCAAGGCGCATATCGATATCGACCCGTCCTCGATCAACAAGGTCATTCGTGTCGATATCCCTATCGTGGGTGACGTCGCCCATGTGTTGGAAGACATCCTGAAAATCTGGAAGTCACGCGGGCGTAAAACCGACGCGGCCTCGGTCGCCCAGTGGCGTAACCAGATCGATGAGTGGCGCAAGGTGAACTGTCTGGCCTATACAGCCGGTGAAAAGACCATCAAGCCGCAGCACGCCCTGCAACGGCTTGAAGAACTGACGAAAAATCACGATCGCTACATCGCTACCGAGGTCGGCCAGCACCAGATGTGGGCCGCTCAGTATCTGGGGTTCGAAGATCCCAACCGTTGGATGACATCGGGTGGTCTGGGCACGATGGGGTATGGCTTTCCCGCCTCGATCGGGGTGCAGATGGCTCATCCCGACGCGTTGGTTATCAATGTGGCCGGCGAAGCCTCGTGGCTGATGAACATGCAGGAAATGGGCACGGCAACTCAGTATCGCTTGCCGGTGAAACAGTTCATCCTGAACAACGAACGCCTCGGTATGGTCCGGCAGTGGCAGGAATTGCTGCATGGCGAACGCTATTCGCATTCCTGGTCTGAGGCCCTGCCCGATTTCGTCAAACTCGCCGAAGCGTTTGGCGCCAAGGGCATCATCTGTTCCGATCCTGCCGATCTGGATGACGCGATCATGGAGATGATCAACTATGACGGCCCGGTTATTTTCGACTGCCTGGTTGAGAAGCATGAAAACTGCTTCCCCATGATCCCGTCGGGCAAGGCGCATAACGAGATGCTTCTGGGCGAGGCCGAGACGCAGGGCGTGATCGATTCAAAAGGGTCGGTTCTGGTCTGATCGCCTTAACCACCCCTTAAAATAGCCACAAAGGCAGCCTATCCACCGCTTGCAAAGAAAGGAGAAGTCATGACGCGCGATCTAACGCAACAGGCTACGGCTGATGCGCGCCTGCAGGTCTTCGATTGCAAGCGCGGGTGGCAGGTGGCCGTTTTGGTTCCGGCCTTCTTTCTGGCTCTTATTGTCATCTGGCTGGACCGCAGTTGGATCGCCATCATGGAGAACGGCAAGACGGCGGTCGCCATCGACTTCACCGTGTTCTGGGCTGCGGCAAAGCTGGCCTATATGGGGGATCCGATTTCGGCCTTCGATCCGGATAACCTGGCCGCCATTCACGGCGTGCATGGCGATGTCTGGATGCCGTGGCTCTATCCGCCGGGCTTTATGATCGTCATCCTGCCATTGGGTGCGTTTTCGTTCCACGTGGCTTGGATCATCTTTCTTTCCCTATCCGTGCTGGCCATGCTGGCTGCCATCCGCCCCTTTGCAGGTGGTGTAAAGCCGGTCTGGATCGGCTTTGCCCTTGCTCCGGCGATTTTTCCCGCCCTGACGATTGGGCAAAACAGCCTGCTATGGGTCGCCTGCTTGCTGGCGGCGCTGGCATCCTTACGTGCCGACAGGCCGATCATGGCGGGCGTTCTTATCGGCATCCTGACGCTGAAACCGCAATTGGGCATACTGATCCCCTTTGCGCTTCTGGCTTGTGGCGCTTGGCGGACCATAGCGGCGGCGACAATCACAACAATTCTGCTGATCCTGATTTCGACCCTGATCATGGGCGTCGACTACTGGGTCGCCATGAAAGAGCTGGCCGCACATCATGCCGAACTGATCCGCGCGTCGGTTCCAAAGCATCACCTGATGACAAGCCCCCATTCCCTTCTGGCCGGGCTGGGCACGCCTGAACCTGTTGCACTGACTATTCAATGGTGCCTGACCGCGCTGGCCGCTGGTGTTGTAGCCCTTGCCTGGCGCAGCCCTAACGTCTGCTTCGATCTACGCGCCGCAACTCTGTTTCTGGCCATCACAATCTCAGTCCCGTATTTCTGGCATTACGAAAGCGTTCTGCTGGCGCCTGCGGCCTTGTTCCTGATCCGGGCCGGGGTTTTGACGTCGAACCGCTATGGTTACGTTCTGGCGGCCTTCATGTGGTTGGGCGTTGCACCAATGAATGCGATGCTGCTGCTGACCGACATAGACTTCCTTTCCGTGCGATACATCTATGCGCCGGTATTAATAGCCGCCTGTGCAACTTGTGTTGTCGCCGTTTTTCGCCGGTTGCGAAGCTATGAAACATTCGAACTCAAAAATGAGGTCACCTGATGACTGCTCTAAACATCGTCAAAGGCTCTACCCGCCATTCGGCATATAACCTGCGACCCACATTCTCGGACACGCAAGAGCGGCACACGATCGCGTTACTTGTCGAGAACGAGCCAGGTGTTCTGGCCCGCGTTATCGGGCTGTTTTCGGGCCGTGGCTATAATATCGAGAGCTTGACGGTTGCCGAGGTGGATCATACCGGCCACCTCAGCCGCATTACCATCGTCACCACCGGAACGCCGCAGGTCATCGAGCAGATCAAAGCTCAGCTGGGGCGCATCGTGCCGGTCCATGAAGTGCATGATCTGACGGTCGAAGGCCCCTCGGTCGAGCGTGAGCTGGCCATCATCAAAGTGGTCGGCGAAGGCGAAAAACGTGTCGAGGCCATGCGTCTGGCTGACATCTTCCGCGCCAATGTGGTGGACAGCACGCTGAACTCGTTCATCTTCGAGATCACCGGCACCCCTGAAAAGATCGACGCTTTTGCCGACCTGATGCGCCCGCTGGGCCTAGCCGAGATCGCGCGCACCGGCGTCGCCGCTTTGCTGCGGGGCGACTGACACATTCTGCGTTTCCCGGGCCACAACCGGGAAACGCCCCTCGATCCGGGCAAGCATCTCGATCCGGGCAAGCATCTCGATCCGGGCAAGCATAAAGCCGGATTTAACTATTACAGTTTGGTTTCATCTGCCAATACCACAATAAGATCAGACAAAAGCGCTAAAACCTGTTGATTTTATTGCCAATGACGTTAGCTTTGGCCCCGCAACGTTGCGTCAACTGGCGCTCGATGGGGTCACTATAACGATTTTGGACTGATGTCGGCCTTCGGGCCGCATAGGGCCGTGTATTCCTGAAAATAACTAAGATACCTGGAACTGGCATGACCGATAGGGAACGCGGCTCTGCCGAACCGAGAAATGTGTTCGGCTCAAATCTGCGAAAACTGGCCCGCGACTATCCAAGCGTTTCCGCGTTGTGCCGTCAGCTTGGCATCAACCGCACCCAATTCAACAGATACCTGTCCGGAGAGAGCTATCCACGCCCCGATGTTTTGGACCAGATCTGCCGTTTTTTCGAGGTCGATGCCCGCATCCTGCTGAAACCACTCGAAAAGATCGCAACCGAGAGAAACGCACCTGTTTTTGATACGTTCGGGCATATCAAATGTCCCGATGCCCAGGCCGAACTGCGCGATGGGTTTTACCGTGTCGAAACAGCCAACACTACCGCGCGGGTCGCGCGGTTGATGTTCGTTCGCAGCGTCGGGCCCTGCATTTTGCTAAGGTGCTATACGCCCCCCAATGCCCCCCACGCACCCAAGTTCGCCCGCGAGATCCGGGGCTTTGCGACGCATAACGGCAATAACACTTATGCCTTGCTGGCACGTCGCGGTGGACAGGATCATCAGATGCTTGTTCTGTCGGCTGACGAATATGGGCGCCCAAACTTGTCCGGCCATCTGGTGACGCTGGCAGAGTTCTCGGTGAACGAACGGGTTTCAAACGCCATCAGCCTGCACTTTATTGGCAAAGACTGGCGATCCGCACGGCAAGTTCTACGAAACACCTCCGAACGGCCGGTCACGAGCGATGCAGAGAACACCGCTGACCCCAAGGTCGCGACCCACTAGGCCCTTCAGGCTTTGGCCGCGTCAAACGCCGCCGCATGGCCGGTGATCTGGCGATACAAATGCCAGCTGGCATGGCCGAGCACCGGCAGAACCAAAAGCAGCCCCAGGAAATAGGGCAGCATCGCCAGCAACGTAGTGACGGCTATGAACCCGCCCCATAGGATCATGACGCCCAGGTTGTCGCGCACATAGGAAAAGCTTGCGATCATCGCGGTTACGAAGTCCAGCTCTCGGTCCAGCAGCATCGGGATCGACAGAACCGAAATCATGTAGAGAACCATCGCAAAAACCGCGCCCACCCCGGTGCCGACCGCCAACATGGTCATTCCGTTTACGGTCCACAGAACCTCAAGCGATGAGGAAATGTTCGTCATGGTCGAAAGGCCCATGAACAAGGCAAAAATCATATGGCCCAGAAAGAACCAAAACAGAAACATGACAACGATGATCGCACAGATCGACGGCAATTGCCTACGGCTTTGGTGAACCACCACTCCGGCAATCTCGCCCCAGCTGAGCGGTGTGCCCTCTTCAATTCGGTGCGAAACCTCGTACAGGCCCACGGCGGCAAACGGGCCGATCAAGGGAAACCCGATGGCCGCCAGCACAAGCCAGAATGACGTGCCGGTTTGCAAGGTGACCCAGGCCATGATCCAGCCGGCCAGCACATAGAATCCCGCGAAAAACACCCCATATGCCGGCGCCCGGCGATAGTCCTGCCACGCCAAGGCAAGCGCGGTCTTCAACATGTTCATATCAGCGGGTTTCATATCGGGAACGCCAAACGGCTTTTCCATGATCAAATTCTCCTCGGGATGGGTGGCTTTCGCCACCGTCCTCGCGCCTCCGCCCCGATTGAAGCGCACCCGAACACCTGATTGCAAGCCCGCCGTCTCAAAAAACGGACAGGTCTGATCTGCCACCCAACCTGAACTGGGTTCTCTTCTTCAGGCATCGATTTCTGCAGAGATAAGGAGCCGCCCGCCTCGCGCCCTATTCGCCCTGGGCTTCGGAACGGCTTTTGCCTGCGACGTCCAACGCCAGCGTGGCTGCCATGAATTCGTCCAGATCGCCGTCCAGAACACCTTTGGTGTCCGAGGTTTCATGGTTGGTCCGCAGATCCTTGACCATCTGATAGGGCTGCAACACGTAAGATCGGATTTGGTTGCCCCAACCGGCGTCACCCTTTGCCTCATGCGCGGCGTTGATGTCAGCGTTCCGGCGGTCCAGCTCTTGCTGATAAAGCCGCGATTTCAGGGCCTTCATCGCAATGTCGCGGTTCTGGTGCTGCGATTTCTCGGAACTTGTCACCACGATCCCGGTCGGGATGTGCGTGATCCGCACGGCAGAATCCGTGGTGTTCACATGCTGACCACCCGCCCCCGAGGACCGGTAGGTATCGATGCGGATGTCCGAGGGGTTGACCTCGATCTCGATATTGTCATCGACTACAGGATAAACCCAGACCGAGCTGAACGACGTATGCCGCTTCGCCGCCGAGTCGAACGGAGAGATCCGCACCAAACGGTGAACGCCGCTTTCGGATTTCAGCCACCCATAGGCATTATGACCGGAAATCTTGTAGGCCGCTGACTTGATGCCGGCCTCTTCGCCCGAGGTCTCGGATTGCAGCTCGACGGTGTATCCCTTTTTCTCTGCCCACCGCACATACATCCGCGCCAGCATCGAAGCCCAGTCGCAGCTTTCGGTCCCACCGGCACCCGAGTTGATTTCGAGGAAAGTATCATTCCCGTCCGCCTCGCCATCCAGCAACGCTTCAAGCTCTTTCTTGGCGGCCTTGGCTTGCAGCTTCTTGATCGCGTCCTCGGCGTCGGTGACGACCTCGGTATCCTCTTCCATTTCGCCCAGTTCAATCAGCTCGATATTGTCGCTGAGGTCGGTCTTGATCGACTCATAAGTCTCGATCGCATCAACCAGCATCTGGCGTTCACGCATCAGTTTCTGCGCGTTTTCAGGGCTGTCCCACAGGTTGGGGTCCTCGACGCGCGCGTTGAACTCTTCCAGCCGGTGCGGTGCGGTTTCATAGTCCATGCGCTGCGCCAGCAGCTCCAGCGACTTTTCGATTTCCGCCACGATATTCTGCGTTTCGGCGCGCATGGTCTTGTCCCAACTTGCTCAATCAGGCCTGCGTGATAGCAAGAGGCGCGGGCCACCACAAGACAGGCAAGACGGGAATGCAGGATCAGTTGAGGCAGTACCTGACCAGATGGAACCTGACCTCCCCCACACAGGTCGCCGATACCGGCCATGCGGTGGTCTGGAAGGTTCGACAAGCGAATGACCGCCCGGCAGCTTTGAAACTCTATCGCCGCGCGAACCGTGGCAATGAAGGACCCGGGGTCGCGCTTTTGCAGGCATGGCGCAACCGGGGTGTTGTCGACATTCTGGATCAGGACGCAAACGCCATCCTGATGGAATGGCTGGAGGGGCCCTCATTGGGCCAGATCGCACGCGACGGACGTCCTGAAACAGCCTTGGCGCTGCTCGCCGATACGGCCCGCGCCCTCCACCAGGAACCAAAGGTCGAAGTCATCGGCCTAAAGCCACTGGAGACCGTGTTTGCCCCGCTCAACACGATAACATTCGGCGCCACCTGCGCCGAACCGTTGAAACGCGACCTGGATCAGGCGACCAGTCTGGCCCGGGCGCTGCTGAGCGATCAAAACCGCCGCGCCCCTCTGCATGGCGATCTGCATCCTGACAATGTCATTCTGACCGACAAAGGCCCAAAGGCTATCGACGCAAAGGGATATTTTGGTGATCCGGCCTTTGAGCTGGCCAACGCGTTGCGCCATCCAAAAGGCATGCCCCGGCTTGTCCGCCAACCGGATCACCTGCAATGCGTCACAGCGCAATATGCCGATGCGTTGAGAGTTGAGTCCGTGAGGCTAGCCAAATGGGCCGCCGCAAAATGCGCGTTGTCGATATTCTGGCGCTCCGGCGGTGAGGTCACCGAGGATCCCGAAGCCGACCTGCTGCGCCTGTTTCTTGACGCGGCTCAGTAAAGACCGCCGGTTGCCACGTCGCCCTGATTGGCTTTTGGCCCGACGATGATCGTGTCCCCGGTCGAGGTTGTGACCTGACGTCCGCCGCTGCTGACCTCTTCGAACAGGGGCAGTTCCGAGCCGACGGCAAAGCCGCCGTCGTAAATCCGGTCAATAAACCCGTCGACGCCATCGCGGAAGTATTCGGCCACAACATATTCGCCCGACGCATCCGAAGGCAGGCGCGCGCCGCTGAAACGGTCAATCTTGATGAAATGACCACCCGGAGGCACATCAAAGGGACCTCCGCCATATTTCTCGACGGCTTTTTCCATGAAACTCTGGAACACAGGGCCGCACATGGTGCCGCCATAGGCCCCCCGGCCCATTGGGCGGGGTCGGTCAAAGCCGATATAGCAGCCCGCGACGATGTTCGAAGTGAAGCCGATGAACCACGCGTCTTTCGAGTCGTTGGTGGTTCCGGTTTTACCAGCGGTCGGCACCGGCAGATTGACATAGCGCGACGCGGTTCCGCGATCCACTACGCCCTTCATCATAGAGGTCAGCTGATAGGCGGTGATCGCATCCATGACCTGACTGCGGTTTGTCTCAATCGTCGGTGCCTCATCTGGCTCCAGCCAGGTGGAGTTGCAGTTCAGGCACTGGCGATCGTCGTGGCGATAGATCGTCTTGCCGAACCGGTCCTGAATACGGTCGACCAGCGTGGGTTCCACCCGCTCACCACCATTGGCAAACATCGCATAGGCCGCCACCATCTTATAGAGCGTCGTTTCCTCGGACCCCAGCGAGTTCGCGAGGAAAGCCCCCATGCGGTCATAGACCCCAAAGCGTTCCGCATAGCCTGCGACAACCGGCATTGTGACCTCTTGGGCCAGACGGATTGTCATCAGGTTCCGCGACTGCTCGATCCCGGTGCGCAGCGGGGTTGGTCCGTAAAACTTGTTCGACGAGTTCTTGGGACGCCACAGGCCCTGAGGCGTATCCACCTCGATCGGCGCGTCGACCACGATGGTCGCCGGGCTGTATCCGCTGTCCAGCGCGGCGGCATAGACAAAGGGCTTAAAGCTTGACCCTGGCTGACGCTGTGCCTGGGTGGCACGGTTGAAGACGGTATCCTGATAGGAAAACCCACCCTGCATCGCCAGCACGCGGCCCGAGTTCACGTCCATGGCGACAAAGCCGCCCTGCACTTCGGGCACCTGACGGGCGGACCACTGGCCCTCCTCGCCCTCCATCACAAGGATCACGTCGCCGCGTTTGAAGTTCGCCGCGAAATCGCCCTGCATCCATTGGATATCCGAACGCGGGATGATCCCATCAGAGGGGCCGTTTTCGATGCCAACCGTCAATTGCTGATCGCCAACACCCAACACAACGGCCGGATACCACTGCGTCGGCAGTAGGACGTCGCGCGGGATTTCCATGATCGCAAGCGCCTCGCGCCACTGGGATTCATCCGCCAGCTTTTCTTCTGCGATCACCTCTCCAGTGCCGCGCCAGCGTCCCCGCGAACGGTCGTATTTCTGCAGCGCCTCACGCAAGGCCCGCGCCGCTTCGATCTGCATTTCCTCGTCGACCGATGCGCGCACAGTGAAGCCGCCGGTAAAGAACTCGCCCTCGCCGAAATCCTCGCTCAGCTGACGGCGGATTTCGTCGGTGAAATAGTCACGCGGTGGCAAAGCGGTGCGGAAGCTTTCGAAATCGCCATTCTGGACCGAACGCAGAGGCGCTTCGACCTCGGCCTCATAGGTCGCCTGATCGATATAGCCGTTCTGGTTCATCTCACGCAGCACATAGTTGCGGCGGGCCAGAAGGCGTTCTTTCTCGCGCACGGGATGGTAATCCGATGGCGCCTTGGGCATGGCTGCCAGTGTTGCGGCCTCATGCGGCTCAAGCTCTTGCAGGGTTTTGTTGAAATAGGTCTGCGCGGCAGCGGTCACACCGTAAGAGTTCTGACCCAGAAAGATCTCGTTCATGTAAAGTTCGAGGATTTGTTCTTTGTCCAGCGTATCCTCTAGCCGGGTGGCGAGGATGATCTCTTTGATCTTGCGTTCTGCCCGGCGGTCACCGGACAGAAGGAAGTTTTTCATCACCTGCTGCGTGATCGTCGACGCGCCGCGCACCGTGGCCCCCTTGGTGCGCACTGCCTCGACGCCCGCGGCGATGATACCGCGCGGGTCATAGCCCTGATGGGTGTAGAAATTCTTGTCTTCGGCGGAAATAAAGGCCTGTTTCACCAGGTCGGGGATTTCTTCGGACGGGGTGAACAGGCGGCGTTCCTGCGCGAATTCGTCGATCAATTGACCTTCGCCGGAATAGATCCGGCTGATCGTTGGGGGCTTGTACTGCGCCAGTGACTCGTGGCTGGGCAAATCGCGCCCATACATCCAGAAGATCGCACCGATCACCAGTGCGGTCATGAAGATACCCAAGGTCACGAGGCTGAAAATCGCCCCAAAAATCGAAAGAATGAACCGGATCACGTTGCTGCCTCTTTCCCGCGGTGACGCCTATATAGGGGCGCGACCTTGAAGGGTCAAAACACGAAACCCTACAATAGCTGAATTGCGCCGTTAGGTCACTGTCCGATCAGCGACCGTTTCACCAAGTCATCCTGCCGCCATTTCTCCAACCCGTTGACAATCCCCTGTGCCATGCCCGCACGCCATTGGGGATCGCGCACGTTTTTCAGATCGCGCGGGCTGGACAGGAATCCAAGCTCAATCAGGACCGACGGGATGTCCGCGGCCTTGAGAACCGAAAACGACGCGCTGCGCAGGGGGCGGTTGTTCATCGGCCCGCCCTGTTGTGCCATGCCATCAGCGAGTGCGTGCGCCAATGCGGTGGTGCGTGGTTTGGTCTCCTGCCGCGCCAAATCCAGCAATACATCGGTCACCTGATCATCCGCACCGCTCAGATCAATGCCGGACAGAAGATCGCTCCGGTCGTGGCGTTCAGCAAGTTTCTGGCTGGCCACGTCCGAGGCTTCTTCGGACAGAGTATAGACTGCGGCGCCATGCGCCCGCCCCTCGGACAGGGAATCTGCGTGCAGTGAGACAAACACTTCCGCCCCAAACCGGTGCGCCAACGCGATGCGCCGTTCCAGCGAGACGAATTGATCATCCACCCGCGTCAGAACGACTTCGTAATTCCCTGATCGCAACAGATGCTCGCGCAATTCGCGGGCAAAGGTCAGCATCAGGGTCTTTTCGTTCGTACCATCCGCTTCGGCCCCCGGGTCAATGCCGCCATGGCCCGGGTCCAGCATCACGCGCACAACCTGCGTCCCATCCTGCCGCGGTTTTGCAACCTTGACCGAAGGCTCCGGCAAATCCCACTGCGGCTGGTGCGGTGCCCCGGCGCTGGCGGCGAATGTATCAAAATCCGTACCCGTCAGGTGCAGCGCCAAAGAGGCCGCGCCGGTGCCCGGATCAACCCTCAGATCAGCCGAATCCACTGCAAGCGGCGCCCCAAGCTGCAGCACCATGCGCGACCATCCGGGCACATAGGTGCCATAACGAACATCGCTGATCCGACCGGTTTGAAGAAAGTCGCCCTTGTCCAGACCGGTCCAGTCGACCTCCTGGAAATCAAGAACCATGCGATAAGGATCTTGCAGGGTGAAAATTCGGTACGGCACACCCTGGGTCAATCCGATATCCAGCCGAACACCCGCGCGCCCATCATCCGTGATGCGGCTTTGGTCCGGCAATACGCGTGCTAGCGCGCTGAATTCGCTGGCGAACGCAGCACTGCTGAGCGCCCAGATCAGCGCCAGGGTAAAGAAAATCCTGCTCATGGCCTCAAGTTTTCCCGAGATCGTTTGATCCGAGCCTATAACACGAACGCGATTTTGTGAACGCCTTAGGCTGAGGATGTGATCGGCGCGCGTTTGGCCATGAACGCCTGCAAGCGAGTCAGGCCTTCTTCGATATCCGCAGTCGATCTGGCGTATGAGAACCGCAAGGTCGTGTGGCCGCGTTCGGGATCGAAATCCAGACCCGGCGTGACAGCGACGCTCGCCTCTTGCAGGATTTCGGCGGCGAAAGCGCGGCTGTCTTGGGTTAGGTCCGAGACATCGGCATACACATAGAATGCCCCATCCGGCGGCGCGATATTGGTAAAGCCCGCCTTTGGCAGCCCGTCCAGCATCAGCGCCCGGTTGGCGCGATAGACATCGAGGTTCTGCTGCAGTTCTTCTTCGCAATCCATCGCGGCCAGCGCTGCCACCTGACTGGCGTGGGGGGCGCAGATGAACATGTTCTGGGCAATGCGTTCGACCACGCGCACCTGATCTTGCGGCACAACCATCCAGCCGACGCGCCAGCCGGTCATCGAGAAGTACTTCGAGAACGAATTGATCACATAGCACTCATCCGTCAACTCAAGCGCTGTGACGGCTTTGGCCTCGTATTCGATGCCGTGGTAGATCTCGTCACTGATGAACGCAGCCCCTTGCCCCTGCGTCGCCTCGATCAGCGCCCCCATCGCGGCACGGTCCAGCATCGTTCCGGTCGGATTGGCTGGTGACGCCACCAAAAGACCGCCCAGGTCCAGACCCGCGAAATCCGACGGCACAGGCTGTAACCGGTTTTCGGGCGCAGTGGGCAGATCCACGGGCACCAACCCCAATGCCCTGAGGATCTGGCGATAGGACGGATATCCAGGCGCGCCGATCCCAACTCGGTCACTGCTGTCAAACAGCGCGGTGAAGGTCAGCAAGAATCCACCGGATGACCCGGGCGTAATCACCACGCGCTCGGGATCAAGGTCGACATTGTACCATTCGCCATACATCCGCGCGATCCGCTGCCGCAGCGCGGGCAGGCCCAATGCCACGGTATAGCCTAGCGGGCCTTGTACCATCGCTTTGGCCAAGGCCTCGGTCGCTCCCTTGGGCGCGCCGGTTCCGGGTTGGCCGACTTCCATATGGATGATGCGGCGACCGGCCTCTTCGGCCTTTCGCGCGGCCTCCATCACGTCCATCACAATAAACGGATCGACCCCGGACCGGGTTGAGTTTCTCATGCCCATCTCCCATGTTGCAGCCATGGCTTTTGAACGTTTATCCAGGCTGGCGTCAATCCCGGCCCTGTTGCTGGTGGCAGTGACATGGATGGCAAGCGCGTTGCAGGCCAGCGCCCAAAGCCTGATCCGCGACCCCGATATCGAACATGGCCTGCGTGAACTGGCCTTTCCGATCCTGCGCGCAGCGGGGCTGAGCACCAGCCGTGTGCGCGTTCTGGTGGTCAAAGACGATACCTTCAACGCCTTCGTGATCGACTATAACACCATCTACATCAATCACGGTCTGATCCTGACCGTGGATAGCCCGGAAATGCTGCAGGCCGTCATCGCGCACGAAGCGGCCCATATCGCCAACGGGCACCTGGCACGGCGGTCCGAAAACCTGCGCGCGGCGCAACGGAACGCGCAGCTTGGCACCGCCTTGGCCGTCATCGCAGGGATCGCCGGTGCCGGAGAGGCAGCGGCGGGAATCGCAGCGGGCACATCGGCCTCAGCTCTGCGCAGCTTTTTGGGTCATACCCGGGCCGAAGAGGCCTCGGCCGACCGAAGTGCGGCAAGCTATCTGCGCTGGGCCGAGATCTCGCCCATCGGTATGGTCGAACTGCATCGCAAATTCGCCGGGCAGGAACTGCTGAGCGAAGCCAGACAAGACCCCTATATGCGCTCGCACCCCACCAGCCGCGAGCGGTTGCGAGCCGCCGAGGCGTTTCTGAACGATTTCGAAGACCACGCCAAAAAGAACCCCAACGCCGATTACTGGTTTGCTCGGGTCAAGGGTAAGCTTTCGGCCTTTCTGCGCAGTCCGGGTTGGACCTTGCGCCGCGCCGCGGAAGAGGATCATCGCGATATCCGCCTGATGCGCGAAGCTTCGGCCCATCACCAGAACCGCAACCTGTCCCGCGCCCGCGCCGCAATTGATGAGGCGCTGCAAATCCGGCCCGACGACCCGTTTTACTATGAGTTGAAAGGCCAGATCCTGCTTGAGAACCGCCAGTTCGGTGATGCAATCACGGCCTACAAATCGGCGGTTGAAATGGCGCCTTACGACCCGCTTATTCTGGCCGGGTACGGGCGCGCCCTGCTGGTCAGCGGGCAGACCAAGGAAGCCTTGCAGGCGCTGGAAAAGGCCCGGGCAAGAGACTATCGAAACGCACGGCTGATGCGGGATTTGGGGTCGGCCTACGCAAAGGTTGGAAACAACGGAATGGCGTCCGCTGTCACGGCAGAGCGTTATGCACTGCTGGGGCGGTTGGAGGATGCTGGCATCCACGCAAAACGAGCCGTCGGGCAATTGCCCGAAGGCTCACCGGGTTGGCAAAGGGCACAGGATGTGCTGATTGCCTCTGAACGAGCGAAGAAAAAGAAAAGGAAACGGAAATGATCCTGAGACATGCTGCACCGGCCCTATTGGGTCTTTCCCTTGTAACAGGCCCGGCACAGGCCTTTGACCTGAGCGCGATGACCGAAGACGAACGCGCGGCGTTTGGCGCGCAGGTGCGCGATTACCTTCTGGAAAACCCCGAAGTCATAATCGAGGCGATCAACGTTCTGGAAGAACGCAACGCCGCCGCCGAGGCCATTGCCGACAAAGAGCTGGTCGCTGCAAACATGGATGCGCTGACAAATGATGGTTACAGCTGGGTTGGTGGCAATCCGGACGGCGATATCACTCTGGTCGAGTTCATGGACTACCGCTGCGGATATTGTCGCCGCGCGGTCCCCGAGGTTGCCACACTGCTGGAAGCAGACGGCAATATCCGGTTGGTCATCAAAGAACTGCCAATTCTGGGCGAGGCCTCGGTTCAGTCTTCGCGCTTTGCCGTTGCCACCAAGCAAGTGGCGGGTGACGATGCCTATAAACAGGTGCACGATGCGCTGTTGGCCTTTGGTGGCGACATCTCGGACGTGACACTGCGCCGGATCTCAGACGGTTTGGGCCTAGACAGCGACGCCATCCTTGCCGCAATGGACAGCGATGAGGTCACCAACGAAATCGCCCAAACCCGCGAGCTGGCGCAGCGAATGCAGATCTCGGGCACGCCGTCTTTCGTGCTGGGAACCGAAATGCTGCGCGGCTACCTGACCGCCGATCAGATGCTGCAAATCGCCGAAGGTGTTCGGGCGGAACAGGGCTGATCCTGCGCAACCAGCAGACATTTACCAATATTGTCACCCGCATAGGTCGCAAGGTCTGTGCGGGTTTTTAGTACAATCCTTGGGAAACGACGCGCAGGCGCTATTCGGCAGGCTCTGCTTCGGACTGCGTTTGCAGTTCGGCCACCAGTTGCTTCAGCGCGCTGTTCTGAGCGGCCTCAAGATCAACAACCTCATACCGTTCGGCCACGGCGTCTTTCGACAACACCACGCCTTTGGCGACTGTTCCGGGGGCACCAACTGGCCCGAAATGTTCGCCGTTCATCGAGAAATAGACCGACCCGGACGCGCCTGCCCGCAATTGCGGCGGCTCTTCCGTCAACGGAATCTCATATGTATTACCTTGCTCGACTGTACCCAGGGTGCCTTCGAATACAATGCTGCCGTCAGCGGCCGTCACGCGCATCCAAGCTGGGGCCACAGCCACGATCTTGAGCGTGGTATCAATCTGCTCAACAACTTGCGGCAGGGCCGGACGTTCGACCGTATGCACCTCGGCCACTTCGATCTGAGGCAGTTCCGGTGGGCGGAACGTGCCGACAGTGCGCGGATCAAGCGTTGAGATTGGCGCATCACGCGCCACCAAAACGGGCACATCCAGTGCCTGCGGACGATACAAACGATCCAAAGCCTCGGGGCTTGGCACGTCAACAGACGCAACCTGATCTGTCTGCGGCGTCTGAACCGCAGCATCCAGCGGATCGAGATCCGTCAGCACTACGGGCGCCTGTTCGACCGGGCTGACCTGTACCTGTTGAATGCGGTTCAATACCGACCAACCGCCATAACCGATACCGCCAATCACAGCCAACAACACCAGCGAAGACCCGATGGCGCGCGGTTCGATCTGACTGACCAGCGACTCCTTGCCCGGAATATAGGGCGTATTGGGCGAGATGAACGGGTCCCGCCCCATCGGCCCACGGGCCGGCAAATCACCGGTCGGTTTGCGAACAACCGACGCCTCGGCGGACATGCCATGGGCCACTTCAAACCCGCTTTCCTGACAGAAATCGGCAAAGGTTTCATCGGGGTTCATCCCCAGATAGCGCGCATAAGAACGCACATACCCGGCGATAAAGCCGGGCGTGTCAAATGCATCTGGATCAGCGTTTTCGATGGCAGCGATGTAGTTGGCTTTGATACGCAGCTCTCGCTGAACATCGAGTAGCGACTTGCCCATTGTAGCGCGCTCCCCGCGCATCCTGTCGCCAAGCCGTACCTCGTAATCATCAAACCCCTTGGGTCTGACGTCGGTATCCTCTTCGGAATCGCGCTGTGATCTGCGCCCAATCATTCCTGCTGCCCCATTCTGCCTTTGCGTGTTTCACGCAAACGTCGAATCATCCCCAAAATGATTCGTACGTTTCTTTTATGAGCCTAAGCCTAACACGCGACAAACAAATTGCACACTTTGGCGTGAGGTTATCCGGCAAGTTCGGCGCGATTTAGCGCACAATGTGACCAAAGTTCGTCCATCGCCTGAACCAGACGGTTCATTTCACCCGGCCCATGGACCGGCGATGGCGTGAACCGGAGGCGCTCGGTTCCGCGGGGGACAGTCGGGAAATTGATCGGCTGAACATAAATGCCGTAGTCCTCAAGAAGCCTATCGCTGAGGATTTTGGTGTGCACCGGATCGCCCACGATCACAGGCACAATGTGGCTGCCATGATCAATCAGCGGCAGACCCATGCCCTTCAGCCGCAGCTTGAGGATCTTGGCCTGGGTCTGATGCTGCTCGCGCAGCTCGGGCGCTGTTTTCAGATGCGCGACCGAAGCCGCGGCCCCAGCTGCAACCGCCGGCGGCAGCGATGTTGTGAAGATAAAGCCCGGCGCGTAAGAGCGGATGGCATCACACATTTTCTCGCTTGCAGCGATGTAACCGCCCATTACACCATAGGCTTTGGCCAGCGTGCCGTTGATGATGTCGATCCGATGGGCCAGACGATCCCGCTCGGTCACGCCACCACCACGGGGGCCGTACATGCCAACCGCGTGCACTTCGTCGATATAAGTCAGTGCACCAAACTCATCGGCCAGATCGCAAATCTCTTCGATGGGGCCAAAATCACCATCCATCGAATAGACCGATTCAAAGGCGATCAGCTTGGGCGCCTTGGGATCGTCAGACTCAAGCAGCTCACGCAGATGGGCCAGATCATTGTGCCGGAAAATCCGCTTGGCCCCGCCATTGCGGCGCACCCCTTCGATCATGGACGCATGGTTCAGCGCGTCGGAATAGATGATCAGACCGGGAAACAGCTTTGGCAGAGTCGAAAGGGTCGCATCATTGGCAATATAGGCGCTGGTGAACAGCAACGCGGATTCCTTGCCGTGCAAGTCGGCCAGCTCTGCCTCCAGCCGTTTGTGATAGACCGTGGTCCCCGAGATGTTGCGCGTCCCGCCCGAGCCTGCACCTGCGGCGTCCACCGCCTCGTGCATGGCCTCCAGAACAACCGGGTGCTGGCCCATGCCCAGATAGTCATTGCCGCACCAAACGGTGATATTCTGCTGCGATCCGTCGGGACGGGTCCGAACAGCATGCGGGAACTGACCATTGCGGCGTTCGATATCAATGAAGGTCCGGTAACGTCCTTCGTCATGCAGCCTGGCAATCGCGGTATCGAGCTGAGCAGTATAGTTCACCGGTTTCTCCTTTTGTGCCTGATCGGACGTTTCCCAACCAGACCCCTTTTCGTCGCCAAACCTTTGGACCTTATCCATTGGTGCGGCTTGATCTTTCTCGCGTAACACCTAACGGTCAGTCTAAAGATGTGACTTTGATTTGCATCAATTATATCCGATCCGACGCCGCGACAAGTAAAGTTACGGCCATCAGACGCGAGGAAACGACGCAGGCCAACCGCTGCTGTTCCGCAGGTTTCCAATAATCTACCAAAATCCACCGCGATCCGCATTGGACGACGCGAAGAACGCTGATACTCTCCGCGGCTTCAAGACTTTCAGGAGAATCCCATGTCACTTGACGCTGTTCTGAGCAAGATCGACTCTGACCTGTCAACTTCGATCGATCGGTTGATGGAGTTTCTGCGCATTCCTTCAATCTCGACCGATCCGGCCTATGACGGACAGGTCGATCAGGCAGCGGATTGGCTGGTGTCTGACTTGCAAAGCTTTGGCATCAATGCACAAAAGCGCACCACCTCGGGCCACCCGATGGTGGTGGGTCACGTGGGTGAGGACAGCGACGGCCCGCATTTTCTGTTCTACGGACATTACGATGTGCAACCCGTCGACCCGCTGGAGCTGTGGAACCGCGACCCGTTTGACCCGGCCCTGGAGCAAACGGAACACGGAGAAGTGATCCGCGGGCGCGGCTCGTCTGACGACAAAGGCCAGCTTATGACCTTTGTCGAAGCCTGCCGCGCCTGGAAAGCGGTGAACGGTTCTCTGCCCTGCCGCATCACCTTTTTCTTTGAAGGCGAAGAGGAATCGGGCTCTCCATCGCTGGTGCCGTTTCTTGAGGCCAACAAGGACGAGTTGAAAGCCGATCTTGCGCTTGTTTGTGACACGTCCATGGTCTCGCGCGGTGTGCCCTCCATCGCTTCGCAACTGCGGGGGATGCTCAAGGACGAGTTCACTATAGTCGGGCCAAAGATCGATCTGCACTCGGGCCACTATGGCGGCCCTGGTCTGAACCCGCTGCGCGAACTTTCAAGAATCGTAAGCTCGTTTTATGACGAAGACACTGGGCGCATCGCTGTCGACGGATTTTATGAGGGCGTGCATGATCTGCCCGCAGAACTGTTGCGGCAATGGGAAAACTGTGGTTTCGATGAGGCTGATTACCTCAATTCGGTCGGGTACACACAGCCACATGGCGAAAAAGGCTATTCCACTTTGGAACAGCAATGGGCCCGTCCAACGCTTGAGGTGAACGGTCTGTGGGGAGGCTACAACGGCGCAGGGTCCAAGACCGTGATCCCGTCGCAGGCGCATTGCAAAATCACCTGCCGCCTTGTGGGCGAAATGGACCCCGACGCCCTGCGCATCAAAATCCGCAAACATGTCGAAGATCGCTTGTCGCCAGACGCCAAAGTCATTTGGGACACTGACCTCGAAGGATCGCCCGCGTCGGTCATGAACCTCGATCGCCCGGAGTTTGAAGCCGCGCGCGGCGCCCTCTCGGACGAGTGGGACCGCGAGGCCGTGTTTACCGGCATGGGCGGATCCATTCCGGTTGTTGGTTACTTCGATACGGTGCTTGGACTGGATTCGATGCTTGTTGGCTACGCCAATGACGACGACGCCATCCATTCACCGAACGAAAAATATGACGTCAAAAGCTTCCACAAGGGGATTCGGTCCTGGGCCCGTATCCTCGACGCTTTGAATAAATAGGAACCTTCAGCGAGGCTCTGCCTCGCGCTCCGAGGTATTTGAGAACAGAAAAAGCACGAATTCTCTGCTTCTTTTGTTTGAAAATACCTCGGGGGAGTCGCGGCGGGGGCAGAGCCCCCTTCCTTACATATGAATCACGCGCCCATAGGCATCCAGAACGCTTTCATGCATCATTTCCGACAGCGTTGGGTGCGGGAAGACCGTGTTCATCAGGTCTTCTTCCGTGGTCTCCAACTGGCGACCCACGACATAACCCTGAATCAATTCGGTGACCTCAGCACCGATCATATGTGCGCCCAAAAGCTCGCCGGTTTTGGCGTCAAACACGGTTTTGATCAGCCCCTCCGGCTCACCCAGAGCAATGGCTTTGCCGTTACCGATGAACGGGAAACGCCCGACTTTGATCTCATAACCCAGTTCTTTGGCCTTTGCTTCGGAATACCCGACCGAGGCAACCTGCGGCTGGCAATAGGTGCAGCCTGCAATGCTTTCGGGTTTCACAGGATGGGCGTGTTTGCCCGCAATCAGTTCGGCGACCATGACACCTTCATGGCTTGCCTTGTGGGCCAGCCAAGGCGCGCCTGCGATATCACCGATGGCATAGAGCCCTTCGACACCCGTGCGGCAGAACTCATCTGTGACGACATGCGTGCGGTCGATCTTGACGCCCAAACCTTCGAGCCCGAGGTTTTCAACATTGCCAACGATCCCAACGGCCGAAATGACAGTGTCGAAGTCGTGTTTTTCGACTTTGCCCTTCACTTCGATATGCGCGGTGACTTTGCCTTTGGCGCGGTCCAATTGCTTGACCATCGCCTTTTCCATGATGGTCATGCCCTGCTTGGTAAACGCCTTTTTGGCCAGACCGCTGATCTCGGCATCTTCTACCGGCAGCACTCGGTCCATCACTTCGACAACAGTCGTATCCGCACCCAACGTGTTGTAGAAGCTGGCAAATTCAATGCCAATCGCGCCCGACCCGATGACCAGCAGTTTCTTGGGCATACGCGGCGGCTGTAGGGCGTGCTTGTAGGTCCAGACCAGATCGCCATCGGCCTCAAGCCCCGGCAATTCACGCGCACGGGCGCCCGTGGCCAAAACGATGTTCTTGGCTGTCAGCTCTTCGGTGCCTTTGTCGGTTTTGACACTGACCTTGCCTTTGGATGGCAGCGTCGCCTCACCCATCAGCACGGTGACCTTGTTCTTTTTCAGAAGGTGTCCGATGCCACCGGACAATTGCGCAGCAACCCCGCGCGACCGTTTGACAACCGCGTCCAGATCATATCCGACCTTGTCCGCCGTGAGGCCGAAATCCTTGGCACGCTCCATCAGGTGAAAAACCTCGGATGAGCGCAACAGTGCCTTGGTTGGGATACACCCCCAGTTCAGGCAGATACCGCCAAGATGCTCACGCTCGATCACGGCGGTCTTCAGGCCAAGTTGCGCGCCGCGAATAGCGGCGACATAGCCACCCGGGCCTGCGCCGATTACGATCAGATCAAAGGATTGTGCAGCCATGTATACCTCTCGGCGCGGATCGTTTCAGAAAGTAGTTTACCATTAAACTATTTTTTCAAACGCATCAATAATGGTCTCCGCGACATAAGTGCCGCAGGAAAAAATCGTGACTTTTGCGCTGCATTCAGCCTATACGCAGCCTGTTTCAAAGGCTACGACTTAAATCAAAAATGCTCACGTCATTGGAGACGGGAAAGATAAGATGGCAAAAACACTCAAAGATTTATTGCTGGCCCTGCTGAACGCAACACTGATCCTGTTGGCGCTGTGTCTTTTCCTTGGGTGGAAACTTGCGCAATCCGTCGAGACCGTGCGCGACGGGTTCACCGAGAACCTGCAGGTCGTGGCCCCACTGCGCGAACAAGCACAGGGGATTCGTGATGAGATTTCGGGATTGCGTGGCGATCTGGCCGAGATACGGGACAATGCCGGTGACCTCGATTTTGCATCGAAATCCCGGCTAAGCGCCACTTTGGATCGTCTGAATGACATCGAGTCAAAACTGGAGAATACACAGACGCGTCTGGCCGGGCTGGTCGACAATCCGCAGGACCTCATCAACTATGCTGTGACCACCTCAAGCGAGGCGGCCGCAGAGCAAGTCATGAAAATCCGTGGCTGCGTGCCGGCAGGTTAGGTCGGGGCCTGCAATTCGCGAACGGTCGAGCCATAGCCGCCTGCGCTGACATAGGCTGCCTCGTGCGCGGTGGTGGGCCGTTCCAACGCTTCGTTGCGATAAGGGAAGCGACCGAACTTGCGGATCACTTCGCGATGCGCGCGCGCATGCAGCAGGTTGCTGGATCCAAACTCCGGCATCCGTTCGCACATCAGCCTGACACAGCGTTCCTGATCACACAGGTTTTCCGAGTGCATCATCGGAAGGTAAAAGAACTGCCGGGCGGGTTCGTCAATTTTCAGGTCCCACCCTTTGTCGACCGCACATTTCGCTGCGGCCAGGGCGGCACGATCTGACGAGAACGCTTTCTTGCTACCGCGGAACATGTTGCGCGGGAACTGATCCGTCAGGATGATATAGGCCAACGCACCGCTGGGATAGGTCAGCCACAGCGAAAACCGGCCGTCGCAGGCTGCTTGCCATGTTTCGAGAAAGCGTTCACGGATGGTCGCATCCAGCGCATCATCCTGAATATACCACCCGTCGGGGCCAATCTCATCCAACCAAAAACTCAGTACTTCTTCAGGACCAACCATGCCCTTGACTCCGTTTGTGCCCTCCCCAGGGACGTAAGGTTATTTATGATCAATTTACAGAACTGTTACAGTAACATATTGCAACATTTGCGACATAAATCCGGCGCTCAGGCAGGTTCTTGCCCATCTGCATCCTCTTGCGCTGCTTCGATGGCGACCTCTTGCGCCAGCTCCATCGCGACCGGCGACGATGTCGGGTAAACCGGTGCAATACCAGCGGTTTCATCAACCGGAACATAGGCGCGCCGCGTCATCCGGTAAGCCGCGTAAAGTGCCATGGCGAACAGCAAAGCGGCAATGAACAGGAAAAAGCCCTGTGGCCCAAATACCGCATCTCCCATCAGCCAACCGGTGATCACCGGGCCTGCAATGGCGCCCAGACCGTTGATAAAGACCAACCCGCCCGATGCGGCCGCCATATCCTCGTATTCGAGGTAGTCATTGGTATAGGCGATCAGCAGAGAATAAAGCGGGTTGGACATGCCACCAATCAAGAACGCGGCAGCCAGCAAAACCGGGAAGGTCACGCCGAAGATCATCGCAACCAGCGCGCTCGCCCCGCCCAGCGCGGCGATTGCCAGGATCAACAACCTCCGGTCCATGCGGTCGGAAAGCCACCCAAGCGGATATTGGAGCAGCATGGCGCCCACATAAAATGACGCGACAAAGCCTGAGATCTGGATCAGTGACAGCCCCGCTTTCGCCCCGTAGACCGCCGCCATGCCAAACTGCGCCGAAAAGATACCGCCCAGCAGGAACATGCCCACACAGCCCAGCGGCGATGTGTCCATAATCTTGCGCAACGTCATTGGTTTTGTGGTGTCAAAGGCAGGAGTTGGCGAAATCGACAGCAAAATCGGCGCGAATGACACCGAAACCAGGATCGACGCGATCACAAACGTGTCGAATCCGGCCGGGTCTCCGACCAACATCAGGGCCTGCGCACTGACAATACCGATCATCTGAACGATCATGTAAAGCGACAGGGCCTGGCCACGATTTTCATTGCTGGCGGCATTGTTGAGCCAGCTTTCGGCGGTCACATACACGCCGGAAAAGCAAAACCCGATCGCCATCCGCCCCAGAAACCAGGCGGCAGGTTCAGTCAGCAGAGGATACATGATCATCACGGCTGAAATGAACGACGCCAGCGCGGCAAAGACACGCACATGTCCCACGCGCCGGATCATCTCGGGCGCAAGCCGCGAGCCGCCGAGGAACCCGAGGAAATAGGCGGACATGACAAAGGACATCTGCAGGGTGCTAAAACCCTCGATCTCACCCCGAACGCCCAGCAACGTGCCCTGCAGGCCGTTGCCGACCATCAACAGACCCATGCCCAACAAAAGCGCCCATGCGCTGGAAAGAACCTGAAGCATTTCAGCCCTCTGAATTCATCGACTTGATTGCTCAATGCGATCGAAAATCGCCCTCGTCGCGCTTATCCGCGACATTGTTTCAAAATGATCTGGAAAACGCGCACATCAGGGGATCAAAAGCGACGCATCCCCATAGGAGAAAAAGCGGTATTTTTGTGCGACAGCATGGTCATAGACCACTTTGACGCGATCTTGGCCCATCAGCGCGGAAACCAGCATCAAAAGCGTGGATTTCGGCAGGTGGAAATTGGTCATCAGGGCATCGGTGACCTTAAAGTCGAACCCCGGATAGATGAAGATATCCGTCTCCCCCTCCCACGCGGCGATCTCACCACCACGCGCGGCGCTTTCAATCAGCCTGAGGGCTGTAGTGCCAACGGGAATCACGCGCCCGCCGCTGGCTTTCGTCTGGCGAATTTCGGCAGCGGCGCTGTCGCTGACCTGCCCCCATTCGGCATGCATCTTGTGCGTGGTCACATTCTCGACCTTGACGGGCAAAAATGTCCCCGCACCTACGTGCAGCGTGACATAGGTGAATTCGACACCCCGATCCTTCAGCGCGCGCAGCAAATCCGCATCAAAATGCAGCGAGGCGGTCGGGGCCGCAACCGCGCCCGCATTCTTGGCCCAAACCGTTTGATAGTCGGTCTTGTCCCTTTCATCTGCGGGCCGCTTGGCCGCGATGTAGGGCGGCAAGGGCATGGCGCCCGCGGCTTCGAGGGCGGCATCGAAATCATCGCCCGAAAGATTAAAGCTCAGATACCCCTGCCCGTCTTCAACCCGGTCCAGCCGCGCCCTGAGCGTGTCGGAAAAGATGATCTCTTCGCCCGGTTTGATCTTTTTCAGCGGCTTGAGCAATGCGGCCCAGGTGCCATCGGCCTGCGGGTCCAGCAACGTGGCATCAATCGCTGCGGAAACCGGGCCTTGTGCGCTGTCGCGATGGCGGCGGCCACTCAGGCGCGCCGGGATCACGCGCGTGTCGTTCAGAACCAATCGATCCCCGGGTAACAGCCAGTTGGGCAGGTCGAGAACCTGCTGATCATGGATCCGGTCCCCCTGCGCCACCAACAGACGCGCAGAAGATCGCGGTTGCGCAGGTCGCGTCGCGATCAGGTCTTCGGGCAGGTCAAAATCAAAGTCGCTGAGTTTCATGCGCGCGCATTACACCGGGCCGACAGATTCGGCCACTGTTGACCTCAGCGATCTTCGCCGCGGGTTTGCAGGGCGGGGTTCGGCCCGCTGGGCCGTGCAGGTGAGGCGTTCGGGCCGTTTGAAACCGTGGGCGGGGGTGCCCGCAACAGGTTTCGCAGAAACAACGGCGCAAGCCCTGACAGCGGATTGACCGAGACCTGCGGATCCGTCAGCGGGCCCTTCAAAGTGTAATTGAAAGCAAAGACCCCCTCACCCTTGCGGGTCAGAACACTGCCTACTGCGTTCACCAGGTAGATAGGTGAAATGGCCCCGCGCAGATCCAGAAGACCGGCAACCGTGTCAACTGTTCCGTCAAAGGACAGCCCCATAGAGGGCCCTACCGCGCTACCGCTAAGCACTTTGACCTCGGTGGGCGTGATCCGCATCTTGCTGTCGATGGCCGAGAAAAAGATGCCCTGCCCGGCCATCTCATCCAGCAGCCCCACAAGGCTGATGGCGTTCAGCAATGCGGCCATGGCCGGGGCGTCCTTGATCCGTGTGTTGTCTATCCTCAGATCGACGTCATAGTTTCCGGGGCCATCAATCGGCTCTAGCTGCAAGGTCAACGCACCCTCGCGCGCCTGTGTCAGCACACCGGCCGAGCGCAATACCGCCCCCGCATCCGCCGAGGTCAGGCTAACGGCGCTGCGGCTTGCACGCGGCGTGACCTGACCGTTGATCGGCGCACCGCCATTCACTTTGGCCGTGAAACTTCCCGCTAGCCCTCCGGTGGTCTGGAACGCCCCGTTAAGACCCGTCAGAGCAACGGTGTCCGTCACTTGCAGGCGATCCAGCTTGATATCCAATTTGGGTCCTTGTCCCCCGCCCGAACCACCCCCGTCGCCAAAGGTAGACCGCCCCAGATTCAGCACACCGCCCAGCACACGGATATCCGGTACCGCCGATCCGCGCGCGATCAGTTCGGCGGGGACGGCCAGCCAGTTCCCGATCTCGAAGGTGCTAAAGCGCACCCGATCAAACGCCCCATCGCGGAAGGAAATGGAGGCGCGCGTGCGCAGCCCGGCTGCGTCCAGGTTCAACGCATCAACGCTCAGCTCTGAGCCCAGCGTGGCCTCGGCAGTCAGCGTGCCGGTGCTGCTGGCGGGTTTACGCCATCCCAGTTCGGGTACCGCAAGCGCAACCCCGTTCAAGTTTGACGACGCGGTCAGCTTCGGAGGTTCACCCGCACCGATGCCAAGCGTGAAATCCGCCGTTCCCGCACCCGTCAGCATATTCGCAGGCAGACCTGCATTTATCTGTGTCATTAAACGGGGAGAGAATTCAATCTGACCCGTCATCTGACTGCGAAGCGCGGTATCACCGCCGATGGGCTGAACCCAGCTGGCCTGCGTGGGCACATCGCCGAACAGGCCCTGCCCGGTGATCGCAACCTGATCCTGCGTACCGGTCAGCGACAGCGCATCGGCGCTGACCTCAAATCCTGGGACCAGGCGATCACTCTCAAGATCGGTCAGCTCGCCGTCGAAATGGAACCGGGTATCTGCGAACTTCAACCCTTTGACCAAAGGCAGTGACAGGGTTCCCGCCAGTTTAACCTGCCCATCCGCAAGGGCCACAGGCAGACCGGCCTTTGTCAGCAACTGCAACGGCGGACGATCCAGCAGCGACAACGCCGCCGTCACACTGCCGCTGGCCTGAATTCGAGCTACAGCGGGGGCTGCTTTTTTGATGTTGGTGTCCGGGATGATGAAGGATGTACCCGACGCATCAACCGGCCCGCCCTGATCGGCAAACACCACACCTTTTTGCGCCGTGACCGTGAAACGGCCATTCAGCAAACTGGCCTGACCTTGCGCGTTTTCGACGGTCGGCAAAGTTTTTGCAAAGCGAACCTCGGTCTCGGTAAACTCGAAATCGGCATAGATATCAGGCTTTTGATCGGGCTTCAGGCGCAACGCGAAATCCAGATCAGACATGCGGCCCTGAAAGATATTCTCGGTCACCCATTTGCGGGGTTTCGCAGCCAGCCGTTCGGGCCAGTATTTCAGAACCTGCTCGGCGCTCATCCCGTCGATATGCGCGTCGATACTGGCGGCCCAGCCTTCGGGTTGTGCATCCAGACGGCCATTCAGGCGCAGCCGGTGTTCACCGTCTTCGATCGTCATCTGCCCCAATTGCAGGCGGAACGGCGCCAGCTTCATCTGAAAATCAACCTCGGCCCGCGTCAGGTCCAATGGCTCGGGGAACAGGTCGGCGGGGTTGATTTGAATACCACTCAGACGGAACTGCCCGGCCATGCTGTCCAGCCCACCGGCGCTGACACCCTTGAGGAAGGTTCGGCCCTCGGCCTGAACGGTGCCCCAGGCCGAGTCGATAGAGACCTCGTTAAAATCCAGTTCCTGCAGTTTGGGATCGTATGTGAAATAGGTGCGCGCCGCTTCGAACTTGACCGGAACCGTTTCGGGGTTTGGCTGCACCGCGCCTGCGCCCAGGTTCAGCGTGGCAAAGACCGGGCCCAGAGCCCCTTGGGCATCGACACTGCCCCGCAACGCGCCCGAGATCGGGGCCCGCAGAACCTGCATCCAGGCCAGTGCCGGCGAGTGGCCTGCGATGTCTTCAGTGGGCAAATCCGTGATGTTGACGCCAAAGCGCGCCTCGGCACTGTTCAGGGAACTGCTGTAATTGGCCTCGATCGAGCTGACATAATCCCGCCCTGCCAGAACCGAAAACCCCGTGGCAAGACGCACCTCATCGGCGTTGCGGGTGGCCTGGATATGCCCCCCATCCAACACCCAGGATCGGCCCAGCCGCAAATCCTGATAATCCAAAGTAATGGCATCCAGTTGGACCGATGTCATCGCCGACAGGATCGGCGATTTGAAGACCTCATCGGTGGCCTCGATCATCTGGGCCAGGTTTGGCGCTTCACCGACCGGAGAGCTTCCCGTACCGACCGTCAGCGACAAAGCCCCATCCAGCCCTCGCGTCAACGCCACCTGGGCACCTTGCAAGATCACACGTTTGGGGCGCACGTGACCGCGCAGCAAAGGGCGCATCGCCAGGCTGGCACGCAGGTCCGAGACCTCGGCGATCTGACGGCCATCTGCGTCGCTGATCCGCACATCCGTCAGACGCAGCCTTGGGCGCCATCCTTCGTGGATGATGAAACTGACGTCACCAAAGCGGATCTTTACCCCGCCAAGGGCCTGATCCAGCCGCGCCTCGACCCGGTCGCGCACCCAAACCGGCGCGTGAACCCTTTGGCCCACCACCATAAAAGCCGAAACAGCCGCAAACAGCACCAGAACGAAAACGCCCCGCATGGCCCACAGGCCTGCGGTTCGACGGCGCGACCGGCGACGCGATTTCTTGGTCGCCTTTTCGTCATCCTGCTGATCTGGCTGGACCAATTTGCTTTCTATGCCTTTCAACCTGCTCGGCTCGCCCTATGATCACGGGCAAATGTTAATTTTCTCAACCGGAGATCCCAAATGCCCGACGTCTCAGACCTCGCCCCCGACTTTACCTTGCCGCGCGACGGCGGTGGCGACGTAACGCTGTCAGAACAGCGCGGCCAGTCCGTCGTTCTTTTTTTCTATCCCCGCGATGATACGCCGGGCTGCACCAAGGAATCCATCGGTTTCTCGGAACAACTTCAGGCCTTTGCGGATGCGGGAGCTCACGTTTTTGGGATTTCGCGCGACAGTGTCGCCAAACACGACAAGTTTGTTGCCAAGCATGATCTGACCACGCCGCTGCTTTCAGACGAAGGATCGACCGTGTGCGAAGATTATGGCGTGTGGGTCGAAAAGAACATGTATGGGCGCAAATCAATGGGCATCGAACGGTCCACCTTTTTGATCGATGCCGAGGGCCGCATTGCGCGCGTCTGGCGCAAAGTGAAAGTGCCCGGCCATGTTGAAGAAGTGCTTGAGGCGGTAAAGGAGCTGTAGACCCGGAACGCCACCCAGTCTATGTCGCCCGTGATTTCCAATTTGGCGGAGACGCATTGTGTCAAAGACCCTTGCCCAGATGGCGACCGAAGTTCTGACCACCGCAGACGGTCGGGCAAAGACCACCTTGTCCAAACGTTACGCGGCAGAATGGTTTGCCTCTCGCAAAGGGGACGCGCCTGCGATTGAGGTTGGAACCGCCACGCCTCCGCTGCTGCCTGCACGCCCGGAAAGGCCGGAACTTCTGTCCCCACGCGACGTGCCAAAACGTCGCCCGGGGACCGAGCCCGGTCGCATCGCCTTGCTGCATGCGGTCGCCCATATCGAGCTGAATGCGGTTGATCTGCACTGGGACATCATTGCCCGGTTCGGTCATGTCCCGATGCCCATCGGGTTCTATGACGATTGGGTAAAATGCGCCGAAGAGGAATCCCGGCATTTTGAAATGGTCTGCGACTGTCTTGAAGATATGGGCAGCTTTTATGGCGCCCTTCCTGCGCATGCCGGGATGTGGCGCGCCGCCGAAGAAACGGCAGAGGATCTGATGGGGCGTTTAGCGGTTGTTCCCATGGTACTTGAGGCGCGTGGCCTCGACGTGACACCGGGCATGATCGAGATCTTCCGCAAGGCCAAAGCAGAAAAGGCCATTGCCGCGCTTGAGGTGATTTACGCAGAAGAAGTGGGCCATGTGGCCTATGGGTCGAAATGGTTTCACTTTCTGTGCGGTCGCGAAAACGCCGACCCAAAGGATGTGTTTCACGAACTGGTTCGGCGCTATTTCCACGGTGTCCTCAAGCCACCGTTCAACGAGGAAAAACGCGCCGAAGCTGGTCTGCCGCCTGACTTCTACTGGCCCCTAACCGAAGAGTTACCCCTGGCCGGTGATGACCTGCCCCAGCGTTAACAGGTCCGGATCGGCGAATTCTCGCCGAGTTTTGGCGGGATTTACCCCCTACTGGCCGTGAACTGGTTAACAAACTTGCCCAACGCGGGATCGCCCTCTATGCACTTCGCCCAAGGGATGGCGCGCACTCACAGCCGATCCCGAGATTGGGGATGAGAGGGAAGACGCGTGCGAACACGTCTGGCAATCAAATTTCACACACTGTTCGAGCGGTTTTTTCCCGAGCGCAGGGTGTTTCTAAAATCCGACAGTGACACAAGATATATCCGGCTCAGTTCCGAGACACAGGTTGCAGCCGTTGCAGGTGTCGCGGTGATGGTCGGGTGGACTGCGGTCGCGACAGCGATTCTGCTGATGGACAGCATCGGGTCCGGCAATTTCCGCGAGCAGGCTAAACGGGATCAGGCGACCTATCAGGAACGTTTGAACATCCTGTCTGCAGAACGCGATGCGCGGGCTGCCGAAGCTTTGGCAGCGCATGATCGCTTCAACGCCGCCCTGGCGCAGGTGTCGGCGATGCAATCCGAACTGCTGG
The DNA here is from genome assembly GCF_056532975.1 of Ruegeria sp. H6. NCBI lineage: Bacteria > Pseudomonadati > Pseudomonadota > Alphaproteobacteria > Rhodobacterales > Roseobacteraceae > Ruegeria > Ruegeria sp. H6. The sequence continues at coordinate 85,637 of NZ_JBQFOA010000007.1, forward strand.
AATCCGAGAACCGCCGGCGCGAGCTGGAAACGGGGATCGAGGTGATCCAGACCACTTTGCGTGCCACGATGAAACAGCGCGAAGAGGCGCGGACCGAGTTGGCCGAGATGCAGCAATCCTCGGACGGGGACGCGTCTTTGGTGGCGGCTTCAATCGATCCGGTGCAGATGGAATTCATGTCGGATGCGCTGGCACGCACCGCGCAGCAGCGTGATCAGATTGCCGCCGACGCGCAGGGCGCATTGGATCAGCGCGATGAGCTGGAACTTGAAATCCGCCTGATGCAAGAACGCGGAGACGAGATTTTCCGGCAGTTGGAAGAAGCAATGGTGATCTCGGTCAAACCGCTGGACAAGATGTTCCGCGACGCCGGGATGCCGACCGACCGGATGATCGACGAAGTGCGCCGCGGCTATAGCGGCGTGGGCGGCCCACTGACACCCTTGTCTTTCAGCACCCGCGGAGAAGAGCTGACCCCTGACCAGATCCGCACCAATTCTCTGCTGCAGCAGATGGACAAGCTGAATCTTTATCGGATCGCGGCGGAACAGGCCCCTTTTGCCAGCCCGGTGCGCTCTGCGGTGCGTTACACCAGCGGTTTCGGCACACGGCGTGATCCGAAAACCGGCGGGCGTCGTATGCACAATGGTGCGGATTTCGCGGGCCCTCAGGGCACTGATATCTTTGCAACCGCTGATGGAGTGGTTACCCACGCGGGCTGGCAATCGGGTTTTGGACGTCTGGTCAAAATCAAGCACGCCTTCGGTGTTGAGACACTTTACGCTCATAATACCAAGATACGGGTCAAGGTTGGTCAAAGGGTCTCGCGCGGGGATCATATTGCTGATATGGGTAGCACCGGACGGTCGACCGGCACGCATCTGCACTATGAGGTGCGTGTAAACGGAAAACCTGTTAACCCAATGACTTACATCAAGGCTGCGAGAAATGTTTTCTAAGAGCAAAATCAACGAGCCCGGATCCAAGGCCCCCGAAGCGGACAAACCTGCCGCACCGGCGACCCCGGCAGCACCGACCCCTGCCGAAGCCAAGGCAAGCACACCGCCCAAGGCAAAGCCGCCCGCGTCGGTTCTGTCCTCGGACTTGCACATCACCGGCAATCTGAAAACCTCGGGTGACATCCAGGTTGAGGGCACTGTCGAAGGCGATATCCGTGCGCATCTGCTGACAATCGGCGAAACCGCGACGATCAAAGGCGAAGTCACCGCCGATGATGTGGTCGTCAATGGCCGCGTTGTGGGCCGTGTGCGTGGTCTGAAAGTCCGCCTGACCTCGACCGCGCGCGTCGAAGGCGACATCATTCACAAGACCATTGCCATCGAAAGCGGCGCGCATTTCGAGGGATCGGTTCAGCGTCAGGATGACCCCCTGAACCCGGGCCGCAGCGGCAAATCCGGGGCCAATCCGGCGGCTGAGGTCAAGCAGTAAATCTGTAACCTACTCCGAATTCCGAAACGCCGCAGTTTTCTGCGGCGTTTTCTTTTGCTTCAACGGCGACCGGGCAAAGCCGAGACTTGCCATACATGCAGGCTCAGGTAGCGTTGGCATGCATAGCTTTGCAACTGGAGGTTCAATTTATGTTGAAGTCATTACTTTGCGGCCTAGTCATCTCATTCAGCGTAGCTCTGTCAAATCCCGCGTCTGCAGACGAAGGCAGTGGGTTTCCGCAGATCGTTGGCACCTGGACTGGCACCTATCTGGTTGCCTTTGCCAAATCCAATCCCAACCACGAAAAGGGCCTGCTGCGCACCGAGATGGAATTGGAGATCACCAAGCTCGACGGCAACCTGATTACCGCGACCAACCGCTGGCGTCGCATCGGTGACAAGGAGTGGATCGTGGAAGAGGCGATGGGCACATTCAGCCTGGCCAACCCCACCCATTTCGTCCTGGCCGAGGCAGGTATTTCAGGCGATGACGTGTCGTCCGGGATCTTCAACGGTGTCTATCTGGACGATGTGATCATGGTGACCTATGCGGGGCCCGGCACAGGTGTTTCGTTTGCCGCGCAGCTTGTGAAAAAGAAAGACGCGCAGTAGGCACCCTGCCCCTAGCGCTCCATGTCAGAGTACAACAGCTTGAAGACGCCGGATCACCCGGTGCCAACCCGGCTGCCGGGGTCAAGCGGTAAACCTGCCTCACCGAACACACCCATCAACGCCGCGGGGCAACCTGCGGCGATTGTCTTTTTAAACAGCTTATGACTATTTCTCCGGTCATGCCTCGGGCTTGGACACCATGAAACTGAACCGGCCGGTGGAAAAGAAGTGCTCGCCGCGGGCGTTCAGTTCCTTTTGCTCGTCAGCCCATTCCGCCAACTCTTGTTCGGAAACCGTTCCCTGCGACGCGACGAAAGACGCGACCAAGGGCAACATCATTTCTTCGTAGCACCGTTCGTACCGGTCGATATTGAGGATGGGGAAATAGCTGACCTCGTCAAGCACCAGCCCTGCGGCGCGTAGCTTGGCACCCAGAACGCGTGGAAGCTGATTGTGCGCGCAATGCGGTGCAAAGGCATCCAGAACGCGTTGCATGCGGTCGGGATTCTCGCTGTGCCAGCAAACGGCTCCCCAGTCGGTCGCCAATACCAATCCACGGCCTTGAGGTTTTAGAATGCGTGCGACCTCGCGACAGAAAGCGTCGGTGTCTGGTACATATTCTGCGACCTGAGTGCTTACGACGACGTCGAAACTCGCGTCTTCAAAAGGTAAGTCGGTCGCATCCGCGGTTTGGTAAGACAGCCAGTCGTGGGTCGTTCGCCCCGTTGCACGTCGGACCATCTCTTCCGATATGTCGATGCCGACAACTCGCCCGGTATCTCCGGTTATCTCTGCCATCTCTGCCGCAAGAAATCCGGGGCCACTGCCTATGTCCAGAACGGAATCGCCGGGCTTCAGGGTAAGCCGGGCCAACGTATCGCGGCGTTGGGCAATGACATCGGGCCCCAAATACGCGGCCTCAAGTTGGTTGGCCGCGGACTCGTCAAATTCCAAAACTGCCATTTCCCCCTCCTAAAACTGCAAGTAACCAATGCATCACTATACGTCCAATCTGCGGAATATTAAAAATTTCATAAATTCTGTTTTCTGCATTACACTCGAACCCATTGTTTGCAGGAGGACTTTTTATGTCATCAAAACTACTTGCCGAGTTTTTCGGGACATTCTGGCTGGTCTTGGGCGGCTGCGGCAGCGCAGTTCTGGCGGCAGGAGTAGCCGATGTCGGGATCGGCTGGCTGGGTGTTTCCTTTGCCTTCGGCCTGACGGTTCTGACCATGGCCTTTGCGGTGGGCCATATCTCGGGCGGGCATTTCAACCCGGCGGTGAGCCTTGGGTTGATGATCGGCGGGCGGTTTCCGGCCAAGGACCTGATCCCTTATTGGATCGCACAGGTCGTCGGTGCGATTGTGGCCGCGCTGGTCTTGTACATGATCGTGTCCGGCGCGCCGGATTTTGAAGGCGTCGGAGGGTTCGCCTCAAACGGCTATGGATCGGCCTCGCCCGAGGGGTATTCGATGATGTCCGCGCTGATCATCGAAATTGTCCTGACAGCGTTCTTTCTGATCATCATCCTGGGGGCGACGTCCGAACGGGCTCCAGCGGGATTCGCCCCAATTGCCATTGGTCTGGGCCTCACATTGATCCATCTGATTTCGATCCCGGTTACCAACACGTCGGTGAACCCGGCCCGATCAACAGGTGTGGCCCTGTTCGCGGATGGGCCTGCTCTGGCTCAGCTGTGGTTGTTCTGGGTCGCGCCGCTTGCGGGCGGGGCGTTGGGCGCCATCATCTGGAAACTGTTGGCGGCGGACGACTAAGGTCACTGAAAAAGCCCGGCGCAATCGCTTGCGCCGGGCGCGGCATCAATCGGTCACCGAGACCTTTTTCATCACGTCGGGCTGACCAATAACGGCGCCATTGGGCCCGTCACCGCGCTTGATCGTATCGACGACATCCATGCCCTCGGTCACTTGGCCAACAACGGTGTACTGGCCGTTCAGGAACGGGCCGGGCGCGAACATGATGAAAAACTGCGAATTGGCGCTGTTTGGATCCTGTGCCCGCGCCATTCCGACAACACCCCGGTCAAAATTGTAGTCCGAGAATTCGGCAGGTAAATCGGGCCGGTCCGAGCCGCCCGTGCCTGCGCGACGCAGATCGCTGCCGAGGCGTCCGTTCTCGACATCACCGGTCTGCGCCATGAACCCATCGATCACGCGGTGAAACACGACGCCATCATATTTGCCCTCGGCGGCCAGGGCCGAGATCTGTTCGACATGCTTGGGTGCGAGGTCGTCAAACAGGTCGACCTTGACCACACCGTTCGCACCCTCACCTTCAATCTCAATCTCAAGACCAGTCGCAAACGCAGGGCTGGCCAGCAGAGCAATCGCGGCAGCCAGCTTATACATCTGCGGCCACTTTGACGCTGATCATACGGTCGGGGCTTGCTGGTGGCTCGCCACGGACGATGGCGTCCACATGCTCCATCCCGTCGATCACACGGCCATAGACCGTGTACTGACCGTTAAGGAAGTGGTTGTCCTTGAAGTTGATGAAGAACTGAGAGTTCGCCGAATCCGGGTTTTGCGAGCGTGCAGCACCCAGGGTTCCGCGATCATGCGGCAGCTTCGAAAACTCGGCCGGAACGTTTGGCAGCGACGATCCCCCGGTGCCTGCCATGCGGATGTTGAACCCGTCTTCCATGTCACCATGCTGCACGTCACCGGTCTGGGCCATGAACCCGTCGATCACTCGGTGAAAGGCCACGTTGTCGTATTCGCCACCACGCGCCAGTTCCTTCATCCGCGCACTGTGCTGAGGGGCCACGTCGGGCAGAAGCTCGATGACGACATTGCCGTCCTTCAGCTCGATGATGATCGTGTTTTCGGGGTCTTTGATCTCGGCCATGAGGCCCTCCTGTCGTTTGAACTTGGGCAAATACCTATGACGCAGACGCGCGAATGCCAAGTGACGCATTGACCTGAGGGCAAAATGCAGGAAAAGAACCGCCTAAACCGGTATGACTGAGGATTGCGCAATGGGCTGGAAATCTCTGGACGATATGGACCTGAACGGCAAACGCGTGCTGGTGCGCGTCGATATCAATGTTCCGGTTGCCGATGGCAAAGTCACCGACGACACCCGCATCCAGCGCATCGTGCCCACTGTGCGCGATATCCTTGCCGCCGGGGGCAAACCCATCCTGCTGGCGCATTTCGGGCGCCCCAAGGGCGAACGCATCGCCGAGATGTCGCTGGGCCAGCTTGTTCCGGCCCTTGAGGCGGCCTTTGGCGCGCCGGTCAGGTTTGCCGTGGACTGCGTTGGACCGGATGCGGAACGCGCTGCAGCGGCCTTGACCGAGGGTGAGGTCCTTTTGCTGGAAAACACACGTTTTCATGCTGCTGAGACCAAGAACAGCCTGGAACTGGCCGAAGGTATGGCGAAACTGGGTGACGTCTATTGCAACGACGCGTTTTCAGCTGCGCACCGCGCCCACAGTTCGACCGAGGCTCTGGCGCGCCTGCTGCCAGCCTGTGCTGGCCGGTTGATGCAGCAAGAGCTGAGCGCCCTTGAAAACGCCCTGGGCACGCCCAAACGCCCCGTGACGGCGGTTGTTGGCGGCGCGAAAGTGTCGACCAAGCTGGATTTGCTGGGCAACCTGATCGAGAAGGTGGATTACCTGGTTATCGGCGGTGGCATGGCGAACACGTTCCTTGTTGCCAAGGGGCTGGACGTGGGCAAATCGCTGGCTGAACACGCGATGACCGATACCGCCAATGAAATCATGGCCAAGGCGGGCGCATCCGGCTGCAAGATCGTCTTGCCGGTCGATATCGTTGTCGCAAAGGCCTTTGAGGCCAACGCACCCCACCAGAGACTGCCCGCAGATCAATGCCCGTCGGACAGCATGATCCTGGACGCAGGCCCGGACAGCGTGGCCGCGATCTGCGACATCTTTGATGACAGTGAAACTCTGATCTGGAACGGCCCGCTGGGCGCGTTCGAATTGACACCGTTTGACGCCGCCACCAACGCGGCAGCGTTGAAGGCCGCCGCGCTGACCCGCGCTGGCCAGCTGATCTCAGTCGCGGGCGGCGGCGATACGGTCGCGGCTCTGAACGCCTCGGGCGCGGCACAGGATTTCTCGTATATCTCCACCGCGGGCGGCGCCTTTCTGGAATGGATGGAAGGCAAAACTCTGCCCGGCGTTGCCGCGTTAGAGCAATAAACGAATTTTGTGGAATCAAGGGATTCACAACCCGAATCACCTGTGACATAGTGCGTTGAGATGCCCGCCAAGGGCACGTTTTGAGGCAGTATTCATACGGCGGTAAGCAGAGTGTCCCGTTCCCATCGGCCCGGTTTGGGCGCAGTCTTCTTCTTCATGGTGGCGTTTATGCTGGGTGTCTATTTCACCTTCGCCGCTGTGCAGGGCGACTATGGCCTATTCCGAAGGGTCGAGATCGCAGCGGAACGGGACGCCCTGTCACGCGACCTGGCCCAGCTTGAGGCCGAAATCGCTGAGATGGAAAACCTGACCCGCCGCCTGTCGGACACTTACCTGGACCTCGATCTGCTTGACCAGCAGGCCCGCTCGATCCTCGGCATGATCCGCGCGGATGAGATTGTCATTCGCTGATATCCCTTTGAAAATCGTTCCAAGAATGGTGCGATCCCTCGCGATCGCGGCCTGCTCTGCCCTTGCGTCACATTAGCACTCGCCAGAAGCTGTGAAATGCTTTATGAGATAGTTTAACGCTAAACTATCTTGCCGAGAGGGGGAGATCGCCACTATGGCTGCGCGAAAAACCACAAAGAAACCAAACGTTTCTGCGGATGAACTCAAGACATATTACCGCGAGATGCTGCTGATCCGCCGATTCGAGGAAAAGGCCGGTCAGCTGTATGGCATGGGTCTGATTGGCGGCTTCTGCCACCTCTATATCGGGCAAGAAGCGGTTGTTGTCGGTCTTGAGGCCGCTGCGAAGGACGGGGATAAGCGGATTACCTCCTATCGCGATCACGGTCACATGCTGGCTTGCGGCATGGACCCGGGTGGTGTGATGGCCGAACTGACCGGCCGGATCGGCGGCCTGTCCAAAGGCAAGGGCGGCTCGATGCACATGTTCTCGAAAGAGAAGCATTTCTATGGCGGCCATGGCATCGTTGGTGCGCAGGTGCCGCTGGGCGCAGGCCTGGCCTTTGCCGACAAGTATAAGGAAAACGGCGGCGTGACGTTCACCTATTTCGGCGACGGCGCGGCGAACCAGGGCCAGGTCTATGAGACGTTCAACATGGCGGCGATCTGGGATCTTCCCGTGGTGTTCGTCATCGAGAACAACCAATACGCCATGGGCACCTCGCAGGAACGCTCGACCTCGACCAAGGATATCTATCACAGGGGTGAGGCCTTCGGCATCCCCGGAGAGATCGTGAATGGTATGGATGTACTTGCGGTCAAGGCCGCAGGTGAAAAAGCCGTCGCGCACTGCCGCGCGGGCAAAGGTCCCTACATTCTGGAGATCAAGACCTACCGCTATCGCGGCCATTCGATGTCTGACCCGGCCAAGTACCGGACGCGCGAAGAGGTTCAGAAGGTGCGCGAGCAAAGCGACCCGATCGAACATGTTCGCGAGCTGCTGCTGACCGGCAAACACGCGACCGAGGATGATCTGAAAGCGATCGACAAGGAAATCAAAGAGATCGTGAACCAGGCCGCCGAATTCTCGAAAGAAAGCCCCGAGCCTTCCGTCGAAGAGCTCTGGACAGATATTTACGCCTGAGAGGACGACTAAGACATGGCAACCGAAATTCTCATGCCCGCCCTTTCGCCCACGATGGAAGAGGGCACACTGGCCAAATGGCTGGTCAAGGAAGGCGATACCGTATCCTCGGGCGACATCATGGCCGAGATCGAAACCGACAAGGCGACGATGGAGTTTGAGGCCGTCGATGAAGGCATCGTTGGCAAAATCCTGATCGCCGAAGGTACCGAAGGGGTCAAAGTAAACACCCCCATCGCTGTGCTGGTCGAGGAAGGCGAAGACGCCTCCGCCCTGCCCGCGGCTGCGCCCGCAGCCGCAGCGGTGACCGAAGCCGCCCCAGCGGCGGTTGAGGCCACCGCTCCTGCCGCTGCACCGGCGGCCCCGGTCGTTGATCTGTCGCCTGACTGGCCAGCAGATGCCGAGATGAAATCGGAAACCGTCCGCGAAGCCCTGCGCGACGCGATGGCCGAAGAAATGCGCGGCGACGGAGATGTCTACCTGATGGGCGAAGAAGTCGCCGAGTATCAGGGTGCCTACAAAATCAGCCAGGGCCTGCTGGACGAATTCGGCCCTAAACGCGTGATCGACACGCCGATCACTGAACATGGTTTTGCCGGTATCGCCGTGGGGTCTGCTTTTGGCGGTCTGAAACCCATCGTCGAGTTCATGACCTTCAATTTCGCCATGCAGGCGATTGACCAGATCATCAACTCTGCCGCCAAGACCCTTTATATGTCCGGCGGTCAGATGGGTTGCCCCATCGTGTTCCGTGGCCCTAACGGTGCCGCCGCCCGCGTGGCCGCGCAGCACAGCCAGGACTACGCCGCATGGTACATGCAGATCCCCGGCCTGAAAGTCGTGATGCCCTATTCGGCCGCTGACGCCAAAGGCCTGCTGAAATCGGCGATCCGCGATCCGAACCCCGTGGTCTTTCTTGAAAACGAAATCCTCTACGGACGTTCGTTTGATGTACCGCAAGTGGATGACCTGACCATCCCACTGGGTAAGGCCCGCATCTGGCGCGAAGGCTCGGATGTGACCATCGTCAGCTTTGGCATCGGCATGCAATACGCCCTGGAAGCCGCCGACAAACTGGCCGAAGACGGCATCAGCGCCGAGATTATCGACCTGCGCACCATCCGCCCGATGGACACCGGTGCGATTATCAACTCGGTGATGAAAACCAACCGTCTGGTCACTGTCGAAGAAGGCTGGCCGCAAGGCTCGGTCGGCAGCTACATCAGCTCGGTGGTGATGCAGGAAGCGTTCGACTATCTCGACGCCCCGGTCATCAACTGCACCGGCAAGGATGTCCCGATGCCTTATGCCGCGAACCTGGAAAAGCTGGCCCTGATTACCACCGATGAGGTGATCGCGGCGGTGAAACAGGTGACCTACCGGTAATGGAGATCAGGGGCCGCGATCCAGCAACCGAATGCTACCGCGTCGAGATCGACCTCGACAATCGCACAGTTCGGGCGCTTGTGCCCGAGCGGCTGGCGGCGGATATGCGGTTGATCGGCGCGCGGCCCTCGCATCAGACAGCCTATGTCTGGATGGCTGAAAACAAAGAGAAAATCGAAGCCGCGATTGCGACACTCGCGCGTGGCACCGGGCGCCCCAAGGCGCCTTTTGACCAAATTACTTTGATTGAGGAGCGCTGAGATGCCCACCGAAATCCTGATGCCCGCCCTGTCCCCAACGATGGAGGAAGGCACTCTTGCAAAATGGCTCGTGAAAGAGGGCGACACCGTCTCCTCCGGTGATCTTCTGGCCGAGATCGAAACCGACAAAGCCACGATGGAATTCGAGGCCGTCGACGAAGGTACGATCGGCAAGATCCTGATTGCCGAAGGCACCGAAGGCGTGAAAGTGAACACCGCCATTGCCGTTCTGCTGGAAGATGGCGAAAGCGCCGATGATATCTCGGCAGCGCCTGCCAAGGCCCCTGAGGCGGCACCAGCCGCCGCGGGCAACGAGGCTGCCGCGCCCGCGGCATCCGAGGCGCCCGCCTCCGCCCCTGCGGCCCCGGTCAAAGCGGATGGCGGTCGTATCTTTGCCTCACCTCTAGCCCGCCGCATTGCAGCGCAGAAAGGCCTCGATCTGGCACAAATCGCGGGTTCAGGCCCTCATGGCCGCATCGTCAAAGCGGATGTCGAAGGCGCAACTGCCACAGCACCCGCGCCTGCCCCCGCCACAGCGCCCGCCGCGTCGGCCCCTGCCGCAGCACCAGCCGGCCCGTCCGCCGACATGGTTGCCCGGATGTACGAGGGTCGCGCATACGAAGAGATCCAGCTCGACGGCATGCGCAAAACCATCGCGGCACGTCTCTCCGAGGCAAAACAGACCATCCCGCATTTCTATCTCCGCCGGGATATCAAATTGGACGCGTTGCTCAAATTCCGCAGCCAGTTGAACAAGCAGCTGGAAGACCGGGGCGTCAAGCTCAGCGTCAACGACTTCATCATCAAGGCTGTCGCCAACGCGCTGCAACAGGTTCCGGCCTGCAACGCGGTTTGGGCCGGTGATCGCGTGCTGCAACTGAAACCTTCCGATGTGGCCGTCGCGGTCGCCATCGAAGGCGGGTTGTTCACGCCCGTCCTGCAAGACGCTGATACCAAATCGCTTTCGGCACTGTCGACCGAGATGAAAGACCTTGCGGGCCGTGCGCGCGAGCGCAAGCTGGTCCCGCATGAATACCAGGGCGGCACCTTTGCGGTGTCGAACCTTGGCATGTTCGGCATCGACAATTTCGATGCCATCGTGAACCCGCCCCATGCCGGTATTCTGGCTGTGGGCACCGGTGTGAAGAAACCGGTTGTCGGCGATGACGGAGAGCTGACGGTCGCAACCGTCATGTCCGTCACCATGTCAGTCGATCACCGGGTTATTGACGGCGCACTTGGGGCCGAACTTCTCAAGGCAATTGTCGATAACCTTGAAAACCCGATGGTCATGCTGGCCTGATCCACTGTAAGTCTCAGCCTCGCCACCCCGGAGGGGCTGACAGTATCAGAGGTTTTTGTGAACCGGCGTGACCGGTCCTGCCGTTGTCTTGCCGTCAAGACCACACCACCTTGGATGCACAAGATGCCCTTTGCTGACCGGTGCGCCATGTCCCACAAGAACTCTACAACCCTGCCGATTTTGCTGATCACGGTTCTGGCGATTGCAATCCCAGCCAGCCTTTCCGCCAAACCCAACGGCTATCCGGGTGAACATTCCGCATTCGAACCGATTGACCCCGCCGAAGCCGCCAAACGCAAAGCGGACCGGGAAAAACGCAAAGAATTGCGCAAGCAAAGGCGGGAAGAGCGCAAGAAAAAGCGGCTGAACAAAACGCTCAACCGCTCGAATTAATCTGCCAAGATCGAATTACTGGTCTTTGCCCAGCATGTGATCCATAGAGATCGACGGCTGATCGCAGCCCGCTTCGCCCACGATTTTGGCCGGAATGCCCGCTACGGTCTTGCACGGTGGAACCTCCTGCAACACCACAGACCCGGCAGCGATCCGGCTGCAATGGCCCACTTCGATATTGCCAAGAACCTTGGCCCCAGCCCCGATCAGAACACCGTTGCCGATCGTGGGATGGCGCTGCTCTTCTTCCTTTCCGGTACCGCCCAGCGTAACCGAATGCAGCATCGAGACATTGTCGCCCACCGTCGCTGTTTCACCAATGACGATGGAATGCGCATGGTCGATCATGATACCCTTGCCGATCTTGGCGGCGGGGTGGATATCGATCCCGAAAATCTCTGAGGACCGCATCTGGAAGAAATAGGCCAGATCATGCCGACCCTTGCGCCACAGCCAATGGGCCACGCGATAGGCTTGCATCGCCTGATACCCTTTGAAGTACAGAATTGGCTGCAGCAGACGGTGGCAGGCCGGATCACGCTCGTACACGGCCATCAGATCGGCACGTGCCGCCTCGACCAATGCGCGGTCATCGGCATAAGCCTCATCCACGATCTCGCGCAGAACCATCATCGACATCTCGTTCGAACACAGCTTGGCTGCAATCCGGTAAGACAGGGCACGCTCAAGGCTGCGGTGATGCAGGATACACGCATGCACCAACCCGCCCATCAGAGGCTCGTTTTCAACAGCGGCATGTGCTTCGACGGTGATACGGTCCCAGACCGGATCGACGTTGGTAATCTGGCTGCGCTTTTCGAACATGGCTTTTGATCCTTTGCTTAGCCTAGAATAGCCACTTAGGACCAAAAATGCCAAACGCAAACCCCTGATGTGTAAAACAACAAAAAATGAACAAAGCTGACCTGCTGGATTTCGAGGAACAAATTCGCGCCCGGTTGGACGAACTGGCGCAGATCTCTGACGCAGGGCAAGAGGCGCAGTCCATCGTCACGCTGGACCAGCAGGCGGTTGGCCGCCTCAGCCGAATGGATGCGTTGCAGAACCAGGCGATGGCCAAGGCACAGCAAGCCCGTCGCGATCTTGAAACCCAGCGCCTGAAAGCCGCGTTGCGACGCATCGCCGAGGAGGAATACGGCTATTGCGAAGATTGTGGCGAGCCGATTCCACGCGGACGACTAAAGCTGGATCTGGCCGCCAGTAAATGTGTGTCCTGCGCGTCAGGCTGAATCTCTTCGGATGAGACAGCGCAGGACAAGTTCGAAACACTGGCAGTAGCTCCGGTCATCAAAGCTGGGTTCATCCGCCAACTTACGCCCCCGCGCCACCGCCATGAGCGACCCGTTTCCGTATAAAGGATGCAACCTGCCGGTTTCATTGACATGTTGCTGGGCCGTTTCGGCCTCACCAATCATGCGAATACACAGGGCTTTGCGGCTGCCCCGCGGCGCGGCCAACAAAGCCCGTGCCGCCGAACTGACATCGCCATGTAAAATCGGGCGCATAGCGGCTTAGCCCACGGCCAACCAGGCAGAGGCACCGGGCCCATAGGTCGCCGAAACCTGCGCGACCTCGACAGTGTATGAACCCGACAGGCCATCTGCCGATTGCAACGCAGAGGTATAGACCCACACTGGCGCGCCTATGATCTCTTCCCGCAAAACGCTGCCGCCGGCGTGTACGCGCACCAGATAAGTTTCCGTTTCTTCACCCAAAGGCACTTCGAGCCCGCTCCAATCGTCACCGTCCAGCCGTGTGCGCCGGATCCAGCTGAGCTTGTCCCCACTGGCAGAGCGCGATGATGTCAGATGGACCGGCGCATAGGGGCGCAGGCCGTTACCCTGAAAAGTCTCGACCAGATGGGTATAGGCCGGGTCGTCATACCCCCGGGAAGACGGGCCAATCCGGTAATGTTTGCTGATGCCGCGTTCCCCGCGCAACAGGTCCATCTGCTGAACCCGCTCGTCCAGCAACACAAACACCGACCCTTCGGGCCACGTTTCGGGCATGAGCGCATCTGTCCCCAACTGCCCGCGCAATCGACCTGTAAGGGTGTAGATCCCCTGCTCCGTCAATTCGGCTTGGGCGAATTGGAAAACCTCCCAGGTTCCGGACGTTCCATCCCCTATCGCCGCCAGGTTTGCGCCGTTCAACAGGGCCGATCGCGGGCGCGATTCCAGCGCACCTTCGATCAGGTTCACACGCAGGCCTTCGCCTTCGTCCCACAGACCTACACTCGCCCGCCGCAAGGGTGACTCGGTAAATCCGACGGTCGCCTGATCCGAGAGAATTTGGCTCAGCGCATAATTCTCGTCCTGTGCCGCAGAATAGACTGCAACATTCCCCGGCCATGGATCAGCAGACACCGCGATGTGCGGTGCATGCGGCGCCTCCGCCCCGGTGATCAGTGGCAGGTCAAGAAACATCGGCAGCACAGGTGTTGGTGCCACAAAGGGTTTTTCCGCAACGGGGTCATCCTCGACATCCAGCGGCGCATAAACTCCGGGTTCGATTTTGACCGCATCTGCCAGCTGAAGCTCGGCCTGTTCCAGCCGATCAATGCGAAACAGCGCGGTTTGTTCCTGATCCTCACCGGCCAGCCTGACCACATCCCCAGCACCGATATGAGCCATCGATGGCGGCAGCGCAAATCGGGCCGACTCGCGCGAAACGCGCGCCTCGCTAAGCCACCGTTCGACCGTCTGTCGCCCCTCGGCCCGTGTCATGGACAGCGGCATTTCGTTGACCGCAACGGCATGGGTTTTGTCGTCGGGCAGGATCGCCTCCTCGGCGATCAGATCGTGATCGGCATCCGACTGGACAAAGCGCAGGCGGACCCGACCCGTCATCTCGGCCTCGGCCTCGCGGCGATATTCGACCGAACCCTCCACGTCCGAACTCAGCGCGACCTGCTCAGGGTCAATGTCCTGAACCTGCCGACCGTCGCGGGTGCGAAACACCAGCAGGCCGTCCCGTTCAATCGCGTCAAACCCATAGCGCAGCATCAGCGGCTGCAGGGCCTGCCGGGCCGACATCACGTCCTCGATGGTGTATCCGCGCACAACGCCATAGAGCTCGGAGACATCGATGTCGCTCACACCAGCCGCGCGGCAAATCTCGGTCACCACAGAGGCCAGAGTGCGCGACCCCGACCGGCCATTCAGCCAGTGCCCCCGGGCATAATTGGCACCGTCGCTCCACTGCGAGCGCAGGTTCGGAAAGGTTGGGTACGGGCGTGCATCCCATGCCCAGACATAGGCGTTCGACATGTCCAGCATCCGACCGCCATATACATCCGACCGCGGATTGTTTTCTGGCGCGTTCCAATATCCCAGCATCGCTTTCAGATACTGCACCTGCATGAAATCGTCCCGCTGCCCGTTGGAATATCTGGGCAACCGTGATTCCGAGGATTTCGGATCAAGGAACTTGTTGGGTTGGTTGGTGCCCTTGTCGATGGCGGCACAGCCAAGTTCGGTGAACCAGATCGGTTTCGATCGGGGCACCCAAGCCGTCGCGTTGGCTTGGCGGACACCTCCGATGCGTTCGTGATGACGGTTCGACCACCAACCGCGTATGTCCTTATAGCGCCAGACCCAGGGCTCATTGTGGTCTTCATCGGTGATGGGTGTTCGGATCTGGGCCTCCGCTTCTTCGGGTGAGGCGTAGTACCAGTCAAATCCTTCGCCACCTTCGATATTGCTGCGCAGATAATCGAGGTCATAGATCGAACCGGTGCCAGCTTGCGCATCCACGTGGTCATCCCCGTCGCGCCAATCGGACAGCGGCATATAGTTGTCGATACCAACAAAATCGATATTGCCATCGGCCCAAAGCGGGTCGAGATGGAAATACCGATCGCCGCTGCCATCGTTGGGCTGATACCCGAAATACTCGCTCCAGTCGGCGGCATAACCGATCTTGGTACCCGAACCGACAATTTTGCGCACCTCTGCTGCAAGGGTCCTCAGCCGCGCGACTGCAGGAAAGCCAGACGCGCCACGGATCTGAGTCAACGCCCGCATTTCAGAACTGATACAGAACGAGGCCACGCCCCCCGCCGCTTTGCAAAGGGCCGCGTAATGCAGGATAAAGCGGTTCAATCCCCATTCGTTTGGGCCATCATATGTTACTTTGCCATTCTTGACCCTGAAATCCGACGCGCGCGCCTGACCGAAGAACGCAGCGACCTGCGCATCCGCAGCCGAGGTTCCGTCAACCGACCCCGGGCGCCCGGGCGCCTCGTTCAGCGTGATCCGTCCCCGCCACGGCAAATGAGGCTGGGACCCTGCGTCTGACCACGGATCAGGCAGGGTGTTGCCCTGCATCTGCTCCATCAAAATGAACGGGTAGAACATGACGTCCCGGTCATATTTCTTCAGCTGTTGAATTGCCTCGATGACCGACTCGTCCGCTGGCGTTCCGCCATAAATCGGACGTCCATTCAGACGGCGGACAAGACCTGCGTCTTCACGCTCAAGGTCAGAGACGATCCAGGGCATCTTTTCGCCATCGGCATTCCGGCGTTCGACCTTCGGGCGGATTTGACAGCTTCCACAACGCAGATCATCACCAAACCATGACACAATCAGCGAGGCAGCTTTGCAGACCGGCAATTCGCGCCGCAACGCGCGGTACGAGGTGACAAAGTCGGATTTCCCGAACTTGGAATGCGCATTTGCCGCCCAGGTGCGGCCTCTTCCTTTGGTATAGTTAACCTGCGACTTGGCCAGCGTATATTCGCCCGTTCCCGGCATCAGTGCGACGCCCTTGATGGTCCGCGACAACGCCTCGGCATAATCCGGGGTGCCCGACTGTTCCTGGCGTACGACCTCGAATGAAAACTGCGGCACCCGGTTACCAAACGCGCCCAGCGCAAGGTTTTCGATGACCACATAGGCCGTGCCGCGATAGGCCGGAACCTTGCCTGTCCCCTCAATCGCTTCGATCAACGGGTCCGGCAACTGCGAGCTAGTGCCGTAGTAAACACGCATATCCAACGTGGAATAGTCGATCTCTTGCCCGTCCGCCCAGACCCGGGTGACATCCGAGATACGGCCAGCACCCACAGCGATGGCCAGCGACACCGAATAGCTGTAGGTCTTTGTTTTCGTTGTGACCTCGGTTGAACGTGACGTGCCCTTGCCGCCGCCCGTTGACTGGGTCGACGTGGTTGTCTTTCGCTTTTCCAGAAAGTCGGACGCCCAGATCACCTGCCCGCCAACCCGCATCCGGCCAAAGACCGTGGCCACCGGCGCGCCCTCGCCCGCATCAGTCAGACGGAAGCGGTCCATGCGCCCGGTTTCGACAACTTCGCTGCCTGATCCCATCACCGATTGGCCCATGAGGCGTTGGTCAATCACCCGTCCCAGGGTTGCCCCAACCGCCCGCCCGATCACTGCGGTCGACAAACCGGCAACGGTGCCACCAATGGATCCACCGATCGCGGCCCCGGCTGCGGAGAGTAAGATAGTAGCCATTACAGGTCCTCCCGCGGGAACTCAAAACAGGCGACAATGCGACGCCGCCAGGGATCGCTTAGCGCGTTTTCAACAACGCCATGTCCCGAATAGGCATGGATGAAACGCGGGACCGGTGCTGTTTCGCTGAGGATCCCAAGGTGTTTGGCAACGCCTTCGTCGCGCATTCGAAACAGCAGAACATCCCCGACCGATAGGTCCACCACAGGCTTTTCCCGCAGGTGGCGCCGCGCGGCATTCCACATCCGCTCTTCGCCCTGCGGTTCGGACCAATCCATGCTGTATACCGGAACATCCTCAGGCTCGTGCCCCATGCACGCCCGCCAAACGCCGCGCAACAGTCCCAGACAATCTGCACCCGCGCCGCAGACCGAGGCCTGATGCAAATAGGGCGTGCCCAGCCAGCGGCGGGCTTCTTCAACGATATCAGGTCTCACCGCCTGCTTCCCCCTTTGTTTCGGTTGCTCTTCTTGGGCACAGCCATGACCCAGTCTTCGCCGGGTAAATCGGGGAACCCTTGAAAGTTGATCAGGTTGTTGAACTTCAGACGGCAGGTGGTCATACGCTTGTCGCAACCAGCAGTCAGCCGCACCGTATCGCCGACCGACAATCCGCCGCCGATCCCGGACCAAAGCGTGACATGGCGACCATTCTGGGTGCGTTGATCCTGCTTGACCGCCCCCCACAGCCCGGCAGCCGAGCCGGTCTGCACGTCAAGGCGGCCCCGCTCAAACCAGGCATTGCTGATCGAATTGCCGCCCCGCAGTTGAAGATTGGCCCCGTTCTCAACCCCGGCTATTTCGGCCTCAAGCCAAAACCCCGGCGCGTTCGTGTTGAACCGGCAGGTCTTGTCGCCCAACACAGCGGTGCAAGGCTTCTGATAAACCCGTCCCACAGGTCGGTTCAGCAGATCGGTCAGCCCCCTCAGTTCGGCGTGAAAGGCCCCCCCAGCCCGCCGCAGCTCACCGATTGAGCCGCGAAACTGCAAGGCGCGCTCATCCGGATTGGTCCAATTGACCATCCAGGCCCGCACCTCGGCCCCATCAAACCGGCCCGCTTCGATATCGTCCTCGCGCACCGCAGCATCCGAGATCGCACCCATGGCCTCGGAGTTATCGATCGACAGGCCAGTGGCCTGCTCGATGGCTGCGGCGGTCAGGCCGGTGCTGGCCTTGAACACGATCCCGTCGAAGGAAAGCTCCAGATCGTGATCCGTGAAGCCATAGATCTGCCCATCTGTCCGTGTGATGGCCCAACAGCGGCAAGTTGTGGTCATGCCGCTTTTCAGATGGGTCAACAGCCCCTGTTTGCCACCGCTCATCAGACACGCACCTCGACAATCGGAACATTGGGTGCATCACCTGCCTGAAAGCTGGCCACGCTGGTCTGAACGCTGTCAGTATCAAAGCGAACCGGCACGTCAAACTCGAACCCCGCCGTGATTTCCACCAGTTCTGCGGGTGCGACGGCAAAAGTGATCTTGCCCGAGGTCAGCTCGACCTCGAAATCCACATCTTCGCGCATCTCGTCCTGATCAAGCTCGATCCGGACCGTGCCAAGCACGGGTTTGACGATGGGCCGGACATAGCTGAACCCACCCGAGCTGTAAGTTTTGATCAATTGAAACTCGGTTGTTGTCCCGTCCCCGCGCCCGATCACCTGATCGCGCGCGCCCACTTCTGCTGTGGCGGGCCCCGATTTGAAATCCGACCAATCCTTCCATCGGAAGCCGAACATCTGCCCCTGACGCGCCTCAAAGAACGAAATCAGCGTCTCGATATCATCCAAAGATCGCATCCCCAGCCCGGCATCATAGCGTCTGCGCGAATGCGCCCAGGGTGTGTTGCGTTCCTCGAATCCGTTGGCCAGCGTGACGATATCCGTGCGCCGCTCTGGACCGCCGACCGAGCCAAAGCTCAGGTTGGCGGGAAATCTAACCTCGTGGAAATTCATCACCTGCTCCCTGATTTACCTGTTGCGATTGCCGCGGCCCAAAGCGCGGCTCATCTGTGCTGCTATCTGTCCCTGAGACCGGCGGAACCCCTGCACGTCGGGCGTTGTGATGTTCATCACCACGCTGACACCGCGCCCACCGCCTTGGGTGCGCACACCCAGCTTGCCGTCCGGTCCGCGAGCCAGCGGCATGATCGCCTCGGGGCCCGCTTCGCCCATCAATCCGGTGCCACCGCGCATGGGAAACATGGTTGGGCCACTGACCACACCGCCATTGGCAAAGGGCATCACCCGGCCCTGGCTGAAACTGCCACCATCGGCAAAGGGCAAAACCCCCTGCACCAGATTTCCAACACCGTTTGCCAGCATGCCCCCAAAGTGATCCGTGACCGGTTTGATCGCTGCCGAGTAGGCCGTCTGGATCATCGAGTTCTTCAGCACGTCCAACGCATCCGACAGGTTCATCCCGTCCAGAACCACACCATCAAATGCCTTGCGCAACCCGCTGGACATGCCCCGTTCAAGCGTAGCCACGTCTTTACCCACCTCATCAAAGGCGGCGCTGATCCGTTTCATCTGACCGTCAAAGGCTGCGGCCATGGACGCGGCATCACCCAGGGCATCGCCCAGCGCCTCGCCTCTTTCCTGAAGGTCGTCAAATCCGTCACGATCCGTCATCACGCTCTCCTTGTTCCTTGTCCGGGTAGGCCGCCAAAAGGGCGTCCAACCCCGCCCGGTTCATCGCGGGCAAGCCCGCACCCTGCCCCAACATCAGCCGCAACTCGGCGGGCGTCAGGTGCCAGAACTGGTCCGGTGTCAGACGCAAACCCAGCAATCCGGCGCGTATGAGCACGGGCCAGTCAAAGCCACTCATGTTGCGTCCGGCACCATGAAGGCGCGCGCCAACAGTTCTGCTGCGGCCTTCGCCCCGGCCATGGGACCGCCTGCGATTTCAGCGTGAAGCAGGTCGGCGCGGTCGACATCTGCCCCACCGCCGCGCAACCCCGCCACGATCAACGACAGCACATCACTGCTGGAATAAGCCCCGCCTTCAAAACGCTGCACCAGTTCCACCAAGGACCCCGCGCCCAATTGTTGCTCTAGTTCCGCCAGAGCGCCCAATGTCAGCTTAAGCACTCGCTGCTCTCCATCGATGGTCAGCGCCACCTCGCCCGTCCACGGATTGGCCATCAGAGCGCCGTAAAGCTCAACGCACCGGCGCTTGCCATGCTCATCTCATAAGTCGCCTCGCCATTGTGCGAGCCTGCATATTCGATGCTGCTGACCTGAAACGGGCCTTCAACAATGCCAAAGTCCGGGATGATCACCTGAAAAGCTGGCGTCTCACCGTCAAAGAAAAGCTGACGCGCGCGTTCATCTGTGCCAGCGTCCTTGAATACGCCCGACCCCGAGATCGCCGCTGATTTGACACCCGCGCCGGACAGCAGCTCGCGCCACCCCCCCTGACTTTCCAAACTGGTGACATCCACGCTTTCCGCGTTGAAACTGATCCGCGTGGCGCGCAGCCCTGCGATGGTTTCAAACAGGCCTGTACCGTTCATATCCACTTTGACCAACAGGTCCTTGCCGTTTTGTGCAGCCATCTGCTCTCTCCAATGTTTGATTATTCGTCTTCCACGCGGGCGCGGAATCTCAGGTCGATCTGCCGGATCGCACCACCGGTGCCCGTGCGCCGGGCCCGGGCGCGTTCGAACCACAGCCCCACAAGGTGGCCCCGATCCAGGGCCAGCGCTGCGCCCTCAAGCGCGTCACAAACCGCGCCGGCCAGAGTCTTGGCCGCGCCAAATCCTGCGGCCTCGGATACCACCGAGACCGTGAAACGATGCACGGCCCCGGCGCCGGTCCGGTCAGACGCTTCGCGCACTTCTTCCGGTCCAAGCGTGACGTAGGTTTGCGGAACGGTCCCCGAAGGCACCGCGTCGTAGATCGCGCCACTTGAAAGCGCGCTGACCTGCGCGTCGCCGACCAATTGCTGAAACACCGCCGCCTGCAACGCGGCTGATACGCCGTAACTCATGCCGCCACCTCTTCATCTGCAAAACAGGTCAGGTATTGGCCACGCGGATCCCGTTCGGCCACAGCGCGGATAACAAAGCGGCGCGCGCCTTCGCGAAACCGCTGATCCGGCGCAGGCCGCATGGACGACCCCTCGGGCGCGCCACGGACCACGATGCGGTACCCCACGCGCGAGACGGCTACGCCTGCGATCTGCCGTTCAGACCCGCTGCGCGCGGTCACTTCGGCCCACAGCGTGCCCATGGCGACCCAGGTCTGGGTGTAACCACCCGCCCCGTCTGCACTGCGGACCGGGGCTTCCAGCACCAGCTTTCGGTTCAGCCTCGGGGCACTCATTGCGTCACCCCTGCGCCAAAGCGAACAGTGCGATAGCGTTGGATCAGGCTAGTCACGCCAAAGGGCATACATCCCGCACCCAACGCGGTCTCATCGCGGTATTCGTAGTAATGCGCCGCCAACAACAGCACCGCCTGCCCCAGATCAGCGGGCAACCCGCCCCAATCGGCGGCCATCCCCGCGGTAAAGGTGATCTTCACGGATCCGCCGGTCTTGATCACTGGCAGGTTGCCCCCCACAGGGCGCAACCGGGGGCGCTGGCCGTCACGCTCCAACCGATAGGTGGCTGCGTCAACTGTGGTTTCTACCCCCGCAGTATCCGTTACCGTGACAGCGGCAATTGTCACAACCGGTGCCACGGGCAAAACCTCGCCCGATGTGTTCCGCCAACCGTTCACGCTCCACGAAAACACCCGTTCGATCAGAACCTTACCTGTCCGCGCCTCGATCGCCGCGATGGACGCGCGCAAAAAGCTCTTGAGCACCTCGTCCTGCACATTGTCTTCGGCAAAGCCTGTGCCCAGCCTCAGATGCGCCTTGAACTGATCCACCGGCAGCGCCGCATC
Source organism: Ruegeria sp. H6 (assembly GCF_056532975.1). Lineage (NCBI taxonomy): Bacteria > Pseudomonadati > Pseudomonadota > Alphaproteobacteria > Rhodobacterales > Roseobacteraceae > Ruegeria > Ruegeria sp. H6. The sequence goes on from NZ_JBQFOA010000007.1 coordinate 107,179, forward strand.
CGCGATGGCGGTTTCTTCGATCAACATCATCCATGCACTCCGCAATCTCGGACCCCTCCGGGGCCTCAAATTCAGGAAAATGACGGGCACGCGCCGCCCCACGTTGCTCGGACGGAGGGGAGCAGCTAGACAACGCGGGGGATCTCACCCCGGCCCGTACCCGCCGCCCGAGGGGCCTGAAGCCCCCCGGATCCGTCACCGCTTAGGCGGTGCCGAATTTCACCAGCTTGATCGCAGCAAAATCGCTCACGTCGCCGCCGACACGCTTGGTCGCATAGAACAGAACATGCGGCTTGGCACTGAACGGGTCGCGCAGCACGCGCAGATCGGGACGCTCGGCAATGGTGTAACCGGCCTGGAAATCACCAAACGCAATCGAGTAGCTGTCGGTCGCCGCATCCGGCATGTCCTCGGCAATCAGCACCGGATAACCCATCAGACGCGCAGGCTCACCCGCGGCCAGACCGTCGGACCACAAGAAGCGACCATCGCTGTCCTTCAGCTTGCGGATCAGCCCCGCGGTTTTCGAGTTCATCACAAAGGTGCCGTTGACCCGGTACTGCGCGCCCAGTGCATAGACCACATCAACAATCGCATCCGCGTCGACACCGCCATCAATACCAGAGGCGACATAGCCCAGGCTGTCCCAGCCCCAGCTGCCATTCTCCATCGCCCGGTGCGTCAGGATACCCTTGGGCTTGTCGACACCATCACCATTGATAAACGCCGCCGCCTCGGCGCGCGCGAACTTGTCGGCAATACGACCGGCCAGCCAACCCTCGACATCAAACGCGCTGTCGTCCAGCAGTCGCTGCGATGCCTTGGGCAGCGCGCTCAGCTCGTGCAGCGGGATCGAGATACGGTCAATCGACGGCGTACCGGTTTCCGCCGTGGCCGCGTTTTCATCCGCCCAGCCAGCACCCACATCTGTGTGGTCGATCAACACGTCAAACGAGTTCGCCTCGACATTCACCACCGACGCAATCGAACGGATCGAGGCGGTCGAATTCAGAACCGACTTGATCGTCTCGGCGGTCTGCGGATCGACCAGATAACCGCCGTCGCTGTTCACCGCCGAAGACAGAGATTTCGACTCCATCTCCAGCCCGCGCAGCCCGTCATCTTCGCCCGAACGCACATAAGCGTCAAAGGCCTTCTGATGCGGGGCACCGTCTTCGATTGAGGCCGCAAGATGCGGGCGCGCCGCGATGGTTGATTTACGATCCAGCATGGTCAGTCGCTCTTCTGTCTGTTGCAGTTGGGTTTTAACTTCAGCCTTGAGGCCCTTGAATTCATTCACGAAGCCAGCCATCGCCTGCTTCACCTCCTGAACCAGGGGCGCACCCTCTCCGGTCAAGGCCGGGGTCTCGGTCTTGCTCATCAGCATGTCCTGTTCTGAGTGGGTTTTGAGGCGCGTTAGCTCCGCGCCAGCTCCTGCCGTGCATCGTTGAACGCCTCGGCAATACTGCGCCAGGTGTCTTTGGCATCAGGCTCACAGCCCTTTGCCGCCACCCGCGCACTGGGCAGCATCGGGAAGGTCACCAAAGACACCTCCCACAGCTCCAGTTCCGTCAGGACCCGTTGGCCCTTGTCATTCTTCACGGCCCGCTTGGTGCGATAACCAATCGACAGGCCATCCATTGCACCCGCCCGGATCAGCTCAGCCGCCTCACGGCCCTTTTGTGTGCTCTCAAGAAGACGCCCCTTGACCCACAGGCCCCGGTCGTCCTCGCGCACTTCTTCCCAGACACCAATCGGCTGCGCAGGATCGTGGTGCCACAGCATCTTGACCCGCTGACCAGCGGCGTTCAGCGCCTCAAGCGAGCTTTGATACGCCCCGCGCTGCACAACATCGCTGCCCTGATCGACCTGCCCAAACAGGCTGGCATAACCTTCAATCAGAGCGTCTTCGGACACCGAAAGCCCGTCTCCGAACCGCGCGAACTTGTGTTCCAAATCCATGAACACCTCCTCGTAAACTTCTGAATTTAAGGCGTTACTGTCAGAAACGATTGAAACACCTGGGCCAGGATTACTGCCGCCACGCCATAGACCGTCAGCCACAATCGTTTCTCCAACCGTTCCATCATCTCTTCGATCTGATCCAGCCGCCGACACAGATGTGCATGCTGGATCTCGGCTACCCGCTCATGCGCGGCCAGACGCAGGCCCGGCGCACACTCGAACGGAGGATACCCGTCAGACATCCGCACGCTCCGGCAGCCCCAGCAACGCGCGCTTCTCGGCATCGGTCAGGAAATCGGCCCCATTGACCCGCGCCCACTGCGCATCGCGTTCCGCCGACAGCGCAGGCACCTGATCCAGATCAGGCTTCAGCACCAGGTCCTCGCCGGTAAAGCCCACCAACCATTCGGACACCGCCGCCGCCACCCGCGTCACCAGGGGCAGAACGGTCAGGCGATAAAACGCCCGGTTGGCCTCCTGATAGTTCGAATAGGTCGCGTCGCCTTGGATCCCCAGCAGCATCGGCGGGACTCCAAAGGCCAGCGCGATCTCGCGGGCGGCGGCTTCCTTGGTCTTTTGAAACTCCATATCGGACGGAGAGAACCCCATCGGCTTCCATTCCAGCCCCCCTTCCAGAACCATCGGCCGGCCTGCATTGCGCGCCCCGCGATAGTTCTGCTCGATCTCATCGGACAGGCGCCGGAATTGATCCTCGGCCATTACTCCATGGCCATCGCCCTTCCACACCAGCGCCCCCGAGGGCCGCGCCGCGTTATCCAACAGCGATTTCGACCACCGCGACGCGCTGTTATGCACATCAATCGCCATCGCCGCCGCCTGCATGGGCGAGAACCCATAATGGTCGTCCTGAGGGTGGAAGGACTTGATATGGCAGATACTTTCCGCAGCAAACCGGTGCTTCTTGCCACCCACCGCGTAGTCATACGCCTTGGGCCAGCCATCCGCACCCGGAACAACGCTCATCCGGTCGGATCGCAACACATGCAGCTCAACCGGCAGGCTCTCATCGGCCTGCACCGCCTCAACGTAAGCATTGCCCGATAGCAGCAACTGTCCGAACAGCGCCTCCATCAACTCCGCCCGTCCCTGAGCCGCATTCGGACGGCGCATCAACGACAGGATCGGATGTGTCTCATACCGCTGCGCCTGATCCTGCAACACCAAGGGCAACGCCGCCGCCGCCTCGGCAATCAGCTTGACCGAGCGAAACCCCACCGGGTTCCCCGAAAACCCCGTCCGCGTCAGCGATACCGCATCCCTGGGGCTCCACGCCACGCGCCCGCCTGTCTGCCACGCCACCACAGGCCCCGCCGCGCTCGCCTTCGCCTCGGGCGCTGCCTCAGCCGATCTACGACGCAAGAAATCGAATACCATCTGTGCTCCTTTCTGCCGCCGCTCTGCCCGGCTTGTTGAAAGGAGTTATGACGGAAAGAAGTTTAAGCCTTGGGAACGGGGCGTACGGGGGTTGGGCAACGGGAATTTGTTTTCTGAACAATCTTTCAACATCCCGAAAACTACCAATCCTATACTATTGATCCTTGGCCGCACCACTCCGCAGAAGCCCCAAGTAACAGAAAGCCGACTATAGCTGTTTGTGATCTATGTACTTATCAATAGCGTTTAGTATTTCAAATTCGACAAACGACTTTCCACTAGTTGTGGGTTTGAACATCCAAAAAACTTTATCCTCTTTCCGAATGTAAATAGAATAAAAAATCATCCCAATCATACTCAGTATCAAGCCGTTATTCCCAAACACCAAAAGAGGTAAAGCAAACACTAGGAAAATCGCGAACCAGTCTTCACCACTTTTTTCCAAACGCTCTCGCGTAATTACTTTTAAGCGGATCAGCTCATTAAACGACTTATCGTCAATAGAGGCAGTATGTTTACCCTTAACTAAAAAGTCTTTGACTACCTCACCATCGAGTTTTCCTAAACTATCCCATATTTCCTTTTTTGTTATTCTTTGCTCTGAGTCAGCGGCGAATTTTGTGATCTTTGGCCAATGGGCTTTCCAATCTAGGTTTTCGTATGCCAGCCGGTTGCTCTCGGAGATACAGTCGTTTTGCTTTGGAATAACAGAATCTCGAAGGCGGTTACCCAAGGCTTCCGAAGATGGACCGAGAAGTCCTTTAATTATCTCGCCTATAGCCATGGTTGATCTAGCTTCTAACCTTGTAGTAAAAATCGCTCTTTAAATTGGTCTTCTATTATCGCACAATCTGACTTTTTTGACAACGAAGTGAGATGTTAGTCAGCATTGGTTGGCTGGCACTATCACAAACTCCGCACCCTCGGCCTTTTAAACACCCCAGCAGGCCCAACGACCAACTCATGCAAAGCCCAGACTAACGCATCCACTCGATCCGGTGAGCCCTGCCCCTCGAACCCGCGCGCGGTCATTTGGCACATCTGCTCCTCCAGCGCGTCCAGACCCGCCACGTGACGCACCCGCCCCTGCTCGTACAAGGCCGCCACAGGCTCGGCCCGCGCGACCTTTCCGCGTGACGCCCGCACCGCCCGATAAGGGACCAGAGGGTCCACCTGCCGCACGACTTCTTCCACCAGTTGCCCGCCCTGATTGACCTCGGCCACCAGCCGCTCGGCCCCGAATTCGTCCATCGCGTCAATCGCCGCCTGCGCCCAGCCCGCCGGGCCCACGCCCTGCACCGTCCGGTCGGCCAGCACATAGGCGCGCCACGCCTCGGGCGGCCCCTGTAGCTGAGCGCCCACAACCACGATCCCGCAAGCATCCGCATCCGCCCCCGCCGTCACCGCCGGGTCCAACGCCACCACGATGCGATTCAACGCAGGCACCTGTGTACTCCGCGCCGCCTCTAGCATCGAGCCCGTCCACAGCGCCCCCTCGGCATCCGACAACAGCACCCCGTCCAACTCCTGCCGCCCCAGCCGCGTGCCCGCGTACCGCGCGCGCACCTCATCCAGAAACGAATCCGCCAGATTGGCCCGGTTCGCCTCGGTCGGCGCATGGGTCTGCACGGTGGACGGGGACGCCAGCAAATCCTTCAAAACCTTCACATTGCGCGGCGTGGTCGTCACACAGACCCGGGGCCGCTCCCCCAACCGCAGCGCAAACTGCAACATATCCCAGGTCTCGCCCGCCTTTTTCCACTTGGCCAGCTCATCCACCCAGGCCGCATCGAACTGCGGCCCACGCAGCCCCTCGGGATCATGCGCCGAAAACGCCTGCGCCTCGGCCCCGTTGGGCCAGACCAGCTTGCGCTCGGATGCCTTCCACACAGGTCGACGATCCAGCGGTGAGCATTGCAATATCCCGCTGTCGCCAAAAATCATCACGTCGCGCACCTGATCAAAGGTCTCACCGACCAGTGCTACCCGGCAGGCCTCACCGCGATCCAAAGGCAATGATCCTTCAACCATTGACCGCACCCATTCGGCCCCGGCCCGCGTCTTCCCTGCGCCGCGCCCCCCCATGATCACCCATGACCGCCAGTCCCCTTCGGGCGGCAATTGATGTGGCAGCGCCCAGAACTCGAACAGGAAAGGGAGGGCGCACAGCCCTCCCTCCCCGATCTCACTCAGAAATCTGTCCTGCACCGCAACAGGTGCGGAGGCGAGCCAACCTGCACCCGACCTCAAACCGAGCGCGCTCAAGGTCGAGCGCATACCCCCCTTGGGCAATTCCGGCTTGTCTGTGATGTTGTTCGACAAAGCTTGTCTCCACTTTCTGGCAAGTTCGGATCAGCCCCTCTAACTGCCCGAGTTGCTTGGCTGAACCAGCAAGATCTGCATCCTCCCCGGTCCCGATCTGTTCGCGCAGGTCTTCCGCCGCTTTCCGCAGATCGTGAATGGATCTCTCAAGCGACTGCAGTAAGTCAGCCGTCCGGGAAATCCGCTCTTCCGGGGTAATCAAAGTCATGTGTGCCTGTGACCTCATGCGTGAGTTTTCTCCGCACGAGAGAAACGAAAAACGACCGCCGGGCTTCCCCGGGGCCGTTGCCCACCTCTTCTAGCATGACATAACTTATACGTGATTAAGGTCGCAAAGTCAATGAGTTACGCAACACGGGCGCAACAGGCACCGAACGCAGGGTTAAGATCAACCGCCTGATAAATCCTGCGCCAGCATCATCGCGTTCCGATCCAGGTCATAGAATGTGGCGGTGCTGACCATCCCCTCAATCGTTTCTGTCGGACCATCAAAAGCCAACCCGGCGGCTTCCAAAGCCTCGCGCGCCGAGGCGATATCGACCGCCTCATAACCGGGACGCAATTGCATGGCGACGGCTCGATCTGTTCGCCCAACCCCCGGGTGACCCCTGCCACATTGGAGCACATCTCGCTCCACCCGGCCTCATCAATGTGGTGCAGCAGTTCGAAGCCCAGCATATCACGATACCAATCCGCACTGGTGTGGCGGCCCCGGACCGAAATCGCAAATGTGATCGTATTCTCCGGTGAAACGAGCAGCATCGACCGGGCCATCTCCTCCTCGCTGCACCAGCTCGAAGATCGCGACTGGATCAAGCGCGAAATCGAGACGTCAGTTCGGATGCCTTTCCTGACCTATCGCGCCATCCACACCGATTTAGCGATCCATCAGGCGGCTGGCCTGACCCACTCCGAGCCTTCGTCCGGGAAACTACAGGCTTGACTTTCACCCGTTGAACCCGCATCTGCCACTCAAACAGCGCTGCTGCGTGAGCATCCAGGCCATCCTAGGCCCACAGCGCCCAATTCACCCATAGTTCCCCATCACGCAGGGTTCTTGACGCGATGACCGGAAGATGCAGGAGCCGCCTGCTCGTCCTGAGGTTTCGCACAACCCCTGCCGGTCGCGGATGCGGCCTGCTTTGCCCTCTGCGCCGACGCACGGGGGCCACAAAGGAATACGATTTGTTCGACTTTGACATGCTGGGCCTTGCGCCCGCTTTGAATGAGGCACTGAAACGCGCCAAGCTGACGCAACCGACGCCAATCCAGAACCAGGCCATCCCGTTGGCGCTGAACGGGCACGACATTCTGGGTCTGGCACAGACCGGCACCGGCAAGACGCTGGCCTTTGGGTTGCCCCTGGTGGACCATCTGCTGGCACAGCCCGGCAAGCCCGCACCCAAGATAGCCAAAGCACTGATCCTTGCGCCCACGCGCGAACTGGTCAACCAAATCGCCGAGAACCTGCGCAACCTGACTGGCAAGACCAAACTGCGCGTTGCCACGGTGGTGGGCGGGCAATCCATCAACAAACAGATCTCGTTTCTGTCGCGCGGCACCGACATTCTGGTGGCAACGCCCGGACGTCTGATTGACTTGATGGAGCGTAAGGCGGTCGATCTCAGCTCGGTCAGGCATCTGGTTCTGGACGAGGCCGATCAGATGCTGGATCTGGGTTTTATCCACGCCCTGCGCAGGATTGCCCCTGCCCTCGGCACGCCGCGCCAGACCATGCTGTTTTCGGCCACCATGCCGAAACAGATGGAAGAGCTCAGCCAGGCCTATCTGAACAACCCGCAACGCGTTCAGGTCTCGCCACCGGGTAAGGCCGCAGACAAGATCACCCAATCGGTTCATTTTGTCAGCAGACCGGAAAAGCCTGCCAAACTGCGCGAGGTCCTGTCTCAGGACATGGACGCGCTGACGTTGGTCTTTTCCCGCACCAAACATGGGGCGGAAAAGCTGATGAAAGGGTTGGTGGCGGACGGCTTCAACGCGGCATCAATCCACGGCAACAAAAGCCAGGGGCAGCGCGACCGCGCCATCAAGGCCTTCCGCGCGGGTGAGATCAACGTGCTCGTCGCAACCGATGTTGCAGCCCGCGGCATCGACATTCCCGGCGTGGCCTATGTGGTCAACTATGATCTGCCCGAGGTCGCCGACAATTATGTCCACCGCATCGGTCGTACCGCACGGGCCGGGCGCGAAGGTGAGGCCATCGCCTTTTGTTCGGCGGAAGAGGTCGATCTGCTGCGTCAGATCCAGAAACTGATGAAGATCGACATTCCTGTGGCCAGTGGCGAGATGCCAGAGGCAATTGAGCCCAAAAGACCCGCACGTCGTCAAAACCACCGCCGCCGCGGGCCCAAGCCACAAGGCGCTGGTAATGGTGCAAAGCCTCAGGGCCAAAAACGCCGCCGTCCGCGTCGTCGCTCTGCAGCCTAAACCAACGAAAAACGGCGGGCCCAACGACCCGCCGTCTTTTTGTAACCCGTCAGGTTATCAGTTGCCCGAGTTCCGCTCGGCCTCGATCTCACGCCACTTAGCAACGTTACGATTGTGTTCCTGCAGCGTCTCCGCAAAGGCATGGCCACCAGTTCCGTCGGCCACGAAGAACACATAGTCTGTGTTGTCCGGTGAAACTGCCGCCTCAAGGCTCGCAAGACCGGGATTGGCGATCGGTGTCGGTGGAAGCCCATCAATCTGGTAAGTATTCCAGGGCGTTGGCCTGTTCAGTTCACTTCGACGCAAACCCCGGCCCAACGCACCTCGTCCCTTGGTGACGCCATAGATCACGGTTGGGTCCGTTTGCAGGCGCATACCCTGGTTCAGACGGTTCACAAAGACGCTGGCCACCTGGCCCCGCTCTTCCGGGACGCCGGTTTCTTTTTCGATGATCGATGCGAGGATCAACATTTCTTCGGGGTTTTCCAACGGCAGATCGCCTTGGCGTGCCGCCCACGCGGCATTGATACGCTGCTGCTGCTTCGCTTGCATATCGGCCAGAACCGCGTTGCGATCATCGCCCGGCGAAACCTCATAGCTATCCGGTGCCAGCATGCCCTCTGCCGGAATTTCGGCAATCTCACCGCCCAGGAAATCCGCTGATTTGAGCGCTTCGACCACTTGCCAACTGGTTACGCCCTCGGCAAGCGAAACGCGATACCGCGTGTCGGCTGCATTGCGCTTTTGGCCATAAACATCAGGCACGTCGTCTTCGCCAACGATGAACGAGGCGACCTCGACAAAGTTCAACGTTGCCGGATCCAGCTCGCGTACACGGGCCTGCGCGCGCGTCACACCGATCCGGTATTCGATCTCTGTCCCGCAGGTGCTGGCACCGCTGCTGGTGATCTCGTCAACGATCTGCGCCATTGACGAGCCCTCGCGCACCAGAAAGCTGCCAGCTTTCAGTTGCTGCGATTTGTCGGTGTAGTCCGCGCCCATCCGAAAGATCGTTGAGCTGCTGATCGCACCCTGATCTTCAAGATCGCGACTGACCAGCGTCATGTTCGACCCCGGCCTTACCTGCAAGCAAATCGCGGTTTCCAGCGGCCCTTCGGCTTTGAACTGGGATTGCCCCCACAAGACCAATCCGCCCATCAGAAACATGCCAACCACCAGAATGGTCAGCATGTTTGATGCCAAAGCACGCCACATTTAGCTGGCCTTTCCGAAGATCACGCTTGCGTTGGTGCCCCCAAACCCGAATGAGTTCGACAGGGCCACGTTGATCTCACGCTCGCGCTTGGCGTTTGGGGCCAGATCAATCTGCGTATCCACGGCCGGATTCTCCAGATTGATGGTCGGCGGGGCAACCTGATCCCGAATCGCGAGGATCGAGAAGATGGCCTCAATCGCACCAGCGGCCCCCAACAGGTGACCGGTTGCAGATTTGGTCGACGTCATTGTCGCATGGGGGGCGTGATCGCCCAGCAAACGCTCGACCGCACCCAGTTCGATTGTATCCGCCATGGTCGAGGTGCCATGCGCGTTGATGTAATCCAAATCTTTCGGCTCCAGCCCAGCGCTGCGTAGCGCTGCCCGCATGGACCGTTCCGCCCCGTCGCCATCTTCGCTGGGTGCTGTGATGTGATAGGCGTCCCCGGACATGCCATAGCCCAGAACCTCGGCATAGATCTTCGCCCCGCGGGCCTTGGCATGTTCGTAGTCTTCCAGCACCACGATGCCAGCGCCCTCACCCATGACGAATCCATCGCGATCCACGTCATAGGGTCGGCTGGCTTTCTTCGGATCGTCCGCATATTTCGTCGACAACGCCTTGCACGCGTTGAAACCTGCAATGCCGATCTCGCAGATACAGCCTTCGCCGCCACCGGCGATCATCACATCGGCGTCGCCTGCCCGGATGATCCGGCTCGCATCGCCAATCGCATGCGCGCCGGTCGAACAGGCCGTTACAACCGAGTGGTTTGGCCCCTTGAACCCATGCCGGATCGAAACCTGACCCGAGGCCAGATTGATCAACGCGCCGGGAATAAAGAACGGCGATACACGGCGCGGACCCTTGTCGCGGATCAGGTTGGCTGTGTTGGCAATGGACCCCAACCCGCCAATACCCGATCCGATCAGAACGCCGGTACGCTCGCGGTCTTCTTCGCCTTCGGGCAGCCAGTTAGCGTCTTTGCAGGCCATTTCGGCCGCCGCAATGGAATAAAGGATAAAGTCCTCGATCTTGCGCTGCTCCTTTGGCGGCATCCAATCATCGGGATTGAATGTCCCGTCGGTCCCGTCGCCACGCGGAACTTCGCACGCATATGTGGTGGTGACACCGCTTGCTTCGGCATCGAACAAAGTGATCGGCCCTGCGCCGGATTCTCCGTCCAAAAGACGTGACCACGTTTCCTCGACTCCGCTGGCCAAAGGAGTGACCAATCCCAGACCGGTAACAACGACTCTGCGCATGAAGTGCCTCTTGCCTGCTTCCTGTTATGAGAACCGTCCTTACCCCGGCCGGGGGTGCGGGGGCAAGAGCAACAGCATGTTGCACCCCGGCATTGTGTCGCCGACAGCGCCTGAAAGCTTGTGGTTTTCGGTGTTACAGCGCCCGAGGCACAGGCCTTGGCGTCGGGAACACCGGATCTTGTGTTATTGAAACTGAGCCACCGGTTCGTGTGCCGCAGAGGCAACCGACAAAGCTTCTTTCAGATCAAGCGTTTTGCGGAACAAGGCCCGTCCAACAATCGCGCCCGAGATGTTCGGGATGTAAGCCAAACGGGAAATATCGTCAGCCGACCGAACCACACCGCTGGCGATGATCGGCGTGCGGGACTTCTCGGCCAGCCCCGAAATCAGACCCAGCTGCGCTTCGACATCCTCCATGTCGCTGTCAATGTCGGTCACCAGAATGGCCGCAAAAGGAGTACCCTCAAAAGCTTTGATAAACGCATCGGGCGTAAAGGCACTTTGGCTGCGCCAGCCTTCGGTCATCACCAGCCCCTGCCAGACATCCACTGCCAGAACAATCTGGTCAGGATATAGCTTGGCCAGTTCCTTGACCAGAATCGGATCACGTGCCGCCAGGGTGCCGATCACGACGCGTCCTGCGCCCTTGTCGATCCAGTGCTCGACCTGTTCGCGGCTGCGCATACCGCCCGCAAGCTGCACGGGCATTTCGGCCGAGCGAATGATCTCATCCACAAGGTCAAAATTGGTGTCGCGCCCCTCGATCGCATCGAAATCAGTCAACTGCATCCACTCTGCCCCGGCAGCCGACCAGCCCCGAGCCGTTTCCACCGGGTCGACATGCCAGATCATGGCATCCTCAAGACGGCCTTTGTCCAACGTGACACAACGGCCGTTCTGCAATTCCATAGTCGGATAAATCCTCATGAGCACGCTCCTTCGCCCTGCCGTTCAGGAAGTTCAGGATACCATACTCCTGCGACCAACCCACGGTTTCGCCAGGATCGGCATACAAAGCTTCATTTGCGGCATCGCATTGCGCGACATGTTTCAGGTCCGCGCCGGGGGACCATCCCTTCGAAACAGATGTACCGGAGTGTCATTGAACTCGGTTTCGCGCAGAGGTTTATAGCCAAGCTTGGCCGCAAGACTATGAGAGGCTGTGTTCGCCGCATCTATCATTGCAACCAGAGGACCCGGGATCACCCGGTCAAACCAGTCATGCGCAGCCTGCGCGGCCTCGAACCCGTACCCATGCCCCTGGCCTTCGGGCGAAAGTGCCCAGCCTGCCTCGGGAAAGGAATCAAAATCGGGGCCCAGATTCCGGTTTCCATAAAAAAAGCCGGACTGGCCTATCAAACGCCTGGTCGATTGAAGAACGACGGCCCATTGGCCAAACCCGGTCATCTGCCAATGCCCAGCATTGCGCAGAAAGGAATCCCAGGCTTCGCCCCTGGTTTTTGGCTTGTTGCCGATATGACGAACGACCTCCGGGTCGCGCCAGATTTCCGCGAACCGCTCAAAATCCTCGGGTCGCATTGCGCACAGCGTCAGACGCGCTGTGTTTATCATCGGGGTGGATCTTATCATGCCCTTGCCCGCTCGTTTTTAGTCTGCCTCATCCCGCAGACTGCGAAGGGCCCCAGTATCAGGCAAGCACAAATTTCCCGCGCACAAAAAAAACGGCACCTCCGTTGCCCGGAAGTGCCGCTTTTTGTCCGATTCGAAGCGTTTAGGAAGCTTCGCTGATAAACTTGACCGCGTCGCCGAAGGTCTGAATGGTTTCGGCTGCGTCATCGGGGATTTCGATTCCGAACTCTTCTTCGAAGGCCATAACCAGTTCAACCGTGTCCAGGCTGTCTGCGCCCAGGTCGTCGATGAACGAGGCGTTTTCAGCAACCTTGTCCTCTTCTACACCCAGATGCTCAACAACGATCTTCTTTACGCGATCTGCGACGTCGCTCATGTCTATTCCTCATTCCTTTTCAGGGCGGTCTGCCCGGTTCTGCCCTTGCCCGCTCGGGGTGGCCTTGATGTGCCCGTTCCGGGCGGTTTGGGTCCCGGAACCCCGGGAAACTTTGAGAACCGGCCAAATCGACCGGCTCTTTTGCATGTGCGCCGCCTATAGCACAGACAACGCGCAAGGCAAACGCTTTCGCGCCCGCCCCAAACTGCGATTACAACATGGCCATACCGCCGTTTACATGCAAGGTGCTTCCGGTGACATAACCTGCCTCGGGGCTTGCAAGATACAGAACGGCCGCTGCGATTTCCTCGGGGTCGCCCATGCGCCCGGCGGGAACCTGCCGAAGCAGCCCTGCCTTTTGCTCCTCGGTCAGTTTTTGGGTCATCGCAGTGGTGATAAACCCAGGTGCGACGGCGTTTACGGTGATGCCGCGTGTGGCAACTTCGTGCGCCAACGCTTTGGAAAAGCCCACCATTCCGGCCTTGGAGGCGGCATAGTTCGCCTGCCCGGGGTTGCCGATCGACCCGACAACGGACGAGATGTTGACGATCCGGCCCCAGCGCGCCTTCATCATGCTGCGGATCACGCCTTTGCACAGCTTCATAGTCGCCGTCATGTTCACGTCGATGACGCTTTGCCACTCTTCATCCGACATCCGCATGAACAGGTTGTCGCGCGTGATGCCAGCATTGTTGACCAGAATATCAACCGAGCCCATCGCCTCAGCGGCTTGCTTTGGCAGGGCCTCGACCGCTTCGGGATCGCCCAGGTTACACGGCAGGACATGCGCGCGTTCACCCAACTCGTCCGCCAGTGCCTGCAGCGGCTCGACCCGCGTACCCGATAGGCCAACGGTGGCACCGGCGGCATGCAAGGCGCGTGCGATATCACCGCCAATACCACCCGATGCGCCGGTAATCAGGGCATTTTTTCCCGTCAAATCAAACATCAACAATACCTCTCTTGGGGCCGTTCCCGGCCACGATCCTGTTTATTCGCCCGCCGAAAGGGCGGCTTTTACATCATCCGGCGTGCCGACGGCCTGACACCCGACGGCGCGGTCAATTTTGCGGATCATACCTGACAGCGCTTTGCCCGCGCCGATTTCCCAGACACTATCCACACCCTGTGCCACCATGTACTGAACGCTTTCCCGCCACCGGACCGAGCCTGTGACCTGCTCAACCAAAAGCGCACGAATCTCATCGGGGTCGGTGACCGCCCCGGCACGGACATTTGCCACCAGCGGCACCGCAGGGGCATTGATCTGAACTGCAGACAAAGCCTCAGCCATCGCATCCGCCGCAGGCTGCATCAGGGCACAATGGAACGGTGCGCTCACGGGCAACATCACGGCACGCTTCGCACCTTTTTCCTTGGCAATCACGGCGGCACGTTCGACGGCGGCCTTAGCCCCTGAAACGACGACCTGTGTGGGGTCGTTGTCATTTGCCGCCTGACACACCTCGCCCTGCGACGCCTCTTCGGCAACAGCGCGCACAGCGTCCAGGTCAAGACCCAGAACAGCCGCCATCGCACCTTCGCCGACCGGTACGGCACTTTGCATAGCCTGCCCGCGCGTGCGGAGCAGCCTTGCTGTATCTGCAACTGAAAACGCGCCCGCGGCGGCCAGCGCCGAATACTCGCCCAGCGAGTGCCCTGCCACAAAAGCCGCATCCGTGATCGATACGCCCTCGGCCTCCAGCGCGCGCATCGCAGCGATCGACGTGGCCATCAACGCAGGCTGCGCATTTTGCGTCAGCGTCAATTCTGCGATGTCGCCTTCCCAGATAAGCGCACTCAGCTTTTCGCCCAGTGCCTCATCCACCTCGTCAAAGACGGCCTGAGCTGCTGGGTATGCCTCGGCCAAAGCTTTGCCCATTCCGATGGTTTGGGCACCCTGCCCCGGGAAAACGAACGCGCGTGTCATTGCTGCCTCTTGGATGACGTCAAGTTGCGGCGCGGTGTAAACCGACTGACCGCGCGGCACAAGCTTTGCCTGCGTTCTGCATTGAGGCACCGATATTGTGCATTACTCTGCCTTGTGTCCCTGCCACATGCGGCTACGGTAAGGCCAACCACCACCCCGGAGCTCGCCCCATGCCCCTTAGCAACACGTTCTCTCACTACGGCAGCGTCACCAAAAGCTTTCACTGGCTGACAGCATTGCTGATATTGACGGCCCTGCCGCTGGGATGGATCGCCAATGATCTGGCTCACGCGATCTATAATCCGGACATCGCAACGGATGAGGCCGATATCGCACGGGCCGCCCGGCTGTTTTCGCTGCACAAGACAATCGGCGTCGCCGTCTTCTTTGTAGCGCTGGCCCGCATTGTGTGGGCGCTGACCCAACCCAAGCCTGGCCTTCTGAACGCCGACAACAAGCCCGAGGCTTTTGCGGCCGAAACCGTTCACTGGTTGCTTTATGGCTCGTTGGTACTGGTCCCTCTCAGCGGCTGGGTTCATCACGCAGCCGCCGAAGGCTTTGCACCGATCCTTTGGCCCTTCGGGCAAAATTTGCCGTTGGTTCCCAAATCCGCTGCGTTGGCAGAGTTTACCGCAAGCCTGCATTGGCTGTTGATGTGGGTTCTTGTCGGCTCACTGGCCGCGCACATCGCGGGGGCGCTAAAGCACCATGTGGTTGACAAGGACAGCACACTCCGCCGGATGCTGCCCGGGCACTCTGACGCGCCGACCCCGCCTGAACAAAGCCACACAGCCACCCCGGCGATTGCGGCATTGGTTGTCTGGGCAGCCGTTATGGTCGGCGGTTGGTCTCAAGGTGTCTTTTCCCATCACTCCGGCGCTCAAGCCGAAGCAACCGAGCTGGCCGAGGTGCAATCGGATTGGCAGGTTCAGGGTGGCACGCTTGACATCACCATCAGCCAGTTGGGCAGCCCGGTCACCGGGTCATTTTCCGACTGGACGGCTGCAATTACGTTTGACGAACCGGACGCACCCGGGCTTGCCGGATCAGTGGATGTCACCATCTCGATCGGATCGCTCAGCCTGGGCACGGTCACCGATCAGGCGATGGGCGCCGACTTTTTCGACAACAGCCTATTCCCGACCGCCACGTTTTCTGCGGACCTCTATAAAACCGAGACCGGGTACGAGGCGCGCGGGCCGCTCACCATCCGCGACAAATCCGTCGACATCGTCATGCCCTTCAGCCTGGATTTGCAGGACAGCACCGCTACCGTTTCCGGCGAAGTTCAGCTGAACAGGATGGATTTCGAAGTCGGCACATCTCAGCCCACCGAAGCCTCGCTTGGTTTTGCCGTCACGGTATCCGTGAACTTGACTGCCAACCGCGAGAGGTAAGCCCCAGGCACAAAAAAACCGCCAAAGGATGCAACCTTTGGCGGTTCCGTTTCAGATCAGCGCAGGATCACTCGGCTTTCTGGGCCTCGACCGAGATGTGGATCTGAACCTCATCGCTCACAAACGGGGCGAATTGGCCAAGATCAAACTCACTTCGGACCAGCGTTGTGGTCGCGTCAAAACCAGCCCAGGGCTTACCCGCCATGGGGTGCTCGCCGACCTGGTTCAGCTTGGCGTCCAAAACAACGGATTTGGTAACGCCATTCATGGTCAGATCGCCGGTGATGTTCGCTGTGTTCTCGCCCGTCACTTCAATACCGGTCGAGGTGAAGGTCACCAGATCGCCTTCGGCAGCACCAAAGAAATCCTCGGTCATGAAATGATCTTCACGCGGCTTCCAGCCTGTGAACATCTCAACAACCGGCATCGATACGGTCACGCTGGATGCGGCCGGGTTTTCCTGGTCGAACATGATCTCGCCCTCAAAGCCTGAGAACATGCCGTATGTGGTCGAAAAACCAAGGTGGTTATAGTTGAAGATCACCTGGCTGTGGCTGGGGTCCAGTACGTATTTCTCTGCGCTGGCGAAAGCTGTGGTCGCCGATACGGCCAAAGCAGCGGCAAGTAGGGTGGATTTCATGACAAACTCCGCAATAAAGGTGTGGCAAACCGAGGGGCCGGTCGCCCCAAATAAAATGTGCCGCCAGAAGGCGGCACACAAGTCTTTTCGGTTCACAACTTCTGTTCTTTTTTGAACAGAATAGAATTCAGCCGAAAATTGTTACATTCTGGCTCAGTTGCCCCTTGAGTGCTCGGCTGACATCCGCCGAGTCCAGTGGCAGTTTCATCAGCAGGCTGCCATCGACATCAAACAATTCAACCTGATTGTCGTCAAACCGGGCACCGCCAAGCGACTCGTAGCTGCGGCGCAACACCGTTTGCGGACGGCCGTTTTCGTTCTTTTGCAGGATCCGAACCTCGCGGCGGATCGGGTCAAAATATGCGTCTGGGCGCGCGTCCATCACCTCGATAGTCAGCAGGCTGCCACCGGCAACAAGGAACACCAGGGATGCCACCAGTTTGATCGGCCAGACCTCGGCCCCCATTACGGATCCCGGCATCAGCCACATCGAAAAGGCCGAAAGGATCATAAACGCGCCGATCACACGGAACAGCACCATCCGTGCTTTCCAGTTCGGTGCGAAACTGATCAGCAACGGAACGGATTTGTCATATGCTGCCTTTGTCGAGGCTTGCTCAAATGTATTAGTGTTCATCACGGCCATTGTCTCGCCCTGTCTGTGATTTCAATCTCCGGGTAGTTCCGGCTTCATGAACAACCTCGGGGTGAAAAGCGTCAGGAATTGGGCACCTCAAAGGAAATAGGGCGGCGTCTTCTTGACGTATAAGGCAGGGCTTGCCCCTGATGGATAAACGTGTATACGGGGCCATCCTTCGCAGAGCATATGAATCGCGCAGCCTCTCGTGGCAGGGTCGCGAAGGACATCATGACCCCGCCTTTGAAATGCGCCTTGATAGAAACAGGAGTGCACATGCCACTGTATGAGCATGTAATGATCGCGCGTCAGGATCTGTCCAACGCGCAGGCAGAAAGCCTCGTCGAACATTTCGGCACCGTTCTGGCTGACAACGGCGGCAACGTCGTCGACAGCGAGTACTGGGGCGTCAAGACGATGGCTTACAAGATCAACAAAAACCGCAAAGGCCACTATGCCTTCCTGAAAACCGACGCCCCCGCTGGCGCCGTTCAGGAAATGGAGCGCCTGATGCGCCTGCATGACGACGTGATGCGCGTTCTGACCATCAAGGTCGACGGTCACGCCGAGGGCCCCTCGGTCCAGATGCAGAAGCGCGATGAGCGCGAAGGCCGCCGCGAGCGCCGCTGATCAACGCCTGACGAAAGGACATATACCATGGCCGCAAAACCATTTTTCCGCCGCCGCAAGGTTTGCCCGTTCTCGGGCGAGAACGCGCCGAAGATCGACTATAAAGACACCCGTCTGCTGCAACGCTATATCTCTGAGCGTGGCAAGATCGTTCCTTCGCGCATCACCGCCGTTTCGGCAAAAAAGCAGCGTGAACTGGCCCGCGCAATCAAGCGCGCCCGCTTTCTCGCCCTGCTGCCCTACGCCGTGAAGTAAGGAGAGACTGATATGCAAGTTATCCTGCTGGAACGCGTTGCGAAACTGGGTCAGATGGGCGACGTCGTTGACGTCAAGCCCGGCTTTGCCCGCAACTTCCTGCTGCCCCAGGGCAAAGCGCTGAGCGCGTCTGAGGCCAACATTGCCTCGTTTGAAGCCCAGAAAGCGCAGCTTGAGGCCCGCAACCTGGAAACCAAGAAAGAAGCTGAGGCCCTGGCTGAAAAGCTGGACGGTCAGCAGTTCATCGTGATTCGCTCGGCATCGGACGCCGGCGCTCTCTACGGTTCGGTCACCCCGCGTGACGCCGCAGACGCCGCGACCGAAGCTGGTTTCACCGTCGACAAGAAACAGGTCATCCTGCTCGCTCCGATCAAGGAACTGGGCCTGCACACCGTCGCGGTCAAACTGCACCCCGAGGTCGAAGCCGAAATCAAAATGAACGTCGCCCGTTCGGAAGAAGAAGCCGAACTGCAGGCCTCGGGCAAATCGATCCAGGAACTGGCCGCCGAGGAAGAAGCCGCCGCAGAATTCGAAATCGCCGAGCTGTTCGACGATATCGGCTCTGCCGCGTCCGACGACGACGAGCTGGTTGCAGAAGAAGCACCTGCCGAAGAAGACGAAGCCAAAGCCTGATCTTTCCGGCGCGTAAATTCGAAAAGACCGCGCCTTTTGCGCGGTCTTTTTTTTGGCTTGTCGCGTGACGAGCAAATTTTGGCCGGATTCTATTCCTATGGTTGCGCAGCCAACGCCAACCAATATGATCCCCGGAACTTCGGAGTACCCCTATGGCCAACCCCCTACGCCGCAGATTGCTTGCCCTTCTTCTGGTTGCCCCGCTCGCCGCGTGCAGCGGACCGGACACCGCCTCGCGCAATCAGACCTTCGACCCGCCGCTCTATCCCAATGAAACGCCGGAACTGCGCGCGTCGATCAACAAATGGGCAGACCACTATGAACTGCCCCGCGAACTGGTGCATAAACTTGCCATTCGCGAAAGCACACATCGCCCCTGGGCTGTAAACCGCCCCTATTACGGATTGCTGCAAATATTACCCGCGACCGCACGATCCATGGGATACAAAGGCAATGCACAGGGCCTTTTGGATGCCGATACCAACCTTGAGTTTGCTGGAAAATACCTTCGCGGAGCCTGGCTTTTGTCGGATGGCGACCAACAGCGCGCCATTTTCCTTTATGCCAAAGGGTACTGGCCCGAAGCCAAAAAACGCGGCATGCTGGTCGAAACCGGATTGGTTTCCGAATAACGCAGGCCTTTGTTAAGTACAGACAAATACGTCCGCGAGTGAAAGTCCAAACCCCAAGAAATGTCCCAAAAGCCCGAGAAAAACGGGCATTGTGCCACAAAATAATATGCAACAAAGGCACATTATTAACTAAAAGGCAGACATTTCTCCCATGTTCTTGTCAATATGGGCAAAATATGTTGTCCTAGTTTCCGTCGGGGAATACCGGTACTGTTTTCCTGGCCGAATTGGGTTCCACTCGCAAAGCGGGTAAAACTGGTCGTAGCCAAATGGAAATAGTTGATCTCAGCACTCTGCCTCAGGAGGACACTCGGTACGACGAGTTCCTCAAGCAGGTCTGTGACAAACTTGAAATGGATCATGCTGCTTATGCAGGCATGAACCCCGCTGCGGGCTCCATTCATGGACACGTAACCTATAGTGACGAGTGGAAGGTCCACTATCAGGAGCAAGGCCTGCACCTGATCGACCCGACACTTCACAAAAGCCAGCGCAGTATCGCTCCGGTTGACTGGAGTCGTCTGGAGCGGGGCAAGGATTTTCAACGTGTTTTCCGCGATGCACATGACTTCGGGCTTCCGGACCAGGGCATCACAATCCCCGTTCGCGGCCCCTACGGAGATATCGGCCTGCTGAGCGCCACGCGTGATTGCAGCCGGGAAGAATGGAAAAAGCTGGTGGGCAACGTGATCACCGAGCTTCAGTCGCTTGCCGTACACATCCACGACAATGTCATGGCGTCGGACGCGATCAGCAGAATGCTGTATCACCCGACACTTTCCAGCCGCGAACTGGAAATCCTGCAATGGGCCGCAGCCGGAAAATCGCAGCAGGATATTGGTGATATTTTGTCTATCTCTCACCGCACGGTTGAGGTACACCTGCGCTCATCCCGCGAGAAGTTGAACGCCCTGACGACACCTCAGGCCGTCGGTCGGGCGATCGGAATCGGGCTAATTTACCCAGGGTAAACCAAAAAAACGCATTTCTACGGGAAACCCCCAATAGATTTGGTGTGATTTAAGGGTAACGATTGGGTTACCGACACACCACTCGAAGGGGGATAACATGATCTTGGTAGTTGATGGGCTGAACAGACACCTGTTCAGCGAGGTACTTGACGAGATGTTCGAACTGAGGGCCCGGGTTTTTGGCGGGCGTCTTGGATGGGACGTTAACATCGAAGATGGCAAAGAAATCGACCATTTCGATCATCTGGATCCTGCATATGTAATCGGTCTCGACGACGGGGGAAATGTCGTAGCAGCCGTGCGTGCACTTCAGACCACTGGTCCGCACATGCTTTCGGACGTATTTTCAGCGATCCTGTGCGGTGAGGCGCCGATGCGCAGTGCCACGATGTGGGAATCGACCCGCTTCTGCGTCGATACGCAACGGCTGACGCGCGGCAAGGAAAAGAATTCCGTCTCCTACGCAACCTGCGAATTGATGATCGGATCGTTGGAATATGCACGCATGGCCGGTATTCAGGACATCATCACCGTGATCGATCCGGTTATGGACCGTGTTCTCAAACGGTCGAACTGCGCGCCTTATGATTACGTCGGACAGACAGTCCCGATGGGCAAGGTCCCCGCGCTGGCCGCTCTGCTGGATTGCACCGAAGAACGCATATCCGGAGTCCGCGACTTTGCAGGCATTCACCACGATGTCTTCATCGACGAGGATGCGGCCCTGGAAATGTTCGAAGAAAAGAAAGCCGCGCAGAAAAGCCCTGCGAATCGCGATCACAAACCGCTCACCGAGCTTGAGAAGTATTTTGTCGAACAGATGAGTGCGGCAAAGACCGAGAGCGAGCGGCAAGACGTTCTGAGATTGATCGAGACGTTGACCGACAAATTCACGCCAGAGCAAAAATCCGCTCTGCTAGGAACCCCCCGTGCTTTTGCTCATGAGGCTTGACCCCCTCTCCTCATAGTAGAAAGCCACCCACCGGAGCCGTCTGATCGCAGGCGGCTCCGCTTTTTTGTGCCCAATACCGAGGGATGGGCGGAAGAGGATTATTCCTCTTCCAGTGCCTCAACGGCTTTTTGCAGGTCGTCCTTGCTGACTTCCTTGTCGCTGACCTGAGCCAGTTCAAAGACATAGTCGACAACCTTGTCCTCAAAGATCGGCGCGCGCAGCTGCTGCTGCATTTGCGCGTTCTGCTGCACGAATTCAAAGAACTGACGTTCCTGCCCCGGGTACTGACGCGCCTGGTTCATGATCGCCTGAGTCATCTCGGCATCAGAAACTTCAACCTCGGCCTTCTGGCCCAGCTCGGCCAGCAGCAGGCCCAAACGGACACGGCGTTCAGCCAGTTTGTTGTGCTCATCCGTGGGCTCAACCTCACCGTGGTCGTGACCTTCGACATCAGGGTTTTCCTCGTGGAACAGCTGATGCGCGATCTGCTTGGCCTCGGCTTCTACCAGCGACGGTGGCAGGTCGAACGACACTTTGGTGTCCAGCGCATCCAACAGCCCACGTTTCATGACAGCGCGCGAGGCACCGGCATATTCGGCTTCCAGACGCTCGGAAATCTGACCTTTCAGGGCTTCCAGATCTTCGGCACCGAATTTCTTGGCCAGCTCATCATTGACCTCGGCCGCGACAGGTTCCTTTACCTCTTTGATGGTGCAGGTGAACACAGCGTCTTTGCCGGCCAGATGCTCGGCACCGTATTCGGCAGGGAAGGTCACATTGACGTCTTTCGCTTCTTCGGCTTTCACACCGACCAGCTGCTCTTCGAAGCCGGGGATGAAGCTGTTCGAGCCCAGAACCAGCGGATAGTCTTCTGCCGAGCCGCCTTCGAACTCTTCACCGTCAACCTTGCCGACAAAGTCGATGACAACCTGATCGCCATCCTTGGCTTTCGAACCTTTGCGACGCGCTTTGAAATCCTGCGCGGTTTCGGCCAGGTTGTTCAGCGCTTCTTCAACAGCCGCATCGTCTGCCTTGACGACCAGCTTTTCCAGTTCAACCGATTTCAGATCAACCTCGGGGATCGCGGGCAGCGCTTCATAAGACATCGAGACCTCGACATCGTCGCCCTCTTTCCAGTCCTCGTTGGTCATCTTGACTTCGGGCTGCAACGCGGGGCGGTCACCGCTGTCCTCGAAATGCTTGTTCATCGCACCGTCGATGGTTTCCTGCATCGCTTCGCCCAGCAGACGCTGGCCAAACTGCTTTTTCAGCAGCGCCATCGGCACCTTGCCTTTGCGGAAACCCTTCATCTCGACTTCGGGCTGCGCCTCGGTCAGCTTTTCGTTGACCTTTTCGTCCAGCTCGGCGGCGGTGACGGTAATATTGTAGCCGCGCTTCAGACCTTCGTTCAGCGTCTCTGTTACCTGCATTATGGTAGTCCCCATAGGATTCGGGGCGCGCAAAACGGCGCGCCGGGCAAATTTGACGCCTTCTATTTGCACAGCCGTCCGCGTGCAAGGGGCAATGGCCGGATCAGCCCGGTTTTGCCCCTGATTACATCAAAAAACGCCCCGGAAAATGCCCGAGGCGTTTCAGCTGTGACAACGAATGTCGTTCAGAACCGCCAGCGGGCGCCAAGGACCCAGGCTTCGTTCTTGTCGAAATCGGTCACATCGTCAAATTCATGGCTTCGGTATTTCAGATAGGCGTCCGTATTGATGCTATCGATGCGCTGAACCACAGCGACGCCCCACGCGCTGGTACTGGACCCTTCATTCTCAAAATCAGACCCGTCGAAATAGTCGATGCCGATACCGGTCTTGCCCCACGACACCCAATCTGCCTCATAGGCGATTTTTCCATACCAATAGTTCGGGTCGCTGGCCCCGTCGCTTGTGACGTCCCGCGTTCCGGCCGCAGCGGTAAAACTGAATCCGCTGGGCAACAGGACCGAGGCCGAACCGATCGTGTCCTTTTGCTCTCCTGGAACGCCATCAAAATCGCGTACCGCATAGGCGACACTTGCGGCGAACTCGACACCATTTGCAAACGTGTTGTTGTAGGACACCGCCAGATCGTAATAGTTGTCATCATCACTGCTGGACAGAATGTTCTGACCGTAGGCGATGCTGCCCGAGAATCCATTGAAATCCGGCGTGTCATAGCGCACGCGACCCCGGCGCGCGCCATCGAAGTTGCTGCTTGAATCGCCTACAGTCAGATCGCTCAGCATTCCGTCCGGGGCGCGATAAAAGAACGCTCCGTTTTCATCATTGGTGAAGGAATATAGCGCTGTGCCGACGTAAGACAGATCAACCTCTGCGGCGCCGTCTGACGCCATACTGCCCTGACCGGCAGAGAATTTGCCGTAACTGCCCTTTAGTGCGAAATCGACATGCCGAATGTCCGTGCGTTGCCACCCGTCCGAGTTCGTCCCATCCTGGCTCGCCGATCCCGTGCTGGGCAGCCCCAGTCCGGTTTCAAAGCGAAAGGTGAATTCGCTGCTGCCATAGGGCTGCAACAACCGCAATCCGACGCGACTGTTGGACAGGTCATTGTCCAGCAGGCGCGTTTCGGTTTCCTCGCCGTCATCCACCGAAACAATCGCCGGGTTGAACTGCCCGTAAAGTTCGACATATCCGCCAGAATTGTTTTCGTATTTCAGCTCCGCCGCTGCGGGCAGTGCGGTTACCACCGCCAAAGCTGACGTTGAAATGAGTTTCAAGTTCACTGTCATGTCTGTCACCAAAGTAGTTGATGTAATGATTTGCTCAGATCACCCCGAAAGGGCTACTTGACCTGCGTCACCTCGCGATCGGCACTTCTGGACTGGTAAAAAACGTTGTTTCTCAGAGGACTGAGTTGCTTTTGCGGCAAATACTCAGCCCCCGGGGGTTCAGTGTGACGCCGCATCCTGCTGCTTTCAATTTCTCGCAACACGCCAGCACACAAAACAGCGGCGGCAATGTGCCGATAGCCTCCGCTAACGGCCACTATCCGCCTGAAAAAGTCAAATATCAAGTTGTTTGAATACTGAAGGTAGCTGTTCCGGCAGGTCTTCGGCGATCAACCCTGGACCAAAGTGCCGCGCGCATTCAACGTGCAACCAAGCTCCGGTTTCCGCCGCCTGCATCGGGGCAAAGCCACGCGCCAGCAGGCCTGTAATGAACCCGGCCAGAACGTCACCTGACCCTGCCGTCGCCAACCACGGGGCAGCGCGCTCATACTGGGCCGAGTTTACAGCACACCGCCCATCTGGCGCCGCAATCACCGTGTCCGGCCCTTTGAACAAAACAACGCACCCTACCCGTTTCGCGGCCTCACGCGTCGCGTCAACTTTGGAGTAGGCTGGTCCAATGGTGGGCGCATCCGTCAATCTCTCGGCAATATCCGGAAACAACCGCGCAAATTCGCCCCCATGCGGGGTCAGAACACAATTCTCATGAAGCTGCTGGGACAGGTCCGGGAACTCTTCCGCAAGAGCGGTCAGCGCATCCGCATCCAGCACCGTTGCACGCCTGGCGTGCAACGCCACCGGCAGCAATTCCCGCGCCCGTTCCACCCCCAATCCGGGACCGAGACACAGGGCATTCAACCGCTCATCTTCCAATACGCCCGTAAGGCCCTCGCCCCCCTCAACCCGCCGCACCATGACGGCGGCCAACTGTGCCGCCACCTCCATCTGTGCTGCTGGAGGCACCCCGACCGTCACCAACCCAGCCCCAATCCGCAACGCCCCCCGCGCCGCCAACCGCGCTGCGCCGGTTTTGGCCGGGCCGCCGGACAGGACCAGTGCGTGACCGTGCGTGTATTTGTGGTGCTGCGTGTATTTGACCAAGCAATAAAGTGGCAAGCCACCCCATGATCGCTCGTCTTCCACACGGCCCCGAGGCTCGGCAAGGGTCAAAGACGCAGGACGGATCGCCCCGCGCGGTGATTTGGGGCCAGGTGTAAATTCAACATCATATGGTTCGCCGTTGTAGCGGCAACGCTCCTTGGAAAGACCGATGTCCTTAACGACAATCTTGCCGCACAAATCGGGCCCTTGGCTCAAGAAATGTCCAGGCTTTGGGCTGTCGAAACACACGGTCAAACGTGCAAATCGATCATGCAAAGCACGAGCGCCGCCTGCCGAGGCAACCTTGCCTCGCATCTCCGAAGGAAGATGTTCGAGAAACTCGCGAGGAAACAAATTCAGCGGTTCTTGCTGCAGCACCCGACCACTGTCCAAACACAAGCCCGATGGTGCGTCGATGCTGATCATGCGATCAGTGTAGTTGTCTCCATTTACCCCAGAAAGATGCCGAACAACGTTGAACAGTTCGCCATCCAATCCACGTTTCAGCCCTGTTCCAAACAAAGCGTCGACATAGATATCTGCAAAACCGCCTTTGCGTATTTCCCGCTCAGTCAGCGGTACAACCGTACCCAGCCCACACCACCGCTCATAATTCACCCGTGCGTCCGGTGGCAGTTTTTGAGCATCGCCATACAGGAAAACCTCAATTTCCCAACCTTGCGCGTGCAACAGTCGCGCCACGACAAACCCGTCGCCGCCGTTGTTTCCGGGTCCGCACAAAACGACAGCACGCGCAGCGCGAACTTCATCTTTTTGAAAATACTCCGGGGAGCGCGAGGGGCTGGCCCCTCGCCTGTCCAACTCTGGCCACTCCTCAAAAATTGCGTCGACGACGCCCTGCCCGGCCCGCTCCATCAACTCCAGCCCGGTCACCTCACCAGACTCGATTGCAGCCTGTTCGATGGTCCGCATCTGCGCCGCTGTCAGCAATTCTGTCATCGTAGGTCTCACCCGATTCAATTCTGATTACTTTTTGTGCAAATCGCCCAAAAATTAGCGCAACGATGATTTTCGAGGCATCGCGCACCCCCCGAAACCGCAATCACATTGCTGCTCGATCTTAGACGTGATCACTGCCCCTGAGACAACCATTCAAGGTGGGCCGAAATGAAAAAGATCGAAGCGATCATCAAGCCGTTCAAACTGGACGAGGTGAAAGAGGCGCTGCAAGACGTGGGCGTGCAAGGCCTCAGTGTGATCGAAGTCAAAGGTTTTGGCCGTCAGAAAGGCCACACCGAACTTTACCGTGGCGCAGAATACGTGGTCGACTTCCTGCCCAAAGTGAAGATCGAAGTGGTGCTGGACGACGATCAGGTTGATGCCGCCATCGAGGCCATCGTCGGTGCCGCAAAAACCGACAAGATCGGCGACGGCAAGATCTTTGTCTCGACCGTCGAACAAGCCATTCGCATCCGCACCGGCGAGACCGGCTCGGACGCATTGTAATAGAACGCACTCAAACCAGAGGAATACAGAGTTATGAGCAAGGACGCAGTTCTTCAGCTGATCAAGGACGAAGGCGCCGAATATGTCGACGTCCGTTTCACCGACCCGCGCGGCAAGTTGCAGCACGTCACGCTGATGGCCGATCAGGTTGACGAGGATTTCCTGGAAGAAGGCTTCATGTTTGATGGCTCGTCCATTGCGGGCTGGAAATCCATCGAAGCCTCGGACATGAAGCTGATGGTCGACACCGACAGCGCTTATGTCGATCCGTTCTACGCGGAAAAAACCATCTGCGTGCATTGCTCGGTGGTCGAACCCGACACCGGCGAAGCGTACGAGCGTGACCCGCGCGGCACCGCCCAAAAAGCCGAAGCTTACCTGAAATCCTCGGGAATCGGTGACGCAGCATTCTTCGGCCCCGAGGCCGAATTCTTCCTGTTTGACGACGTTCGTTTCTCGAACAGTATCAACAAGGTATCCTACGAAGTTGACGCAACCGACGCATCGTGGAACACCGACACCGAATACGAGATGGGCAACATGGGCCATCGTCCGGGCGTCAAGGGCGGTTACTTCCCGGTCAACCCG
Organism: Ruegeria sp. H6; assembly: GCF_056532975.1. Lineage (NCBI taxonomy): Bacteria > Pseudomonadati > Pseudomonadota > Alphaproteobacteria > Rhodobacterales > Roseobacteraceae > Ruegeria > Ruegeria sp. H6. The sequence continues at coordinate 134,326 of NZ_JBQFOA010000007.1, forward strand.
ATCGACGAAGCACAGGATCTGCGCTCGGAAATGCTCAGCACCATGAAACGTCTGGGTATGAAGGTCGACAAGCACCACCACGAGGTTGCCTCGTGCCAGCACGAGCTGGGTCTGATTTTTGACAGCCTGACCAAACAGGCCGACGAGCTGCAGAAATACAAATACGTCATCCACAACGTGGCGCATGCCTATGGCAAGTCGGCCACCTTCATGCCGAAGCCGATTGCAGGCGACAACGGCACTGGCATGCACGTGAACATGTCGATCTGGAAAGACGGCAAGCCTTTGTTCGCCGGCGACAAATACGCTGACCTGTCAGATGAGGCACTGTACTTCATCGGTGGCGTTCTGAAGCACGCCAAAACGCTGAACGCCTTCACCAACCCGTCGACCAACAGCTACAAGCGTCTGATCCCCGGTTTCGAAGCCCCCGTTCTGCGCGCCTACTCGGCCCGTAACCGCTCGGGCTGTGTCCGTATCCCATGGACCGAAAGCCCGAAAGCCAAGCGCGTCGAGGCCCGCTTCCCAGATCCAGCCGCAAACCCCTATCTGGCGTTTGCCGCGCTGCTGATGGCCGGTCTGGACGGCATCAAGAACAAGATCGATCCGGGCGAAGCCATGGACAAGAACCTCTACGATCTGCCCGCCGAAGAACTGGCCGACATCCCGACCGTCTGTGGCTCGCTGCGCGAGGCGCTGGAGTCTCTGGCGGCCGATCACGACTTCCTGCTGCAGGGCGACGTGTTCACCAAAGACCAGATCGACGGCTACATCGCGCTGAAGATGGAAGAGGTCGAAACCTACGAGCACACACCCCACCCGGTTGAATACGGCATGTATTACAGCTGCTGATCCGGTTTTAGGGTTTACCAAGACAAGGGCGCTCCCTCGGGCGCCCTTGTTTCGTTTGGCAACCTCTTCCAAAATGGGCGCACCGGATCAGGAGAGTTCGCATGTCACCAGACGACCCCTTCGCGCAGTTTTCAGATTTCGTCGCCTCGACCGAAGACCTGGAAGCCGTAACAGGCGCCCCTCTGCCTCAGATCATCGGCAAAGAGATCCCCGCATTGGACCAGATGTGCCGCGATTTTATTGCGGCCTCTCCCTTTTGCCTGATTGCGTCGGCCAATCCCGACGGACATCTGGACATTTCACCCCGGGGCGATCCGGCGGGCTTTGTAAGCGTGATCTCGGACACCCTGATCGCCATCCCCGACAGGCCGGGAAACAAACGCGTCGACACGTTCCACAACGTTCTCAAGGACCCGCGCGTCAGCGTCATTTTCTTTGTACCCGGAAAAATGGAGACCCTGCGGATGCGCGGCACGGCCCGCATCTGCGCCGATCCGCGATTGCTAGAGACCATGTCGGTCAACGCGCATGCGCCAAAACTGGCACTTTTGATCCATGTTGATACGGTCTTTGCACATTGTCCAAAATGTGTGATCCGGGCGAACCTCTGGCAGCCCGAGCAATGGCCGGACTCGTCGGGTTTGCCAAACATGAACGCGATGATGGTCAAACACGCTAAAATCGACAAAACACCGGACGAATGGTTCGAAAGCCTCAAATCCAGTGGCGAGTTGGACCTCTACTAACCTCTTTGCGGATGCTTAAAGGGCGCGTAGTGTCGGATCAGTCATTCATTCCTCTGGATTTCTCTGATGTTTCGATTTGCCCTGATATTTGCACTCACCTTCCCGGCGCTGGCCGCAGCAGCCCCTTGCGGCAACACAAGCGCTGGTTTTGAAGCGTGGAAGGCGGATTTCGCCAAGACCGCCAAACGTGCCGGTGTAAAAAAGAAAGGTCTGCAGGCATTGGCCCAGACGCAATATGCAACGGGCACCATCGCGGCGGACCGCAATCAGAAAAGCTTCAAATACTCACTGGACAAATTCATGCAGGTCCGTGGCGCGAACACGATCGTGGCGCAGGGCCGCAAGCGCAAAGCAAGAAACCCGCAATTCTATGCCGCTTTGGAAAAGCAATACGGTGTCCCGGCCGGGGTGCTGATCGCCATTCACGGAATGGAAACGGGCTTTGGCAATTTCATGGGCGACAGTCAGGTTGTTTCCGCAATCACAACATTGGCCTATGATTGTCGCCGGTCCGAGTTCTTCATTCCCCACGCCATCGGCGCGTTGAAGCTGGTGGACAAAGGCAGCATCACGATGGCGACAAAAGGGGCGAAACATGGCGAGTTGGGGCACACTCAGTTCCTGCCGGGCAATGCGCTGGAATACGGTGTTGATGCCACCGGTGACCGCCGCGTGGACTTTTACAACATGACAGATGCCATGGCCTCGACCGCAAATTTCCTTCGGAAGAAAGGGTGGAAGCCCGGAAAGGGCTATCAGCCCGGTCAGCCTAATTTTGCGGTTATCCAGCAATGGAACGCGGCGACGGTCTATCAGCAATCCATCGCCATAATGGCGTCACGAATCGATAACTGAGGGTTTTCGGGGATTAGCTCAGTTCCCCCCAATTCCGCCACATTGTCGCCACAGAATATAAAGAAAACGCCAAGAACCTAAGTTTCCAAAGCGTAATCAATAGCCGATTTTTTCGACTTTTTTGTAAATTCGCCAAATTTCGTACCAGTTTTCCACATAGAATGACCCATAAGGTTAACGCGAAAAGGAATGCGCTGTGACTGCGAAGCAGAAGTACCACGGTGGTCTTCAATTCAATGGCGATGCTGATGGCGCGCTGGAACGGTCGTGCAATGTCGTGGCCGCGACGCTTGAAGATTACGGGCATCTGGTCGAACGCAAGACGCTGCTGAGCCAACGCGAGGCCAGCGTTGTGACCAGCCAGTATCTGGTGCGCATTTCCCTTGAGGTTTCACAGAACGATCAGGCCGATCGATATGACCGCATGGACCGGGCTGCCGGGCTTAACACTTTGGTACGCCCCTCGGTCACGTTGCCCGACAATCGCCTTGTCATTACCGTCTGCCCTGTTTCGGACCTTTTGGACGACAGCGAAATTTCCGAATTGATGCTGGTCGTTATCCTGTATCGGATGGTGGACATTTGCTCGACACAACGCGTGGAATGGCTGGCGCCAAACACCGTACTGACCGTTGAGCAATTCATGGGCGCATTCGACTCGATTGCGCCCCGCAGACAGCGAAACCACAAAGAGATCTTTCAGGCTGTGAGCGGCCGGTTTGCCGGCCTTGACCTGGCAGATCCGGATTTGCCCGAGTTCGACAAACCCGGTGCCCGCCCGATCAAGTTGAGCGATGATCAACTGCTGAGCATCGCGTTCAGGGCAGACCCGGAGCCGAACCTGCTGGCTGACGCGCCCGATGCCGAGATCGAGGATGACGACCGGCCCAGCGACATTCTGCGGCTGACCAGTTGGGGCATGACCGGCGCGCTTGCCAGCGTCTCGATGCCGGTTGCAGTGTCGATGGCTGCGGTCAACTTGATCCGTGGTGAAGATTTTCGGCTGAACACGCAGGTGCTGGCCTTTTCGACCGCCCTATTCGGGCTGAACACAACGAATGCCTTTGCCGAGGTCGCCAGCGCCATCGGCTTGTAAGAAATTACCAAAGACCCTCCTAGGAGGCCCCGCCAACCGGCGGGGTTTTCCATTTTTGGACCACATGTGCGGGCAATACATAAGTGTGAATCGCAAACACCACCGCACGCGTTTCAGGAAGACGCACAAGGGTCTGGCGTTCACTGCGCAGAAAAGCAGCCGCATTTGCATCCGTAGGCTCGCGGCGGTCGTTGGTGGCGCGTGGCTGGAACAGCTCGGCATCGCGGTACCACAACGCATTGAACCGCCACAACGGACGGCCGGGTTGGATCCCATCAAACAGCCGCTGCACACGCCGTGCGACATTGTCGTCGTAAGGCGCAACCGTTTCATGGATCCCGACCAGCGGGCGCATGAATTTTTCAGACAGTTTCCAACTGGCAGGAAAGCACAGAACCGCACCGGTAAGGATGTGCTCGTTCCCCTGTTTCTGCAGGATGCAAAAATCTTCCTGAACCAGGTGCCCTAGCGTTTCCAACGGCTTGTCGGCATCAATAGCAACTTCAACCCCATCGGGCCGAACCACCCGATCGGATGCGCCAGCATATATCTGGTCTAAGATAAGCTTCAGCAATTCCTGCGCGGGCTCCAGTGCGGATGGGGCCATGGCCAGGACCTCGGCACGGTGATGAGCCAACAAATCGGCCCGCCGTTGCATTTGCTGTGCAAACGCGTCGTCAGCGTGCAGCCAAACCTTGGGATCAGCAGGGCGAATGCCAGGAAGCGGGTTTTCCACCGTCGGGTCGTAGGGGATATCGTGCTGCACAATTTCAGTCATGGCTTTGCTCTATCACCTGAAACACAACAAATCCGCCACAAAGCGACACAACACGGGTCGCATTTCAGTTCGACGGGCGTCTCAGATTGCCGCAGGCTGACAATGCTAGCACGGAGGTCAGCCATGAACATTTCCTATCGCGACACGCGCAAGATTGACCCGACCAAAGGCCCCAAACTGGGCGACGGCACGCCAAACGACAATGACCGGATTGAGATCGGACCGACACAACTGGCGTTCGAGGAATGGGCCGCCGCTGGCCTGACTTTGCCAAATCTCGAAAAGATGCGCGAACACCGTTGGAAGCGCCTGACCAAGGCCATCAACGATCGCGGCTATGGCGGCCTGTTGGTGTTTGACCCTCTCAACATCCGCTATGCCACTGACAGCACCAATATGCAGCTGTGGAACACGCATAACCCGTTTCGCGCGGTGCTGATCTGCGCCGATGGCTATATGGTGATCTGGGACTACAAGAATTCTCCGTTCCTTTCCACGTTCAACCCGCTGGTGCGCGAGCAACGCTCGGGCGCGGATTTGTTCTATTTCGACCGTGGCGACAAAGTGGATGTGGCGGCGGACGTCTTCTCGAACGAGGTGCGGGTCCTGATCGAAGAACACAGCGGCGGCAACCGGCGGCTGGCCGTGGACAAGATCATGCTACACGGCCTGCGTGCGCTTGAGGCGCAGGGCTTCGATGTCAAAGACGGCGAGGAGCTGACCGAAAAGACCCGCGCCATCAAGGGCCCGGACGAAATCCTTGCCATGCGCTGCGCCAGCCATGCCTGCGAAACCGCTGTGGCCGAAATGGAGGCATTCGCGCGTGCAAATGTCGGCAATGGCAAGACCTCAGAGGATGATATCTGGGCCGTCCTGCACGCCGAAAACATCCGCCGTGGCGGTGAATGGATCGAAACCCGTCTGCTTGCCTCGGGCCAGCGCACCAACCCCTGGTTTCAGGAATGCGGCCCGCGCATCACGCAGCAAAACGAGATCATTGCCTTCGACACCGATCTGATCGGATCCTATGGCATCTGCATCGATATCTCGCGCACATGGTGGATCGGTGATCAGAAGCCGCGCGAAGACATGATCTATGCCATGCGTCACGCCCATGAGCACATCATGACGAATATGGAGATGCTGAAACCCGGTGTCATGATCCCGGAACTGACGGCCAACACCCATGTGCTGGATGACAAGTTTCAGGCTCAGAAATACGGATGCCTGATGCATGGTGTGGGCCTTTGCGATGAATGGCCGTTGGTCGCTTATCCCGATAAGGCGGTCGAAGGCGCCTATGACTATCCGCTGGAACCCGGGATGGTCTTGTGCGTCGAGGCGGCTGTGGGCGAAGTCGGTGGTGATTTCTCGATCAAACTGGAGGATCAGGTGCTGATCACCGAGGATGGCTATGAGAACCTGACCACATACCCGTTTGATGCCGCTCTGATGGGCGAGGCGTAACAACTTGCCTCATTCTGTCACCTCCGCGTGAGGCACCCGTCATTCGGGTTGTGGCCCGGCGCTGTCGTGCCCAATCTGGAGTGGACGATTCAGGAGTGATCTATGCCCACCGAACGTATTACATTTGCCGGCCATGACGGAAGTCGGCTGGCCGCGCGGCTTGACCTGCCGGACGGGCCGGTCCTGGCGACGGCATTGTTTGCCCATTGCTTCACCTGTTCCAAGGATATTCCCGCCGCACGGCGCATCTCGGCGCGGTTGGCGGCGATGGGTATTGCCGTTCTGCGCTTTGATTTCACTGGCCTGGGCCATTCCGAGGGTGAGTTTGCGAACACGACCTTTACCTCGAATGTCGAAGACCTGATCGCAGCCGCGCAATACCTGGCGGGGCGCGATATGGCACCTGCCCTGTTGATCGGGCATTCGCTGGGCGGTGCTGCGGTCCTGCGTGCGCGGGTCGGAATCCCGTCGGTCAAAGCCGTCGTCACCCTGGGTGCGCCCGCAGATCCGGGTCATGTTTCGCATCATTTCGAGGCCGCGTTACCCGAAATCCAGACAGAGGGCAGCGCAGAGGTATCGCTGGGTGGCCGCCCCTTCCGCATTGGCAAGGCATTTGTCGATGACATCTCGGAAACCGCGCTTGCCCCTGCAATAAAAGAGCTCAACGCAGCGCTTTTGATCCTGCACGCCCCGCGCGATGAAACGGTGGGCATCGACAATGCCAGCACGATTTTCATGGCTGCCAAACACCCCAAAAGCTTTGTGACTCTGGACGGTGCAGATCACCTGATTACGCGCGCCTCGGATGCCAACTACGCTGCAGACGTGATCTCGGCCTGGGTGTCGCGCTATGTGAAACTGTGCCCGCCTGCCCCGCCGATCGGAGCGCCCGAAGGGGTCGTGCGCGTGACCGAGGCCGACCCCTCGGGCTTCTTGCAAGATATACAGTCAGGCCCGCGCCATCATGTTGTGGCGGATGAGCCGGCCTCATACGGCGGGACGGACAAAGGCATGTCGCCTTATGGTTTCGTGTCCGCTGGTCTTGGCGCCTGTACGTCGATGACCATCCGAATGTATGCGCGCAGAAAGCAATGGCCCCTGACAAGCGTTTCCGTTGATGTGTGCCACGACAAGGTTCACGCGCAGGATGCTGGCCTCGCCAGCGAGGGAAAAGTTGACCAATTTCGGCGAAAAATCCGCCTGAACGGGCCACTTTCTCAGGAACAGAAGACAAAACTGCTGGAAATTGCCGACAAATGTCCCGTGCACCGCACGCTTGAAGGCTCGGCCCACATCACGACCGAGCTGCTTCCCTCGTAATAGTCCTGTTAGCTCAGCGCCTGCGTCCTCCGCCCGACGGACGATGTATCGGCGGGCGTGCTGATGGTGGGCGCGCCACCGGTGGCCGTGGCCGCGACGGCGGTTTGGACACCGGCGGTTTCGGGCGCGAAGGCGGCTTGCCTGCGGGCGGCTTCGGGCGATCCGGTTTTGCCGGGCGGTCCGGTTTGTTGGGGCGATCCGGACGGTTCGGTCTGTTGACATCGACATCCACATTCACGTCGCGCCGGTAATAGTCGTTCCACAGCATCGAGTCGTAAAACGGATCATATCCGTAACCATACCCGACACCGACCGAGACGCCTTCGCACCCAGACAGCGCAAAGGCCGACCCTCCAAGGCCGAACACCAGAACCGAGCGTTTCAAAAGCTTGAACTTCATCCCTGCGCCCTCACTGCAATGCCCGGAAAGAGTCGAACACCGCATTCAGGTCATCGACATATGACGGATCCGCGCCATCCCTCAGGATCGCCACGGCAACAGCCACGCGGCCTTTCGGCAAATCAATAACTGTCGCGGTAAAGTTCACCCCGCGGCCATCTCGGCGACCCGTGCCGCGAAAGACTTGTGCGGGCAACCCGGCGACAGAGCGGCGACTGGACCCTGTGATCTGGGGTTCCTTGACAAGAAACTTGTCAATGTCGCTCAGGTATTCGACACCGTCCTCAATCGACGTCACGCCTTGGGGGGAAACAAATCCCATCCAGACAGTATCGTCAGTCACGGGCCGCATGCCCATCACACGCGCAACCGCACGGGCGTCGCCAAGGCTTGTGTCCTCAATCTCGCGCGGGCCGCCAACACGCAGGGCCCAATAGTCAGGGACAATGAATCGAAACAGCGGTTGGCCTGCATCGGTATAGGTCACCGGCGTATCCGCCAGTGCAGGCACGACCCCCAGGGACATCACCGCCGACACCGCAGCTGAAAGAAGAAATCGCATATCACATTAACCTGATGCCAATACTTTAATCAGCTTGGCCTGCGACTTGGGGTCTTGTCCAGCACCTCTTTGGTTTGACACAAAAAAACCCGCGACCGGATCACTCGGGTCGCGGGTTGGATTTGGGTGTGATCAGTTGATCAGCTGCGGGCGTTGCCCACCAGTTTCCAGACAGCCGGGATCAGCAGCGCAGCTAGCGCCAGCTTGATCGCATCGCCCAGCAGGAACGGCGTCAGGCCCCACTCCAGGATCGGCTTGTCCCAGCCATAAAGCTGACCCAGCCACAGCAGGCCGGGCACATAGATCAGTACGTTGGCCAGAACCAGCGCCAGTGCCAGCTTGCCGACCGAACGGTCCCAACCGCGCGCCGCCAGGGCACCCAGCAAAACCGTGGCCAGCAAGTAGCCAACCAGATAGCCGCCTGTGCCACCCATCATGTAGGTCAGGCCGAATTTCTCAGCCGACGAGCCGGCAAACACGTCAAAGCCCAACGCGCCAACCAGCATGTAACCCAGCATCGTGACCAGCCCCAGACGCGCGCCGTAGGCGGTGCCAATGGTCAACACTGCGAACGTGCCCATGGTGATCGGAACCGGCCACATCGGCACCTTGATTTTGGCTGCAACTGCCAGGGCTACGATGCCCAGAACAACCAGAACGGCCTGCTTGACCAGCAGCGCAGTCCCCTCGCGCGGGCCAAAGGCGTTGGCCAGTACGTTAGCATTCATCTCTTATTCTCCACATTCGGACCTGTTTGCTGATGCAGCAATGCCCGTTCCCACCCCATGCTGCAAGGTTTTTACGCTAACAGCGGGTATATTTGGTCTCCATTTCATAGGATTTTCGCGGCCCAGACACTGTCCAACGCACGGACCAAGCAGGCCATCCCAGGAAATCATATTCTGCATCATAGCTGTCGGGCGCGCAATCGTGATGATCCTTTGGCCCCGATTGCCCCAGGCAGAGCGCGTGAAAATAGCGGTCGTCGTCAAAATGAATGGCGATCCGATCCCCTGCATCGCGCCACAAATAGCGGCGCGTGCCGGTCATGTCCGGTTGACCAGGGATGCGCATGGTAACCGTTTCGTCATAGACCAGCACGTCCCCGTCCCAATCCAGTACCACATGCCCATCCGCATGGATCACCTGCCCTGCCCGCGCGTCGCGGATCACCCGCGTCAACGCCCAGCGTCCGGCAAAATCGGCAAGACGCGTCGGCAGAGTCACTTGGCAAAGACCCCATCCGTGATGCCGCCTCGGTCATCCACAAAACGGATCGTGTCGTCCTTTTGCAGCACGTCGTAACAGGCCCACAGGTCAGAGGGCGGCCAGATCGAGCAATAGCGCCCGTCACGCACTGCCCATGTCCCCGTGCTGGGACCGCCCGAGAAATAGTGGGTCTGCATATTCTCTTCGAACGTCTGCCAGACACCCTGCCCATACCCCAGCTTCTGCCCCGTCAATGCCGCCAGAATTTCAGCGCCGGACAGGGCTCGGAACTCCTCTGCCGCAGCAAAGCCCGGCAGGAACGCTAAAATCAGGGCAAACCGTCTCATCCCGGCACTCTCGTCTTGTTCCCAGAACGGCGCGGGTTTAAACCCCGCTCCAACTCCTCCAGCCAAAACACAATAAGGTGCTGCTGCCAATGATTCCTCGCTATTCCCGCCCTGACATGGTGGCCATCTGGTCGCCCGAGACCAAGTTCCGCATCTGGTACGAGATCGAGGCACACGCCTGTGACGCGATGGCCGATCTGGGCGTGATCCCGCGCGAAAACGCCGACGCGGTTTGGAAGGCCAAGGACGTTGAGTTTGACGTGGCCCGCATTGATGAGATCGAGGCCGTCACCAAGCATGACGTCATCGCATTCCTGACCCATCTGGCCGAGCATGTGGGCAGCGAAGAGGCACGCTTTGTCCACCAGGGCATGACCAGCTCGGACGTGCTGGATACCTGTTTCAACGTGCAACTGACCCGTGCAGCTGACCTTCTGATCTCGGATCTCGAAGGGCTGCTGGCGGCGCTCAAACGTCGTGCCATTGAACACAAAGACACCGTCCGCATTGGCCGCAGCCACGGCATCCATGCCGAACCGACGACCATGGGTCTGACCTTCGCGCGGTTCTATGCCGAAATGGACCGCAACCTGTCCCGCATGCGCGACGCGCGGGCTGAGGTTGCCACCGGTGCGATCAGCGGTGCGGTCGGCACCTTCGCCAATATCGACCCGGCAGTCGAAGAACATGTCTGCGACAAGCTGGGCCTGGTGCCCGAACCGATCAGCACGCAGGTCATCCCCCGCGACCGTCACGCTGCGTTTTTTGCTACGCTGGGCGTCATCGCCAGCAGCATCGAAAACATCGCCATTGAAATCCGCCATATGCAGCGGACCGAGGTTCTGGAAGGGGCTGAATTCTTCTCGATGGGCCAAAAGGGCTCGTCCGCCATGCCGCACAAGAAAAACCCTGTGCTGACCGAGAACCTGACCGGTCTGGCCCGCATGGTGCGCTCGGCGGTGATCCCGGCGATGGAGAATGTGGCGCTGTGGCACGAACGCGATATCTCGCATTCCTCGGTTGAACGCATGATCGGGCCGGACGCCACGATCACACTGGATTTTGCGCTGGCCCGCCTGACTGGCGTAGTCGACAAGATGCTGATCTTCCCCGAGAACATGCTTGAGAACATGAACAAGTTTCCAGGTTTGGTGATGAGTCAGCGTGTTCTGTTGGCCCTGACCCAAGCCGGTGTCAGCCGCGAAGATGCTTATACCATGGTACAGCGCAACGCGCTGAAGGTCTGGGAACACCGGACCGATTTCAAAGAAGAGCTGCTGGCCGACGCCGACGTGACCGCCGCTCTCAGCCCCACGGAAATCGAAGAGAAATTCGATCTCGGCTATCACACCAAACATGTCGACACGATCTTTGCCCGGGTGTTCGGCGAATAACACGTAAAGACGCATCACAACAAAACTGCTGGCCCGGAGCATTCCATTGTTCCGGGCTTTCCTTTGTCAGAAGCGCAAAAACCGGCTATGCTTTGCTCATTGCATTCTGAACGGGAGAGACATGATGATCCGAACCCTTCTCTGCAGCGTCGCGCTGGTAATGACCGCTTCAGTCGGGCTGGCCTGCACAGGACATTCCAAACAGACACAATCCTGCGCCCAGGGCACGATCTGGGACACCGACACTCAAACTTGCGTGAAGTTGGTCAGCAGTTGACGAAAATTTTGCCTACCCGTGAATAATAATGACCACCCGGTTGTTAGAATTTCTGAGGACCGCGCTATTGTTTCAGAAAGCGCCCAGAAAACGGAGTAGGATTTATGCGTCTCGTACTAGCTTCAGCAATCGCCCTTCAAGCCTTTGTGCTCGCGCCCGCTGCATTTGCGGCTGGCGGCGGTGACAGCAGCCCGCCGAAACCCACGAACACGACAAAGAAGTGCCTGTTTGGCCGCGTCTATGACGAGGCGGCAGGTAAATGCGTCAAGCCCAACAAAAGCAATTTCTCCGACGATCAACTGTACGATGCGGTGCGCGAACTGGCCTATGATGGTCAGTATGAGAACGCGCAGGGCATCCTGCGCATCATGGATCAGGACGATGACCGCGTTCAGACCTATTGGGGCTTTACCTATCGCAAGATGGGCGAGCTTGAGATGGCCAATGTCTTTTATGAAAAGGCGATCGAGGCCAACCCCGATAACCTTCTGGCCCGCAGCTACATGGCGCAAGGCTTTGTCGCCGAGGGCAAAACCGATCTTGCCATCGAGCAATGGCGCGAGATCAAGGCCCGCGGCGGTGAAGGCACCTGGGCCGAGGCGTCGCTGCGCGAAGCGATCCGCACTGGCCTGACATATAGCTACTGAGGTTCAGGGAAAATTTACCCGACTCTCTCTAATCTGCCCGTAACGCAGCATTTTGGCATTACGGGCAGATGCAGGACACACAAGCACTTATCGAAGTGACCTCGGGCGCGCAGGCGCGGACGGTCCAGGACACCGAAGAACCAGCGCGCGTCGTTCCGCGCGCGTTGAGCAATCGTGAGAAAGCCGCCGTGGTGGTGCGGTTGCTTCTGAACGAAGGTGCGGACATTCCACTGGAAGACTTACCCGATGCGCTGCAGGAAAAGCTGACACATCAACTGGGTCAGATGGGCCTCGTGGATCGCGTCACATTGGCTGCGGTTGCCACGGAATTTGCCGACGCTCTGGACAGCATCGGGTTGTCGTTCCCGCATGGACTTGCGGGTGCGCTGGATGCCGTCACCGACAAGATCGCCCCTGCCACGGCCGCCCGGTTGCGAAAAGTTGCCGGGGTGCGCCAGATCGGTGATCCCTGGCAGCGATTGCGCGAAATCCCGGCCGAAGATCTGGCCCGAATGGCGCAGGCTGAAAGCACCGAAATTGCGGCCGTCATGCTGTCCAAACTGGACACGGCCAAAGCGGCCCAATTGTTGGGGCATCTGCCGGGTCCGATTGCGCGGCGCATCACCTATGCAGTCTCAAGAACCACCAATGTCACACCGGAAGCCGTGGAGCGCATCGGCTGGTCCCTGGCCGCGCAGCTTGATCAACGCCCAACGCCTGCGTTCAAGGACGGTCCCGGCGCCCGGGTCGGCGCGATCCTGAACCAGTCGACAGCAACAACACGCGACGGGTTGCTGACCGCGCTGGACGAAGAGGACGCAGATTTTGCAGACAGCGTTCGCCAGTCGATTTTCATCTTCTCTCATATCCCGGCACGCATCCTGCCCCGCGATGTCCCGGCCATCTTGCGTGGTGTCGAACAGCCTGTTCTGGTGTCTGCTCTGGCTGGTGCAGCGGCACCAGAAGATCAGGAAACGGTCGACTTCATGCTGTCCAACATGTCCTCGCGGATGGCAGAAAACCTGCGCGAAGAAATGGCGGAACGCGGCAAGGTTAAACAGGCCGAGGCCGAAGAAGCGATGTCGCAAATCGTGGTCGCCATCCGTAATCTGATGGACGAAGGCGCCATCACCCTGATCGAGTCCGAAGAAGAAGAGACGCAGTAACACCGGATAAAGAGTTGATAATCCGCGCAGCCGCAATAGTGATCCCGTCGGCAAGCTCTTGAGATAAGTCCATGGGGGCACTATGTCTTGCATCGCAATTCACAACACTCAGTGAGTCTCCCCATGCCCGTCGAAAAGTCGGAACTGAGCCGGTTGGAGCTTGGCAAATACTACGTCACAAACCTTTTTCTCAAAGGTGTGATCGGCGGTATGCGCCTGCTGCCATACGAGCGCCGAATCGCGACAATGGGCAAGGTCGTACGCTTGCTGGCCCCAATTGTGGGCTATCGCACCCGCGTGCGTCGCAACCTCAAGCTGGCCTGCCCTGATCTGACGGATGCTGAGGTGGACAGGATTTGCAACGCCGTTCCCGACAATGCCGGGCGCGCGATTATGGAGCATTTTTCCTCGGACGGGTTCATCGAACGCCAGTCCAAAGCCAAGGTCACCGGCCCCGGCCTCGCCGCATTTGACGCAGCCGCGGCTGAGGGCCGCCCGATGATGATTATCACTGCGCATTTCGGGCATTACCTGGCCGCCCGCGTGGCCTTGCAGAAACGCACCGGCAAGCCGATCGGATGTCTATACCGCCGCATGGCCAATCCGTACTTCAACGAGATGTATGTCAACGCTTTCTACGAAACCGGTGCGCCCATGTTCGAGCAGGGCCGGCGCGGCATGGTCGAGATGGTGCGCACGCTTAAAGGTGGTGGCATCATTGCCATTGTGTCCGACCTTCACGCGCAAGGCGGTGAGGAACTCACCTTCTTCGGCAAACCGGCAGTGACCTCGGTGCTGAACGCCGAGCTTGCGATCAAGTACAATGCGATGCTGGTTCCCTGTTACGCCGTGCGCCAGCCCAACGGTATCGACTTTGAGATTGTTCTGCACGAACCCGTCCCGCACTCCGACCCCAAGACCATGACGCAGTTTACCAATGATGATCTTGAGGCAATGGTGCGCAAGAATATGGGGCAGTGGTTCTGGATTCACCGCCGCTGGAAAGCCTGGAAAGGTTTGGGTGTTCAGCCCGAGGATATGCCCTGATTACTTGACGCGCGTTGCGGCAACGATCGGCCCGTGGCCAGCCCGTTGAACCAGAACAATGCTGGGTAAATCTGCTGTCAGAGATGCGGTAAAGGTTTGCGGGGCGACCCCGTCCCACTGACCCGCCACCTGCCAGTTCTCAACGACATTTGCATAGTCCAGATCATGCCCGGCCAACTCTCCCCGCCGGATCGAGGCATGGCGCATGGGCGAATACTGCACGACGCGGATATCGTACTCCTCACCCTCGGGCAGTTCGATTGGCGTGACGTTTACAGTGACCACATCGCCAGACCGAACCGCGTCCACTTCGGCCTCGGGTGCTGCGGTGAGATGGGCGTCAATAAGTCGTTCAACCTCACCCCCTTTTGCGCCCACCACATCCTGCTGGCCGTTGATCACCATCTGCGGAGTGTAGATCATGCTCCGACCGCCTTCGCGTGCATAGGCCCTCTGCCGGAGGGTATGGTTCGGATCGGCATATTCGTCCTTCCACCCAATGTAATCCCAGTAATCCACATGCAATGCGAGGCCAATGACGTCGTCGCGTTTGGCAAGCTCTTGCATGATGAGATCGGCTGGGGGACAGGATGAACAGCCCTGCGACGTAAACAATTCCACCACCACCGGGTCTCCTTCGGCCAAGACGGATGACGCGAAGATAAGAGAGAGGGCTGTGGAAATTGCGGCAGGTTTGAACATCAAGTTTCTCAATCTGTTTGGGTGCCAAAATGGTTTATACCGTATTCATCAATTCCGCTAATCAAGGTTTCTTGAGACCGTGTTATTCGAATTTTCGGCTTTTTGTGTGCAATGGTATACAAAAATACAACCTCTCGGCCCTTGTCCCCCTTGATCCGAACGCATTCGTGATACAGATACGCAGAAGCGAATCCCGTTTTTTGACGTCATTTCCAAGGGAGGCCACGTAATGCCCATCAAAGTTGGACAGGACACCGCCAAGACACGCCGCAACCTGAGCGTAAATGGCAAATCCATTTCCTATTATTCGATCCCCGCCGCACAAGAGGCCGGTCTGGGTGATTTTTCTCGGCTTCCAGCCGCACTGAAGGTGGTTTTGGAAAACATGCTGCGGTTCGAAGATGACGGGTTCTCTGTCTCGGTCGACGACATCAAGGCCTTTGGCGAATGGGGGGCCAATGGTGGCAAGAACCCGCGCGAGATCGCCTATCGCCCTGCCCGCGTGCTGATGCAGGATTTCACAGGTGTTCCGGCGGTTGTCGACCTCGCAGCGATGCGCGACGGCATCAAAGCCCTCGGGGGTGATGCCCAAAAGATCAATCCGCTGAACCCGGTCGATCTGGTCATCGACCACTCGGTCATGATCGACGAGTTCGGCAACCCTCGTGCCTTCCAGATGAATGTGGATCGCGAATACGAGCGCAACATGGAACGCTATCAGTTCCTGAAATGGGGTCAGAACGCCTTTAACAACTTCCGCGTCGTGCCCCCCGGCACCGGCATTTGCCACCAAGTAAACCTTGAATATCTGGCGCAGGCGGTTTGGACCGACACGGATCAAAGCGGGGATGAGGTCGCCTATCCCGACACATTGGTCGGCACCGACAGCCACACCACCATGGTCAACGGTATGGCCGTTCTGGGCTGGGGCGTCGGCGGGATCGAGGCTGAGGCAGCAATGCTGGGTCAGCCGATCTCGATGCTGATCCCCGAGGTTGTGGGTTTTGAGCTGACCGGTGCGCTGGTTGAAGGCACCACCGGCACGGACCTTGTTCTGAAGGTCGTGGAAATGCTCCGCGAAAAAGGCGTGGTGGGCAAGTTCGTTGAGTTCTATGGCGAAGGTCTGGATCGTTTGCCGCTGGCGGATCGGGCGACCATCGCAAACATGGCGCCCGAATACGGCGCGACCTGCGGTTTCTTCCCAATCGACGGCGAGACCCTGCGCTACATGCGAAACACGGGCCGCGACGAAGACCGGATTGCGCTGGTCGAAGCCTATGCCAAGGAAAACGGGTTCTGGCGCGACGAAAACTATGCCCCGATCTATACCGACACTTTGTCCTTGGACATGGGCACCATCGTCCCTGCGATCTCGGGCCCGAAACGTCCGCAGGACTATGTCGCACTGACCGACGCCAAGGCCGCCTTCACCCGTGAGATGGCGGAAACATTCAAGCGTCCGATGGGCAAGGAAGTGCCCGTCAAAGGCGAAGACTACACCATGGAGTCGGGCAAGGTCGTGATCGCCTCGATCACCTCATGTACCAATACCTCGAACCCCTACGTCATGATTGGCGCGGGCCTTGTGGCGCGCAAAGCCGCCGCTCTTGGCCTGGATCGCAAGCCGTGGGTCAAGACCTCGCTGGCACCGGGCTCGCAGGTTGTGTCGGCCTATCTTGAGGCGGCGGGTCTGCAGGACGATCTGGACAAGATCGGATTTAACCTTGTCGGCTACGGCTGCACCACCTGCATCGGCAACTCTGGCCCGATCCAAAAGGAACTGTCCGAGGCGATTGCCGAGGGCGATCTGGTCGCAACCTCGGTCCTGTCTGGGAACCGTAACTTCGAAGGCCGTATCTCGCCCGACGTGCGCGCCAACTATCTGGCCTCGCCCCCGTTGGTCGTCGTTTACGCGCTGGCCGGGACACTGGATATTGACCTGACATCGGAGCCGATCGGCCAGGACCAAGACGGCAACGACGTCTACATGAAAGACATCTGGCCTACTCAAAGCGAGATTGCGGAACTGGTTCAGCAAACAGTGACCCGTGAAGCGTTCCAGACCAAATATGCGGACGTCTTCAAAGGTGACGACAAATGGCAAAGCGTCGAGGTGCCTCAGCAGGAAACCTATGACTGGCCACCAACCTCGACCTATATTCAGAACCCGCCCTATTTCCAGGGCATGGGGCCAGAGCCGGGCACAATCTCAAACATCGACGGGGCGAAGGTTCTGTTGATCCTGGGCGATATGATCACCACCGACCACATCTCGCCCGCCGGGTCGTTTGCGACCACAACACCGGCTGGTCAGTATCTGATCGAACGCCAGGTGCAGCCGCGCGAGTTCAACTCCTACGGCTCGCGGCGCGGCAACCATGAGGTCATGATGCGTGGCACCTTCGCCAATATCCGCGTCAAGAATGAGATGCTGGATGGCGTCGAAGGCGGGTATACCAAGGGTCCAGATGGGCAGCAGGCCTCGGTCTATGAGGCATCGATGGCCTATCAGGAACAGGGCGTTCCGCTGGTTGTCTTTGGCGGCGAACAATATGGCGCGGGCTCTTCCCGGGACTGGGCAGCCAAGGGCACGGCCCTGCTGGGCGTCAAGGCGGTGATCGCCGAAAGCTTTGAGCGTATCCACCGGTCGAACCTGGTGGGCATGGGTGTGATCCCGCTGGAATTCACCGGCGGCGACACGCGCAAAACGCTGGGCTTGAAGGGGGACGAAACCGTCTCGATCGATGGGTTGGACTCGGTCGAACCGCTGCAAGAGGTGCCTTGCACCATCGTTTATGGCGACGGGACCGAAAAGACGATCAGCCTCAAGTGCCGCATCGATACCGCGCCCGAGATCGAATACATCGAAAACGGCGGTGTCCTGCAATATGTGCTGCGCAATCTTGCAAAAGACGACTAAGGCTTAGTCGCTTACATGAAGGGGCGCCCACATGGGCGCTCTTTTTCTTTTCCGGCTCTGTTGTCTTCCGGTCGCAATCAGGCTCTTTTGGGCCGATGGACAAAGTTGCTTTGATCACCGGCGGCGCGCGTGGCATTGGGCGCGCTATCGTCGAAGACCTGCGCCGCGATCACCGCGTTGCCTTTACGCGGTTGTCGACCAAGCCGGACGAGGCGCTTTTCGATCAGGACACGTTGGCCATTCAGTCAGACCTGACTGAACCGGATCAAACGGCCAAGGTCGTGCAAGATGTCATCCATCGCTTTGGCCGCCTGGATATCATCGTCAACAACGCAGGACTTGTGCGATCCACCCCGAAGGAAAGTTTTGACCCCGAAGATCACAGGGCCATTCTTGACCTCAACCTGCTGGCCCCGATGGCCCTGCTGACCGCGGCCCTGCCCCATCTGCAAAGCGGCGCGAGCATAGTGAATATCTCGTCGATGAACGCGTCTCTGCCGCCGCGCGATGCTGCCACCTATGGAGCCAGCAAAGCGGCGCTGAACCTGTGGACCCGCGCAATGGCCAAGGAACTGGGGCCGCAAGGTATTCGCGTCAACGCCATCGCCCCTGGCGCCATCAACATCCCCGAAGCCCCGCGCCCCGAGGAATTGACCGCTCTGTTTGTGGAAAACACCGCCCTTGGGCGTGCGGGCAGACCCGAAGACATCGCGGGTGTTGTACGCTTTCTAACCTCCGACGCCGCCGGTTTCGTAACCGGAGAAGTACTGGGCGTGACTGGCGGGTATCGGCTATAAGGCAAAGATTCAAGAAATCCCCATGTTTTTCTAGAAGCGAAAACTGATTCACCCCTTACTCGGAATCGCGTGTGAATCCGCAAATTCCAAAACTTGATCGCAAAGGGCTACAAAGTTGCCTTTTGGAAAATGATCCAATTCACTACCAAGTCTTCCCATGGCTACGAAGCAGTAAACTTGGAAATCGTATGTCGAAATACCCAAAGCGTTTGAATACGCCAGAGTAAATTCGCTATTCTTGCGAGATCCGATTTTGAACAATGATGCGCACAATCTCATCCAATCGATACATGGGTAACCGTCCGGACGCGCACCTTTCCAATCAATAACAGAGAAGGCGCCCAGTGTAGGGTTTATGTTTGGAAACAACCTCCGTTGAAAGAAAACGTTTCCAATCCAAAAATCTCCATGCTGAACGACGGTAAACAGATCAGCGCGCCCGTCGCGCAAAAATTCTAGATACTCATCCGCTCTTTTTCTTACATTTTTGGAAAGATCCCTATCATCGCAAAGAGCCACCAGTGGCTGAATAAAGTAGCGTTCAAACTCATCTGGCGTATTTCTGTGCTGCTTTGTTTGCTTTGCAAATTCTACTAGCCATGGAAGAATGCTTGATGCTGCCCGGCGTTTCTGCATTGCCCTTACCAACCGGAACTCAGAGAGTGGACTTAATCTTGAAAAAGCCGCATATGTTTGCGTCCCCAAAGTGCCCTCGCTCACCGGTGCTACGATGTTCTGGCCGACCTCCTGTTCGACGCGAGCCGCCATTCTCCTAGCTTGCAAGACATCAGCTTGAACTTCACCGGGGAAACCCGGGTTAGAAATGAGAAGAACAAGATCATCATGCCTCTTTTTTCCGTCAACATAGAACGCAAGCGTGGCATCTTTTACGCGTTCGTTTCCGACGGGACGATTGATCCAGCGCGTTGTTGAAACATCAAGCGTGTCGCCCATGGACTTTGAAACGTCCTCAGCGATGTCGAGTACGTAGTCTTCAAAGTCGAAACTCAATTGAGTCTCCCAAGTGAACTAGAATCTGCCCGGCAACAATCATTTAGTGATGTATATCATTCGTCTTTCTTTCGATCATTTCCTTTTTTGTGTATGCGAGCCAAACCCGTTGCATTTCTTTAAATGTATCTGCGATATAAAAATTGACGCCTGCGACGGTCGGAGGTTCAGGAGAATTTGACCAAACCTTTGGGGCTGACTATGCGATGGAATTGCACTGAGGCAAGCACTCGGCTGCGATTGCTTTCCACTTGAAGCTTTCGAATGTTCGCCAGAATGCATAAACTGCTCTTAAGAATAGGCGTGCAAAAGCGGTGAAGTTTTCAGAGGTTCCGAGGATCTCTGGAACATAAGCTACACATTTTTAACTACCCGAAACAAACATATGGCAAGTCACTTAACGGATCTGGGCCGCTTTCTCCAGCGCGGGTCGGATTGTGCTTTGGATCACTCGCTGCGTAATCGGACCGGCAAAGCGCAGAACAATAGTTCCGTCGCCGGCAATCACATAGGTTTCGGGCACCCCGTAAAGCCCCCAGTCCAAAGCCATGCGGCCCTGAGCATCTGTACCAATGCCTGTATAAGGATCACCCAGTTCTTTCAAAAAGGCCTCGGCGTTCTTGGGCTGGTCCTTGTAATTGACCCCGTAAACCGGGATGCCCTCGGCCGCCAATGCTTCGAGGTTTGGGTGTTCCGCCCGGCATGGTGCGCACCAGCTGGCCCAATAGTTGACCAGTTTTACCTCACCGTCCCGCAAGGTCTCGTCGTCGAATTGTGGCTTGTCGGCAAACGGTGTCAGAACAACCGCAGGCGCGGGTTGCCCTTCGCGTGCTGAGGGCAGCGCATTTGGGTCGTCGCGAAACATGCCGATGCCCGCCAGCACGGCAAAAGCGCCAAAGATCAGCGGTGGCGCGATCATCAGGGGCGAGATTTTAGCCATTCCGCGACATCCTCTGTTCGACCTTCTCCATCTCGGCCCGTATTTTGCGGCCACGCAGAACGCTGAACACAACCAGCCCGATCAGCAGAACGATCGACGCAGCATAGGCGGACAAAACAGCATCTGCGTATTTTCCCAGATCGGGGATCATGAGCCCAGCCTTTCCCGCGCCAGCAGCGCGTTGATCCGGCGTGCGCGAATTTCGGTGCCTGTCCGGTAAAGAACAAGCGCAATGAACAGCAGGACAAAGCCGATGATGCAGGCCAGCAGCGGATAGAAAAACACGTTGCTGACCTTTTCTTCGGTATCGGTTCCCGTCACTGCCCCCGCCCGCATGACCGAGGCGCCCTGATGCAGGCCTTGATTCCAGAAATTCACCGCATACCGGCTGAGAATTGCAAAAACCGACCCCACAAGACACAGGACCGAGGTCAGATCCGCTGCTGTGTCCGAATCCTCGATCGCCTGCCAGAGGGCGACATAACCCAGATAGAACAGGAACAGGATCAGGAACGAGGTCAATCGCGGATCCCAGGCCCACCAGGTGCCCCACATCGGCTGCCCCCAGATGGCCCCGGTCGCCAGGGCGATCAGTGTCATGACAATGCCAACGGGGGCTGCGGCGCGTGCCGCCAAGGCGCTGACATGGTGCCTGCGCACCAACCAGACCAGCGAAGTCGCCAGCATCATCAGCCAACAGTTGATGGCCATCAGCGCCGCCGGAACGTGCAGATAGATGATCTTGACCGTCGAGCCTTGTTTGTAATCGTCCGGGGTAAAGAAAAAGCCCCACACTAGACCAACAACCAGACACACCGCCGCGCTGAGCCAGAAGAACGGCAAAACCCGTTCACTGGTCGCAAGGAATTTGCGCGGATTGGCGTATTCCCAAAGGGAGTTGGCTTTGGCTGCGATGGTCATGGGCCCTATCTAGTGCGACTCGGTTCGGTTCTCAATTGACATCCATCAAACTCCGCGACGGTTACCGAAGATTGATACGCAGGACCGCCGCGCTGGCAAATGGCATCAGGGCGATGGTAGCGGCCGTGATCCCGGCCAGCATCAGCAGCGGGGTCTGCACATCGGTCCCGGTTGCGCCGCGCCGGGCGACCTCGGCCCCGAAAATCAGCGTTGGCACATAAAGCGGCAGCACCAGCAGCGACAGCAGCAAGCCGCCGCGTTTCAGGCCAACCGTCAGCGCCGCACCAAAGGTGCCAATAACGCTGAGAGCGGGGGTCCCGATCAGAAGCGAGGTCATCAACCAGAAAAAGCCCGGCCCCGGCAGGTTCAGCAAAACGCCAAGCAAAGGCGCGGCAAGAACCAATGGCAGGCTTGTGGTCAGCCAATGGGCTAGCGCCTTGATCGTGACCACAGCCTCCAGCGGCAGCGGTGCGGTCGCCAGCAGGTCGAGCGAGCCGTCCTCCCAATCCAGGGCCAGCAGACGGTCCAGCGATAGAAGGCAGGCCAACAACGCGCCCAGCCACAGAATGCCCGGCGCGATGGTAGCCAGTAGCGCCGATTGCGGCCCGACCGAGAACGGAACCAGCACCGTCACGATCAGGAAAAAAGCAAGCCCCAGGCCAAAGCCCCCACCTGCGCGGAAGGCCAGTAAAAGGTCGCGTTTCAACAGAGCAATCACAGGAAACCTCCGTCAAAATCGTCCAGAGGCTTGGGTTTGGCCTTGTTGGCAGTGACGTCCAGCACCGCGCCCTCAAGCCCAAGTTCGATATGCGTGGCAATCAGGGCCGATCCGCCCTGCCCCAGATGCGCGCGCATGGTGTCTGCAAACATCTGAACAGCCGAGCTATCCAGTGAAACGGTGGGTTCGTCCAGGATCCAGATCGGACGCCCAGTCACCAGCATCCGCGCCAGACCCAGCCGTCGCTTTTGGCCCGCCGACAGGTTACCGGCATGGCGATCTTGCAGGTCACCAAGCGCAAAGGCCTCTAGCGCGGGCTCAATGCTGTACGTACCAAAGACCGAGGCCCAGAACCGCAGGTTCTCGGCCACCGTCAGCGTCGGTTTCAATCCGTCGGAATGCGAGGCATAGGCGATCTGGTCTTCGGCCCCTTCGATCTGGCCCTGCAAAGCCGGTTGAAGGCCCGCCAGAGTTCGCAGCAATGTCGTCTTGCCGATCCCGTTTGGCCCACGCAGGATCAGCGCCTGGCCGGGTTCCAGCGCAAAGCTGAGCCCTTCGAGCACCGGGATACCACCACGTGCAATGGACAGATCGGAAACCTTCAACGTCATGAAACCCGCTTAGCCGATTGTGTTCGCGCACAAAAGGCGGGATTTGCCGCAGCGTCCTTGGGTCGGGTTGCCCTGCGGTGCCGGCCTCTCAGACATCCCCGCACGATTTCCGTCAGAAGACGGCTGATCTGATCACAC
Source organism: Ruegeria sp. H6 (assembly GCF_056532975.1). Classification (NCBI taxonomy): domain Bacteria; kingdom Pseudomonadati; phylum Pseudomonadota; class Alphaproteobacteria; order Rhodobacterales; family Roseobacteraceae; genus Ruegeria; species Ruegeria sp. H6. The sequence continues at coordinate 157,247 of NZ_JBQFOA010000007.1, forward strand.
GGGAATCAGAGCCAGCGCGATACGGCGCCCCTCGGACAAAAGCACGTTATACGTCCGGCACGCAGCCGCTGAACTCATGATATCGACGCCCAGCCCTGCCCCTTCCAGCGTGGCGCGCAGATCCTGCGGAATATGCGCCACCTCAGCTCCGGTGCCTATGAACAGGACATCAACGTGATCGGCCAGGCCAAGCAGGGATTCTGCATCCTCGAACCCACCCCAGGCTTTCGTTCCGGTGGGGCCGGTCAGAACGGGCCCCTCGTGAACCTGCCCGCCGATGCGGAAAAAGCCCGGCCCGTAGCCATCGACGGGCTGGGCGTCGGTATAGGTGATCTCATTCAGTCGCATGGTGTCTTTTAGCCCCAAAGGGGCAAACCGAACAAGGCTGCGGCGGCGATCACGACATAGGCCGCGCCGCGATAGAGGGTTTCATAGTCTGGTTTGAAAATCCTGGCCCCGATCAGGTTGCCCGCGAGGTTGGGCAAGGCCAGCGACAGACCCACGGCCACGCTGGCCCAACTGATCTGCCCCATTCCGGTCAGATAACCGAGGATGAGGAAGTCAAAGCCAAACAGGAACAACAGGATCGTCGCCCGGATCATGGCAACAGGTATGGGGCGAGACATGTAGAACAGGATCACCGCAGGGCCTGGCAAACCCGCGATCCCACCCAAAAAACCGGCCACCGCGCCCGTGCCATAGACCATGGGGCGGCCAACATGACCGCTGTAGCGTAAGCCGAAGATCAGGATGATCAGCATCACAATCGAAAGGCCGCTGACGGCATATCGGAAAACCTCTGGGTCTGTCCGTTCCAGCAACCACAGACCAAAGGGCAAGGCGATGCCGCATCCCAAAAGCAGCCGGATCAGATCGCTGCGCTTCACTTGCGCCCAGGCCCGGCGCAGGTTGGGCAACGGTCCAAAGATATCCATGATTGTCAGGGCAATGATGGCCCCGAACGGCCCCAGAAACGGGCTGGCCAGCGGCAAAAAGACCAAGGCAGTACCAAACCCGGAAAAGCCCCGAACAAGGCCGCCCAACAAGGCCGCACCAACAAGGATGGCCAGCCCCAATGGGGACTGGCCAAAGAGATCAGGCATCAATATTGGCGAACTGGTTGCCGGCCGTATTCGACGGCTTGGACCAGTCGCGTTTGACGCCCAGCCACAGCAGGATGGTCGACGCGACAAAGACCGAGGAATAGGTCCCCACGATCACGCCCCAGATCATCGCAAACACAAAGCCCCGGATCACGTCGCCGCCCAGTACATAAAGCGAAATCAGCGCCAGCAGCGTGGTGACCGAGGTCATAACCGTCCGGCTGAGCGTTTCGTTGATCGAGATGTTCAACACCTCTTTCAGCTCTTTCTTTTTGTACTTCCGCAGATTTTCACGCACTCGGTCAAAGACAACCACCGTGTCGTTCAGCGAATAGCCGACAATGGTCAGAAGTGCTGCGATAATGGCTAGGTCAAAGCGGATCTGAAGCTCGGAAAAGATACCGATGGTCAAGATCACGTCATGCACAAGCGCGGCCACCGCCCCCAGCGCAAACTGCCACTCAAAGCGCAGCCAGATATAGACCAGCACCGCCCCGATCGCCAGGACGACCGCGATCACCGCGGTCTGGATCAGTTCGCCAGAGACTTTGGGGCCAACGGATTCGACAGATTCGAATGGCAGTTGCAGACCAGGATCGGCAGCGGCAAGCACCTCACCCACCTGATTGACGATATCCGCGGTCACCGCCTCGGCATCTTCCTGTGCCTGAATCCGGATCATCGCGACGTGTTCGTCTGGGCCGAAACTTGGATCGAAAATCTCGGTAATCGTTACATCACCCAACTCCAACGGCGTCAGGGCATCGCGGTAGACGCCCACATCGATCTCTTGCGTGCTTTGGGTGCGGATCGTGGTGCCGCCGCGGAAGTCGATGCCGAAATTCAGGCCCTGCAGCAGGAACGAGACAAATGCCACAACCATCATCAAGCCAGAGATGCCGAGCCAGATTTTCCAGCGGCTGAAGAAATCGAACGAGGTTTCCTGGGGTACGAGTTTCAGTCTCATGTCAAACCTCGATCATTTTCGGACGGCGGCGTTCAAACCAGATGACGATCATCAGACGCGTCACGAAGATCGCGGTGAAGACCGAGGTCAGAATGCCCAGACCCAGCGTAATTGCAAAGCCACGCACGGGGCCGCTGCCCATGGCAAACAGGATCGTCGCGGTGATGAATGTGGTCACGTTGGCGTCCAGAATGGCCGACAGTGCCTTTTCATAGCCAAGCTCGATTGCGCGCGCCGGGCCTTTGGCCGATTTCAACTCTTCCCGGATCCGTTCAAAGATCAGCACGTTGGCATCCACCGCCATACCGACGGTCAGCACGATCCCCGCGATACCCGGCAGGGTGAGCGTGGCCCCAATCAGGGACAAAAGGCCGAACAGAAGGCCGACGTTGATGATCAGTGCAATGTTAGCAAAGACGCCAAACAGACCATAGCTAAGCGCCATGAAGGCCAGCACCGCAACAAAGGCCACAATGGTGGCAACCTTGCCCGCGTCGATGCTGTCCTGTCCCAGTTCGGGCCCGATGGTCCGCTCTTCCAGGAACTCAAGCTCAGCCGGTAGGGCACCGGCGCGCAGCAAGACGGCCAGGTTGGTGCTTTCTTCAACTGTAAAGTTGCCGGTGATGATGCCAGAGCCGCCGGGAATGTGGCTTTGGATTACAGGGGCCGAGATCACCTCGTCATCCAGCACAATCGCGAACGGCGCGCCGATGTTTTCCAGCGTGTAGTCGCCAAACTTTCGGGCACCGGATGTGTTAAATCGGAAGCTGACCGCAGGGCGGCCGTTTTGGTCGAACGAGGGCTGCGCATCAACCAGTTCCTCGCCTGTCACCACCGGAGCTGAAGCGATAGTGTAGTAGACACCTTCTTGATCTAGCGAAGGTACGCGCTTTTGCCCCAACTGGACCTGCGCATCCGGTTCTGTACTTGTCGGGCCGGTTACGGCGTTGAACGTCAACTGCGCCGTGGTTCCGATGATCTCTTTCAACTCACCGGCACTACCGATACCGGGCACCTGGATCAGGATGCGGTCGGCACCTTGACGCTGAATTGTGGGTTCACGGGTTCCGACCTCATCGATCCGGCGGCGCACGATTTCCAGCGACTGCCGAACCGTGCGGTCATCGGTGGCCAGTTTTTCAGCCTCAGACAGTTGCACGACGATCGTATCGTTGCCCTCGGCGCGGGCCTCGATATCCGTGGCGCCGACCCCGCTAAGGGTCTGCACCTGACGCGCCAGACCACGCACAACTTCCAGCGCCCGGGGCATCCCGTCGGGCTGACTGATGCGCAACCGAATCTCATCGGGCGGTGAATCTTGCCGGCGGATCGTGCCGACCGTGGCCCGCTCGTCCCGCAGGGCGTCGCGAATGTCCGGCCACAACGCCTCCATCCGGGATTCGTACACATCCTCGACCTGAACCTCGGCCAACAGATGCGCACCGCCGCGCAGATCGAGGCCCAGATTGACCAGCGATGACGGCAACCAGTTCGGCCATTCACCCGCTGCAGCCTGATTTTCCGGCGTATCCGCGCCCAGCTCGATCGAGGCCTTGGCATCGTTCGAAGTTTCGACCCGCGTGTAAAACGCGTTTGGCAGGGCAAGGATCAGACCGATCACGCAGACCGACCAGATCAGAACCCGCTTCCAGGTATCAATTTGCAGCATTACCCTGCCTTTTCAAGGAATTGTCGTGCGAAGTTACTTCGCCGGTTCCGTCTTGTTCAGCACCTGCGCAATAGTCGTCTGCACGACGCGCACCTTGACACCTTCGGCAATCTCAACCTCAAGCTCTCCATCATCCTTGACCTTGGCCACCTTGCCGATCAGGCCACCCTGGGTCACGACCTGGTCACCCCGGCGCAGCGCGCCAACCATCGCCTGATGCTCTTTCATCTTCTTCTGCTGCGGGCGGATCAGCAGGAAATACATGATACCGAAAATCAGGATCAGAGGGAGAAACTGGGCGATTGCGCCACCTTCCATGGGATATTCCTTTGTTCAGATGATGCAGAGGGCTCTCTGCAAATTTGGCGGGAACCTATGCTTTGGAATGCCTGTTTGCAAGCAATGGCGGCTCGTTAAAGCTGCATCTTTGTCCACCATGGGAAAAAGCGGCGCGCAATCGTTGCAGATATGCCCTAGGCAGGTCTTGTGGCCGGGTTATAGTCAAGCGGCAGGAGGACACATGAAAACCCGCTTCAAACCCTTCCAATCGTTGACGCATTTCCTGCTGGCTGTGCCGTTGATCCTGCTGCTTTCTTCGCCGGTCTGGGCGCAGGAAATAACGCAGGAAAACATTGAGGCCGAGAACGAACTAAACGCCGCGTACATGGCCCCGGTTATCGTCGACGGGGAAACCCTGTTTCGGCTACGCGGCTCCAGCGCCCTGCCCGCTACGGAACGGGCCGAGCGGGTACAGAACAATATTATAGGTGTCGCCGAAGCCTCGGACGCTGTGGATGTCGAGATTTCCTTTGAAAACTCCGATCTGGGGGTTTGGGTGCTGGCCGATGGCGTACAGGTCTCGATCGTGACCGAGGCCGATGCTGCGTTGGACCAGATGGATGTGAATGTCCTGAGCGTCCTGCACGGGGATGCGATCCACGACGCCATCGTCTCGTATCGTGCGAACCGGACGGAACAGGCACGCGTCAGCGGTGCAATCGAAGCGGTCGCCTGGACGGTCGGGTTTGTCCTGTTTGTTCTGGGCATCCTTTGGCTGCACCGCCGGATTCGACGCAAAACGCTGGAATTCGTCAAACGTCATCTTCGCGACGTCGAAACCGCAACCGCCAAAAGCGTTCAGGCCGAGGCCATTGCAGCACTGGTGCGATATGGATTGAACTTTGTTCTGCTGGTGACGTTCTTTCTGGGGTTCTACTATTATCTGTCCTTCGTGCTGCTCGCCTTTGCCGAGACGCGCTATTTCGCGCAATTGTTGCTGACGTATCTGACCGAACCGGTTCTGCTGATCTTCAAAGGCGTCATCAGCTATATTCCAAACCTGATCATGCTGGCCCTCATTACCTGGGTAGCACTGTATGTTATCAAAGGGATGCGGGTCTTCTTTGATGCGGTCGAGGCGGGTACTTTCGATCTGGGAGACTTTGAAAAACACTGGGTCAATCCAACCTTCAACATCGCCCGTGTCGTCGTCATCCTGATCGCGCTGGTCTTTGCTGTTCCCTATATCCCCGGATCGGATTCGGCTGCGTTTCAGGGGCTGACCATTCTGGTGGGCGCGATGCTTTCGCTGGGGGCGAACTCGGTCGTTTCGAACATGCTGGCGGGGCTCTTTGTGATCTATCGCCGCTCGACGTCAATCGGGGACCGTATTCAGATCGGTGAGCATATTGGCGATGTTGTCCAGATCAAGCTGATGGAAACCCATCTGAAATCCATCAAGAACGAGCTGATATCGATCCCCAACGCGCAGCTGATGAACTCGGATGTTGTGAATTTTTCGAAAAAGACGGACGGCAATGGTTTGCTGCTGCACACCACGGTGGGCATCGGATATGAAGAACCGCCCGAGAAGGTCGAGGCGATGCTGATAGAAGCCGCGCGGCGCACCAAGGGAATCAAGGCCAAGCCCGAACCCTTCGTGCTTTGGACCGCCTTGGCGGATTATGCGATCAACTACCAGATCAACGGATTTACCACGCGGGGCAGCATCATCCCCAAGATCCGGTCCGACCTGCACCGCAATATCGTGGCCGTGTTCAACGAGAATGGCGTTCAGATCATGACGCCCTCTTACATGGCCGACCCGCCCGAGCCGAAAATCCCGGTCGAAGATTGGGATGGCCATCTGGCGCATGAATCCCACGAGGGCACGGATAAACCGTAACCGGTGCTACACCCTGCCTTGCAGATGGTGCATAAGCGGTTTCAGTGATTCACGCATTCAAGGATCTAAGACATGCACGACATCCGCGCCATTCGCGAAAACCCCGCCGCCTTCGACGCCGCCCTTGCGCGCCGTGGGGACGCGCCGGTGTCGTCAGATCTGCTGCGTTTGGATGAAAGCCGCCGGGCCAAGATTCTGGCCGCTGAAACAGCACAGGCCGAGCAGAACAAAGCTTCGAAAGAAGTGGGTGCCGCTAAAGGTCGCGGCGATGAGGCCGAATTCGAACGTCTGCGTGCGTTGGTGGCCGAGAAAAAGGCCGAAATCGCCCAAATGCAAACCGAGGCCAAGGATCTGGACGCGCTGCTGGGCGATCAATTGATCCGCATCGCCAATCTGCCCGCCGAAGATGTGCCCGAGGGCGCGGATGAGAACGACAATGTCGAGATCAACCGCTGGGGCACCCCGCGCGAATTGGATTTTGCGCCGAAAGAACATTTTGAGATCGAAGCCGTGCAACACGGTATGGATTTCGAAACCGCCGCCAAACTCTCGGGCTCGCGCTTTGTACTGCTGTCCGGCGGTGTCGCCCGCATCCACCGTGCGCTGGCGCAGTTCATGCTGGACACGCATATCAACGAGAACGAACTGACCGAGGTTAACGGCCCGGTTCTGGTTCTGTCCGAAATGATGCAGGGCACCGGGCAGTTGCCGAAATTCGGCGAAGACAGCTATCAGACCCGCGAAGGCTGGTGGCTGATCCCGACATCCGAGGTGTCGCTGACCAATATCGTCAACGACACGTTGATCGAGGAAAGCTATCTGCCTCGCCGCTATACCGCTCATTCGCTGTGCTTTCGGTCCGAGGCCGGATCGGCAGGCAAGGATACGCGCGGGATGCTGCGTCAGCACCAGTTCGAAAAGGTCGAGATGGTCTCGGTCACGCACCCCGACAAATCCGACGACGAACAAAAACGCATGCTGCGCTGTGCCGAGGGAATTCTGGAAAAGCTGGGCATCCCCTATCGTACCGTGATCCTGTGCACCGGCGACATGGGCTTTGGCGCGCGGCGCACTTTTGATATTGAGGCATGGCTGCCCGGTCAGGACACGTACCGCGAGATCAGCTCGGTTTCGACCTGTGGCGATTTTCAGGCCCGCCGCATGAACGCGCGGTTCCGGCCCGAGGCCGGCGGCAAGCCGGAATATGTCCACACGCTGAACGGCTCGGGATTGGCGGTTGGGCGCTGTTTGATCGCCGTGTTGGAAAATGGTCAGAATGCGGACGGCACGGTCACCCTGCCCGAGGTTCTGTCGCCTTATCTGGGTGGCAAACTGACGTTGCAAACCGACGGCACGCTGGCATAAAAAAGGCGCCCGCTGGGGCGCCTGATGGTTTGAGGGGCGAAGAAGGTGTTACTTCTTCGCCTTTTTCTTGTCCTTCTTCTTTTTGCTCTTTTTGTCGGACTTTTTCTTTGCGTCTTTCTTTTTGCCGTCTTTTTTGGATTTCTTGTCCTTCTTGGACTTTTCCTTCACCTTTTCCTTGGCACTTTTGAAAACGGCCTCCATCTCGGATTTCTTCTTGGCGGCCTTTTCTGCCTTGGCCTTTGCCTTGGCTTTCTTGCGCGCCTTGGCTTCGGCTGCGGCCAGTTCAGCAGCGGCCTTTTCCTCTGCCGCCTTGCGCTCGGCTTCGGCCTTTTTGGCGGCCGCACTGGTGCGCGCTGGCGCCCGACGCGCAGCCGGTTTACGTGCCGCAGGTTTGCGAGGAGTGGCCGGTTTGCGGGCCGGTGCGCGTTTTCGCGTTGTTGCCGGCTTCACACTCGCCACTTCTTTCGCCGCAGCAATCAAAACCGGCGCGCGTGCGGCACCTATTCGAGGGACGTCAACCAGATCTTCCGGTTTCGCCTTGGCAAGGTCTTCGGCGGTCTTGATGCCTTTTGCGTTCAGCGCCTGTGCCAGCGCCGGTCCCACGCCACGCACCTCGGTAACTGCGGTCATTTCAGGTCCTTTCGTCTACTCGCGGCAACATGTTAATATCGTAACTTTCCATCATGCACTTTGCGCCACTTCTGAGCGCGCACCTTTTCTGGGAAACGGGACCAGCCGCTTGGCATCCTCATCCCAAAGCTTAAGGTTCAGCGCCGCAACAGCCTCGGGGAATTTGATCCGACGCGGTGTATATTCGGGCGGCAAGTTATAGTGGCACGCCCGCAGCCGATAGGAGGGGATGCGCGCATTGAAATGATGGATGTCATGCAGGGTGATGCAGGCCACCGCGTTGTCGAACCACCAGCCGAAATCAAGCGCTGACGACCCTTGAAGGGCGGCCAGCTTGGGGTCCAGATCGGGACGGCGATCCCAATAGGTGTCCTCGAAATTGTGCTGCAGATAGACAAGGAACACACCCAGCATTCCCCCCAGAAGCGAAAAGACAAGCCAGACCAGAATGCCCGTTGACCCTGCGATCAGGTACAGTAGCCCAAGGAACACCACGATTGACAGGTTGTGCAGCACAACTCCGGTCACGCCGAACCGAACTGTGTTTTTAGGCCAGCGGTATCGGATGAAATAAGTGAACAGCGCCCCCACGGGAACAAGGATGAACGGGTTGCGGTAGAGGCGGTAAAACAGCCGCGTTTTCCAATCCGCCTCATTCCATTCGCGCAGGGTCATGGTGTGAATCTCGCCCGTCTCGCGATGTTCCAGATTGCCGATGCCGGAATGGTGCAGGTTGTGGTTCTGCTTCATCACCTCAAAAGGTGCGAAGGTGAAAGGCGACAAGCCATGCCCGGCCCATTCATTCTGTTCGCGTGTCTCAAACAACGAATGGTGGCCGCAATCGTGTTGCAGCACATAAAGTCGCACGGCCGAAAAGGCGAACACGACACCCGCCGGAACCATGACAAACCAATGGTCAACATAGTGGATGGCCAGGGTCAGCGATGCAAAATAAACCGCGAATGTGCCGAAGTAACTAAGCGCAGCCAGTCTGTTGTCCTGTACCGCGTATTGTCTTGTATATTCCCTCAAATCCATCAAGCCCGCTCCTCAGGATGGCCCGGTCAAAAGTTTCGCTCGCTAAGGCGGAAATACCGCGTGGCAGCGCGTGCAAACAGATGCACGCAACGGAATGCTAACGCGATCAATAAGGGCTGTCACGCCCCGAGGGCAAAAACGCTGCGAATTGGCGCAGTTACGCGCGGCCCTTGAGATGTTTGGCCAAAGCGCCCGCGTTTTTCTTGCGACGGCCCTTGTAGGGGTTTTTGTCTCCTTGCCCGCGCAGGGTCAGGCGGATGGGCGTTCCGGGCATGTCAAAATCTTCGCGCAGGCCATTGACCAGATACCGGCTATAGCTTTCAGGCATCTTGTCAGGGTGTGAACACATCACCACAAATCCAGGCGGGCGGGTTTTGGCCTGCGTCATATACCGCAACTTGATCCTGCGACCTTGCGGAGCTGGTGGCGGGTGTTGTTCCAGCATTGCGGTCAGCCAGCGATTCAGCGCAGCGGTTGGCACCCGACGGTTCCAGACATCATGGGCCCGCAGGATGGCCGCGCGCAGACGTTCCAGCCCTCGCCCCGTTTTGGCAGAAACCGTGATCAGGGGGGCACCGCGCAGCTGCGGCAAAAGGCGCTCGAACGATTCTTTCAGATCGCGCAGCTTTTCCTGTTTGCTGTCTTCGATATCCCACTTGTTCACCGCGACGACCACGGCGCGACCCTCGCGTTCAGCCAGGTCAGCGATACGCAGGTCTTGCTGCTCGAACGGGATCGCGGCATCCAGAAGAACCACGACAACCTCCGCGAATTTCACCGCGCGCAGGCCGTCAGATACGGACAGTTTTTCCAGCTTTTCCTGAACCTTGGCCTTTTTACGCATCCCCGCCGTGTCAAAGATACGCATCGGCGTGCTTTCGCCCTCGGGCGAGGCCCAATCAACACGCAGGCTGATCGCGTCGCGCGTGATCCCGGCCTCGGGGCCGGTCAGCAAGCGATCTTCGCCCATGATCTTGTTGATCAGCGTGGATTTGCCCGCATTCGGACGACCCACAACCGCCACCTGCAGCGGTTTGGCGTCAGAGATCAGAGGTGCTTCGCCCTCACCCTCTTCATCCAGTTCGATATCGGTTTGCGGCGCGTCATCGACCGCCTGTTCCTCGGCTGCGTCCGCCAATGGCATCAGTTGCGCGTAAAGGTCGGTCATCCCCTCGCCATGCTCACCGGACAGGCGCACCGGTTCACCCAGACCAAGGTTATAGGCCTCAAGCACGCCCGCGTCGGCGGCGTTGCCTTCGGCTTTGTTGGCGGCCAGAATCACATGTTTCGAACGCTTGCGAAGGATTTCGGCAAAAATCTCATCCGTCGGCGTCAGCCCGGTGCGCGCGTCGATCATGAACAGACACACATCGGCCATATCCACCGCACGCTCGGTCAGGCGACGCATCCGCCCTTGAAGACTGTCGTCGGTGGCATCCTCAAGCCCGGCTGTATCGATCACAGTAAAGCGCAAATCGCCCAGACGCCCTTCGCCTTCGCGCAGGTCGCGTGTCACCCCGGGCTGGTCGTCGACCAGGGCCAGGCGTTTGCCGACAAGGCGATTGAACAGGGTGGATTTGCCCACATTCGGGCGCCCCACGATGGCGAGGGTCAGCGACATTGATTCAACTTTCAAGACTCAAGATGCGCCCTTTAGCGCATCTTTTGGTCAACGGAAAGCGTGCAGTTCACCCTTGGTCGAAACCACATAAAGGGTTTGGCCTGCCACAACCGGCGCGGTGGTCGCACCGCCCGGCACCTCAACCCGGTGCACAAGCGTTCCATCAACCGGATTGAAGAAGCGCAGATATCCGTCATTTGATGCAATCACGATGCGACCACCGGCCATGATCGGGCCATAATGCGCCACGATCGGGCCGCGGCTGCGCGGCTTGTCTTTGACGAACCCAGGCAGGTCCTGCGCCCAGACGACGGAACCATCCGATGCATCCAGACGAACCAGCTGGCTGCGGTCGCTGATCAGGAAGATGCTGTTGCCCACGGGCCAGACCGTGTCGGATGCGCCTTCCAGCGCGGTCCAGTTCCGCTCACCCGTATCAACATCAAAGGCGACCGTCCGGCCGGAGTGATTGCCGATATAGATCGTGTCGCCCGACACCATCGGGCCGCCGGTCACGTCAACGATCAGCGCAGCCGCACGACCGCGCCGTCCGCCAGCCACTGAGGCGTTCCAGCGGCGGATACCGCCCTGTTTGAACGACGCCGTCACATCGCCAGAGCCAAAGGCAAACACGGCAAACTGATCCGCCAGAACCGGCGCCGGTGCACCAAGCACATTGCCGACGCTGGGCGTCGCCTCTAGCTGCCAGGCGATCCGGCCATCCTTGGTGTTCACGGCCCAACCGGTTTCATCACCCGCCACGACATAGAGCAATCCGCCACTGACCAACGGGGCACCGCTGCCGGTCGCATTCAGCCGTTTCTGCCAGCGCACCGCCCCTGTCTTGGCGTCCAATGCGGTCAATCGGCCAAAACCGGACGAGACATAAAGAACGCCCTCGGAATAAGCCAGGCCACCGCCCGTCGCATCCTCGTCCTTTTCGTTGGGCGGGATCAGGTCCGTGGTCCAGGCAAGCTGACCCTGAAGGGTGGTGGCCGCGACATTGGCACCGGAATCAAGCGTAAAGATCAAACCGCCCGCCACAACGGGGTCTGCGGTGATCCGCTGCTTGCGACTGTCGCCCTTGCCGATGGATTCAGACCAGATGTGCTGCGGAGTGGCACTCAACGCGGCATTTGTGGTTCGGAAAGCCTGCGTGCCCGGGCTCTGGGGCCAACTGGCGTTTCGGGCTTGGGCCGGAACGCTGATCGGCTGCGTGCCGCGAACAACGACGGATTCGTTGTCTTCGGACGGGCGAATATCCTCGCGCTCGCCGGGCAGGATTACCTCGGGCTCTTCACAGGCGCTCAGCGCAAGAAGAGACAACGCCGCAGCGGTCAAACCAAATCGCGAAAAATGTCGTGTAACCATAATGCCCTGAACCCGCCTGAAATCCTGTTATCCTTGGGTTTTACCCCTGTTGCGCCGCAACCGGTTCGGGCGTTCCACCCAATGCGATGATCAGCTGCGCTGCCCGTTGCTGCAGGTCGACACTTGCCTCGGCGTCCTGACGCAAACTTTGCAGGCGGTCCAATGCGGCCTGGGTTTCCCCCTCGGCGACGTCGATCAGCGCCAACTGCTCTTCCGCCAACAGCCGCAGGGGCGCACCGGGTGCGGCCAACGCCTCGAATTGCTGGCGGCGATCGCTTGCCGGCAACGTATCCGTTTGCAGCAACAGCGCCTTAAAGCTTGCAATTGCGCGGTAGATCTCGGGCAGGTCTCCCTGCACGGCGATAGAGTTCAGGCTGTTGACCGCTTCTTCGTTTGTTCCTGCGTCAACCTGCGAGGCGGAAAGCAGCATGTTCAAAACCGCGTCACCGCCCGGCGACTGCCCCTCGACCGCGGCCAGACTTGCGGCGCGCTCGTCCGAGCCGTTCTCTTGCAATGCCGCCAGGATTGAATCACCCAAGGCCTCGGCCTGACTGGCATCGCGCGCCTTGCGGTATTCGTTGAAAGCCGCGCCGCCAACAATCGCGACAACGGCAACGACACCAACCCAGCCCCAACGCCGCAAAAGCAGGTACATGCGGTCGCGGCGCACTTCTTCGGTGACCTCATCAATAAAACTGTCGACGTCGCTCATTCCTGCCCCCAGGCCTCTGTCATGTATTCTGGCGTCATGTCTTACCCCGGTGCTCGGGCCAAGCCAAGTGTTGGATTCCACTGATTTGCCGCGACAGTTCCAACCCTTGCCTAAAAAACTAAACCGAACTATTCAGTTTAGTATGGACAAGCCGGTCGCCCGACACCATTTCATTGCATGACCGCCAAATTCGGGTCGGCTTATAGAATCTAGAGAGGCTTCACATGCGTTTGATCTCGATCGTCAACGCCGTTTTAGTCGTTATCGCGTTGTATTTCCTTGTTTTTGAGCGCGATTCCCTGTTCGCTTTTGCCGGGCGTGGGGAAGATGAAACAGCCAAGGCAACCGAAGGTGCCGAGGCTGAAACAACCGCGACTCAGGATTCGATTGGCGTGGTTGTTTTCCGCTCAACTGCCCGCGAAATCGGCAGCGCCGTGCAATTGCGCGGGCAAACCACCGCCAATCGGCAGGTGGAAGTCCTGGCTGAAACAACCTCGACCGTGGTGTCGGAACCCAAACGCAAAGGCGCATTTGTCGAAGCAGGCGATCTGCTGTGCGAGCTGGATCCGGGCACCCGCCCTGCCAGCCGCGCCGAGGCGCTGGCGGGCAAGCTTGAAGCCGAAAGCCGCATCCCCGAGGCCGAAGCCCGTCTGGAAGAAGCCCATGCGCTGGTTGCCGAGGCCGCGATAAACCTCAAAGCGGCCAATCGGTTGTCAGAAAGCGGATTTGGCTCGGAAACGCGTCGGATTTCCAGCGAAGCCGCCATGAGCTCTGCCGAAGCAGGCGTAAAATCTGCCGAAGCCGGTCTTGAGGCCACGCAGGCAGGGATCGAGGCCGCAACCGCCGCGGTCGCCGCCGCCAACCGCGAAATGGATCGCCTGACCATCGAAGCGCCATTCAAAGGCCTTTTGGAAAGCGATACCGCCGAACTGGGCAGTCTAATGCAACCCGGGTCGCTCTGCGCGACCGTCATTCAGCTGGACCCCCATCAAGCTGGTCGGCTTTGTGCCCGAGACCGAGGTGAACCGGATCATCGTAGGCTCAATGGCACAAGCGCAACTGGTGACAGGATTGCAGGTCGAGGGTCGTGTGACGTTCCTCAGCCGGTCTGCTGACGAAACCACCCGCACTTTCGAAGTCGAGATTACGGTTCCCAACCCCGAACTGCTGATCCGCGATGGCCAGACGGCGAACATCCAGATCGCCGCCGAGGGCGTCAAAGCGCATCTGCTGCCGCAATCGGCGCTGACCCTGAACAATGAAGGCCAGTTGGGTGTGCGCACCGTTGGCACGGGTAATATCGTGGACTTTGCCGCCATTCAGCTGCTGCGTGACACCAACGAAGGTGTCTGGGTCGGTGGCTTGCCTGAGACTGCCGATGTCATTGTCGTCGGGCAGGAATTTGTGACACGCGGCGTGACCGTTGCGCCCACCTATCGGGAAGCTTCGCAATGACGGGCATCGTCAGTTGGGCCGCAGGCCGCGCCAGAATGGTTCTGGCGTTCATCGCGATCTCACTTGTAGTGGGTGGCTTTGCCTATGTCAGCCTGCCGAAAGAGGGTGAACCAGACATCGACATTCCGATGCTGTTCGTCTCGGTTCAGTTTCCGGGCATTTCGGCTGAGGACAGCGAAAGCCTGCTGATCAAGCCGATGGAAACCGAGATGGCCGATCTCGACGGGCTGGACAAAATGACCGCCACCGCCGCCGAGAACTATGCCGGTATCCTGATGGAGTTCGAGTTCGGCTGGGACAAGTCCGCCACCATCGCCGATGTGCGCGATGCGATGAACACGGCTCAGGCCGATTTCCCGGACGGTGCCGAGCAATACACCATCACCGAGATCAACTTTTCCGAATTCCCGATCGTCATCGTCAACCTGACCGGCGCGGTGCCTGAACGCACAATGGCGCGCATCGCCAAGGACCTGCAGGACGAAATCGAAACGCTCGATTCCGTGCTGGAGGCCGGGATAGCTGGCGATCGAGACGAGATGCTAGAGGTCGTGATCGACCCTCTGCGGCTTGAGGCATATAACGTCACCGCCGACGAGTTGATCAATGTGGTTCAGAACAACAACCAGTTGATCGCGGCTGGTGAGGTCGAGACGGAACAGGGCACCTTCTCGGTCAAAATCCCCTCGTCTTTCAAGACCGCGCAGGATGTTTATGCGCTGCCCATCAAGGTCAATGGCGACCGGGTTGTGACCTTGGGTGAACTGGCCCAGATCAACTACACGTTCGAGGACCGCGCAGGCACTGCCCGGTTCGACGGTGAGGCGACGGTTGCCTTGCAGGTCGTCAAACGGAAGGGTTTCAACCTGATCGACACGGTTGCCCAGGTCAAGGAAACAGTCGAGGAAGCGCGCTCCAAGTGGCCCCCCGAATTGCAGGCGGCAATTGATGTCGGCACCTCCAACGACCAAAGCCGCATCGTCGATTCCATGGTGCGACAATTGGAAGGCTCGGTCCTGACCGCCATCGCCCTGGTGATGATCGTTGTGTTGGCTGCACTCGGTACACGGGCCGCGCTGCTGGTGGGTTTTGCGATCCCGACGTCGTTCCTGCTGTGTTTCGCGTTCCTGGCGATGATCGGCGTCACGATTTCGAACATGGTGATGTTCGGGCTGATCCTTGCCGTGGGTATGCTGGTCGACGGGGCCATCGTTGTGGTGGAATACGCCGACAAGCGCATCAAGGAAGGTGTCGGCCCGATGCACGCCTATGTCGAGGCGGCGCAGCGGATGTTCTGGCCGATTGTCTCATCCACCGCCACCACGCTCTGTGCGTTCCTGCCGATGCTGTTCTGGCCGGGCGTTCCGGGCGAGTTCATGAAGATGCTGCCGATCACGCTGATCTTTGTGCTTTCGGCATCTTTGGTTGTCGCCCTGATCTACCTGCCGGTCATGGGCGGCGTTTCCGGGCGCCTCAGCCGGGTCTTTGACCGCACATCCGACTGGCTGCGTGCCAGAACACCCTGGTGGGTGCGTGCGGTGATGGTGCCGCCTGTGCTGTACCTGATGTTCCTGGGTGCGATGCAGATGGTGAACCCAAGCTATCTGATGCCCGGATCGGGCATTACCGGCGTCATCTTTGGTGCGATACTGTTGATGCTGGGGGCGTTTGGCGGGTCCATCACCCTTAGCGCCGCCAAGATCGAGCGGGCCCCGGCCGAACGGGTTCAAACCGCCCGAGAGCATACGATCTTTGGCTATGTCACGAAGTTTCTGGTCGGCAACCCGATCATGCCCATCGTGTCGATCCTGGCGGTTGGTTTCGCTGTGGTCAGCGTGATGACCGCGTTCGGCAACAACAACCGCGGCGTCGAATTCTTTGTCGAGACCGAGCCGGAACAGGCCACCGCCTATGTCCGGGCGCGCGGGAATCTGTCGCTGATGGAAAAGGATGCGATGGTGCTGGCGGCCGAGCAAGTAATCGGCGCGCATCCGGCCGTGATCAACGTCTTCTCTTTTGCTGGCGAAGGCGGGCTGAACCAGAACACCGGCGGTGCCGAAGCACCGGCCGATACGGTCGGACGGGTCCAGTTCGAGATCATCCCGTGGGAGGATCGCCCCGTCGTGTCCGAACCCATTGTCGGCGGGCTGTTTGATCGCCAGATCATTGCACCCGAATATGACGGAAACTATGTGCTGGACGAGCTGACCGCAGAACTGGCAAAATTGCCTGGCATCATCGTCGATCTGCAACCGTTGGAACAGGGCCCCGCCTCGGCCAAGCCCGTTCACCTGCGTATCAAAGGCGACAATTGGGAAGAGCTGACCAACGCCACCCTCTCTGCCCGCGAGGTGTTTGATCAGACCCCCGGCTTGATCAAGATTGAAGATTCGCTGCCGTTGCCCGGCATCGACTGGCAGATCGACGTGGACGTCGCCAAGGCTGGTCGGTTTGGTGCAAACGTGGCAACGGTTGGCGCGATGGTTCAGCTGGTCACGCGCGGCATCCTGCTGGGCGAAATGCGCCCCGACAGCACGGATGAAGAGATCGAGATCCGCGTGCGCCTGCCCGATGAAGATCGGGTCCTGTCCACCCTCGATACGCTCAAGGTGCGGACGCCGGATGGGCTGGTGCCGCTGTCGAATTTCGTAACGCGCCAGCCGGTCGCCAAACTGGCCGAGATCAACCGCGTCGATCAGGAACGCTATTTCGACGTGAAAGCGGATGTTGAGGCCGGCCTCAGCAAAGCTTACATCGAAGGCCCCGATGGCACGCAGCAAAGGCTGGCCCTGCTGCGGGAAGTGACCGAAGGTTCGGAACCAGCAGGAGCCACCTTTGACGGTCCCAATGGCAAGAGCCTTGAGCTGGTTCAACTGACCGGCGATAGCTCGGTCGATGACCTGCGCACAGCATTTGATGAAGGTGACCTCCAGTTCGGGCTGATCAATCCCAACGAACGCATCGCGGTGCTGACCGAGTGGCTGAACACCGACCCCTTCCCCGGCACGATCAGTTGGGAATGGACTGGCGACCAGGAAGAACAGGCCGAATCCGGTGCGTTCCTGGCAAATGCCTTCCTGGGTGCGCTGGGGTTGATGTTCGTCATCCTGCTGGCGCAGTTCAACAGCTTCTACAATTCGGTTCTGGTGCTTCTGGCGGTTGTGCTTTCGACCACCGGGGTGCTGATCGGGATGTTGGTGATGGAGCAGCCTTTCTCGATCATCATGACCGGCACCGGGATTGTGGCGTTGGCAGGGATCGTGGTGAACAACAACATTGTTCTGATCGACACCTATCAGGAATACAGCCGCTATATGCCGCGGATCGAGGCAATTATCCGCACCGCCGAGGCCCGTATCCGCCCGGTTCTGCTGACCACGCTGACCACCATGGCTGGCCTGACCCCGATGATGTTTGGTCTCTCGCTTGATTTCATCAATGGCGGGTATTCCATCGACAGCCCAACGGCGCTTTGGTGGAAACAGCTGGCGACGGCAGTTGTGTTCGGGTTGGGCATCGCGACGGTCCTGACACTGATCGTGACGCCATCGTTTCTGGCGCTGCGTGTCTGGGTCACCACCTATGCCATCTGGCTGGGCCAAGTGCTGGCGCGCCTGACATCCGGCCGAAGCAGCCAGATCGCGAAGGACATGAAAATCGGACGCTCTGCCCGCGACATGCAAACGACCGAGATCATGTGGGCTGATGGCGATGAACCAGCGCCGGATCATCAGGGTCACCCGCCCGGGGCGCCCTTGAAGGCGGCAGAGTAAGCAACGAAGGGCCGGTTCGACCGGCCCTTTTTGCATCAATCACTCATGCGGCCTGATCGTCCGCTTGCTGGCGGCTCCACAACTGCGCGTAGCGGCCCTGTTTTTTGAGCAGTTCGTCATGCGTGCCCTGCTCGATGATCTCACCACTCTCCAACACGACGATCTGGTCAGCTTCGGCAATTGTGCTGAGGCGGTGTGCGATGGTGATGACTGTGCGGCCTTCACCCGCGTGGGCCAGGGCGTCTTTGATATCCTGCTCGGTATCGGTATCGAGGGCCGAGGTTGCCTCGTCCAGCAGCAGGATCGGCGGGTTCTTGAGCAAAGTCCGGGCAATGCCGACGCGTTGTTTCTCACCGCCCGACAGTTTCAGCCCCCGTTCGCCGACCGTGGTGTCGTAGCCTTCGGGCAAACTGTTGATGAAGTCGTGAATCTGGGCCGCCTTGGCCGCTGCTTCCACATCCTCCTGCGTTGAGCCATCCCGGCCATAGGCGATGTTGTAGCGGATCGTGTCGTTGAACAGCACCGTGTCCTGCGGCACCACACCAATGGCCGCATGCAGGCTGGATTGGGTGACATCACGTACATCCTGCCCGTCGATCTTCAGCGCCCCGCCAGTCACGTCGTAGAACCGGAACAGCAACCGGCCAATGGTGGACTTCCCCGACCCCGTCGCACCGACAATGGCAACCGTCTGACCGGCGGGAACGGTCAGGGACACACCCCGCAGGATTTCGCGGTCCGCCTCATAGCCAAAGCGCACATCTTCTAGCGTGATTTCGCCGCCATTGACCTTGAGGTTCGGCGCGCAGGCCTTGTCGCTGACCTCGGCAGGTTGTTCGAGCAGGTCGAACATCTGCCCCATATCGACCAGAGATTGCCGGATCTCACGATACACCGTGCCAAGGAAGTTCAAGGGCACGGTGATCTGGATCATGTATGCGTTCACCATGACGAAATCGCCAACAGTCAGGGTGCCGTTCTGCACGCCAATGGCCGCCAGAACCATGACACCGATCAGGCCACAGGTGATCAGCAAGGATTGCCCGAAATTCAGAAAGGCCAGCGAATAGGCCGTTTTCAGCGCGGCGCCTGCGTAGGCTTTCATCGAACTGTCATAGCGCTCGGCCTCGCGCGTTTCGGCATTGAAATATTTGACCGTTTCAAAGTTCAACAGGCTGTCGATGGCGCGTTGATTGGCCTCGGTGTCCTGATCGTTCATCTCGCGCCGCAGTTTCACGCGCCACTCGGTCACGGCGAAGGTGAACCAAATGTAAAGCGCGATGGTCACGGCCACGACGACCAGATACCAGACGTCAAACAGCCACATCAGGATGATCGCCACCATCAGCAGTTCCAAAATCAAAGGACCGATGGAAAACAGCAGGAACCGCAGCAGAAACTCGACCCCTTTGACGCCCCGTTCGATAATCCGGCTGAGGCCACCGGTGCGCCGCGTCACATGATACCGCATCGATAGCTGGTGAATATGCTGAAAGGTCTCAAGCGCCAGCGCCCGCAGGGCCCGTTGACCGACCGGCGCAAACAGCGCGTCGCGCAATTGCTGAAAACCCACCGTCATCATGCGGGCCACGCCATAGGCCACGGTCAACCCGACGGCGCCCAAGGCAAGTGGCGGAACCCCTTCGCCCGCCAGACTGTCGACGGCGCCCTTGTAGAGGATCGGAGTATATACTGCGATCAGCTTGGCCAGGACCAGCATCGCCAGGGCAAAGACAACGCGGCGTTTTACCCATGGCTCATCATCGGGCCACAGATATGGCGACACCTTGCGGATCGTGCGCCAGCCCGACCGGTGTTCATCCGGTTCTGGAATATCATCCGATTGCGTCCGAGAAGATCGTCTCATCACGTACCTTAACTGCGGTCAGAGAGGGAACCCCGGCCCAAAACGGGCCAGAGACAAGAGTTTATTGGGGTACCGTGAAGATCTGCCCAGGATATATCAGGTCGGGATCACGAATAGCATCGCGGTTCGCCTCAAACAGTTTGACATACAGCACCCCGTCGCCAAACCGTTCGCGCGATATGGCCCAAAGGGTATCGCCCTTTTGCACGGTGACCGAGCGGATCGTCGGCGCATCCGTGGTTGATCCATTCGATTGCGCCGCCTCAGCCGCCCGCAGCGTTTCAATCGGCTCGCGCTTGAACGGGGTTTCCAAACGGCTGACCACCGTTCCTTCCGGTGACACCTCATCCACGCGCAGTGTGTAGACGCCTGGATCGATCCCTTCGATCTCACCGCGCCACTGGCCGTCGCTTTCGGGTTCAAGGTCAGCAATCAAAGTGTTGTCCAGATACAGGCGCACGGACGAGTCGTCTTGCGCCCTACCCGTCAGCTCGACCTCGCCTTGATCGGAATACCCAATTGTGTCCAGCGCAACCTGTCCCGGAGGTGTGGTGCTGACAGCCGGGGGCTGTACAAGTTCGACACCCTCATCCCCTGAGCGGATGATCGCAACCTGCTGTCCGCTGTCCTGTTGCGGCGCTTCTTCTTCGACTTGCTCCGCCTCGGGTGCCGGGTCCGCGATTGCAATCTCTTCTTGCGGGGTCGCATCCGCCCGCGACGTCTCGGTTGGTGCCTCGGTATCGGTCGAAGCGATCTCTGCCTCGTCGACCTGCCCCTCATCCGTCGCCGGGGCCGGTGCGTTCTGTGTAGCCTCAGCCACAATCGGGGCTTCGGGCTCCGGCTCGGGTGCGGGCGCGGGCTCCGGCAAAGCCGCAATCAGATAGTCATCCGATTTGATCGGCTGATCCGAGCCCGGAGTTTCCAACACCAAACCGCGTGCGTCATTCGAAAACGGGATCGACACGAACTCGGCAAACTGACCGCTGTCGTCTACGGTAAAGCTGTGGATCGTCTCACCATCCAGAACGATGTTGACCTGTTCGCCCGGGTGGGCCGTTCCGGACAAAACCGCGTTGCCGTCTGGCTCAACAAAAATCTGATCCAGGTTTGGCGCTGCAATCGCCGGCGCTGATTCGGGCTGGGGTTCGGGCTCAGGTTCAGAGGCCTGTTCTTCCGCAACATCTTCGGACGCCGGTTCCGGCGCAGCGTCCGGCTCAGGCTCCTCTTTTGGCGTTTCGGTCACGACCGCCTGATCCTGTTGCGGCGCTTCCTCTGCCGGTGCAACCGCCGCTGTTTCCGGTTCAGCCTGTGGCGCGGGTTCCGGCGCCGCACCGAAAAGCCCAAAAAAGTACATCACGCCTGCGCCGATCACGGCGACGAGACCCGCAACCAGCCCCCAGACAAAGGTTCCCGAGCTTCCGCTTCCCGATTTGGCGTTCATTCTTTTCCTTTCGCTCCGCCCTGCAAACACCCGGAGTGGCAGGTATTCCATCAGGCGGTTGAGCCAACCTATCAATCCCGCTATCAGGGGTCAAAACCTCTGACACAAGCCCGGAGACCCCCTTTGATGTCCCAGAAATCTGTCTGTGTGTATTGCGGGTCACGCAATGGCGCGAATCCGGCCTATGCCAAGGCAGCCGAGCGGTTCGGTGCGCTGCTTGCCAAGGAAGGCTGGCGGTTGGTCTACGGTGCGGGGGATGTGGGCCTGATGGGCGCGGTTGCCCGATCCGCGCAGACCGCCGGAGGTGACACATTCGGGGTCATTCCCGTACATCTGCTGCAACGCGAAGTCGGGAAAACCGATCTGACCCGGTTTATCGTGACCGAAACGATGCACGAGCGCAAAAAGGTCATGATCATGAACGCCGATGCGGTGGTCGTGCTGCCAGGCGGGCCCGGATCGCTGGATGAGCTGTTCGAGGCACTGACATGGCGCCAGTTGGGCCTGCATGACAAACCCATTCTGGTGATGAATGTCGAAGGCTATTGGCACGGGTTGAAAACCCTGCTGGATCAGGTGATCGATCAGGGTTTTGCCGATACTTCGCTGGGCGATTTCATTACCTGGGTCGACGGCCCCGAAACGGCAATGGCCGAACTGCGTGGTTTTCTGGCCTAAAATGAATCTGCGGGCCGCGTGTGCCGCCCGCAAATTTGCCGCCTCGGTTTAGGCAGGCTTGGCCATGCGGGCTTTCAGCACCGCCTCGACCTTGTGCAGTGGATGGTTGGTCAGGGTCTTGTCGACTTCGGCCACCACTTTGGACAGCACTTCCGAGTGCAAGCGCCGGCGCAATAGTCCCAGAACATGGGGGCTTGCAACCAAAACCAGCCGCTGAAACGCGCCTTTCAGGCCTTTTTTGTTCAAAAGGTTGGCCACATCCTGAACAAAGAGGGATTTTGCATGCGTTTTCCAAGACCCTTCCGAAACCGCAGATTTCTGGTTCGGCCCGGTATCATAACGCCGCCCGGCCCGATCTGACGGCTTCATCGGCGCGCTGTCCTGTTCTTCGACGGATACGATCACAAGATTGGGGTCCTGCGCATCCGTGATATTCTCCATCACCAACGCCTTTTCGCCGTCTGCGATAATGACCCAAGTTCCCTGTTCAAGTGCTGCCATAGTGGTCTCCTGTACCGGTTAACTCTTGTTATCCCTCGGCTCCGGGCACAACTTTCGCGACGCGCGCCGAGCTATGTTCGGTGCGCAGCGGTGTTACTAATCAAGTATTTGGCGGATTTCTCCCTCCCGCATACTATAGCTAGGTATTGCGCGGGGCCGTACAATAGGTCTCAATCCGAAAGTTGAAGCGTCGGCAGGTTTTCTCTTGCGGTGAAGCGGTAGCATCGCCTCTGTTTGTACGCGAATTCCAAGGTCAGCTACGCGGACAAAGCTGACAACCACACACATCAGTGCAACACGCAGAAAGTTCTTTGATTGCGAAAACCCGAAGTTCCAGTAGGATGCAAGGCGCTGAATTGCTGAGGAGCCGAAATGAAACGCTTGTTTCCTTCGATGCCCGAAGACGCAAACCTGAGCCACGTCTATCGTGCGTTCCCTGAAAAGCTTGCGCCTTTAGCTGAGTATCAAAACCGGGTCATGC